>JAZTZR010000025.1:0-41187 GCA_045637545.1 Vescimonas sp. | reverse complement strand
TCATTTCTGCCCACGATACTTGGCTGGCAACGGCCCGGAAAAATAGGTAGCGCCAACACAGAAAAACCACTCGTAAGAGTGGTTTTTTTGTTTATGTTTATCCTTATTTGTAGGGCGGGGCCAATGTGCCCCGCCACGCCTTTTATGTTATTTCCGTATGGTGACGGCGGGCCACACAGGGCCCGCCCTACAACTTTCAATTCTGTTGTAGGGGCCGACGACTCTGTCGGTCCGATGACCTCCCTCTTCGGGGGAGGTGGCGCGGCGCAAGCTGTGACGGAAAGGGCTGTAGGGGACGATGCCTACACCCAACGGAAGTCCCCTTGGGGGACATCGCCCCCTACAACAAATCAAGGAATTCTTCCACCTTGCGGGTAACATTTCTCCCCACGGAACATTCCCGTTGCATTTCCCGTCTAATAAGTGTCTTATATAGGGAAAGGAGGCGGCTTATGAAAAGTTGGAAACTTGTTACGATCCCCATGCTGCTTGTGATCCTCGCGGTGGGTGCTGCGCTTGCTATCAATTGGTGTGAGGATAGTCAAGTTGCACCCGGTTCTGCACCGCTGGAAGTGCGCCTACAGGGCGTTGCCGATTGGGCGAAGGCGGAACAGGGCTTGAAACTGCTGGGTGAATATACCTTCGTCACGGCCCCCGAGATCGACGAGACGCAGATCAAGAAGCTGTACGCCTATCAGCTGTCGGATGGCTTTGTCTACGGATATTTCACCTATCACGCAGAGGATGATGAAGCAGCTTTTGCGTACGCCAAGACGGTATTGGAGGCGGAAGCCCAGCATCTCGGAAAAGAACTGTACTTCTCTCGTTATTTCTTCGCCATTTCCGATGATCCCGAAACTTTGATGGGGTATTACACCAGATGCAGTGAAGGTTGGTATTACCGCCAGTGAATCGAATTCTAAAAAACAAAACCTCCCAAGTCTTACGACTTGGGAGGTTTCTTGGTGACCCATACCGGATTCGAACCGATGTTAACGGCGTGAGAGGCCGCTGTCTTAACCACTTGACCAATGGGCCTTATTGGATCAGGGGGTGTTGGTACACCCTCAGGGACTCGAACCCTGGACACCCTGATTAAGAGTCAGGTGCTCTACCAACTGAGCTAAGGGTGCATAGCGCGCTCCTTTGGAACGGGACTATTATACCTGATAAATTCCCGTTTGGCAAGAGTTTTTTTGCATTTTCTTAAGAAAAAATTATGCATCTTTAGATAAAACAACTCCCGCCCTTACGGACGGGAGTTGTTGCACATTTCAATTAGCCTTTCCACTCCACATACAGCTCACGGACTGCATTGGGATCGGCAGCGGGAGCGGCCTCCTCAGGGGCGGCGTCACGCTTGGCAAGGAACTTGGGAGCCACCTGGGGGAACAGGGCCAGACTCAGCACATCCTCCTCGCTCTTGGCGATGTCGGCGTACTCGGCCTTGTACTTCTCCAGCTCGGGATCCAGCAGGTCAGCGGGACGGCAGGTGATCACATCCTCGGGTGCGATGCCGGCCTTGGCGCGGACTTCCTCGTTGACCTCACCGGGCAGAGAGCCGTACTCACCCTTCAGCATGGCCTTGGACTCCTTGGGGAAGACCTTGTAGCGCTCGCCCATGATGATGTTCATCACGGCCTGGGTGCCCACGATCTGGCTGGAGGGAGTCACCAAGGGGGGATAACCGAAGTCCTTGCGGACGCGGGGGATCTCGGCCAGCACATCATAGTACTTATCCTCCTTGCCGGCCTCCTTCAGCTGAGAGATCAGGTTGGAGAGCATACCACCGGGCACCTGATACAGCAGCGTGTTGGTATCCACGCTCAGCACCTTGGGATTGAGGTTACCTGCCTGCGTAAGGCGCTGGGCAACCTTGCGGAAGTGGACAGCAGCATCGGACATCTTACCGAGGTCGAGGCCGGTGTCACGGACGGTGCCCTGCAGGGTAGCCACCAGAGACTCGGTGGCGGGCTGGGCAGTACCGTTGGCCATGGGGGACAGAGCGGTATCCACGATATCCACGCCGGCGTAGGCTGCCATCAGCAGCGTCATGTCGCCGGTACCGGAGGTGTTGTGGGTGTGCAGATGGATGGGCACGGAGACGGTCTCCTTCAGAGCCTTGACCAGAGAGTAGGCATCCATGGGCAGCAGCAGGTTGGCCATGTCCTTGATACAGATGGTGTCAGCGCCCATCTGCTCCAGCTCGCGGGCCAGCTTGACGAAGTAAGCCTCGTCATGGATGGGGGAGATGGTGTAGGACAGCGTAGCCTCCACCTGTCCGCCGTACTTCTTGGTGGACTTGATGGCCTGCTCCAGGTTGCGGACATCGTTCAGTGCATCGAAGATGCGGATGATGTCGATGCCGTTCTCAATGGACTTGCGGCAGAAGGCATCCACCACATCGTCGGCGTAGTGCTTGTAGCCCAGAATGTTCTGGCCACGGAAGAGCATCTGCAGCTTGGTGTTCTTGACATACTTACGGATGGTGCGCAGGCGCTCCCAGGGATCCTCGTTGAGGAAACGCATGCAGGCATCGAAGGTGGCGCCGCCCCAGCACTCCAGGGAGTAGTAACCGATGGAGTCCAGCTGCTCCAGAGCGGGGATCATGTCCTCGATGGTCATACGGGTAGCAGCCTGAGACTGGTGAGCGTCACGCAGGATGGTATCGGTGATCAGCAGGGGTTTATTAGACAGAAATTCCATAGTGTACCTCCTTTATCCGAAGAGGGAGATCAGCACGCCGGCGGCAATAGCCGAGCCGATAACACCGGCCACATTGGGGCCCATGGCGTGCATAAGCAGGAAGTTGCCGGGATTGGCCTCCTGTCCCACCTTCTGGGAGACGCGGGCGGCCATAGGCACGGCAGAGACACCGGCGGAGCCGATGAGGGGATTGATCTTTTCCTTGAGGAACAGGTTCATGAACTTGGCCAGCAGCACGCCGCCTGCGGTACCGCAGCCGAAGGCCACGATGCCCATGGCAAGAATAGCCAGCGTCTTGCCGCTGAGGAAGGTGGCGCCGGTAGCGGTCGCACCAACGGACACGCCCAGGAAGATGGTGACGATGTTCATCAGCTCGTTCTGGGCCGTCTTGCTGAGGCGATCGGTGACACCGCACTCCTTGAAGAGGTTACCCAGCATCAGGCAGGCGATCAGGGGAGCGGCGGAGGGGACCAGCAGGGAGACGAAGATAGTGACCACGATGGGGAAAATGATCTTCTCTTTCTTGCTGACCTCACGCAGAGGCTTGATAACGATCTGGCGCTCCTTCTCGGTGGTCAGCGCCTTCATGATGGGGGGCTGGATCACAGGGACAAGAGCCATGTAGGAATAGGCGGATACCGCGATGGGGCCCAGCAGAGCGGGGGCCAGCATGGCGGTGACGAAGATAGCGGTGGGGCCGTCGGCGCCTCCGATAATACCCACGGAGGCAGCTTCGGCACCGGTAAAGCCCAGCAGACGGCAGCCCACATAGGTCAGGAAGATACCGATTTGTGCAGCAGCGCCCAGCAGCAGGCTCTTGGGATTGGCGATCAGGGGGCCGAAGTCGGTCATAGCGCCCACGCCCATGAAGATGAGACAGGGGTAAATGCCCAGCTTGATACCCAGATACAGAATATCAATGAGGCCGATGCTGATGCTCTGCCCGACGGAAACGGCGGAGAGCACATCGGCACTGACGCCCACCTCGGCCATCTCGGTGAGGAACTCAGCGGTGATGGGGGCGCCGCCGAAGAGATCCCAGTGGATATGACCGCCGGCAAAGAGGATCTCATGGTACATACCGGCACCGGGCAGGTTGGTCACCAGCATACCAATAGCAATAGGAACCAGCAGCAGCGGCTCAAACTTCTTGACGATACCCAGGAACAGCAGCACGCAGGCGACGACGATCATCACCGCGCATTTCCAGTTATCTCCTTGGAAGAACTGGAAAAAGCCAGTCTGTTCACAGAAATTGATAATAGCTTGCATTGCTCACCCTCCGTTACTGGATGGTGCACAGCAGCGTACCGGTCTCCACAGTAGCGCCCTTGGTGACATTGACTGCGCCAACGGTACCGTCACAGGGGGACATGATCTCGTTCTCCATCTTCATGGCCTCGAGGATCATCAGCACATCACCCTTCTTTACAGCCTGACCTGCTGCGACATTGACAGCGAGGATGTTGCCGGGCATGGGAGCGCAGACGGACTCGCCGCCGGCAGGAGCGGCAGCCACGGGAGCGGGGGCGGCAACAGGTGCGGCTGCAGGAGCAGCGGCGGGAGCGGCAGCAGCGGCAGTACCGGTGATATCTTCCACCTCTACCTCGAATACGGTGCCGTTGACATTAACCTTGTATTTCTTCATTGTTTTGTCCTCCTTAACAACTTACAGCTTTTTCATAGAAACGATGCGGATGGCATCCACACTGGTGCCCATCTCCTCGGCGATCACGGCGGCAACAGCGGCAACCATTGCAGGGGTGACGGCAGGAGCAGCCACAGTGGGTGCAGGAGCAGCAACAGGTGCTGCAGTCTTGGGGCGATCGGTTTTACAGCAGACCCAGCTCATTACCGAAACCAGTGCAACGATGCAGATAAGGCCAACAAATACCGTGCCGATACCCATCAAACAGACGAACAGATTGGAATAATCCATGATTTCCAAATCCCCTCCCATTATGATTTTACGATGTAATTGTACCAAACATTTGGCATAAATGCAAGTAAAAAACAGAATTAGCCTAAAAATTTGTTAGTTATGCGAAAAAAATGTTAGAAAACTATGCACTCTTACGAAAATTTTTCTTTTCTAATATGGAGAGATATGATACAATGACGAAAGCTATCAGAAAGGGGAGCAGTATGCAGTACGGAGAAGTCAAAGCAGGACGCTTTCTTGCCCGCCCCAACCGATTTATTGCCCGTGTGGATATAGATGGCGTGGAAACGGTGTGCCATGTGAAGAACACCGGGCGCTGCCGTGAGCTGCTCGTTCCCGATGCCTGTGTATATCTGGAAAAGGGCACCAATCCCAACCGCAAGACGGCGTGGGACTTGATCGCGGTTGAAAAGGGAGAAACGCTTATCAATATGGACTCCCAAGCACCCAACCGTGTATTCGGCGAGTTTGCCCGCATTTACGATTCGCAGGCGGTGACGGTGCGGAGTGAATATCGGTATGGAAACTCCCGCATTGATTTCTGTCTGGAGCATGGTGATGGTTCCCTTCATCTGGTGGAGGTCAAGGGCGTCACGCTGGAGCAGGAGGGACACGCGCGCTTTCCCGATGCCCCTACCGAGCGTGGCATCAAACACATCCGCGAGTTGATGGAGGCGGTGCGGCTCGGCCACTGCGCCACCGTATTTTTCGTGGTGCAGATGGCGCAAGTGCTGGATTTTGCCCCCAATGATGAGACCCATCCCGCTTTCGGCGCGGCACTGCGTGAGGCTGCGGCGGCGGGAGTGCAGGTGGTGGCCTATACCTGCCGTGTCACCCCGTCTACTTTGGAGATCGACAGAGAGATCCCCGTTATCTTATGAGGAGTACCGCATGAAACTGTTGGAAATTTTTCTCATTGGCATCGGTCTGAGTATGGATGCCTTCGCCGTAGCCGTGTGCAAAGGATTGGCGATGCCCAAGGTGCGTGTGCGCCACGCGCTGCTGATTGCCGTGTATTTTGGTGTTTTTCAGGGCTTGATGCCCCTTATCGGCTGGTTCCTCGGTTCTCAGTTTGCCCAATATGTCACAAATCTTGCCCCGTGGATCGCTTTTGTGCTGTTGGCGGTCATCGGCGGCAACATGATCCGCGAGAGCCTCAGCAAGGACGAGGAAGAAGAGTCATGCAGCGGAGCGCTGCGCCATAAGGAACTGCTGCTCCTCGCCATCGCCACCAGCATCGATGCCCTCGCTGTAGGTGTCAGCTTTTCCATGGTGACGCTGGCAGTGTCCATCCTTGTGGCGGTGCTGATGATCTGCGTGACCACGCTGATCATCTCCGTTGCCGGTGTCTACATCGGCAACATCTTCGGTGCGCGCTATAAGTCCAAAGCCGAGTTTGCCGGCGGTGCCATCCTCATTCTCATGGGTCTGAAAATTCTTCTGGAGCACCTGCTGGCATAAGTACATAACGCAAAAAGACCGCCCGTGGGCGGTCTTTTTCTACTGTTCCAATGATTTGAGTAAATAATAGGTGATCCGCGCCGTCAGGCCCCACAGGGGATAGGGGAGCCCCTCATAGACGGGTACCTCCATCCGCCCGTTGCCCCACGGGTAGTCACGGGCGATCTGTACCGCTTCGTAGGGAAAGTCATCCCCCACCATAGGCCGCAGGGGATAGCGGTACAGCGTGGGCGGATGTTCCTGCAGCCACTTGATGGGGACTAAGAAGGTGTCGGCCACCTCTGCCTCACTTGCCACCAGATTATCCACCGCCTTGCTGTCCACATGACCCAGCACGGGGTACATGGTGGAGTCGTTGCGCAGATAGAGATAATCCATGGGGGCGATGACCTCGATGGCCTCAGCAGGGATACCCAGTTCCTCCCATGTCTCACGCAGGGCACAGGCTACGGCATCCTCTTCGACCTCCATCTTGCCGCCGGGGAAGCAGACCTCGCGGGGCTGACGGATGCCCTCGGCCCGTACCTCATAGAGAATGCACAGGCCCTCGGGGCGTTCTACCAGTGGCACCAGCACGGCAAATTCGCCCCGACCATTCAGCAGACGCGGCACATGATGCGCATATTGATTTCGGATATCCTGCAGTTCCATAGTACACCTCTGATTATGAATATATCCAGTATACCACGAAAAAAGCAAAATTTGAAGTGCTATTTCCTCACTGTTCCGTCAGAAAAGAAACAGAAAGTGAGAAAATAGTAAAAAACGGACTTTTCACGGGTGAAAGTATATGCTATGCTGAGAGCAAGGATAACTGTGTTCTGTTTTTTGCAAGGAGGTGAGGGCGTGTCACTATTCATCAGTAATCGACAATACATAAAAGATACCCATGAAGAGTCGGCATATGTTCCCTCTCTGTTCGAATCGAGCACCATTCGTGTGCAGCACAGGATTTTCCGCCGCGAGCATGAATTGGGCCATGTGCTGTTGGACAGCTTTGAGGTGCAGAATCATACCAGTGAGCCTATGGCCTATCCGCTGCCGCCGGATGGATGCACCATGCTGGTGTTCCTGTTGGGACGCACCGAGGCACAGGGCTTTTTCCGTGGCGTAGCAGCTACGATTGAGCACCTGACCATCCCGCCCCACAGTGCTGCTTTTTGTCTGCGGCTGCGTCCGGGCAGCGCCACGGCCATTGCCCCGGCGCCTGTCAGTGATATTGGAGACCGCCTGACACCACTGGATACCTTTTTCCGCGGCGTGTCGGAATTGCTGACCCAACTGCGGCACGGTGAATCCTTCCATGAGCGGAATGTGCTGCTGCAGCGGTATTTGACAGCCCGCGAAGTGGGGGCGTTTGTCCCTATGGCATTGGTGAGTCGGTGTGTGGAAGAAATTGAGAAGAGTCAGGGTAATCTTCGGATTCAGGAGCTGGCTAAGACGGTTGGCTGTAGTGAACGGTATCTCAACCGCGTGTTCCAATCTCACGCAGGACTTTCTCCTAAGCTCTTCTGCGAGCTGGTGCAGCTGCAGTTCTGCACCAAACACATTGCTGCAGAACAGCCCAAATCCCTGCTGGATGCGGCAGTGGATTACGGCTATTTTGATCAGGCGCATATGAACCGTGCCTTCCGCAAATTCCTGAATTGTACAGCGCGGGATGTGCGTCTGTACGGGCGTAAGCAGATGCCGGAAAATAGATGAATTCTGTGTAGAATATGCAAAAATTCTCCTGTTTTGTTTGGATTTGTGGCTTTTCGGAAAAATATTATGAAACAACAGAGTTTCTGTTGAAGATGTGAGGTAGTCATGAACGATATGTACTATTTGGGTTTGGATCAGAGTACCGCCGGAACTACGGCGATCCTGTTCGACCGTAATTGGAAAGAGGCCGGACGCGGCTATCATGAGATACCCCTGTATTATCCCCAGACGGGATGGGTGGAACATGATGCCCGCGAAGTATGGACTTCCGTTCTCTCTGCAACGCTGCAGGCGCTGTCCAGCACCGGTGCCGGCCCCGAGTCCATCGTGTGTGTGGGATTGAACCATGAGGGTGAGTCGGTGGTGGTCTGGGATCGTGTGACAGGCCAGCCTATCTACAACTCCATCGTCTGGCAGGATCGCCGTACCGCCCGTGAGGCCGATCAGCTGGCAGACAAGTATAACGATCTTGTCCATAGTAAGACGGGGCTGATGGTGGACTCCTATTTCTCTGCCACCAAGATCAAATGGATCCTCGATCATGTGGAGGGAGCCCGCGATCTGATGAAGCAGGGCCGACTCCTGTGCGGTACGCTGGATTCGTGGATCGTATGGAAGATCACCCACGGCCGTGTCCATGTGACCGATGCCTCCACCGCTTCCCGTACGCTGTTGTTCAACATCCATACGGGACAGTGGGATGAGGATCTGCTGGAACTGTTCGATATTGACCGCAGTATCCTGCCGGAGATCCGAGACAGTGCTACACAGTATGCATTTACCGATCCTCTGGATTTCCTCGGTGCCCGTGTACCCATCTCCAGCATTCTGGTGGATCAGCAGGCGGCTCTTGTGGGTCAGGCCTGCATCACCCCAGGTACCATCAAGACTACCTATGGTACGGGCTGTTTTATGCTGATGAACACCGGTGACAAGGCGGTGGCCTCCCGAAACGGTCTGCTGCCTACAGTAGCGTGGAAGCTGGAGGATCAGATGACTTTCGCATTGGATGGCGGTGTGTACAGTACCGGTGCCGCCACCAAGTGGCTCAAGGACGGTCTGGGCATTCTTACCTCTACTGCTGACAGTGAGAAATACGCTTTGGAAGTGGAGAACAACGGCGGCGTCTATTTCGTCCCGGCCTTCACCGGCCTTGCCGCGCCTCACTGGGATTCTTATGCCTCCGGCATGATGATTGGCATCAATGGCGGTACCAGCCGCTCTCATATCATCCGTGCCACGCTGGAGTCCACCGCCTACCAGGTGCGTGATGTGCTGGATGTGATGCAGAAGGAGGCAAATGTCCCCATCTCTGTTATTCGCTGCAACGGTGCTGCCACAACCAACCGCTTCCTGATGCAGTTCCAGGCCGATATTCTCAACATTCCTCTGGATATCCCTGAGGTGCTGGAGACCACGGCGCTGGGTGCTGCCTTTATGGCGGCGCTGGGTATCGGTGAGTTCGGCTCTATTCGCGATGTGGAGAACATCTGGAAGCCCGCCTGCCGTTATGAACCGAAGATGAGCGCCGATCAGCGCGACTATCTCCTCTACCATTGGCACCGCGCTGTGGAGCGTGCAAAATACTGGATAGAGGATTAAACCGAACATTTTAACGCAAGTTTTAACTTTTTCGGAATAGCTGCTTTTCGAGGCGTTCCGATATGTACAAAAACAGACACCTTTTCTTGACTTTGGTGTGGGAAGAGGTACAATGATATCGTAGAGTTCTGCGGTTTTTTATCGGATTCCGCAGAGAAAAGAAAGAACAAATCATTCGAGAATTACATTAATGGAGGATATCTATTATGAGCATGACCAAGCTGTTTAGCCCCGGTCCCGTTATGGTGAAGGACAATGTCCGCCGCTCCCTGCTGCACTATGACATCTGCCATCGTTCCCGCGAGTTCGAGGAGATGTTCGTTGACACTCAGGCCAAGATCCTGAAGCTGTTCAACGCCGACGATACCTATGATAGCGTCATCGTTTCCGGTTCCGGTACCTCTTCCAACGAGACCGTCCTGTCCTCCATGTTCTGCGAGGGCGAGGCCGTGATGCTGATCCGCAACGGTATGTTCGGTGAGCGTCTGCTGGAGATCATCCAGAAGTACGAGATCCCCCTGGTGGATTGCGAGTTCCCCTGGGGCACCTATCCTGATGTCGCCGTGATCGAGAAGATGATGGCTGAGCATCCCGAGGTCAAGGTGGTCACCATGGTGTTCCATGAGACCTGCACCGGTATGCTGAACCCCGTCTACGAGGTCGGCCAGCTGTGCGCTAAGTATGGCAAGATCCTGAGCGTCGACTGCGTCAGCGCCGCCGGCGGCCAGAACATCGATGTGGTCAAGAACAACATCTCCATCGCCACCTCCGTTGGCGGTAAGTGCGTGGGCGCCTATCCCGGTTCCGCTTACATCTGCGCCAAGCGCGATGTGCTGGAGAGCCTGACTGCCAAGCAGTGCAAGAATGTCTATCTGAGCCTGTACAAGCACTATCAGAGCGCCAAGAACACCCACCAGACCCCCAACACCCCCAATGTCAACCTGTTCTGGCCCCTGAATGTTGCTCTGACCAACATCATTGAGGACGAGACTCTGGCCGGCCGTATCGAGCGCTATGAGCGCTGCGCCGCCATCATCCGCAAGGGCCTGACCGACATGGGCTGCCGCCTGCTGCTCAACGAGCACATGGCCAGCACCGTTACCTCCGTGTTCCTGCCCGAGGGCGTGGATGCTCAGACTTTCCTGGATGAGATGGAAGTCCGTGGCTACACCTTCTACATCGGTAAGGGTGACTATGCCAAGCAGAACATGATCCAGGTCGCCAACATGGGCGAGATCTATGAGCAGGATTGCTACAATATGCTCGAGGTCTTCGGCGTTGTGCTGAACAAGATGAAGGGCTAAGAAAAAGCAAAAGAAAAGAGACCGCATAAGCGGTCTCTTTTTTTATCGTTTGTCAGCAGCCGCAACCGTTATCGCAGCCACAGCCACAGTTGTTGTTGCAGCCGCAATTGCAACTGTTGCCGCAGGAAATGCCACAGTTGCCGGAGCCGTTGCCGCAGAAGAGGAACAGCAGGATGATGGCGATGATGATCCAGCAGCAGCTGCTGCCACCGAAGCAGGAATTCTGATTACACATAAACAAGAACCTCCTATGAAATTTCAGGCCTGATGTACCAGGTCTCATTCCATAGTATGTGCCCGCTCAGAATTGGTGTGCGGCGGCGAAAAATTATTTTTCCTGATGGCTGATGCGGTAGCTGAGGGTCAGCAGCGTATCCACAAAATGGACATTCTCTGTAAAGACATGGTCGGGTACGGAGATCTCCACATTGGTGAAGTTCCAGAAGCCGCGGATGCCCAATTTGACCAGATGGTCGGCAACGGGCTGAGCCATGGTCTGGGGCAGTGTCAGCACGGCCACATCAGGATGGTGTTCATTGATGTATTCCTCGATCTCGGCACCGTCGCGAACTTTCACACCATTGATCTCGGTACCGATCAGGTGGGGAGAAAGGTCAAAGGCGGAGTCGATATGGAAGCCAACGGCATTGAAATCAAAGTTCTGCAGCAGTGCATGACCCAAATGGCCGGCGCCGATGACAATAATCTTATGATTCTGATCGATGCCCAGAATGCGACCGATCTCGGCGCGGAGCTCTGCCACATTATAGCCGTAACCCTGCTGGCCGAACTCGCCAAAACAGCTCAGATCCTGACGGATCTGAGAGGCGGTAATGTCCATCCGATCGCCCAGAGAGTGGGAGGAGATGCGCACTACACCCTTGTTATACAGGTCATTCAGATAGCGATAATAGCGGGGCAGGCGATGGATAACTGCATCGGATACTTTTTGCTTTTTCATAAGCGTTGTTCCCTTTGATACTAAAAAATTATGGTTTATTCTACTCCATTGTGATGCAGTTGTCAACTTTTTTAACAATCTTTTTGAAAAAATTTTTCCCTTTACTTCGACATGGAAAGTTGGTATAATATTTCGCGTGCCGCAGGACGAACGAATACGCATCCGCGCCCGTAGCTCAGTTGGATAGAGTGACAGACTCCGACTCTGTAGGCCGCTGGTTCGAATCCAGTCGGGCGTACCAAGAAACAGCCACACCTAAAGGGCGTGGCTGTTTCTTTATATGCTGGATAGTGTTCGAACCCAGCGGCCTACAAAATGAAATAAAAACGGATTGCCGCAGGCAAGCGGCAATCCGCTGGTTCGAATCACTTGTGATTCGAAGTTTATCCCCGGAGGGGAAATCCAGTCGGGCGTACCGATCACCATTGCAATTATTGCCCAAAGGCCTTATAATGAAACAAATCGAGAAAGGCGGGGACTCTATGAACACTCTGATTGAATTGTATGACGAGCGTGCCATTGAAAATGTCTTGGCACCGGATATGTTTCGTCCGAAACGGATCATTTATCTCTGCCCGCAGGAGATTGTGCAGGATCACAGTCGGCAGGAGAAGATGCGCGCTTTTTTCAAGCACCGCGGCTGGGAACCGGAAGTGCTCTTTATGGAGGCCAGCCTTTTTAAAGCTGATCGGATTCTCCGTCAGCTGCTGAATATCGGCGAGAAGTACCCCGACTGTGCGCTGGATGTTACCGGCGGAAGTGATGCGGCTCTCTTTGCTGCCGGTATGTTTACCGCGCAGACCGGCGCGCCTGCGTTTACCTATTCCCGAAAGAAGAACCGTTTCTATGATATCTGTGGCGCAGAGTTTGCCGATGATATGGTGTGTACACTTTCCTATTCCGTGGAGGAGTTCTTCATGATGGCAGGCGGCACGCTGCTGCCCGGCCGCGTGGACAACGGGATTTTGAGCAAGTATCTGGGTGATTTTGACCCGTTTTTTGATTGTTTCCTGCGTTTTCGCCGCAAATGGGCGAATATTGTATCCTATATGCAGCGTGTATCGCAGGTAGAAGAGGATCAAACACCTCCTATGGATGTGCAGGGGAAGTACACCGTAAAGGGAGAGCGTGGATCGAAGATTTCCGCCAATGAAGCGGCACTGAGAGAGTTTGCCCGTATTGGCTTTATTGAGGGACTGGAAATCGTCTCCGGCGAGTCGGTATCCTTCCGTTTCCGCGACGGCAATGTGCGTGCCTGGCTGCGGGATGTAGGCAGCGTGCTGGAACTGTATACATACAAAGCCTGCCTCGACACCGGAATCTTCAACGATGTGGTAAGCAGTGCCATCGTCCGATGGGATGATGTGGTAGGACATGGCAGCGTGTCCAATGAGCTGGATGCTATGGCAGCCTGCGGTGTTACACCGCTGTTTATCAGCTGCAAAGCCACGGAGGTCAAAACAGAGGCCCTCAATGAACTGGCCATCCTGCGTGACCGTTTTGGAGGAGAAGGAGCCAAGGCGGCCATTGTCACCACCGAATTCTGCAGTGCCGCTGCCCGTCACCGTGCCGCACAGCTTGGTATTTCCGTCATCGATCTGGAGGAGTTGCAGAGCGGCCAACTGACGGAGCGCCTGAATGCAGTCGTGTGCGCACAGTAACGATTATATTGGAAAAGCGAGAAAAGGAGAGGAAAAATATGACATTTGCATTTGCCCATAACAATTTCAATGTCCGTGATCTGGATAAGTCCATGGCGTTTTACAAGGAAGCACTGGGTCTGACAGAGATGCGTCGCATCGCACCTGAGGATGGCAGCTTCATCATTGTCTATCTGGGCGATGGTGCGGGCAGTACCCATTGTCTGGAACTGACTTGGCTGCGGGATTGGGATCGTCCCTACAATCTGGGCGACAATGAGTTCCATCTGGCCTTCACGGTAGATGATTATGATGCCGCCCACGCCCATCACAAGGAAATGGGCTGCATCTGCTTTGAAAACGAAGCCATGGGCATCTACTTCATTGTTGATCCCGATGGCTACTGGCTGGAGGTCATTCCCGCCAAGCGCTGAATATTATAAAAAACAGTTCCACCGCAGGTGGAACTGTTTTTTTGCTCGTTTTATGCAAGGTTTTTATTCTTTTGGGCATACTTGCAGAAGAAAGGAGTGTGGAAATGATGATCGAACAGGATACCATTAAATTGCTGCGGGAGTGTGACGCAGGGGTGAAGATGGGCATTACCTCCATTGACGATGTGCTGGGCCATGTGCAGGACAAGAAATTCAGACAGCGTTTGGAGGAGTGCCGCAATGAGCACATCAAGCTGGATCGCGGTCTGCAGGCCCATCTGGACAACTATCACGATGAGGGCAAGAACCCTAATCCCATCGCACAGGGGATGTCGTGGGTCAAGACCAATGTGAAGCTGGCCATGGAGGACAGCGATGCTTCTGTTGCCTCACTGATGACAGATGGCTGCAACATGGGTGTTAAGTCCCTGAGCCAGTATCTGAACCAGTATAGGGCGGCGGATGAGCCCTCTAAGGCCATTGCCCGCCGACTCATCGATGTGGAGCAGCAGCTGGTGGACGATATCCGTCAGTATCTGTAAAAAAACAGGGCGACCGCTTGGCGGCCGCCTTGTTTGCTCTTTCAGGGAAGCAGTTCTTTTACTTTTTCATAAACCAGCTCTGCCATGTGGGCGTGTCCGGCCTCATCCATGTGGACACCGTCCACATCGCAGGGCTTGATATACTTGGCAGCATCCATAAACGCCACACCCAGTTCTTCGGCCACCACCGCCAGATATTTGCCCAGACGGCGGCTGTCGTCGATGATCTGGCGATCCTCATTGAGAACGAGCCATGCTTCGGTAACCTCAATGGGGGAGATCAGCAGAATCTTCATCTTCTCACCGCCGGGACGGTCCAGTTCCAGTTTTCTCGCCTTTTCCAGCATGGTCTGAATACCGCGAGCGGTAGTGATGGGATTTCCGGCGGGAATGTGCATCTGGAAATCGTTGGTGCCCAGCATGAAAATCAGCAGGTCGATAGGTGCAGCGGAGCGCAGAATGGCGGGCATGGGGGCAATACCGTTGAGATCGGGATCGAGGGGTTCATCGAACACGGTGGTACGGCCGGAGAGTCCTTCTTCCACCACCACATAGTCCGGCCCCAGCTTTTCCTGCAATAGACAGGTCCAGCGGATACTCTCATCGTAACGCTCACCGGTGCCGGGTACATAGCCCCAAGTATGGGAATCGCCGTAACAAATCACTCTTTTTTTCATGACTGCTGCCTCCTGTATAAAATATTGAAGGATTTCCTGTCTCCTATGATAGACCTCCAGAGGAAAAAGTCAAGGCAAAGGTGCAACGGGGAAACCCTTGTATTTCGTTGGAAAAGGTTTATAATGGCAGGTATCGTAATATATGATGGATTATCTCGCAAGAAGGAGTACAGAGCGATGAAACAGTATGTCATCGATGCCTTTGCCGACCGTCTATTCCGAGGCGGAAGTTCATATCTGATGTGAGGAAGTGATTCGTATGAAAGCGTTTGTTGCCCTTGCCGAGAAATGGGTGCAGAAACTGCACGCCAATCCTGAAAAGGGGTTTTGTGAGTACAAAACCACGACCATCATTCGTCGCGTGTGTGAGGAATTGGGTGTGGATACCATTGATACCGGCCTTGAGACCGGTGTGTTGGCGTGGCTGGATAACGGCTGCAATGAGACGGTGGCACTCCGCGCCGATATCGACGCCGTAGATTTTGACAGCGGCCCCCGCCATCAGTGCGGCCACGACCACCATACCGCCGCGCTGCTGGGTGCCATGGCGTATATGAAGGCTCATCAAAAGGAACTGCGCTATAATGTGGCCTTTATCTTCCAACCGGCAGAGGAGAGTATTTCCGGCGCTGCCGCCCTGGTGGAGAAGGGAATGTGGCAGCGTTTCCCCAAGCGCCCCAATGCGGTCTTTGGTATGCACAACCGTCCCGAACTGCCCTGCGGCGTCATCGGCGTCCATCAGGGGCCTCTTATGGCGGCAAAGTCCGATTTCCGTCTTGTCATCCGTGGCCAGCAGGGTCACGGCAGCACGCCGGAGAAGTGCATTGACCCCATTTTGCCCGCTGCGGAGTTCACTGCAGAACTGCCCTCCCTTGTGAGCCATGAGCTCTCACCTTTTGACCCAGCTGTTTGTTCCGTTTACAGCTTCCACAGCGGCACCGAGGCCAACACATCGCCGCTCCATGCCACGCTGACGGGCTCTATCCGTACGCTGCGTTATGAGAGCCACTTGCAGCTCAAAGCCCGCCTTACAGAACTGGCCGAGGATACGGTTAAGGCCAACCGTTGTCACTTGGAGTCTCTTGAGTGGCTCCGTGAGATCCCTGTGCTGGATAACAGCGCCGGTCTCTATTCCCGTGCCTGTGCTGCCGCTGCGGCAACAGTGGGGGAGGAGAACATCACTGATGTGCAGCCCTGCCTCGGCGGTGAGGATTTTGCCATCTTTATGGAGGATGTCCCCGGATTCTACTACTGGGTGGGCAGCGGCCTCGGCGGCGAGACGCCTGTTCACCCCTGGCACAGCGACGGCTTCTCTGTCGCCAAGGGCTTCCTGCCTGTTGCCGTTCCTCTGTTTGTCAATCTTGTGATGTAAGATAAAAAACCTCCGCAGATGCATATCTGCGGAGGTTTTTTATGTGATTACAGTTCCTGATATCCCAACGCCTGCGAAAGGGCGCGGCCTGCGGATTGTGTTGCCTCGATGACGGCGGCAAACTCCTGGGAGGCCACCCGGCGGAAAAAACCTACCACACCGATGGCGTAGGCCAGATTGCGGCTGCGGTCATATACCGGCGCACTGACAGAGCGCAGACCGATGCGGTACTCACCGTCCTCCACGGCATAGCCGTCGGCCTCAATGCGATGCAGCGCAGCCAGTAATGCCTCATTATCGGAGATGGTATGGGGAGTAAAGGCGGCCATACTGCCAACGCGGCGCAATGCCTCTGTGTCGGAAAAGCGGGACAGCAGCAGCTTCCCCTGCGAGGTGGCGTGAAGGGGGAGGCGGTGCCCGATTTCCGAGACCACATGGAGGGCATCCGAGCCGATACACTGGTCGATATTCACCACGGCGCCGCCATCCATAATGCTGATAAAGGCGCTGGCACCGGTGGACATGGCCAACTTCTCCAAATACGGATGCGCTACGCGGGAGATATCCCACTCCGCCGACACGGCACAGCCGTATTCAAACAGACGCAGCCCCAGATAATACCGCCCGTCCTCCCGCTGGGTGATGATGTTATGCTGCCGCATGGTGGACAGCAGCGCATGGGTGGTGCTTTTGGGAAATCCGCTGCGGCGGGATAACTCTGCCAGCGTCATGGGTGCACCGTTTTGCAACAGGATCTCCGTGAGGGTGAGGGCCTTGTTGACGGACTGCACGGTATTTTGCTGAACCTGTTCCATTCTGCACACCTCCTTTGCTCTTACTATACGGGAGCGGCTCGTCCATGTCAATGAAATATTCTGAATTACTGTACAATAATTCTGTATTACTGAACAATTTGCCTTGTGGGTGCGTGTGCTGAGATGGTATAATAGTGTCGTAATCTTTTGGGAAGGAGAACGGCGCAATGAAACGGGTGATTGTATTTGTGTTTTCTGTTTTGATGCTGTTCTCCCTTTGTGCCTGCGGTAATACAGAGGACAAAACGACGCTGACCGTGTTCGCCGCCGCTTCCCTGCAGGAGACACTGACGGAGATCGGCGCACAGTACATGGCGCAGCATGAGAGCGTGGAAATAGTGTTTTCCTTCGATTCTTCCGGCACGCTGAAGCGGCAAATTGAAGAAGGTGCTTACTGCGATGTGTTCCTTTCCGCAGCGCAAAAGCAGATAGATGAGCTGGACTGCGTAATGGAGGACAGTCGCGTTGACCTGTTGGAGAACAAGGTCTCGTTGGCCGTTCCCGAGGGAAATCCCGCGGCGGTGGTGGATTTTGCCGATATGGCGTCGCGTCTTGCGGCGGGAGAGCTGTTTTTGGCTATGGGCAACGCCGATGTGCCGGTGGGGCAGTATACCGGGAAGATTTTCTGTTTTTACGGCCTTGATGAAGCCGCCCTTGCTTCAAGCGGCTGCCTGACCTACGGCTCCAATGCCAAGGAAGTCACCACCCATGTGTCGGAGGCCATGGCCGACTGCGGCATCGTCTATGCAACCGATGCCGTCTCCGCTGGACTTGTAGCGGTGGATACCGCCACCACTGAGATGTGCGGCCGCGTTATCTATCCCGCCGCCGTGCTGACGGTGTCTGTCCAGCCAGAGTTGGCGCAGGACTTTTTGGATTTCTGCCGCAGTGACGCGGCGATGAAAGTATTTTCCGCTGCGGGATTTTCCCCTTCGGTGTAACGAGGTATTTATGGATTGGTTTCCCCTATGGAACTCCCTGCGGGTCGCTGCCATCGCCACGGTGGTGGTTTTCTTCGTGGGTGTGTTCGCAGCCTACTATATTGCCAAGCTCCCTACACTGGTGAAAGGTGTGCTGGATGTGGTGCTGACGCTCCCGCTGGTGCTGCCTCCCACGGTGGTGGGGTATCTCCTGCTGCGCGTCTTTGGCCCGAAACGGGTCATCGGCGGGTGGCTTTTGGAGGTTTTGGGCATCCGTCTCACCATGGAGTGGTGGGCGGCGGTGCTGGCGGCCATCGTGGTGGCCTTTCCTTTGATGTACCGCACTGCCCGCGGTGCTTTTGAGTCCTTTGATGAGACGCTGGCGCAGGCAGGACGGACGCTGGGTCTTTCGGAAACCTACATCTTCTGGCGCATTCGCATGAGCGTGTGCCGCAGCGGCATTGTGGCCGGATGTGTGCTGGCCTTTGCCCGCGCGCTGGGTGAGTACGGTGCCACCAGTATGCTGGCGGGCTACACTCCCGGCAAGACGGCCACCATTGCCACCACTGTCTATCAGCTCTGGCGCACGGGGCAGGATGGTGTGGCCATGAACTGGGTGCTGGTGAATATTGCCATCTCCGCCGTGGTGCTGCTGGTGCTGAGCCTCTTTGAAGGGCGCGGCAAGCGCGGAAAGGGGGCGGTGTAAATGGCGCTGAGTGTCCATATTATCAAGAAACTGCATAATTTCACCCTGCGCGTGGATTTTGACACCGATCGGGAAGTGTTGGCGCTGCTGGGAGCCTCCGGCTGCGGCAAGAGTATGACCCTCAAGTGCATCGCGGGCGTAGAACGCCCCGACAGCGGGCGCATCGTCCTCAACGGCCGTACCCTCTTCGACAGCGAAGCGGGCATCGATGTCAAGCCGCAGGAGCGACGCGTGGGGTATCTGTTCCAGAGCGGTGCTCTGTTCCCCCACATGACGGTGGAGGAGAATGTGATGACAGGTGTGCGCGGCGGCAAGCGCCAGGAGAAGCGGCGCATCGCCGGGGAGATGTTGACCCGGTTGGATTTGACTGCCGTGGCAAAGCGCAAGCCGGAGCATATTTCCGGCGGTGAGCGGCAGCGGACGGCTCTGGGCCGCATTCTGGTCAATAAACCGGAGGTCCTGCTGCTGGATCAACCCTCCTCAGCACTGGATAGCCACTTGAAGTGGCAGCTGGAATTGCTGCTGAGCGATACATTAGAGCAATTTAGCGGCGATACGGTACTGGTGAGCCATGACCGTGGCGAAGTGCGCCGCCTCAGTGATAGCGTTTGCGTGTTGGCGCAGGGGCTGTCCCAGCCCAAAGCGGCGGTGGAGCAGCTGTTTGCTGCACCGAAAACGGTGGCCTCTGCCCTCATCTCCGGGTGCAAGAATATTGCCGATAGTACTGTTACCGCGAAGGGCATCCTCTGTCCTGCGTGGGGCGTGACGCTCCGTGCCGCCCGGACGGAGGAGGGGGACAACGCCGTGGGCGTCCGTGCCCACCATCTGCACATCGCAGAAGAAGGAGAGGGAAACGCCATTCCCTGCACCGTGGAGCGTATCATTGCGGATGTATTTTCCACAGTGGTGATGCTGCGTACCGTTGGCGGCGGCACGCTGCGGATGGAAGTGGAAAATGGAGATTTTACGGTAGGGGAGATGCTCACAGTGGCGGTAAAGCCGGAGCATGTGCTGTCCCTGCGAAAGGAGGAGGCATAAATGGCGCGAAAAGTGGATTATCTGCGTCTGTCGGTGACTGATTTATGCAACCTCCGCTGCCGTTACTGCATGGGGGAGGACGGCGTTGCCAAAAAGCAGCACCGCGAGATCCTCTCACTGGAGGAACTGGAGGAGATGGCCCGTGCCGCCGCAGCGTGCGGTGTGCGGAAAATCCGTCTTACCGGCGGCGAGCCGCTGGTGCGCCGCGGCATCGTAGACCTGTGCCGCCGTCTCAAGGCCATCGACGGTGTGGAGGAACTGGCTCTTACCACCAACGGAGTACTGCTCAAAGAACTGGCCGTCCCCCTCCGTGAGGCGGGTGTGGATCGGTTGAACATCAGTCTCGACAGCTTGAATAGAGAAAAATACGCCCACATCACCCGCTGCGGCGATTTATCCGCCGCATGGGAGGGGATTGCTGCCGCCGAAGCGGCGGGCTTTCGCGGCATCAAGCTCAACGCCGTGCTGCTGCGGGATTTCAACGCTCCCGAGATCGCCGACTTTGTGGCGCTGACCCGGGAGAAGGACTACGCGGTACGCTTTATCGAACTGATGCCCATGGCGGTCTGCGCCGACTGGGATCAGTACATCAGTGCCGAAGCGGTGCTGGAGGCGGTGCCGCAGCTGGAGAAAATCGGCGGCGACGGCGTGGCAGAGCTGTACCGTGTGCCCGGGTATTGTGGCACCGTGGGACTCATTCGTCCCATCAGCCACCGTTTCTGTGCCGATTGCAACCGCATCCGCATCACGGCGGACGGAAAATTAAAGCCCTGCCTGCACTCACGCGGGGAGATCCCCCTGCGGGGCCTACACGGCGAAGAACTGCGGCAGGCCATCATTGAGGGCATCGCAGCCAAACCGGAGCGCCATTTCCTGCAGGAAAAGGGTGTCTCGGACTGTCGGCGTGATATGAACGAGATCGGAGGATAAGGATATGGAATTGACCCATCTCAACGAACAGGGGAGAGGCCGTATGGTGGATGTGTCGGACAAGGCCGACACCGTCCGTACGGCTACGGCCTGCGGCTTTGTGTCCATGGCTCCCGGCACGGCGCGGCTCATCTGCGACGGCGGCATCGCCAAAGGTGATGTGCTGGCGGTGGCGCAGGTGGCGGGCATCATGGCCGCCAAGAATACCTCCAATATGATTCCCATGTGCCACCCTCTGCCTCTGACGGCGGTAGATATTCATTTTGAAGTGAAAGAAAACGGTGTGGCCATCCGCGCCAGCGCCAAATGCACCGGCAAGACCGGCGTGGAGATGGAGGCGCTGACGGCAGTATCCGTTGCGGCCCTGACCATCTATGATATGTGTAAGGCAGTGCAGAAGGATATGGTTATCGAACAGGTATGTCTGATGGAAAAGACCGGTGGCAAGAGCGGAACTTACCGCAGAGAGGAGCAGTAACGATGGCAAAGGTTTTGGCTGTTTGTATCAGTGAGAAAAAGGGTGTGCAGAAACAGGCAGTGCCCTATATTGATGTCAAGTGCAACCACGGCATTGTGGGCGATGCCCACGCCGGCGACTGGCACCGCCAGATCAGCCTGCTGGCCAAAGAGAGCGTCGACCAGATGCGCGGTTGCGGTGTGAACCTCTTCGACGGTGCTTTTGCTGAGAACATCGTCACTGAGGGCATTGACCTGAAGCACCTGCCCATCGGTACGCTCCTGCAGGTGGGCCCCACGCTGCTGCGGGTGACCCAGATCGGCAAAGAGTGCCACAACGACTGCGCCGTGAAGAAGCTGGCGGGCAAGTGTGTCATGCCTACCGACGGCATTTTCGCCGTGGTGGAGGTGGAGGGCCGCATCGCACCCGGCGATGAGATCGTCATCAGGGAGGCAGCGGAATGAAGCTTATCAAAACGCAGGATGCAGTGGGTCATGTGCTGTGCCACGATATGACCCAGATCATCCCCGGCGAGTATAAGGATGCCCGCTTCCACAAGGGCCATGTGGTCACCGCCGAGGATATCCCCGTACTCCTCAGTATGGGAAAAGAGAACCTCTATGTGTGGGAAGTCCGTGAGGGCATCCTCCACGAGAATGAGGCCGCCCAGCGACTCTGTGCTCTGTGTATCAACGACAACATGGAGCGCACCGCCCCCAAAGAGGGGAAAATCGAATTGAAGGCCGCCATTGACGGTGTATTTCTGGTAGATACGGAGCGCTTGCTGGCGGTAAATATGCAGGAGGACCTGATGATCGCCACCCGCAAGGGCGGCACGGCGGTTCGTAAGGGCGACAAGCTCTGCGGCACCCGCGTGATTCCTCTTGTGATTGAAGAAGAAAAGCTGGACGAGGCCGCTCGACTGGCAGGAGATACGCCCCTCATGTCGCTGCTGCCCTACAAGCTGCGTCGTGCCGCCGTCATCACCACCGGCAGCGAGGTCTATCACGGCCGCATTGAGGATAAGTTTACCCCCGTGCTGGTGGATAAGCTCCGCGCCTTTGGTATTGAGGTCACGGAGCATACCTATTGCGATGACGGTACCGACAACATCGCCGCTGCCATTGCCGCCATGCGGGAAAAGGATGTGGATATGATCGTCTGCACCGGCGGTATGAGTGTCGATCCCGATGACAATACCCCCGGCGCCATTAAACAGAGCGGTGCCCGTATCGTGACCTACGGTGCACCCGTCCTGCCCGGTGCCATGTTCCTGCTGGGTTATTTCGACGATGGTCGTCCCATTATGGGGCTGCCCGGCTGCGTCATGTACGCCAAGGCCACCATTTTCGATCTGGTGCTGCCCCGTATCGCTGCCGGTGTGGAGCTGACGCGCCGCGATTTTGTGGTGATGGGTGAGGGTGGCCTCTGCCTCCAGTGTGAGGTGTGCCACTATCCCATCTGTCCTTTCGGAAAGTGAGGTAAGCTCTATGTTTAGTGCGAAAGTCATCACTGTCAGTGACCGCAGCTTCCGCGGCGAGCGTGTGGACACCGCCGGACCTATGGTGGCCGACATGCTGCGCGAGGCAGGATATGCGGTAGGTGACGGTGCCATCGTTCCCGACGAGCGGGAGATGATCGCCGATGCTCTCCGTGCCGCAGCGGCAGAGGATATAGCCCTCATCGTCACCACCGGCGGCACCGGTTTTGCGCCCCGTGACATCACCCCCGAGGCCACCATGGATGTGGCCGAGCGTACGGTGCCCGGTATCGGCGAAGCCATGCGCTATGCTTCACTCCAAATCACACCCCGCGCCATCCTCTCCCGTGCCACGGCGGGCATTGTGGGCCGCAGTCTTATCGTCAATCTCCCCGGCAGCCCCAAAGCGGCAAAGGAGAACCTTGAAGCCGTATTGAGTGCCCTTTGGCACGGGCTGGAGATGCTACGGGGCGGTCAGGCAGACTGCGCTGTGCAACAAAATTCGTAAAAATACAGCAAAAATCCGAAGAACTTTCAATGTTCTTCGGATTTTTATTCAATAAGTTTCTTTATAGTAAAAATTAACAAATTATTATTGACAGATTTACGCAAATATGCCATAATAGTTTCAATTCGCGCAACTTGTGTGCATATTTTGATAAGTAAACATCTGTCAAAAATAGAATGAAAGGAGTGCTTGCTTTGAGCAGACTTGACATCAAAATGCCCAGCAAGGCCCAGACCACGGTGGAGAACCTTTATAAGGATATGGAGCGTCGTATTGCTGCGTCCCCTCCCGGTCTGTGTCCCGTGGACATGTCACTGACCTTCCTGCAGATGAGCCACGCTCAGACCTGTGGTAAATGTGTACCCTGCCGTATCGGTTTGGGTCAGCTGACGAAACTCATCGCCCAGGTGTTGGACGGTGAGGGTACCATGGAGACCATCGATATTATCGAAAAGACGGCCCGTACGATTGTCAATACTGCTGACTGTGCCATCGGCCGCGATGCTGCCCGCTTGGTGATCGACGGTCTGGAGGGCTTCCGCGATGACTACGAGGAGCATGTCAAGCACCATCGCTGTCTGGCCTCTCTGCAGACTCCTGTGCCCTGTGTCTCTATGTGCCCTGCCGGCGTGGATATCCCCGGCTATATGGCGCTGGTGCACAGAGGGCGCTATGCCGATGCCGTGCGCCTCATTCGCAAGGACAACCCCATGCCTGTGGCCTGTGCCTATATCTGCGAGCATCCCTGCGAGGCTCGCTGCCGTCGCGGCATGATCGACGATGCCCTGAATATCCGCGGCGTCAAACGCTATGCGGTGGATCACTCCGGCGTTGTGCCCCATGGCCCTAATGCTCCTGCTACCGGTAAAAAGGTGGCGGTTATCGGCGGCGGCCCCAGCGGCCTCAGCTGCGCCTACTATCTGGCACGCATGGGACACAAGGTTACTATTTACGAAAAGCACAAGAAGTTGGGCGGCATGCTGCGCTACGGCATCCCCGCCTACCGTTTCCCCCGTGAGAAGCTGGATGCGGAGATCGAGTCCATTCTCTCTGTAGGTATCGATGTCCATACCAATGTCAATGTGGGCACGGAGGTTACCTTCGACCAGCTCCGTGACGAATTCGATTGCATCTACATCGCCATCGGTGCCCATACCGATAAGAAGACGGGTATTCCCGGTGAGGACAGCAAGAATGTCATGTCTGCTGTGGAGATGCTGGGTTCCATCGGTGACGATGAGATGCCCGATTTCACCGGCAAGCATGTGGCTGTCATCGGCGGCGGAAATGTGGCCATGGATGTCACCCGCAGTGCCATCCGCCTCGGCGCGGAGAAGGTCACCTGCGCTTATCGCCGCCGTACCGCCGACATGACCGCTCTGCCTGACGAGGTGCTGGGTGCCATCGCCGAGGGTGCCGAGGTGATGGCGTTGGCCGCTCCCGTTCGCATTGAGGCCGATGAAGAGGGTGTGGCCCGCGCATTGTGGGTGCAGCCCCAGCTTATCGGCGAGATGGATAAGGCCGGCCGTCCCCGTCCCAACGATGCCAAGCTTGATCCCGTTCGTATTCCCGCCGACATCATTGTGGTGGCCATCGGTCAGGGTATCGAGATGGCCGGTTTCGAGCAGTCCGGTGTTCCCGTCAAACGCGGCGGCACCTTCGTTGCTGAACTGAGCGGTCAGGTGGGCAACATGGAGAATGTGTTTGCCGGCGGCGACTGCGTCACCGGTCCTGCTACCGCTATCCGCGCCATTGCTGCCGGTAAGGTGGCAGCAGCCAACATTGACGAGTATCTGGGTTATCATCATGAGATTGATGATGATGTGGATATTCCCAACCCCGAGCTGAACAACCGTCCGCCTCACGGTCGTATCGACACCACCGAGGTGGAGGCCTGCCAGCGTAAGTGCAACTTCGAAGATATCGAGATCGGCCTCACGGAAGAGGGTGTTATCGCCGAGACTTCCCGCTGCCTGCGCTGCGATCACTTCGGATTTGGAGTCTTTAAGGGAGGTAGAGTGGAAAAATGGTAACGTTGAAGATCGACAACAAAATTGTCACCGTGCCGGAGGATACTACCATTCTGGAGGCCGCCAAATCGGTACATATCGACATTCCCACCCTGTGCTATCTCAAGGATGTCAACGAAATTGCCGCCTGCCGTCTCTGCGTGGTGGAGATCGAGGGTCATGCCCGTCTGGTGCCCTCCTGCGACAACGCTGTGGCTGAAGGTATGGTGGTCTACACCAACTCTCCCCGCGTCCGCGAGGCTCGCCGCGTGAACCTGCGTCTGCTGTTGAGCCAGCATGACACCCAGTGCACCAAGTGCACCCGCAGCGGTAACTGCAAACTCCAGCAGCTGACCACCGACTACAACCTGTTGGGTGACCACTATGTCAAGGATCTGAAAAAGACCCCCGACGATTTCTCCAACCCCATTGTGCGCGTTAACAACCGCTGTGTCCGCTGTATGCGCTGCGTGCAGGTCTGTGATAAGATCCAGGGTATGCATATCTGGGATCTGATCGGTACCGGTTCCCGCACTGATGTGGGCGTGGGCAATTTCCGTACGCTGGGCGAGTCCGACTGTACCTTCTGCGGTCAGTGTGTCACCCACTGTCCCGTGGGCGCTCTGCAGGAGCGCGACGATACGGGCCGCGTCTGGGATGCGCTGGCCGATCCCAAGAAGGTCACCATCGTGCAGGTGGCACCCGCCGTCCGCGCCGCTTGGGCTGAGCACTATCATCTCGATCCCAAGTTCGCCACCGCCAAGCGCATGGTATCCTGCCTCAAGGAGATGGGCTTCAACTATGTCTTCGACACCAACTTTGCCGCCGACCTGACCATCATGGAGGAGGGCAGCGAGTTCCTGGAGCGATTTACCCACCGCGACCAGTACCGCTGGCCCATGTTCACCTCCTGCTGCCCCGGCTGGATGCGCTTTGTGAAGGGACAGTTCCCCGCCTATGCGGAGAATCTCTCCTCCGCCAAGTCCCCTCAGGGTATGTTCGGTGCTGTGGCCAAGAGCTACTTTGCCGAGAAGATCGGTGTTGATCCCCACGATATCTTCGTGGTGTCCGTGATGCCCTGTACTGCCAAGAAATCCGAGGCAACCTTCCCCAACCTGAACGATGCCTGCGGCGATCCCGATGTGGATGTGGTGCTTACCACCCGTGAGATGGTGCGTATGATCCGCGGCGAGCAGATCGATCCTACCCACATGCCCGAGACGGAGTTTGACAGCCCCTTGGGCAGCGGCACCGGTGCTGCCGTCATCTTCGGCGCTACCGGCGGCGTGATGGATGCAGCTCTGCGCAGCGCTTACTATCTGGTGACCGGCGAGAATCCTCCCGCCGATACCTTCAGCGCCGTCCGCGGCATGGATGGCTGGAAGGAAGCTACCTTTACCATTCCCGGCGCCGGTCCTGTCCGCGTGGCTGTTGTCAGCGGTCTGGGCAATACCCGCCGCTTGATGAACGCCCTACAGAACGGCGATGTCAGCTATGACTTCGTGGAAGTGATGGCCTGTCCCGGCGGCTGTGCCGGCGGCGGCGGTCAGCCCATCCACGACGGTAAGGAGTTGGCCGAGTACCGCGGTGATGTGCTGTGGGCCATCGACAAGAACATGGAGGTTCGCTACTCCCATGAGAACAAGGATGTGCTGAAGCTGTACCACGAATACTTTGAAAAGCCTCTGAGCCACCGCGCTCACCATCTGCTCCACACGGACATCTCTGAATGGAAGATGCCTACGGAGAAGTGAGACACAGGAAATATGTAAAAATGACCGCCTTCGGGCGGTCATTTTTTATGTGTCCAGAATAACTTCGGCCAACGCTGTGGCAAAGATGCGCCCCGAATGGATGGCCTCGTCCAGCGAGTTTCCCGCCGCGCCCACCTCCACCAGCAGTGCTCCGGGGGAGAGATGCTGATTATAGCGGGAAGAGCGGAGAATGATGGGCCGCATGGCAGTGGGATAGTCATGCTGTATCGTTTCGGAAACTGCTACCGCCAAAGAGAGGTTTTCCTGCCAGTGGTCGTAATTGGTGCCGACAACAAAACTCATCTGCGCCACGGTATTGTCCTCTTCCGCCACCAGTTTGTACTGGTTGTGTCGGGCATCTTCCACCGCATCGCGGTGAATGTCGAGGATGTAGCAGAGGGAGGGGTATTTCTCCAGATAGCCTTGCGCTCCCACCGCTGAGCGGGAATAGGCGTCGTTGTAGAGGGGGTCATCATACAGGGTGCGATCGTGGAGAACAGAGATGCCGTAGGAGGAGAGGACAGCAGCGATCTCATCTCCGATGCGCACCACGCTGCAGGAGGTGTCGGAGGTGCGGTAGTTTCCGGTAGAAACATAGCTCTGTCCCTTTGGCAGCGTATAGGCTTCACTGCCGTGGGTGTGGATAATGAGTACCTGTGGGCCGTCTGAGGTTATGGCAGGAGGCGTGTACGCATTTACTGCTGCGGCATCCACCGTTTTACCGGAGGAATTTTTGATATATACGCCGCCCACGGCAATGTGGCTCTTCGGGTCGGTGATTTTTACCGTTTGGGAGGGAACGCCGTTGTCGAGAAATTGCAGCATGCTGAATTTTGCCTGCGGTGCAGGGGAGAGGGAAGGTGCGGCATGAGGCAGCTGTGTGGGGATGGTGGATGCGTCCTCCTGCTGCATGGCAGCACATACTGCCATTGAAAGCTGCGGCGACTGCTGCAGTACGAGGATTGCGGCAGGGGACAGGGGGGAGGGGAGCTGGGTGCTCATTTGACGCAGGACCAGTGCCTGGCCTGCCTCGCGGAGGCCGTATGCACTATCGCATGATGTGATGCCGGTCAACAGCATAGCCGCTGCTGCCGCCACCGCCCCGATCCTGCGGATATATCGCCTGTAACTGCCCATACCATCACCTCGGACAAGGATATGCGCTGACCTTGAACCATAGAAGCGGAAAATTTTTTCTTGAAATATCACCTTTGCTGTGATAAAATATTTTCAGCTAAGATAACAATTTAATAGCTCATATAGTTGTACCGTGATGGGGTACAGCGTTTCTACGGCGTCACCGATGGCGCCACTATGGGTGCTTTGTCGCGTGGTGTGATGAAGTGCCTTTTTTATTTTGCCACCGTTGTGTGAGAAGCGAGGGAACCACTATGAAAGAGATTTTGAAAGGTCATATTGTCCACACTCCCGCCTTGGGTCAGTTGGAGATCATCGAAAACGGCTATCTGGTGCTGGAGAACGGCACCATTGCGGGAATCTATTCCCAACTGCCGACCGAACATGCAGACGGTGAGATACATGACTACGGCGACAAGCTGATTTTGCAGTCCTTTGCCGATATGCACCTTCACGCTCCTCAATATCCTATGCTGGGTATGGGTATGGATCTGCCCTTGCTGGACTGGCTGGATACCTATACCTTCCCTGTGGAGGCTCGTTTTGCTGATACGGAGTATGCCCGCCGTGTATACCGCCGATTGGCCAATGAGCTCATTACCAACGGCACGACCCGTGTGTGCATGTTCTCCTCGCTCCATACCGATGCTACATGGGTATTGATGGAGGAACTGGAAAAGGCCGGTGTTACCGGCTTTGTGGGCAAGGTGAACATGGATCGCAACGGCAAGGAGGGCGTGTATCAGGAGAGCACCGAGGAGTCGGTATCCGAGACGCTCCGCTGGCTGGACGGTTGTCACTTTGACCATGTCAAACCCATCATTACTCCGCGCTTTACCCCTACCTGCAGTGATGAACTGATGGCTCAGTTGGGGAAAATTGCGGCCGAAAAGGGGCTGTATGTCCAGTCCCACCTCTCCGAAAACCACGCCGAGATGGCGTGGGTGCTGGAACTGCATCCCGATTGCAAGCAGTATTGGGAGAGCTATCATAAGTTCGGCCAGTGGAAAGATCACACCGTTATGGCTCACTGCGTCCATTCCGATGAGGCCGAACGCCGCGCCATGCGCGAGCACAATGTGGTGGTGGCCCACTGCGCCGACTCCAACATCAATATTTCCTCCGGTGTCTGTCCTGTGCGTCAGATGCTGGACGAGGGTCTTTGGGTAACGCTGGGCAGTGATATTGCCGGCGGCCAGCAACTGCCTATGTATCGGGTTATCACCACTACTATCCGTTCTTCCAAGGTGCGGCAGATGATGGACGGTTGGAAAACGCCCTTCCTCACCGTGCCCGAAGGCTATTATCTGGGCACCACGGCGGGCCATAAATACTTCGGCGGCGGCGACGGCTTCGCTGTGGGGGATGCCCTTCACGCCGTTGTGGTGGATGACGGAAACTTCACCGAGAGTACCGTGCCTCTGAACATCAACGAGCGCTTTGAGCGCGCCCTCTACATGATGGAGCAGCGTAATATCGTCTCTGTATGGTCCGACGGACGCTGTGTGGTGGGACGCTAAGAAAACAAGTTTCTATGGACATTTATCCACCGGTGGAGTATAATTTCAAGGTATAGTTCACTTAGGAAAGGGACGGATCAGGTATGAGAATCGTCATTAAGGTTGGTACTTCCACACTGGCCCACAGCACCGGTTTGATGAATGTGCGCCGCGTGGAGCAGCTGTGCAGTGTGCTGAGCGATCTGAAGAACGCAGGACATCAGGTGGTGCTGGTCTCCTCCGGTGCCATCGGCATGGGCGTGGGAAAGCTCTCTCTGGGCAGCCGACCTACCGACATCCCCACCAAGCAGGCGGCTGCCGCCGTGGGTCAGTGCGAACTGATGTATACTTACGACCGTCTTTTCTCCACCTATAACCATACGGTGGCCCAGATTCTGGTGACGGCAGAGGATATCGCCCACGAGGAGCGGAAGCAGAATTTTGAAAACACCCTCTTCCGTCTGTTGGAACTGAAGGCGCTGCCCATCATCAATGAGAATGATACCGTGGCCACCCGCGAGATTGTGATTGGTGACAACGATACCCTCGGTGCTGTGGTGGCCACCGCTATCTGCGCCGATTTGCTGGTGATTCTCTCAGATATCGACGGCCTCTATACCGCCGATCCCCATACCCACTCCGATGCACGGCTCCTGCCCACAGTGGAGGAGATCACAGCGGAGATCGAAGCCATGACGGGCGGAGCAGGCAGTGCTCTCGGCACAGGCGGCATGGCCACTAAGCTCCATGCAGCCCACATTGCCACCGAAGGCGGCGTGGAGATGATCATCGCCAACGGCCGCGATCCGGCGATTCTCTATGACATTGTGGAGGGCAAACCCATCGGCACCCGTTTCAAGGCAAAGGAGGCAGCACGATGAAAACCACACACGAAATCCTATCCTCGGCCAAGGCTGCTGTGCCCCATCTACTGACGGTCAGCTGTGAGGAGAAGAATGCGGCTCTCTGCGCCATGGCCGATGCCCTCGTTGCCGCTACAGCAGAGATTTTGGAGGCTAACGGGCGCGATATGGACGCTGCCCGCGGCCACATCTCCGAGGTAATGCTGGATCGCCTGGCCCTCACCGAGGGGCGCATCGCCGACATGGCCAAGGGTATCCGCGAGGTAGCTGATTTGCCCGATCCTGTGGGTCGTGTCATCGCCGGGAATACGCTGCCCAACGGCTTGCAGGTGCAGCGTATCAGCGTTCCCATGGGTGTCATCGCCATTATCTACGAGAGCCGCCCCAATGTTACATCCGACGCTGCTGCACTGGCTCTCAAGGCGGGCAGCGCCTGTGTGCTCCGCAGCGGTAAGGAGGCCTATGGCAGTGCCCACGCCATCGTCACGGCGCTGCAGCGGGGCCTTGCCTCTGTGGGACTGCCCGAGACGGCGGTGAACCTCATCGAGGACACCACCCGTCAGAGTGCCACGGATATGATGCAGGCGGTGGGCTATATCGACCTGCTGATTCCCCGCGGCGGTGCAGGCCTCATCCGCTCCTGTGTGGAGAATGCGCTGGTGCCCTGCATCCAGACAGGTACGGGTATCTGCCACATCTATGTGGATGACAGCGCCGATCAGGAAAAGGCGCTGAACATTATCGAAAATGCCAAAATGAGTCGCCCCAGTGTCTGCAACGCCGCCGAGGTGTGCCTCGTTCATCAGGATATTGCCGCGGAGTTCCTGCCCAAGCTGAAAGCGCGGCTCACTGATCCCAAGCACCCCCATCCCGTCCAGCTGCGGCTGGATGCACGCGCCTTGGCAATCATTGATGGTGTGCCCGCTACCGAGGAGGATTTTGATACCGAGTTCCTGGACTATGTGCTGGCGGTAAAGGTAGTGGACAGCACCGCCGATGCCATCGCCCATATCAGCGTCCACTCCACCCACCACAGCGACGCCATCATCACGGAGAATGAAGCGGCGGCGCAGCTGTTTACGCAGTTGGTGGACAGTGCCGCGGTGTATGTCAACGCCTCCACCCGCTTTACAGATGGCGGGCAGTTCGGTCTCGGCTGTGAGATGGGCATCTCTACCCAGAAGCTCCACGCCCGCGGCCCTATGGGCTTGGAGGAGCTAACCACCTATAAGTATGTGGTGAAGGGCAGCGGTCAGATCCGCTGAATCCTTGCATCGAAGGAAATTTTGTGATATACTCTTGAAAACTTGACAGGAGGATGTGCCATGGCATTGAAACCATCAATGAAGGATGCGTTGAATCTGGGTGAAGCTGCGCTGAAGGGCGGCGGAAAGCTGCTGCCCAAGCTCAAGCCTCTCGGTACGGCGGTGGCGGTCATCTCGGCCACCATGTCGGTGGTAACGGTGGTCGGCTGGGTCATCACCCGCAGGCAGGAGAAGAAAAAGAATCAGGCACTCCGCGACAAGCTGACGAAGGGATTACAGCAGAGGTGAAAATCCTGTGCCGTATCCCATTGAAGAGCAGCGAAATGGAAACATAGAAACGAGAGGAAGAGAGCGTATGATCATTACCATTAACCGTGAATTCGGCAGCGGTGGCCGTGAGCTGGGCAAGCGTTTGGCCGATGCCCTGCATGTGCCTTGCTATGACCATCAGATCATTGAGATGATCGCCAGCGAAGAGGGCCTCAACGAGGAATATGTGGCCAATGTGGGCGAGAAGTGCATTGAGGCATCCTATCCCCTCACCATCGGTCACCGCCTGGCTATGATGCCTCTGACGGTGATGGATCAGACCATCCGTGTGGCCTCTGCTCAGCGTGCGCTGTTGGAGAAGTTTGCCACTCAGGGTGACTGCGTCATCGTGGGTCGCTGCGCCGATGTGATCTTGAAGCAGTATGAGCCGCTCAACATCTTCGTCTATGCCGATATGGACTCCAAGGTGGAGCGCTGTATGCGCCGTGCTCCCGAGGGGGAGAACATGACCCGCAACGAGATGGAGCGTGAGATTCGCCGCATCGACAAGGAGCGCGCGCAGTATCATGCCATGTATGCCGATACCAAATGGGGTAGCCGCGAGGGTTATCACCTGTGCGTGAATACCTCTCACCATGAGATCAAAAAGCTGGTGCCTGCTATTGCCCAGTATTGCAAAGATTGGTTTGCGGAGAAGTAAGGTATGAAGATCTACTTTAACCCCGATGAAAAGGTAGTGCAGACGGTGCGTGCAGGCCTCCAGCGCAAGGAGGGCTACTGCCCCTGCCGTCTTGCCAAAACAGAAGAAAATTTCTGCATGTGTCAGGAGTTCCGCGATCAGATCGCAGATCCCAATTTCGAGGGCTACTGTCACTGTCGTTTGTACTACAAAGAAAAATAACCCAAAGGAGAATCCCCATGTACTACGCAGTCAGTCAAGACATTTTTGCCAAGCTCCCCACGGCCTGTTTCGGTGCAGTTGCCGTCCGCGGTCTTGACAACACCCGTCCCCAGATCGAACTGGAGGCCATGCTTCAGGAGAACATCGCTGTGTGCGAAGGTTATTTCGAGGGCGTGAAGCCCAAGGAGAGCCCCGCCATCGTGCCCTACCGTGAGGCCTTTCGCGCGCTGGACATCAACCCTAACAAGTTCCTCTGCTCCATTGAGGCGCTGTTGACCCGCATCGCCAAGGGCAAGGGATTCCCCACCATCAACGGCATTGTGGATCTGGGCAACGCCATTTCCATCAAGTATCGCCTGCCCATCGGCGCTCACGATCTGGACACCATCGACAATGGCCTTGATGTGCGTCTGGCAGTGGAGGGAGACACCTTCATCGCCTTCGGTGAGACGGAGGAAGAGAAGCCTGATGTGGGCGAGGCCATCTATGCCAGCGGCAATGAGGTCCGTACCCGTCGCTGGACCTGGCGCCAGAGCGAGCGCGGCAAGATCACCGAGGAGACGAAGGCTGTGCTGTTCCCCATCGACGGTTTTGCCGATGTGAATAAGGCCGAGGTCTATGAGGCCATTGAGGAGTTTAAGGTGCTGCTGCACCGCTTCTTCGGCGACGGTATTGAGGTCGCCACGGGCTTTGTGGATGCGGAGAATCCCAAGTTCACGTTTTTTGAATAAGTGTAAAAGCCACCCCGATGGGGTGGCTTTTTTGTGTTCTTGACAGGATGGTAATAAAAGACTATGATGAGAAAAACAAGAAAAATTGGCGAAAGAGAGGGAAAAACTATGTTTTGTCCCCATTGTGGTGCAAAATTGGTAGAGAATGCCAAGTTCTGCCAAGACTGCGGAAAAAAGATGGAGATGCCTGTTCAGAGCAGTGTAAAAAAAGAAGAGCCTGCAAAGCAGCCCAAACCCAAGAAAAAGGTGCTGCGCTGGGCGGTCATTGGGGTGATTGTTCTTGTGCTGCTGAAAGTGCTGTTCTCCTGCGGCGGTGATGATGGCGGCAAGGTAAAGCCTGTGAAAGCCGAGCCTCCCATTCTCCCCAATTTCATCCTCTCCGACAGCTCTGACCGCTTTTGGATCAACAGCTGGGGCGAGACCTCTGCCTCCTTCTGGGCGGAATGTCACGATGGTGAGCTGTGCTATATTGCGGAGGAATATGTGGATAAGCTTGTTGCCCAAGGCTACACCATCGAGGAATATGAAGAGGACGGCGGAAACATCGCCAATCAAGACTGGCTGCTGATGCACGATGATTTCAGCGGCACCATCAAGGTCAAGGTGACCGACTGGACATACTACGGCAAAGAGGTATGGATCGACGTGGAGTGGTCTAACGATTTCTCCATGGCACCCCTTGTCAGCGAGGGAAAGAGCAACAAAAAAGCAGCGGAGCTGCCCAATTTCCTCGATCATGACGGCTCCCGCCGCTTCGAGTTCAAGGACGGCTACGGCAACTTGATCTTCACTGCTCCCGGTGAAGAAGGGGAGCTTGACTACGTCACCGAGGCGTATATTGACCTGTTGGTGGAAAAGGGATATGAGGTCGTGTTTGACGATCTGGATGCTGCTCACTGGTGGGTGCTGAAGCATCCCGAGGTCAGCGGCGTGGTGCGTATTAAGTCCCTCGATTTGGGCGATGTGATCGGCTCTTATGAGGTGGAGATCTGCATGACCGAGGACATTACCATGGACGGCTTGAAGAGTTCTCAGAGCAATGTGAATTCCAACAGTAGTAATGAGGATTTCTTCGACCGCGACCATGACTACGAAAAGCCCGACCACTCCAAGCTGGATTGCCTCACCTGCGGCGGTGACGGCGACTGCAACAAGTGCGGCGGCGACGGCGAAGTCCAGTACTACGGACAGGAGAGCGAATGGAGCAAGTGTCCCACCTGTCGCGGCAGCGGCGACTGCAATCGCTGCGGCGGCAGCGGAAAGCGGGAATAAAGCCGAAAAAGACGGTGTTGAAGGGAGAAAGTTACGATGTTTTGCACACAGTGCGGTTACCAAATGGCAGATACTGATAAATTCTGCAAGCGTTGCGGCACTCCGGCAGACGGAAAAAAGCCGGAGGAGATCAAGAAGCCCGATAACAAGAAGCCCGAAAAGAAGAACTTTGATGCAGAGGCGTTTAAAAAGGCCATAAAGAAGAACCGCTTTGTGTTTTTCGCGCTGGCACTGATCTTTGTCATTGTCCTTATTGCCGCTGCGCTGCGTGGTTGTAACAGCGACAGCAAGGACAGTGGTGGCAAAGATGACCGTGTCAATGCAGGTGATATTGTCGGCGATGTGGACTTCTCTGCAGAAGACCTCATCACCATCCCCGATCCTGTTCACTTCTTTTCTGAAGTGACGGTGGAGTTCCACGATGTGGAGGAGGAAGAGGGTAACTGGGCCGTGTTCTTTACGGTGGAGGGCAATGTAGAGACCGCTGTTTCTGCATATGCCTTCCTGCTGGAGGAGTACGGTTTCGGCGGCGGTTTTTTGGATGATAGCGGAGATCTTTTTGGCTTTGTTTATGGTGGGGAAACACCCATTACTTTTACGGACAGTACCGAAGCGGATGTAGTCCTCTTCTATGCCGGTTATGACCCCGAGAAAAATCTGTCCGAGGCAACGGTGTATATCCGCGATTTCTCCCGCTTCGATATGCCCGCTAAGGAACAGTTTGAAGGCACCCTTCCCAGCGGCGTGACGCTTACTGAGGCGAAACCTCCTGTGCTGCCCAACTTTATCCCCTACGACAGCTCTGATCGATTCTGGAGCAACAGCTGGGAGACGAACCATGCCTCCTTCTGGGCCGACTGCTTTGACGGTGAGCTGTGCTATGTTGTCGATGAGTATGTGGATGTGCTGCTCTCTCAGGGGTATGAGATCGTGGAGTTCAGTGAAGAGGGCGGCACGATCCCCGGGAAGAGATGGCTGCTGATGCACGATGATTTCAGAGGCACCGTTACCGTCGATATGACCGACTGGACCTATTACGGCAGACAGGTGTGGATCTCGATAGACTGGACCAACGACTACTCCATGGCACCCCTTGTCAGCGATGGTACCAGCAATAAGAAGTACTCCGTGCTGCCCAATTTCATTGAATGTGATGACTCTCGCCGCTTTGCCCACAGCGGTGGCGGTTCGCTGCTCTTTACCGCGCCGTGTAAGGAAGGGGAACTGGTCTATGTGGCCGAGGACTATGTGGATCGCCTTGTGGATATGGGATATGAGATCGTCTTCGACAATGAGGATGCTGCCCATTGGTGGGTGCTGAAGCATCCTGAGGTCAATGGCGTGGTGCGTATCAAGTCCCTTGATCTTGGGGACTTGATCGGCAAGTATGAGGTGGAAATTATCCCCTATGAGGATATTACCATGGATGGTTTTCAGATCAGCAACGCCAATACGGGTTCCGGCGGTGGCGGTGATGATTGGTTCGACAATGACAGCGGCTACGAAATACCGGAGCACTCCAAACTGGATTGCCTTACCTGCGACGGAACAGGCGATTGCCAGAAGTGCGGCGGCAACGGCGAAATCCAGCGTTATGGACAGGAGAGCGAGTGGAGCGCGTGCTCGTCCTGCAATAAAAGCGGCGATTGCAGAAGCTGCGGCGGCAGTGGTAAGCGGGATTAAACATAAAAAAGCCACCCGAGAGGGTGGCTTTTTTATGTTCAATTTTCCACTTTGTAGTAGGTTTTGGCACAGCAATCGCGGCGGATCTCAATGAGACCGTCATCCGTCATCCAAGAGACAAAATTGGAGAAATTCCGCTCGATAATGGCAAATTTCAGGGCGCTGCGGGTGCGAATTTCAACTTTTTGGCAGAAAGAATCCAACCACTGGGGGAGGGTCATGCCGTCGGCAAGGCAGCTCATGATCTCCTCTCGCTTTCGGTAGAACACTTCGATATTTTTCTCCACAACAGGGGCGATATCCGTCACCACCGCCGTATGGGCGAGGATATAGGTGTCGAAATGGGTGTTCAGCAGCGAGCGCTTGCTCTCTAAGTCCCGCTGAACGAACATGGAGGTGGGCATTTTGGCGGCGGAAATTTGTGCCTCGTCCAGAAGGCAGTCGGCCACATACAGCACATTGTCGGGAGTAGAGATGCCGATATGTCCGGCACAGTGTCCGGGGAGGAGCAGCATGCCAAACTCTGCACCGCACAGGGTGAAGGAAGTGTCCTCAGGCATCAGCACCATGTCGGCGGTAAAGCACTCCTCGGGGAACATCTCGCAGGTCTTGCCGTAGGTCATACCGATATAATTGGCGCGGTAAGCCTCTGTGTTGACGGCGATGCCCGCCTCAATGATATAGGCGGCAACGGGAACGCCGTAGCGCTGCTGGAGAAATCGGACATTGCCGCTGTGGTCAAAGTGAGCGTGGGTGCAGATGATGCCCCGCAGCGTCAGGTCCTCATCAAAGAGTTTCATCAGCCCCTCGCGGTCATGGGCAGCGTAGCCGGTGTCAATGAGGACGGCTTCATTTTCGCCCACCATGTACAGGGGCATCAGGGCGGTATAGCCCTCCCAGACCCATGTGTTTCCTTTTACATGACGCAATGCCATGGCGCAGCCTCCTTTACGGTGGGATTACTGCGAGTATATCAGCTTTTTTGTACATCTACAAGAAAAGAAAGAAGAAAATTTTACAAAATGCCACTATGCAAACGGCGAGAAATAAGGTACAATAAGGAGCAGTATGAGAAACTATAAATTTAAATAAGGAGAGGGGACTATGGACCAACCGAGATACAAGCGCGTGCTGCTGAAGATCAGCGGCGAGGCGCTGGCAGGCGAGAAGAAGTTTGGCCTGGATTTCGATGTGATGTACCGTGTGGCCGATGTGATTCGCGAGTGCGTGAACATGGGCGTGCAGGTGGGCATCGTCATTGGCGGAGGCAACTTCTGGCGCGGCGTGAAGAATGGCGAGGGCTATATCGAGCGTTCCCGTGCCGACCACATGGGTATGCTGGCCACCGCGATGAACTGTATGGCTATGGCCGATGTGCTGGAGCAGAAGGGCGTGGATGTCCGTGTGCAGACGGCGCTGGAGATCCGCGAAGTGGCTGAGCCCTACATCCGTGCCAAGGCGATCCGTCATCTGGAGAAGGGCCGTGTGGTCATTTTCGGCTGCGGCACCGGCAACCCCTATTTTTCCACCGATACCGCTGCGGTGCTCCGTGCCGCAGAGATCGGCGCCGAGGTGATCTTGCTGGCCAAGAACATCGACGGTGTCTATGACAGCGATCCCGCCGTCAATAAGGATGCAGTGAAGTTCGATGTGATCACCTACGATGAGGTGCTGGCCCGCCGTCTGGCGGTGATGGACTCCACTGCCACCAGCCTGTCCATGGATAACCATATCCCCGTGCTGGTATTTGCACTGAAAGACCCCTACAACATCGTCCGCGTGATCCGCGGAGAACAAATCGGTACAATCGTTAAGGAGGATTAACCCCATGCTGAAAGAGGAATACAAAGTTTACGAAGAAAAGATGAAGAAGAGCATCGAGTCTGTTGAGAACGACTTTGCCGCCGTTCGCGCAGGCCGCGCCAACGCTTCTGTCCTGAACCGTATCATGGTGGACTACTACGGAACCCCCACTCCCATCCATCAGATGGCTGCCATCGGCTCTCCCGATCCCCGCAGCCTGCTGATCACCCCCTGGGATGCCACTACTCTGCGCAGCATTGAGAAGGCTATCCAGGAGTCCGATCTGGGTATCAATCCCTCCAACGACGGCAAGAGCATTCGTCTGGCTTTCCCCCAGCTGACGGAGGAGCGTCGTAAGGAGCTGGTCAAGCAGATCCACAAGTATACCGAGAGCGGCAAGGTGGCCATCCGCAACATCCGCCGTGACGCTATTGAGCACTTCAAGAAGCAGCAGAAGGCTTCTGAGATCACCGAGGATGAGCTGAAGATCGCAGAGAAGGACCTGCAGAAGATGACCGACGACAACTGCAAGGTGCTGGACAAGCTGCTGGAAAACAAAGAAAAGGAATTGATGTCCGTCTAATGGGCATTTTCGGTAAGAAAACGCAGAATACGGCGGGGCAGGTGGACAAGAGCCGCCTTCCCCGCCATATCGCTATTATTATGGACGGCAACGGTCGTTGGGCGAAGCAGCGTGGGCTGCCCCGCACTGCCGGCCATAAGGTAGGGGCGGAGACATTCCGCCGCATCGCCAAGCACTGTAAGAAGCTGGGCGTGGAATACTTGACGGTGTATGCCTTTTCTACAGAGAACTGGAAGCGTCCTCAGGAAGAGGTGGATGCCATCATGGCACTGCTGGGTGATTATCTCCGGGAGGCCATCGACTCCATGGAGCGTGAGCAGATCCGTGTGAAGTTTTTCGGTGATCTCTCTGTACTGTCTCCTGAACTGCGGGAGCTGGCGGAGAAGACCAATGCCCTCAGTGATACCATCGAGGGCGTGCAGGCAAATCTCTGCCTCAATTACGGTGGCCGCGATGAAATTCTGCGCGCCGCCCGTGCCTGCGCCGAGGTAGGAGGGGACTGGACGGAGGAGAATTTCTCCCGTTATCTCTATTCTGCCGGTGTGCCCGACCCCGAGCTGGTGATTCGTCCCGGCGGTGAGATGCGCATCAGCAATTTCCTGCTGTGGCAGTGTGCCTACAGTGAGTTGGTGTTTACGCCTACCCTGTGGCCCGATTTTGATGAAACGACGCTGGAGGAGGCCATTGTGGCCTACCAGCAGCGCGATCGCCGTTTTGGCGGTGTGAAATAAGAGGAAGAACTATGTTACAGAGAATTTTGGTAGCTGTTGTGGGTATTCCGCTGCTGCTTTTTGTGGTGCTGTGGGCACCTGAGTGGGCAACGGCTGTGCTTTTGTGCGCCCTGTGTGTAATTGGTGCACATGAGCTTCTCTCTGCTGTGTGCGGCAAGGAGAAGGGCAATCGCTGGTTCGGCCTTGCCGGCATCATGGGCGTGTGCGTGGTGCTGTTGGCCTTCTTCAGTCGCGCCGGTGACGAGGTAGTCGCTGCAACGCTGTTGGTCAAGTGGCTGCTGGTAGCTTTTGTGGTGCTCCTTTTCGTCTGCGTGGTGGTGGAATACGGTAAGCCCCGTGCCATCTCCTTCCTCGACCTCACCACCATTCTGGTGGCCGGTATCGCCATCCCTCTGTCCATGAGCTGTCTGATGCGCCTGCGTATGCTGCCCTACGGCGGCGGTATGCTGCTCATTGTGTTGGTGGCTGCTTTTTGTTCCGACACCATGGCCCTCTTTGCCGGCATGGCCTTTGGTAAGCATAAGCTGGCCCCCAAGGTCAGCCCGAAAAAGACCCGCGAGGGTGCCGTGGGCGGCCTTGTGGGCGGTATCGTGGGTATGATTCTGTTCCGCATCGTGTTCTTCCTTGTGACCGAGGTGCAGCTGCATATCGGCTGGTGCGTACTGCTGGGCCTTCTGGGTGCAGCTATGGGTCAGTTGGGCGATCTCAGCTTCTCTGCGGTTAAGCGTGAGTATGGCATCAAGGATTACGGGCGACTCCTGCCCGGTCACGGCGGTGTGCTGGATCGCTTCGACAGCGTGATCTTCGCTGCCCCCATCGTCTGGTTCATTGTCAGCAGCGTGAAAATGTATTGAGGACTTTACCATGACGCAAACGATTTCCCTATTGGGCTCTACCGGCTCCATCGGGCAGCAGACGCTGCAGGTGGCCCGGGAACTGGGACTGCGGGTCTCGGCTTTAACAGCCCGCGAAAAAGTGGATCAATTAGAAGCGCAGGTGCGGCAGTTTATGCCGCGCCTTGCGGTGCTTTATGACGAATCTGCCGCCGAGGTGCTGCGCCGCCGGATCGCCGATCTGGATGTGGAGGTGCTCTCCGGTCCCGAGGGGCTGCTGGCTGCCGCCTCTATGGAGGAGGCCGATACGGTGGTAACGGCCGTGGTGGGCAGCGTAGGTCTGGCCCCGACTCTGGCGGCTATTAAGAAGGGCAAACGCATTGCCCTTGCCAACAAGGAGACGCTGGTGTGCGCCGGTGAATTGGTGATGGCGGCAGCGGAGCAGTTTGGTGCCGAGATCATCCCCGTGGACAGTGAGCACTCGGCTCTGTTCCAGAGCTTGCAGGGCTGCCGCGACAGGGGAGAGGTAAAGCGCCTCATTCTCACCTGCTCCGGTGGACCCTTCTTCGGTAAGCGCTACGAGGAGCTGGAATCTATGACCGCTGCCGATGCCCTCAAGCATCCCAACTGGGACATGGGTGCCAAGATCACCAT
>JAZTZR010000024.1:0-93288 GCA_045637545.1 Vescimonas sp. | reverse complement strand
GTTTCTGCTGGCAGCGCCTCTCGGCGACAGCTTGATTAGATTACCACACCATCCTCCCTTTGTCAACACCTTTTTTCACCTTTTTTCGCGTCATTAGCAATGCGAAAGGCAGGCGCAAATGCCTGCCTTTTTCTTATGATATGGGGGTGTTATCCCTTTTCCACCGCGAACTTGTAGGTAGCCCCCGCTTCTATCTTCGTCATATCCGCGCCGGTCATGGCATATTCGCCGTTGATGTAGAAGGCCCAGTAGGTGCCATCCTTATCGTAGTCTGCGGTGATGCCATTGATGGCTTTGATATACAAGCCGTAAGAACCAATTTCGCCATCAATGATTCCCAATGTTTGCAGAGCATCACCCACCTTCTTCTCATCGGTGTTGATGGTGGCACTCACGCTGTTGCCGTCAAGGTCTACAATCTCCAGCGTAAAGCTCGTTGCCCCCTCGCCCACGGTGGCACCGTTGGTAACAACGGGAGCCGTGTTGTCAGCCCCAGGTGCAGATGTACCGCAGGCACACAGAGACAGTGCCAACACAAGAGCAAACAGCAAAGCAATCAGTTTTTTCATAAGTATTCCTCCTTGTAAATTGAAACTGAACATGAAACACTCCGACAGCTTTTGTCTTTTCGAAATAAAAAGCCTCTCCGATCGGAGAGGCTTTTCGTAGTGTACAAACTGCACATCACACCGCCCCTGAGATGTGATGCCGTCTACACCGTCTCAGAAAGACCCGACTTTACGGTGGCAAGGACGCCGCTGCGGAGACAAACCGCATTCCATCTGAGAGATGTATCATATTCTATAAGGTATTGTAGCACAGAGAATCTATCTTGTCAAACTCCCAGCTTCTCTGCCCACTCCACCTCACGGAAGCCTACCAGCACAAAATCCTCACCGATGAACAGTGGGCGCTTCACCAGCATTCCGTCGGTGGCCAGAAGCTGCAGCATTTCCTCCTCGGTCATAGCAGGGAGCTTGTCCTTCAATTCCATAGACTTATAGAGCAAACCGCTGGTGTTGAAAAACTTGCGCAGGGGCAGGCCACTGCATTGATACCACTCCTTCAGTTCCTCATAGGATGGATTGGCCTCCTTGATGGGGCGCAAATCATACGCCACACCCTTTTCCTCCAGCCAGGCCTTGGCTTTCTTACAGGTGCCGCACCGTTCATAACAGATAAAGGTCATAGATGATTCCTCCTAACATTACGCTTTCAGCCAGTCGGGGGCGCTGCGCCCATGAACACCGGAGACGAGGCCCATGGCCACGAAGAGCATGACGATGGACGAGCCACCGTAGCTGAAAAATGGCAGCGTCAGACCGATGACAGGCATAACAAAAAGGCACATACCCACATTGGCGATAATTTGGAACACCAGCATACCGATAACACCGATACAGAGGTAGCGATCCATAGGGGTGCGGGCGTTACGGGCCACGATAAAACAGCGCCAAATAATGGCGGTCAACATCACCAGCACCAGTACGCAACCGATAAGTCCCAGTTCCTCACCCACCACGGAGAAAATAAAGTCGGTGTGGCGGTTGGGCAGAGAGCCAGAAAAGGGGCTTTGGGTCTGGGTTCCTTGGCAAAAGCCCATGCCACTGAACTTGCCGCCGCCCAGCGTCATAAGACTGCGGGTCTGGTGCCAGCCAACACCCATAGGGTCATAATCGTGATTAAATACCACGATGAAACGCTGTTTCATATAGTCGGGTATGAGATCTTCATTCCATAGAATATAGAAAGCCAAACCGCCGCCTATGCCGCCGATGACGAACCAGCGCAATGCCACGCCTGCCACGAAACACATGGCAACGAAGATAAACAGTATCACCAGCGCACTACCCATGTCGGAAGAGATCATATAGTACAGACCGAACAGAGGCAGGAGATGAATCACGAGAAAACCAACATGTGGAATCTTGCGGAGGGTGTAATTCTCCTTGAGCCACGAGAGCTGATATGCCAATACTACAATAAACAAAACCTTTACGATCTCGGCGGGTTGGACATACACAGGCAGGAACTTAAAATCCAGCCAGGCGCGGTTACCCGTATCATCTGCGATACCCAAGGAAGTTTTCAGCAGCAGCACCAGCGCAAAATTGCAAGCGGTCAGGTAAAGCCAAAGCTTCTTTTTCATCAGCTCCACCACATCCACCTGCTGTACCAACAGAAACAGCACCACACCAATAAGGGCAGCCACCGCCTGCACGATGGTCAAACGAAGTGTTTCCATATAACGGGTGGAGGAATAAATCATTACAACGCCATAGGCGGTGGTCAGGAGGCACAGCATCAACAAAATACCGTCGGTGCGGCGCAGCATATCCTGCAAATATTCTCTTGCGCGGCTCAGATACGCCACCTCCTTTTGTCCTCTTCTTTATTAGGTAGTGTACCACAAGAAGTTTTCTGTGTAAACGGGTGGTAGCCTCTTTCTTTTTGAAAAATTCTGTGATACAATAAATTGATTTTACTCTAACAGAAGGAGGCGGCAGCAAGTGGAATATCTATCCCACAGTCCTGAAGAGACGGAAGCCTTTGGTTGCCGTCTGGCTCAATCGTTAAAAGGCGGCACGGTGATCGCTTGCCGCGGCGGTCTGGGTATGGGAAAAACCGCACTCACCCGCGGCATCGCCAAGGGGTTGGGCTACGAGGGTCGCGTCACCTCCCCCACCTTTACCATTGTAAACGAATATCGCGCTCCTATTCCTGTATTTCACTTTGATATGTACCGCCTGGAGGACAGCGATGCCCTCTTCGACATCGGTTGGGAGGACTATCTCGAGCGGGGCGGCGTGTGCGTGGTAGAATGGAGTGAAAATGTGGAGGATGCTCTGCCCACAGACACCGTCACTGTATCCATCGCCCGTGGCGAAGAGGAAAACACGCGCATCATCACCGTAACGGGAGGCGACTTTACATGAAAGTACTGGCTCTGGAGAGCTCGGCAAAAGCCGTGTCCGTTGCTGTGTGCGAAAACGGCGTCATTCTGGCGCAGGGCTATCAGAACACAGGTCTTACCCACAGCGTCACCATGATGCCCCTGTTGGAGAATCTGATGAAAACCGCATCGCTGACCCTTGCTGACATGGATGTGATCGCTGTGGCGGCAGGTCCCGGCAGCTTTACCGGTCTGCGCATCGGCGTATCGGCGGCGAAGGGTCTTGCCTGGTCGCTGGACAAGCCCTGCTGCGGCGTATCCACGCTGGAGGCCATGGCCGAGAACGGACGCAGCTTCGAGGGAACTGTTATCTGCGCTATGGACGCCCGCCGCCAGCAGATCTACAACGCCATCTTCGACTGCCGCAACGGCGCGCTTACGCGCCGCTGTGAAGATCGCGCCGTGGCACTGGCACAGGTGGCCGAGGAACTGAATTCCGATCCCGCACCCAAGCTGGTGATCGGCGATGGGGCTCAGCTGTGCTGTGACTACCTCACCTCACAGGGCATTGAATGCCGCGTAGCACCGCCCGCCTTTCGTTTCCAGCAGGCCGCAGGTGTGGCACTGGTAGCCGAGCGTATGGCACTGTCCGGAAAAACGGTGTCGGCGCAGGAGCTGACGCCCACCTATCTGCGTCTGTCGCAGGCTGAGCGAGAGCGTTTGGAAAAGGGTCTTCCCCTGACAACGGAAACAAAATAAGAGCTTTCTTAACAACACTATATATCAATATGACGGAGGAGAAGCAAAATGTACGGTGAAAAAGTTCATGTGATGGATCATCCCCTGGTGGCACACAAGCTGACCATTATGCGCGACAAGAACACCAGTGTCAAGGATTTCCGTGAGTTGGTCTCGGAGATCGGCATGCTCATCACCTATGAAGCTACCCGCGATCTGCCCCTGACCACCAAGTCCATCGAGACGCCCCTGTGTGCAGCCGAGATGCCCACGCTGGCAGGCAAGAAGTTTGCCGTGGTGCCCATCCTCCGCGCCGGTCTCGGTCTGGTGGACGGTGTGCTGCGCATGGTTCCCTCCGCCCGCGTCGGTCACATCGGTATGTACCGCGATGAGGAGACTCTCATCCCCCATGTGTATTTCTGCAAGATGCCCAAGGATATCGCTGAACGCGACATCATCATCGTCGATCCCATGCTGGCCACCGGCGGCAGCGCCGTGGAAGCCATTGCCGAGATGAAAAAGATGGGCTGCCGCAACATCAAGCTGATGGTGCTGGTGGCCGCTCCCGAGGGCATCAAGTGTGTCACCGATGCGCACCCCGATGTGGATATCTATGCCGGTGCTGTGGACAGCCACCTCAACGAGCGCGGATACATTGTCCCCGGCCTCGGCGATGCCGGTGACCGCATCTTCGGCACCAAGTAAAACTTTTTCTTTACAGATTGTCCTTTTTGGCGTATACTGTTATATGCTTATACTTTAAAGGGAGAAAGGAGCGCCTCTATGAACGACTTTACACGGAAATTCAACACCGCCGAGGATCGGGAAGTACAGGTTCAGCATGTGCTGTCCACGGTGTACGAGGCGCTGAAGGAAAAAGGCTACGACCCCCTCAATCAGTTGGTGGGTTACATCATCTCCGAAGATCCCACCTACATCACCAACCATAATGGCGCCCGTACCCTGATCTGCAAGATCGACCGGGACGAGCTGCTGCAGGTGTTGCTGAAGAGCTATCTGGGAATTTAAACGAACGAAACGACCTCTCCGTGAAGGAGGGGTCGTTTTTTACCATTTCTTCCCGATTTGACACAGCACCGAGATTGTGGTATACTGTCTGTTATCTGTGAAATAAATTTGAAACGGAGGACAATATTATGGCAGAAGTGAAAAAGGGCGAAGGCCTTGTGTATAAAAATCATCCCCTGCGCCGCATTGACAACCTGATCTACTACGGTTCCATGGCTGATAAGTATATCGTTATGCTGCAGATTTTGGAGACCAAGAAGGATCAGGATATGGATGTGGCCACCAAGGTATCCGTGCAGCTGCAGCTGACCGATCCCGATCTGAAGTCCCGCGACCGCGTAGTGAAGAAGTCCGAGAAAAACAGCCTCTATGCCGCTATGGATGTGGGCTGCATCTGGCTGGAACGCGCACTGGCAGGTAAACTGTAATGGGTCTACTCTCCCGCAAACTCCTCAGCGCCGCACTGCTCCTGCTCATCTTTGCACTGATTACCACCCTCTCCCCCGCTACCAAGGCGTCGGCAGCACAGCCCGCTCCCGTTACCATCTCCTCAGAGGATCTGGCAGTGGCGCGTCGCTCTCTTGCATCCGGTGTGGAACTGAACGGAAAAAAGCCGGAACTACCCCGTCTTCTTCCCAGTGACACTTCCGTCAAGGCGGTGGGTATGGTGACAACGAAAGACCTGCCCCTCTATTTTGACAACAGCGAGGACAGCTCCGTCTATGTCTTTCTCCCCAAAGACGCTATCGTCTCGGTGATTGAGGACTGTAATGAGAAGTTCTATCTCAGCTACAACAACTGCACCGGTTATGCCGATGCCGATTCTGTTGAACTTCTCAAGCGAAATGCAGAATTCATCTGCTACGGTGTGGTAGACACGGAGGAACTGAGTGTCTACGCTTCCTGCGAGAACATTGACAATTTCACCGAGCCAGCTGCCACACTCTCCGGCGGCAAGCGCATTGAGGTCATCGGCTTTTCTCAGGGTTGGTTCTCTATCAAGAGCGGTGATATCGAGGGCTTTGTCTCCGGTGACAGCCTCGATCTGACTTTAGAGAAGGAAGCACCCAAACCCAAGGTGACAAAACCCGCCGCATCCAAAACAGATGGCAAAGACGAGGCGGTGATCACCAACGGCAGCGGCAGCGACATCGCCTCTTATGCCCTGCAGTTTGTGGGTGTCCCCTATCGCTACGGCGGTGCTACCCCCGACGGATTTGACTGCTCCGGGTTTACCCGCTATGTCTTTGCCCACTTCGGTGTGAAGCTGCCCCACGGTGCATCCCCGCAGCTGAATTGCGGTACGGAAGTTTCCCGCGACAATCTGCAGCCGGGCGATCTGGTGTTCTTCCACAGCACCTATGCTACCTCTTCCCCCGCCAGCCATTGCGGCATCTATGTGGGCAACGGACAGTTCGTCCACTCTGCCTCCGGCGGCAACCGTGGTATTACCGTATCAAACCTGAGTGACTCCTACTACTCCCGCCACTACTTAACGGCGCGCAGAATTTCGATGTAACTTAAAAAATCCACCCCGTCTGGGGTGGATTTTTTTATGTCTTATTGTCTGTTCTTAGCAGCAGTGAGGGTATTGCACATGAGCTGGGCACGGGTCAGAGGGCCTACGCCGCCGGGGACGGGGGTGATGTAAGAGGCCTTTTCTGCCACTTCTGCAAACACCACATCGCCGCAGAGCTTACCGTCTGCCCCACGATTCATAGCCACATCCACCACCACAGCGCCATCTTTCACCATATCGGCGGCGACCAGACCCACGCGACCCACGGCAGAGACCAGAATATCGGCGCGGCGGCACTGCTCAGCCAGATCAGGTGTCTTGGAATGGCAGATGGTAACGGTGGCATCACGCTGCAGCAACAGCTGTGCCATGGGTTTCCCCACAATATTGCTGCGGCCCAGCACCACACAGTGCTTCCCCGCAGGGTCAATGCCGTACTCATCCATCAACTCCATCACACCGCCGGGGGTGCAGGGCAGGAAGCGTGGCTTACCCTGTACCATGCAGCCCACATTCTCGGAGGTGAAGCAGTCCACATCCTTCTCGGGGGCAATAGCACGGATAGCGGTCTCCTCACTCAGATGCTTGGGCAGAGGCAGTTGCACCAGAATACCGTCCACCTCGGGAGAGTCGTTCATCTGTGCGATCAAGGTCAGCAGCTCCTGCTCGGTGGTGTCGGCGGGGAGATGATAGTCAAGGCACAGGAAGCCGCACTCGGCGCAGTCTTTTTCCTTATTGCGGACATAGACGGAGGAGGCAGGGTCATCACCCACCAAAATCACCGCCAGACCGGGCTTGCGGGGCAGGGCCGCACTTTCAGACGCCACCCGCTCTTTCATTTTTGCAGCCAGAGCCTTACCATCGAGAATTACAGCGCTCATGCCTGCTCCTCCTCTACTGCTGCCTCATCCACTGCTGCTTCACGCGCAGCAAGCACATGGACAAACAGCTCCTCCGGCTTGTGGGGACGGAGCTTGAGGTTGATAAACAGCATCACGGCGGCAACCACCACCATCACCACACTCAGTGCCTGAGAGACGCGGATGGGCTGGCCGAAGAATTCCCAGTTGAACAGGTACAGGCTGTCGGTACGCAGACCCTCGATCCAGAAGCGACCGAAACCATACCACAGGAAGTAGAACCAAGTGACCTCGCCGTCAAACTCACGGAACTTCTGCACAAAGAAAATGATGATCAAGAGGCCGATCACATTCCACAGGCTCTCGTAGAAGAAAGTGGGATGTACCGCGATGGTCTCGCCGCTGCGGAGGGTCAGCTCCATACGGCAGAAGATGTCGGTCTCAGAGCCGAATGCCTCGCGGTTCATGAAATTGCCCCAGCGACCCACAGCCTGTCCGATCAGCAGACCCATCATGATCAGGTCGGTAATGGCAAAAAAGGCGATCTTCCTGACACGGCCATAGACAAACATGACGATCAGCGCAGCAATCACGCCGCCGTAGATGGCCAAACCTCCATCCCAAATGGCGATGGCATCGCCCCAGCTGAAGCTGCCGTCGCTGTTTCGGAACAGTTCCAGATAAAAGACCACATAGTAGATGCGGGCACCGATGATACCGGCAGGGACGCCGAAGAGCACCAGATCGAGAATATTGTCCTCGCTAAGGCCGTATTTCTTCCGCTGACGCATGCAGAACAGCACTGCCAGCACCACGCCAAGGGCAATCAGGATACCGTACCAGTACACACCGCTGCCGATGTTCAACGCCTTGGAAGAGGCGGTAAATGTCCAGTCACCGAACAAACCGGGGAATCGAATGGGGCTGTCGTAGATGACTTCGTTATTCATATTGACCATAGGGTTTACTCCTTTTCTTCCACAGGATCAATAATGGAGATGGCGCAGCGCTCCTCCGTAATGTTCTCGCGGATAAATTCCAACACATCTTCACGGGTGATGCTGTCAAACACCTCCGGGAAACGGAACGGATCATAGCCGCGGAACTGAGACTCTACCACCGACACGGCAATATTTTCAAAGCTATTGAGTCCCTTGAGGGTAGAGCCGAAGTTGGCGTTTTTCAATCGCTGATAGTATCCTTCATCCACACCCTCTTGCGCCACGCGCTTGGCCTCGTTAAGGATGGCATCCAGCACTGCGTGGGGATCGGGGGTATCACCGCCGAGATAGACATAGGCCGCACCGGGCAGCAGATCATAACTACAGCCAAAAGAACCGTTAATGAGACCTTCACTGTAGAGACGGGCATAGAGAGGACTGGATTCGCCCAACAACACATCAATGGCCAGATCACCCAGAAGATTATTGCGCATCTGCTCCTCGCCACCGTGCTGAGGCGGACACTTAAAGCCCGCCATAAAAGTGGTCATCGCCACTTCCATCTTGTAGCAGGTCTCCTTTTCACAGGGGGTAAGGGGTTCTTCCGCACCGTAGTCGCGCTCCACCGTCACCGCGGCAGTATCGGGGAACAGTTCTCCGGCAAGAGAGAGGATCTTCTCTTCTTCCACATCGCCCACCACCACAAGACACATATTGGCAGGATTATAAAACGCCTTATGACAATCGTAGAGGGTCTGGGCAGTAATATGGGAAATGCTCTCTACACTGCCGGCAATGGGGGTACGGGCGGGACTGTTCTTATACAGTGCCTGCATCAAGCGCTTATAGCACTGCCACTCGGGATTGTCCTCGATCATGCCGATCTCCTGTCCGATGATGCCCTGCTCCTTTTCCACCGACTCCTCGGTGAAGTAGGGAACGGACACGAAAGAAAGGAGGATCTTCAAATTCTCATAGAATTTCTCCGTGGAGGAGAAATAGTAGCAGGTAATGGCGTTGGAAGTAAACGCGTTGGGCTCAGCGCCGTTGGTCGCCAGCATCTGCAATGCGTTGCCCTCTTCCGTATCGAACATCTTATGCTCAAGATAGTGGGCAATGCCTGCAGGGGTATCCAGCCACTCTCCCTCTCCGACCTTGAAGCGCATATCCATGCCGCCGTAAGAAGTGCCAAACAAGGCATAAGTGCGGCGAAAATCCTTCTTGGGAACAATGCAGACCTGTAAGCCGTTGGGCATCGTATGGCGGTGGATGGTCTCACCGATGCGAGGATAACTTGTCATCATACTTCTGCCTCCTTTCCCTTGAGGAAGAATACGGTGTCGAGGGTGCAGCTGGCCGCAGCATCGCGGATGCGCTGGGGCGTCACCGCCTGCAAAGCAGCCAGCAGCTCCTCAGGCGTTTCATCGGTATCGGTGGCATTCTGTCCCAGATAGTAGTTCTCCTGTGCCCCCTGTGCATCCTGCAAGGAGGTGAGAGACGAGGCCATGGTGGCCATGGCACCATCCAGTTCCCAGTCCTCCCACTCGCCATTTGCCACTGCCTGCAGCTGCTGCATAATCTCGGCGTAGGCGGTCTCGTAGTTCTTCGGCTCGATGCCGGAGGCCACGGTCATGATGCCCTTGCTGCGGGCAAAGCTGGAGGAGGCATAGTAGCACAGAGACAGTTTTTCACGGACATTCATAAAGAGCTTGGCATTGCTGGTGCCGCCGAAGAGCAGATTTGCCAAAATCATGGCAGGCACATCATCGCTGGCGCAGCGCCATCCCATGGAGAGCTTTCCCTGTGTAATATCCATCTCCTCGGTGAAAATGCGGGGCTGGGCGGGTGCGGCAACCTTTTCCATCCTGGGCAGCGGTACGATCTCTTCACGGGGCAGGTCGGCAAAAGCAGCCTTCAGAGCATTTTCCACACGCTCACGGTCGGCACTTCCGCAATAGTACAGTTCCAGGCGGGTCTGCGCCAACACCTTGCGATAGTGCTCATAGAGGGATTCCGGTGTAATGGTTGCTGTGGACTCCTCATCGCCAAGGCGCAGGACACCGTAGTGCTCGGAAGCGCACATCTCCTGCATCAAGCGCACATCGGCCCAGTCCTGCTTATCGTTGCGCAGAGCGCGGATGGCGTCGATCAAATTTTGCTTCTCACCCTCCACATAGGCGGGGACGAACACACCGTTCTCCAAGGCAGGAGTGAGGAACAGCTCGCCCATCAGGGCTGCTACCGGCTCTAAAAGCTGCTCGCCGCTGGGAGCATAGCGGTCATCGATGAACGATGCCACAAATCCCACGCACTGCCGCTCGCCCTTTTTGCGGACGGTGTAGTCGATCTGGGCACCGTACAGCGTATCGAGGGCAGCGGACAAGGACTCCATATCGGGATAACGCTCCGTGCCGCGGCGCAGCACCGCAGGAAGGAGCGCGTTAAGAGAAGCCGTCTCTTTTCGCAGAGATGTGACAAGATGGGCGCTCAAAAGGCCGGTTTTAAATTTCTGTGCCGGGAGGTGCGTCAAAAACACACCCGGCATGATTTCACTTCGGTTTTGCATCAGGGAAACCTCCTTGGTTGGTGCTATTTTCTCAATATGGTAGTATACACCAAAACAGGCAAAATGAAAAGAGGGAAATGCAACAGCTATCTTGACTGAGCTGTCTTGATAGGTGTATACTGGTAAAAATGCAAGATAAGGAGTTGAGCCGCTATGACCGCCCCCGAACGCCGCAGTGCCGTTTATCAAGTTCTATCCTCCGACACACCTCTCTCCGCCTCGGCGTTGGCTGCCCGTTTTGGCGTCACCCGTCAGGTGATCGTGGGCGATATTGCGCTGCTCCGCGCCGAGGGCCGCAGCATTGCCGCCACGCCCCGCGGCTATCTCATCCCCAAGCAAGATGGCCTGATCCGCACTGTTGCCACCGTTCACGACGCCAAGGGAACAGAGGATGAACTCAACGCCATGGTGGACTGCGGCTGCACCGTCATCGATGTGGTGGTGGAACATCCTATCTACGGACAGTTGACCGCACCGTTGGCAATCGCAAGCCGCTACGATGTGAGACAGTTTATCGAGAAGATGTCCTCTGCAGGTGCCAACCCCTTGAGCGCCCTCACCGAGGGGATCCATCTCCATACCCTCTCCTGCCCTGATGAGAAGGTTTTTGACCATCTGTGCCAAACGCTGCGGAAGATGGGTATACTCCTTGAGTAAATCCACTATTGACAAATTGAAAAGAAACCGTATAATAGAGTCGACATGTGTCAAGACACCTGTCGACTCTTACTTTCTCTTCGGATCTGGAGGGTATGTACTATGGAAAAAGTAAAAGCATTTTTGAAGCGGAAAAACATTGTCTTCTCCGCCAAGCGTTATTTTATCGATGCCATGTCGGCCATGGCACAGGGCTTGTTCTGCTCGCTGCTGATCGGCACCATCATCAAGACGCTGGGCCAGCAGCTGAACCTCGCCTTTATGGTGGAGATGGGCGGTTTTGCCACCGCTATGGCAGCTCCCGCCATGGCCGTTGCCATCGGCTATGCACTGCAGGCACCGCCCCTGGTGCTCTTCTCTTTGGCCGCTGTGGGACAGGCCGCCAACTCCATGGGCGGCAGCGGGGGCCCGCTGGCCGTGTTCTTCATCGCCATCATCACCGCCGAGATCGGTAAGGCCATCAGCAAGGAGACGAAGATCGACATCCTCGTCACCCCCTTTGTGACCATTTTCTGCGGCGTGGCTATCTCCTACGCCATCGCACCTCCCATCGGTGCCGTGGCCAACGCCTTCGGTGTCCTCATCAACCACACCACCGTACTGCAGCCCTTCTGGATGGGCATTGCCGTGTCGGTGCTGGTGGGTATTGCCCTGACGCTGCCCATTTCCTCTGCTGCCATCTGCCATACCCTCGGTCTGGTAGGTCTGGCGGGCGGTGCCGCCGTGGCGGGCTGCTGCGCCCAGATGGTTGGTTTCGCCGTCATGAGCTTCAAGGAAAACCGCTGGGGCGGTATCGTGTCTCAGGGTCTGGGCACCAGTATGCTGCAGATGGGCAATATTGTCCGTAATCCCCGCATCTGGATCCCCCCCACGCTGGCCTCCGCCGTCACCGGCCCCATCGCCACCTGCGTATTCAAGCTGCAGATGAACGGCGCTGCCGTGAACTCCGGTATGGGTACCTGCGGTCTGTGCGGCCCCATCGGCGTGTGGACAGGCTGGCTCGCCCCCAGCGAAAAAGCTGTAGAGATGGTGGGCGCCGTGGCCATTCAGCCCTCGGCGATGGACTGGCTCGGCATGGCGCTGATCTGCATCGTTCTCCCCGCCGTGCTGACGCCCCTGTTCGCTCTGCCTCTGCGTAAGATCGGCTGGATTAAGGAAGGCGATCTGAAGCTGGATCTGTAAATTATGTAAACCAAAACCACCCCTCACGGGGTGGTTTTTTACTTTATTTCCTGATAAAGTCCCTTTTCGATCACATAGCCTTCGCCGTTCTTGGGCTGCCAGTCGTAGCGGCTTTTGCCCTCCTGCGGAAAGAGGTGGACCATGATGGCGGCGATGACACCGCCGTGAGTGATGAGGCAGGTGTCCTCCGTCAGCTCTGAGAAAGCCTCCAGCACACGCGCCTTCATCTGTGCGCCGCTCTCCCCTTGGGGCGGGATGTTGGCCTCGTTGTCACCCTTGAGCCACGCTTGATAGGCGGGATTGTCCTTCAACTCCTCATAGGTGTGCATCTCGAAGATGCCGAAGTCCACCTCCCGGAAACGGGAGTCAATTTCGTAGTCCACCGCGTTAAAAAGCAGTTCCATGGTCTCATTGGCCCTCTGCATCCCGCTGGTGAGGAAGCGGACATCGGAGATGTCATAGCGCTTGTTTTGCAGTTCTTCCCTGCCCTGTTCCGACAGAGGCAAGTCGGTGCTGCCGCAGTAGCAGCCCCGCTGGTTGGCCGCGGTCTTGCCGTGGCGAATGAGATACAGTGTCATTTCAGTCGCTGCTCCAATCCGCAGAAGATACGGCTCACCTGCGTAGCCTCGCGGCTGAGATACTGGGCCAGACGACCCGTATTCTGCCTCCATGCCCGATTTTCCTCACCCATGGGTACCACGCCGCAGAACATATCCTGCAAAATGAGGATGCTGTTCTGCCATTCCGTGCGATGGGCCTCAAAATAGGCGATGGGGTCGGGATGGGTGCAGGTGAACTCCTCAATTTTATCGATGCACTTTCGGGAAAAGTCGATTGTCTCCTCCGATACACAGGTGAACACATCACCGTCGGTGAGAGAAAATGTCTCCTTTGCAAATGCGAGCTTACCCTGATAGGCACCGCCGATAATCAAAACCATACGATCCTCCTTACAGCAACGCGTAGACCACCACGGCGCACAACTCACCAACGGTGAGGGCATAGCCTGCGATGTCGCCGTTCATCCCCTCCAACGAGCGGTAGCCCCGATGCAGAGCCAAACAATAGCCCACCATACAGCCCAGTAGCACCAAGCCATACTTGCCACAGAGGAGAAATCCTACTGCAAGGATGATACAGGTCATCACCGTCAACACAATGATGTGGGATCCGGGGTTCTTTTTCTCGGCGTACTGGCTGGTGGACATGGGGCGGAGTCCCGTTACCGCCAAGGCAGAACAGCAACGGCTGACAGCGGGAATAAAAAGCAAAATAAGCCACTCGGCATCTGTAGGTGCGGCGGCGAAGAAGGCAAACTGCGCCAACACCAGCAGCACAAGACCGATGACGGCAAAACTGCCCACATGGGAGTCCTTCAAAATCTCCCGTCTGCGCGCGGCATCACGGTAAGATTTTACCGCATCGGTCACATCCATGAAGCCGTCCAGATGGAGAAATCCCGTCAGCACATAGGGTGCAGCACAGAGCAGCAGCGCCGCCACGATGGCGGGCAGTTCCAGCCAACGGCACAGCCATGCAAGCACCGCCCATATAAGGCCGATCTCCAAACCCACAACAGGCAGGAACAGCAGCATCTTGTCTCTCGCCTTTTCGTCCCACACCTGCGGTGCGGGGATGGCGCAGAACATACTCTGGCACATGGCAAAGGCATGAAGATAGGTTCTCATTACAGTTTCCCCTTATGTATGATTCTCTGTCCTGCGCTGACCTCCACCACCGTGTCGCACACGGCAGCCAGACGGCGATCCACAGCGGCGAGGCAGCGACGGTATTCCTCGGTACTCTGGTCATAACGCTGGGCATCGGAATAGATATAGTCGCTGACGAATACAGCGTGGCGAACGGTGCGGGCAAATTCCACTAAACTCTCGCCGCAGCGGACGGCACCATCGGTGTCCATCTCGTAATTTCTCTCCACGGGGAACATGGCATTCTGCACCAGCGCCGTTACACTGTCCACCAGGAACACCGCATCGGCATCGGCCGTTTTAAGACAGTCCATAATGTCGGTAAAGCACTCCACCGTCTCAAAACCCATGCCGGCGCGGTCAGCGATATGACGGCGGATGCGCTCGTCATCCTCCACGCCGGTGGAGATCATGGTGGCCACATAGTAGTGCTTACCTCCACGGGACAGCTCTACGGCCAGATCCTGCGCCAGGGTGGATTTTCCGTTTTTGGCTCCTCCCGAGATAAATACGGTCATGGATTGCCTCCTACAGTGAACTTGTCACCTTTGCGAATGTCCTCCAGATAGTCGTCGTTGATGCCCGCCTCGTCAAAGGTGGCCATGTCGTTGATGATGGCACAGGCGGCACTCAACACCTCAAAGGCCAGCGGACAGCCGCTGCCCTCTCCCAGGCGCATACCCAGGAAGAAGATAGGCTCCAAGTTCATGGCATCCATGGCCAGTCGATAGCCCCGCTCGAAAGAGGCGTGGCTGGGGATAAAGTAGGCTGCGGCCCCGGGGCACAGTCGGGCAGCACAGAGGGCAGCTACAGCAGAGATCAGGCCGTCGATGACCACAGGACACCGTTTTGCAGCACAGCTGAGGAAGGCGCCGCACATGGCAGCCATATCGAAACCGCCCACCTTGGACAGCACATCAATGACATCCTCCCTGTCGGGCTCATTTACCGCGATGGCTTGACGAATGACCTCTTTTTTTCGCAAAAAGCTCTCGTCGGTGATGCCGCCGCCGCGACCCGTCACCGCCTCTACCTCCACATCCAACAGTACCGCCAGCACGGCGGCAGCAGTGGTGGTGTTGCCAATGCCCATCTCGCCAATGCCGATGACATCAGCCTCCGTCTCCCGGGCCAGTTCCATACCGATGGCAATAGCCTTTTCCGCCTCGGCACGGCTCATGGCGGGGCCGCGGGTGATATTCTGTGTGCCGTAGGCAATTTTACGGTTGAGCACTTTGGGTTCACGGATATCGGCGTTGACGCCCACATCGCAGACGGTGATCTCACAGCCAAAATGGCGGCACAGCACCGAGGCGCCCGTCTTGGCGCGGGTGAGATTGACAGTCTGCTGCAGTGTCACCGACTGGGGCGCACTGGAGATCCCCTCGGCCACCACACCGTTGTCGGCGGCAAAGACCAGCAGATGCTTGTGCTCGATTTTATTGTGTATCTTACCCGTGATGCCTGCCAGCTGGATGGACAGTTCCTCCAGCCGACCGAGGCTGCGGGGCGGCTTGGCAAGGGACTCCTGCCGCTGCCGCGCCTGTTCCATCGCACACTCGTCAAGCGGGCGCACGGCGGCAATACATTCCTGCAGTGTCATGGTTATTCCTCGTTTTCCCTGCGGTTGGCCTTGGCAATCGCAGCCACCTCTTTGAATTTATCGGTAATATAGTCGTAACCCTTGGGGCTGTGGGGAAGAAGGCAGGCAGAGCAGTCCTTGATGCCATCCTTAGTATATGAGCAGTTGCCGCCGCAGCCGCTGCCCAATGCGTACAGAGGGCAGAAGCAGAACAGGCAGTTGAACTCCTCCTCACTGCCCACCTTATGGCAGGGGAAATATTCGCACTCTCGGTTCTGATAAAAGCGATAGGAGTTTTCCATCGTCACACCTCACAGTAATCCGTTCTCAATGAGCCACTGTACAGATGGCTCAGCTTGCAATAGTTCCAGCGTATAAGTTGCCGCAGGGCACACCTCTTCGGCGCGGAGCAGGAACTCCTTCATGGGGATGTTTCCCTCTCCCAAAGCGCCGTGCTGATCCTGCGTTCCGTCGTTGTTGTGGATATGGAAATGACTGATATAGGGAGTCCACAGCTCCAACCACTCCATCAAGGGTACCTTCGAATATGCATTGACATGGCCGATGTCGAGGCAAAGCCGCAAGCGGGGATCGTCCACACCCTTGACAATATCCAAAAGCCACTGAGGTTCCGTCTCCAGCACATTCTCCAGCACAACGGTCACATCATCGTCACGCTTGGAGAGGAACTCTTTCCAAAAAACGATAGACTCGGACACATACCACTCCGGATAGTAGATCCACGGGTTGTAGCCGCCGTGGAGGATGGCCTTCTTGGCACCGTAGTGCTTGGCCAAGTCTATGGCCTGTCCGTAGCGAAAAGCCGCCAGTTCCCGTGCCTTCTTGTCAATGGCACAGGGGAAGAGTTCGTTGAAAGGGCCGTGGAGCGTGATGTTGGCGATGCTTTGCAGCGTCTCCCGCACTTCCCCGTCTATGTCGGGAAAGTGCTCATCCATGTTCCATGCGGTACAAAACTGCGCTAACTCCACGCCAAGGCCGTACTGCCGCGCTATAGAAGCGGCATCGGGGGCAATGGTGGAGAGATAGATATCGCCCTTTCTCATGTCTCCGTCCACCCATCTTCTTCCTTGGTCATCAGCCCGTATTTCACCTTCATGCGGTTGAGCTTTTCCATCAGGGGCTTGGCCAGCAGGAATAGCGTCACTGCCGTGGCAAGACCGTGGATCAGGTTTGGTACGAATCCGTAGGCAAAAACAGCGAAAGCCGCGCTGCCGCTCAGGTCTAACTTCATGGTGAAAATGGAACACACATCAAGGATGGGCCCGACCATAAACTGGATCATCACATAGCCGAGAAAGGCGCTGAGCAGCCGTCTTTTCTCCGTCATGATACCCTTTTTGCACAGCAGACCTGCCAAGGCACCGGCAACACCATAGGCAAACATCTGCCACGGGGTCCACGGGCCCTGACCGAAGATGAAATTACTGACAAAGGCGGTCACGGCACCTGTCAGAAAACCCGCCCCCGGTCCAAGCGCCATACCGGTGAGCATAATGATGCCCAGCACGGGCTTGAAATTGGGAATCACAGAAAAAATCACGCGGGAGGCAACAGCGATGGCACACATAACGGCCAGCGTGACGATTTCCCGCACCTGCGGTTTTTTCTTCTCAAAAGACAGGACGAATACCACGAAAGACAGCAGAATCAATCCGACGCTGACAAGATAGTAATTTCCGCTCAAAAGTTCTTTTGACATAGTGCGATCACATCCTCATTGGTGATGGTGTTTTCAAACAGGTGGCGGCTCATGCGGTTGGCCGCCGTGGTATAAAAGCTGTTGCCCGAGAAAAATCGGTTGGGCGTATTGGTGGTAACAATGCCGCCATCGAAGAACATACTCACCGTGTCGGCATAGCGGGCGCAGAACTCCACATCATGGGAGACCATGATAATGGTGACACCCTGCTTCTTCAATTTCCCCATGATTTGAGCAAATTGCAGTTTAAAGAAACTGTCCAGACCCTTGGTAGGCTCGTCCAAAAGCAAAATCTTCGGTTCCGTCAGCAGTACCTTGGCCAATGCCACACGCTGCTGCTCACCGCCCGAGAGATCGTAAGGATGGCTCTCCAGCAGGTCGGTGATCTCGCACAACTGTGCCACAGAGGAGACTGTCTCCTCCCCTACCCCGGATACCATTTCTGTCAGTTCCTCACGCACCGTCTTATGGGCAAAGAGGCTCTGAGGATCCTGGGGCAGCATAGCCAGCATGCCGCGGAACAGCTCTTCGGACTTATATTTTCCGATCTTCTTGCCGTCAATCAGAATTTTACCACGATAGGGCTTGCAGATGCCGCAGATGGTCTTCAGCGCGGTAGATTTACCCGTACCGTTGCCGCCCACAATGGCAAAAAGGCTTCCGCGGGGGACTTTGAATTCGGTGCCCTTGAGAATATCGGGCGTATCTTTTTCATAGCGGAAGTACACATCCTGCAGCTCCACAGCAAGATCTTTTACCTCTTCTTCACAGTACTTCTCACCCTTATCCACCCGCTTTTCACTGACCGCTACGCCATCGAAAAGCCGATCCAGCCACTCGGCACCCTCACGGACCGTAAGGGGACAAGCCAGTGCAGACATTTTTTTGCGGGCAGTGGGAACGGTCTCGGCCACACCGTAGTAAATCTGCACAGGAGTGGGCATGGCGGCAAACATCTCATTTGCATCATCCTTTAAGAATTCACCGATCCGCGCAGGTTTATCATTGGCGATGACCCGCCCCTTCTCCATAACGATGACACGGTCGGAGGCATAGAAAATATCCTCCAGGCGGTGCTCTGTGATGATGATGGTGGTGCGCAGCTCACGGTTGATCTTACGCACCGTGTTGAGGAAATCGGATGCGGCGATGGGGTCCAGCTGACTGGTAGGCTCATCGAGAATCAACACACTGGGCTGCATAGCCATGATGGAGGCCAGATTCAACAGCTGCTTCTGACCTCCCGAGAGGTCGGCAACATCGCGCTCAAACCAGTCCTGAATGCCGAAATAGCTGGCCATCTCCGCCACGCGCAGGCGAATGGTTTTTTGATCGCAACCCAGGCTCTCCAGACCAAAGGCCAGCTCATGCCACACCTTGTCTGTGACGATCTGGTTGTCGGGATTCTGCATCACATAGCCGATGCGGGCGGCTTGCTCACGATCTGAGATGTCCTGCAAAGGCTTTCCCTCAAATAAAATCTCGCCGCGGATCTTACCGTGAGGTGCCAGCACACTCTTCAGGTGGCGCAGCAGCGTGGTCTTGCCGCTGCCGCTTCTGCCGCAGACGGTGACATATTCGCCCTGCTCAATGTTTAAGGATACATTGTCCAGTGCCAGATGCTCCGGCGCTGCCGCGTAACAAAAGCTCAGATTTTTGATCTCAAAATGCGCCATGTGGCTTCCTCCCAAATATGCATCACAACAGGGATGGACAGAAACAGAATGTAGCAAAAGCCACCCAAAGCTGTCCAGATCCCACTGAATCTGGCAATCTCTATCTGCGGCATATATTCTACCTTCATACCACCGCAACAAGCACAAAGTACGATCAGGCCCATATACACCACCATCAGTGCCACCAGCACCACATCTGCCTTTTTCATGCGGTAGAGGGAAAAGTTGGTGCGCTTGCCGCTGCCAAAACCACGGCTTCGCATGCTGTCCGCTGTGACGATGCCACCCTCCAATGCCCACGAGGTGAGAGAGGATACAATCGTCATGCCGTGCCGCGCCTTTTCGTAGGCAGTACCGTTTTCAACAGATTTTCCAATGCACTTCCGTGCCCCGCCGATCTGCCGGGCCTTCTTCTGGAAAGAGGGCACCAAGCGCAGCACCATGGTGAGGATCAGCGACACAGATGGTGTCAGAGGGCCGAAGCAGTAGAGCATTTTGTCGGCGGTCATCACTTGATTATAGGTGGCAAACCAGGTGATGACGGTGACCAGCATGGCTGCGATTGCCGCGCCGTAGCACAGTGATTCCAGCGTGTAAGGCTTTCCCCCGAAGTAGGTAAACAGGACATGCTCTCCCACGCCCTCGGGATTAAACAGCGGATTGATGACCGTGACGGCTAGAAACAGCGCCGTCATCCCCAGCAGATATCTCCAACAGCTGCGCTTCAGCACAACATAGTAGGCAACGGACAGCACAAGAGAGCACAGGAGAAACAGAGGATGAATAAAGCACATCCCCATCACCAGCGCGCCAATGTAAAATATGAAGTTGACGATGGGATGGCGATCCGAAAACGCGTCTTTCATATCCTGTTTCCTGTCCTTTTCCTTCCAATAAAAAAACCGTGATAGGTAGAATTCTCTCCTATCACGGCCACTTTCTCGTGATAACGGGCAGTACCAACACTTCCCGCTTAGTTCCAACATCATAGGTCTCCTGGCTCATGTAATGTGAGGCAATTATGTAAACCTCGCGTTTGCTGCTCCGCCTTCTCAGCTTGCGCCAATGACCGACTCGCGTCACGAACAGCATCCTCTTACAAATACAGTATTCTGGCTATGCCCCGGATTCGCACCGGATTCCCTCATCTCCGCATCTGTTACAGAGCAGATAACGGAGACATGGTGATAAATATGATTTGTTTCTATTCAGTTTTGCACAATCCTGCAAATATAGTTTACTCCTAAAAGCAAGAAAAAGCAAGTCCCCTATAACACAATTCCCTATTATACAACAATAAAAACTACCACCTTTTACAGATGGGGGTCTTTATTCTGCGTTTAATCACAGATATCAACAGAAACTTTCACGCCGGTGCGCTGGGCGTAGGCGCGGACGAGCGTGCGGATCTCCTTGGCGATCCGACCCTGACGGCCGATAACCTTACCCATATCTTCCGGGGCTACGCGCAGCTCCAGCGTCAGCTCGTCGGCACCCTCGATCTCGGTCACGGTGACCTGATCGGGCTGCTGCACAAGACTTCTGGCGATATAGAGCAGCAAATCTTTCATTGTACCGATTCGCCCCTCGACTTACAGAACGTCGACCTTCTTCAGCAGAGCACGGACGGTATCGGTGGGCTGAGCGCCGGTCTTGATCCACTCGCGGGCGCGCTCGACATCGATCTTGATCTCAGCGGGGTTCACGCAGGGATTGTACAGACCGATCTCCTCGATGAAGCGGCCATCACGGGGATAACGGCTGTCAGCGACGACGACACGGTAGAAAGGAGCCTTCTTAGCGCCCATTCTTCTCAGACGAATCTTAACCATAATAATTTCCTCCAAAATATAAAATATTGTTTTTTATCTATCCATAAATGCGTTGGCACTTATTTCAAACGCTTTTTGCGGCCGAACGAGGACATCTTCTTACCCTTTCCGTGACCCATCATACCCAGGGCGGAGAGGTTGCCGCGGGAGATGGCCTTGGTCATCTCCTGCATAGCCTCGTAGGACTTGATCAGGCGGTTCACATCCGAGACCTCCTGTCCGCAGCCGGCGGCGATGCGGCGGCGGCGGGACGCATTGAGGATCTGGGGATTTTCCCGCTCCTTAATGGTCATGGACTGGATGATGGCCTTGGTGCGGGCGAACTTCTTCTCATCGATCTGGCTCATGTCCAGACCCTTGCCCATGCCGCCGGGCAACATGCCTGCAATCTGGCTGAGGTCGCCCATATTCTGCAGCTGTTCCAGCTGTTCTAAGTAATCGGTGAGGGTGAAGCGGTTTTTCTTCAGCTTCTCCTCCAGCTTTTTGGCCTGCTTCTCGTCGTACTGCTGCTCGGCCTTTTCGATAAAGGTGAGCATATCGCCCATGCCGAGAATACGGGAGGCCATGCGGTCGGGGTGGAACAGCTCGATCATGTCCAGCTTTTCGCCCGTACCGACGAACTTGATGGGCTTACCGGTGGTAGCCTTGATAGACAGAGCAGCACCGCCGCGGGCGTCGCCGTCCAACTTGGTCAGCAGCACACCGTCGATGCCCAGCGCCTCGTCGAAGGCGGCGGCGGCATTGACCGCGTCCTGACCGGTCATGGCGTCCACCACCAGCAAAATCTCGTTGGGGCGAACGGCAGACTTGATGTTCTTCAGCTCGTCCATCAGCGTCTCGTCGATGTGGAGACGGCCGGCGGTATCGAGGAACACCATATCGTGTCCGTGGTCGGCGGCATATTTCAGCGCCTCGGTGGCAATCTTTACAGGATCAGCCTGTCCCATCTCGAACACGGGGATATCCAGCTGCTTACCCACCACCTGCAACTGGGTGATGGCGGCGGGACGGTACACATCGCAGGCCACCAGTAAGGGGCGCTTGCTGAACTGGCGGCGCATAAGGCCGGCCAGTTTGGCACCGTTGGTGGTTTTACCGGCACCCTGCAGACCCACCATCATCACCACGGTAGGGCCGCGGTTGGCAAAGGTGAGCTTGGCATTGGTGGTGCCCATGAGCTTCGTCAGCTCTTCGTTGTCGATCTTGATGATCTGCTGGGCGGGGGTCAGACTGTCCAGCACATCGCTGCCCACGCAGCGCTCGGTGAGGGCGGCAATGAAGTCCTTGACCACCTTGTAGCTGACATCGGCCTCCAGAAGAGCCAGACGCACTTCCCGCAGACCTGCGCGCACATCGCTCTCGCTAAGGCGTCCTTTGCCGCGGAGGGCTTTGAATACGCCGTTTAACTTTTCGCTGAGTCCTTCAAAAGCCATAGCTTACTCCTTCAGTGCGGCAGCGTTTTCGGTAATAACAGCGGCCAGACGGTCCAGTTCAGGATTCTCGTACTGGCGGTAATTGAGCTTGCGGATAGCCTCGGCGGCCTCTTCGATGGCGCTGACCTTGCCCTGCATCTGCATAAAGCGGCGGATAAGGCCGGTCTTGTCCTCGATCTCCTGCATGGCGGCTTCGGCCCGGACGATCACATCGCGGACCCCCTGACGGGTGATGCCGCTGTTCTCGGCGATCTCGCCCAGAGAGAGATCCTCGTTATAATACAGGTCGAAGAACTCTTTCTGACGCTCGGTGAGGATCTCGCCGTAAAAATCGAAGAGCATCGTCATGCGATAGGTCTGGTTTTTCATACGATTTCCTCCCTTTCTGTAAAGCATTTTGCCTTTATGTAAAGCGCACAAGCTTTACAAGCCTCGAATATAATACCCTATCAAGGGCGAAAAGTCAAGCAGAAAAACGGCGAAAGTTATAAAAAATCTTCCAGATTTTTGTGTAAAAAAGAAACGCCCGAAGGCGTTTCTTTTTTCTCCTTATTCGACGATAACACCACGCTCGGCGAAGCCCTTCACCATCACATCGAGATCCGGCTCGATGTGGAGGGGGGAACCAGCGGATTTGATGGCGTTGGCCACATCTTTGAGGCCGTTGCCCGTCACCACGGAGACCACCGTAGCATCAGCGGGGATCAATCCCTCCTCGCAGGCCTTTTTCAGTGCCGCTGCGCCGGTGACACCGGCAGGCTCACCGAACACGCCGCAGGTCTTGCCCAACAGGCGCTGGGCTGCCAGAATCTCCTCATCGGTGACGCAGACGGCCAGACCGTTAGACTCGCGGATGGCAGCCAGAGCCTTATCGGCATTGCGGGGCACACCCACGGAGATGGAGTCGGCAATGGTGTTCTCCTCCATAGGCTCCCAGGGCGCATTGTCCTGAATGGCGCGGTTGATGGGGTAGCAGCCGTAGGACTGGGCGGAGATCAGGCGGGGCAGCTTGTCAATGAAACCGATGGCGTACAGGTCTTTGAATCCCTTCCACACACCGGCGATGGTGCAGCCGTCACCCACAGAAATAGCCAGATAATCGGGCATCTCCCAGTTCAGCTGCTCGGCGATCTCCAGTGCCACCGTCTTTTTACCCTCGCTGAGGTAGGGGTTGATGGCGGCGTTACGGTTATACCAGCCGTACTTGTCAATAGCGGCGGCGGAGAGCTTGAAGGTGTCCTCGTAGTTGCCCTTGACGGAGATGACATTGGCACCGAAGATCATCAGCTGCGCCACCTTGCCCTGGGGAGCACGCTCGGGGACGAAGATGAAGGTCTTGAGTCCTGCAGCAGCGGCGTTGCCCGCCAGAGAAGAGGCGGCGTTGCCGGTGGAGGAGCAGGCGATGGTCTCCGCACCTGCCTCCAGAGCCTTGGCGACCGCCATTGCGCTGGCACGGTCTTTCAGCGATGCCGTGGGGTTCTGTCCGTCATCCTTCACCCACAGCTTACGGATGCCCAGCATTTCGGCCAGCTTGGGTTCTTCATACAGGGGACTCCAACCCACGCGCAGGGGCGTGTCGGGGGTGGTCTCCTTGATGGGCAGCAGCTCGCGGTAGCGCCACATGGTGCGGTTATCGCGCGCAGCCAGCTTCTCCTTGGTGAGGACGGACTTGATATAGTCGTAATCGTAAACGATATCGAGAATGCCGCCGCACTCACAATTGGTCAGGTCGGGCGTGGCCTCATAGGTCTTGCCGCAGCGGACACACTGACCATATTTCACATTTTTCATGGTACTATCTCCTTGTAGTACGAAGGGGGGGGCGAATGCCCCGCCCTGCGACGATTTATCTCATTTTTTCTTACAGCGCCTTCAAAATACCGGTTGCCTCGTTGAACTCGTTGATGAGGGCATCCAGCTCGTCAGCCTGTGCGTGGACGGCATCCCAGGTACCCTTGGTATCGTACCACAGAGCGTTCAGATCCTTCACATCGCGGGCCTGCTGCTCCACCCAGGTGTAGTACTTCAGGTTGTGGATGCGCTTGCGGTCGGCGTAGGTCAACTCCAGCAGGTTGTCGGTCTTGAGACCCAGCATGTGCAGAGCGTGATCCTTTCCGGCTTCCAGCAGGCTGTACGCGCCGTGCATCTCATTGAGCTCCTCGATACGGCTGCCGTACATACCGGCGGAGTCGGTCAACACGGTGCACAGCACATCATCCTCGGTCAGCTCGTAGTACTTAGCCATCTTGATGCAGCACAGCACATTGGCGATGCCGGAGATACCCAGCCAGGTCAGCTTCTCGATCAGCTCATCATCCAGGCCCAGCTCGTTCTTCAGATACGCCTGACCGTCGGCGGTGTTGAACAGGCGCAGCAGACGCTGGGAGTCCTCGTCATCGATGGCGATAGCCATGTCGGTATTCTTCACATTGTGGATCCAGGGGATGTGCTTATCGCCGATACCCTCGATGCGGTGGCCGCCGAAGCCGTTATCCAGAATGGTGGGGCACTGCAGGGCTTCGCCCACGCCCAGCTTCATGGTGGGATACAGGTCCTTCAGGCGGTCGCCTGCGCTCATGGTGCCGGCGGGGCCGGAGGTGAAGCAGGCGCCTGCCAGACGCTGACCGGGTTTCTTCACAGCCTCGAACAGGTCGGCCAGTGCGTTACCGGTGACATTGTAGTGCCACAGGGGGTTGCCCATCTCCTCGAACTGGTTGAAGATCATCATGGTGGGATCAGCCTTCAGTTCCCAGGTCTTGTCGAAGATCTCCTTGACATTGGACTCGCAGCCGGGGGTGGCGATAACCTGACCGGCGATCTTGCTGAGCCACTCAAAGCGCTCCTTGGACATCTCGGCGGGCAGGATGGCCACGCTGTCACAGGCCAGCAGCTTGGAGTTGAAGGCACCACCGCGGCAGTAGTTACCGGTGGAGGGCCATACGGCGTGATGGTAAGTAGCATCGTACTGGCCGGTCACCAGACGGGGAGCCAGACAGCCGAAGGAAGCGCCCACCTTATGGCAGCCGGTGGGGAACCATTTGCCTGCCATGGCCAGAATGCGGCACTTGACACCGGAGAGCGCAGAGGGGATCTCCACATAGTTGGGGACGGACTGATACAGACCGCCGAACTCCTTGGCCTCGTTCTTCCAGCTGATACGGAAGAGGTTAACAGGATCCACATCCCAGAGGCCGGTATTGGCAAGCTTTGCCTTGATCTTCTCGGGGATGAGGTCGGGATTCTCCATCTGAGCAAAGGTGGGGATAATGATGTTGTTCTCTTTTGCCTTGGCGATGTTGTTGGCAAGGCCCTGCTTGTTAATAGACAGATCGATCATTTTTTATTCTCCTCCTGCTGTTTGTTGGCATCAATATAGGAATATAAAGTGTACTTGGAAATACCGAAGTATTTTGCGACTTTGTCAGTGGACTTGGTGACCAGGAAAGCACCGGAGTCGTTGAGGAAACGGATGGCCTTGACCTTGTCGTCCTTATTCATCAGTGCCACGGGCTTACCCACCAGCTGTACCGACTGCTCGATGAGCTCGTTGAGGACATCGTTGACATTGATGATCTTCTGAGGCTCGGTCTGCTCGCGGTCGCGGGGCATCATAAACTCACCCAGCTCCTGATGCATCATCATAAAGTTGCTGATGTCATAATTAATGGAGAGGATGGCCACTACCACACCGCGGCTGTTGCGGATGTAGAGGGACGAGGACTTCAAAATCTTCCCATCGGGGGTACGGCTGAGGTAGCACAAGTGATCCTGCGGCTGACTGTCCTGATTGGCCAGCTGATCCATCACCACCTGAGAGGCACCGTCGCCCACCTTCCTGCCGGATACATGGCCGTTCTCGATGTGAACGATGGTGCGGTCGGAATGCTCGGCAGACACATCGTGCACCACCACCTCACAATGATCGCCAAACTGGGCGGCAATACCGGCGGCAAGCTGTTTGAGCAGTTCAAAACGCTTTGTCTCCATAGGCAAGTGTACTCCTTTTCTCTTTCGTTTCTCTCTTACTGTAACTATATGATACCACACTTTTTTTCTAAATCAACACTTTTCCAAAAAAATTTTTTAGGTTTGATAAATTTTTGTTTGACATCTGTCGTTACTGTGCTATTATAGGGTTAAGAGAAGCCGGTAATTCCTGTGCAACTCATATAAAAATTGTTTGGTAATACACATAACATACAACTACTGTGGAGGTATCGTCATGGATTTCGAAGCCATCAAGAAAGCTGCTGAAGGCTATAAGCCTGCAATGAGCCGTTTCCTGCGCGACATGATCGCCATCCCCAGCGAGAGCTGCGAGGAGGAGGGCGTCGTCCGCCGCATTGCTCAGGAGCTGGAAGCTCTGGGCTATGACAAGGTGGAGATCGACAAGCTTGGCAATGTCATCGGCTGGCTGGGCGAGGGTGACAAGATCATCGCCATTGACAGCCACATCGATACCGTTGGCATCGGCAACATCAATAACTGGGAGCATGACCCCTACGAGGGCTACGAGACCGATGATATCATCTACGGTCGCGGAGGCTCCGATCAGGAGGGCGGCATGGCCTCCGCTGCCTACGGCGGCAAGATCATCAAGGATCTGGGCCTTCTGCCCGAGGGCTACAAGCTGATGGTGGTGGGCACCGTGCAGGAGGAGGACTGCGACGGTATGTGCTGGCAGTCCATCGTCAACGAGTACTTCGACGGCCCCGAGGATGCCCGCAGCAAAATCGAGTTCGTCATCTCCACCGAGCCTACCGACGGCGGCATCTACCGCGGTCACCGCGGCCGCATGGAGATTCGCGTGGATGTCCGCGGCGTCTCCTGCCACGGCTCGGCCCCCGAGCGCGGTGACAACGCCATTCATAAGATGGCCGAGATCCTGCTGAATGTCCGCGACCTCAACGAGAATGATGCCGCCGACGATACGGAGATCAAGGGCCTTGTGAAGATGCTGGATCCCAAGTACAATCCCGACCACTACGAGGATGCCCGTTTCCTGGGCCGTGGCACCTGCACCACCTCCCAGATCTTCTACACCTCCCCCTCCCGCTGCGCCGTGGCCGACAGCTGCGCCATCTCCATCGACCGCCGCATGACGGCCGGCGAGACCTACCAGTCCTGCCTCAAGGAGATCGAGGATCTGCCCGCCTGCCGCAAGTACGCCGAGGATGTGAAGGTGTCCATGTACATGTATGACCGTCCTGCCTGGACCGGCCATGTGTATGAGACCGAGTGCTTCTTCCCCACCTGGATCAACAAGGAATCCGCTCCCCATGTGCAGGCCCTCATCGATGCCCACCACGGTCTGTGGGGCACTGAGCGTCTGATGCCTACGGAGCTGGCAGCTGAGAAGCGTGTGGGCCGTCCCCTCACCGATAAGTGGACCTTCTCCACCAACGGCGTATCCATTCAGGGCCGTTACGGCATCCCCTGTGTGGGCTTCGGTCCCGGCGCCGAGTCTCAGGCTCACGCACCCAACGAGGTGACCTTCAAGCAGGATCTGGTGACCTGCGCTGCACTGTACGCCGCCGTTCCCGGCCTCTACAAGCCCGAGAACAAGGACGGCTCCGCCACCTCCTTCCGTCAGGAACTGACCGGCAACGATATTAAGTAATCCGTTTTATCCAAATCAAATTGTAAATAATTGACAGAATCATAAGGAGAGTGTACTATGAGCAAGACTGTTGAGCTGGCCCGCCATCTGGAAACCCTGAAGATCAACAACATGTACAAGGACGATTTCTATTGGACTTGGGATAAGACCGATGATGAAATCGACGCTGTGTTCACCGTGGCCGACGCCCTGCGCGATCTGCGTGAGCGCAACAAGTCCACCCGCGTGTTTGACTCGGGTCTGGGCATCTCCATCTTCCGCGACAACTCCACCCGTACCCGTTTCTCCTTTGCCTCTGCCTGCAATCTGCTGGGTCTGGAGGTGCAGGATCTGGATGAGAAGACCTCTCAGATCGCCCACGGCGAGACCGTCCGTGAGACGGCCAACATGGTCTCCTTTATGGCCGATGTCATCGGCATCCGCGACGATATGTTCATCGGTGAAGGTCACAAGTATCAGAAGACCTTCATGGACGCCACCAAGGAGGGCTATCGCGACGGCGTGCTGGAGCAGCAGCCCACGCTGGTGAACCTGCAGTGCGATGTGGATCATCCCACTCAGTGCATGGCCGATATGCTCCATGTCATCCATCACTTCGGCGGCGTGGAGAACCTCAAGGGCAAGAAGGTGGCTATGACCTGGGCCTATTCCCCCTCCTACGGTAAGCCGCTGTCCGTACCTCAGGGCGTGATCGGCCTGTTCACCCGCTTCGGTATGGATGTGGTGCTGGCACACCCCGAGGGCTATGAGGTCATGCCCGAGATCGAGGAGATCGCCAAGAAGAACGCCGAGGCTACGGGCGGCTCTTACTCCAAGACCAACTCCATGGCCGAGGCCTTCCGTGATGCCGACATCGTCTATCCCAAGAGCTGGGCGCCCTTCGCCGCTATGGAGAAGCGCACCAAGCTGTATGCCGCCGGTGATCAGGCAGGCATCGCCGCTCTGGAGAAAGAACTGCTGGCACAGAACGCCCAGCACAAGGATTGGGCCTGCACCGAGGAGATGATGGCGCTGACTAAGGACGGAAAGGCGCTGTACATGCACTGCCTGCCCGCCGACATCACCGGCCTGAGCTGCGCCGAGGGCGAGGTGGACAACTCCGTGTTCGACCGTTACATCGTGCCTCTGTACAAGGAGGCCTCCTACAAGCCCTATGTCATCGCCGCCATGATCTTCCTGTCCCAGGTAAAGGATCCTGTCCGTGCACTGATGGCCATGGACGAAGCCCCCGAACAGCGTAAGTGCTTCTAAAGTTGACAACGGAATCAAGCGGGAGGGGTTACCTCCCGCTGTTCCCCGTTTTAGATTGAAAGAGACAAAGAGGTAAGAGACAATGAGCAAGATCGTCATCGCGCTGGGCGGCAACGCCCTTGGCAACACTCCCTACGAACAGCTGTCCCTGGTCACTGAGACCGCCAAACCCATTGTGGATCTTATTGCCGAGGGCAATCAGGTCATCATCGCCCACGGCAACGGTCCTCAGGTTGGCATGATCAATCTCGGTATGGCCACCGCCGCCGAGGCCGGTGCCATCAAGTCCGATATGCCCTTCCCCGAGTGCGGCGCCATGAGCCAGGGTTACATCGGCTTCCACCTGCAGAACGCCATTGGCAACGAACTGGCTGCGCGCGGCATGGTGAAAGATGTGGCCACCGTGGTGACTCAGGTTCTGGTGGACGAAGCTGACCCCGCCTTCCAGAAGCCCACCAAGCCCGTCGGCGCTTTCTACGATAAGGAAACTGCCGAGCGCATCGCCGCCGAAAAGGGCTTTACCATGGTGGAGGATGCCGGCCGCGGCTATCGCCGTGTGGTTCCTTCCCCCAAGCCTGTGGATGTCATCGAGACCAACACCGTCCGTGCACTGGTTGACAGCGGTACCGTAGTCATCACTGTTGGTGGCGGCGGCATTCCCGTTGTCCGCAAAGAGGGCAAGCTGGTGGGCACCGCTGCCGTTATTGATAAGGACTTCGCCTCTGCCAAGCTGGCCGAACTGCTGGATGCCGACATCCTCGTCATCCTCACCGCCGTGGAGCAGGTGGCCATCAATTTCGGTAAACCCAATCAGGAAAATCTTGCCGAGCTGACCCCCGAGCAGGCACAGCAGTACATCTCCGAGGGTCACTTCGCCCCCGGCTCCATGCTGCCCAAGGTGGAGGCTGCCGTATCCTTCGCCCAGTCCAAGCCCGGCCGCAAGGCCCTCATCACCTTGCTGGAAAAGGCAAAACAGGGTATCGCCGGTGAGACCGGCACAGTGATTCACCAGTAAATAAATCCGGCTGATAAATACCAATTTCTGTTAAAAAAGCAAAAATTTTGCCGATTATTTGATTTTTGTTGAAATTTGTCAGTCATTGGTGTATACTAGTCCTGTTCCCAAAAACACTGTGAATTTCGGGCACTGCCCCGTATTCAGCCGTGCGGTAAATCTTTATGCCGTGCGCGATATTAAAAAAGGAGGAAAACAAGTAATGAAAAAGTTCCTTGCATTGATCCTTGCCCTGGTTATGGCCCTGTCTCTGGTGGCCTGCGGCGAGAAGGCTCCCGTCGATGAGGGCACTCCCGATGACGGCGCAGTCGTCGAGTCCACCGTTAAGGTTGGTTTCATCTGCCTGCACGATGAAAACTCCACCTACGACCTGAACTTCCTCAACGGCGCTAAGGAGGCTATTGCCAACCTGGGTCTGACTGAGGCTGACTACATCATCAAGACCAACATCCCCGAGGGCCAGGAGTGCTACGAGGGCGCTATGGATCTGGTTGACGGCGGCTGCAACATCATCTTCGCCAACTCCTTCGGCCACGAGCCCTACATGCTGCAGGCCGCTCAGGAAGTCCCCGAGGTTGAGTTCTGCCACTCCACCGGCACCATGGCTCACACCGCTGGTGTCCCCAACTACCACAACGCTTTCGCCTCCATCTATGAGGGCCGCTTCCTGGCCGGTGTCGCTGCCGGTATGAAGCTCAACGAGATGATCGAGTCCGGTAAGATCACCGCCGATCAGGCCAAGATGGGCTATGTCGGTGCTTTCACCTACGCTGAGGTGGTCTCCGGTTACTCCTCCTTCTATCTGGGCGCTAAGTCTGTCTGCCCCTCCGTCACCATGGATGTGACCTTCACCGGTTCCTGGTATGACGAGGCTCTGGAGAAGGAAGGCGCACAGAAGCTGATCGCCGGCGACTGTGTCCTGATCTCCCAGCACGCTGACTCCCTGGGTGCTCCTACCGCTTGTGAGAACGCTGGTATCCCCAATGTCTCCTACAACGGCTCCACTCAGGCTGCTGGCCCCAACACCTACATCATCTCCTCCCGCATCAACTGGGCTCCCTACTATGAGTTCGCTATCAACGCTGTGAAGAACGGCGAGACCATCCCCGCTGACTGGACCGGCACTCTGGGCACCGGCTCCGTGCTGCTGACCGATCTGAACGAGGCTGTTGCCGCTCCCGGCACCGCCGAGAAGATCGCTGAGGTTAAGGCCGCTCTGGAGGCTGGCACTCTGAATGTCTATGACTGCGCTACCTTCACCGTCAAGGGCGAGGCTCTGTCTTCCTACATGGCCGATGTGGACACTGACGATGCTTACACCCCCGACACCGAGGTTATCGATGGCGGCGTGTTCTATGAGTCCAAGTTCCGCTCCGCTCCTTACTTCGATCTGGAGATCGACGGCATCACCCGTCTGGATGTTGCTTTCTAAGCTAACTTCCCTAAAAAATGAAGCAGGCTGCCTACGGGCAGCCTGTTTTTTTGTCACATTCTCCAAAAAATACCTAACAATTTTTCTGTCCCCTAAAAATTTTTTTGGTTCACGGTCATTTACTTTATTCATAAGGTATGCTACAATGTTATCGTGGAATAACAATGGGGCGGGGCTTACCATTTTCACCCACCCCAGGAAAGGATGACAGCCTTGGAAACTGTAAAGAACGCCATTAAAATGGAGAACATCACCAAGCGTTTCGGTTCTGTTGTGGCCAACCGTGGCATCAACATGGAGCTGCGCAAAGGTGAGATCCTGTCTCTGCTGGGCGAAAACGGCAGCGGCAAGACGACACTGATGAATATGCTCTCCGGCATCTACTTCCCCGACGAGGGACAGATCTACATCCATGACCAGCCTGTTACCATCTCCTCCCCCAAGGACGCCTTTGACCTGGGTATCGGTATGATCCATCAGCACTTCAAGCTGGTCGATCTGTTTACCGCTACGGAAAATATCATTCTGGGTCTCGAGGGCAAGCTTGATCGCGCCAATGCCCGTAAAAAAGTGCAGGAAATCTGCGATAAATACGGTTTTGACATTGATCCGGACATGAAGATCTACGATATGTCCGTCTCCCAGAAGCAGACGGTGGAGATCGTCAAGGTGCTCTACCGCGGCGCAGATATCCTGATCCTCGATGAACCCACTGCCGTGCTGACGCCGCAGGAGACGGAGAAGCTGTTCACCGTCATGCGCAACATGAAGGCCGACGGCAAGAGCCTGATTATCATCACCCACAAGCTCCATGAGGTGCTGGCCGTTTCTGACCGCGTGGCCGTGCTGCGCAAGGGTGAGTACATCGGTGATGTGGCCACCAAGGATGCCAACCAGCAGTCCCTGACGGACATGATGGTGGGCCGCTCTGTCAGTCTGAATATCGACCGCCCCACGCCCGTAAATGTAGAGTCCCGTCTGGACATCAAGGGTCTGACCGTCTATGACGAACTGGGCGTCAAGCGTCTGGACGATGTGACATTCACCATCAATTCCGGTGAAATCCTGGGTATTGCCGGCGTAGCCGGTTCCGGTCAGCGCGAGCTGCTGGAATCTATCGCAGGCCTCTACCCCATTGCCTCCGGCTCTGTGGTTTTCAATCCCCCCGGCAGCGAGGAGCATTTGGAGCTGGTGGGCAAAGATCCCATGGATATCCGCAAGGCCGGTATTGCCATGAGCTTCGTGCCCGAGGATCGTTTGGGCATGGGTCTGGTTGGCTCCATGGGTATGACCGGCAACATGATGCTCCGCTCCTGGCGTAAGGGCAAGGGCATCTTCCTGGACCGCAAGGATCCAGAGGCGCTGGCACAGCGCATCTGGCAGGAGCTGGAAGTGGTCACCCCCTCCACCAGCTTCCCTGTCCGCCGTATGTCCGGCGGTAATGTGCAGAAGGTGTTGGTGGGCCGTGAGATCGCACAGGCACCCTCGGTGCTGATGACGGCTTACGCTGTCCGTGGTCTGGATATCAATACTTCGTACACCATCTACAATCTGCTGACAGAGCAGAAGATGCAGGGCGTGGCCGTTGTCTATGTCGGCGAGGATCTGGATGTGCTGCTGGAGCTGTGCGACCGCATTCTCGTACTGTGCGGCGGTCAGGTCTCCGGCGTGGTGGATGCCCGAACCACCGACAAGCTGGAGGTCGGCGCACTGATGACACGCGTGGGAGGAGGTCAGGACAATGCATAAACAGTCTCTGTTTCATATTTCCAAGCGTGAAGCGCTGCCGCTGCCCAAGGCATTGGCCATCCGCATCGGCATCATCCTTCTGTCTCTGGTCTTCTGCGGTCTTGTGACCACCGTTCTGACGGGACAGAATCCCCTGAGCGTTTACGGTACTATCCTTGACGGCGCTTTTGGCTCTGCCCGCCGCGTGGGTGTTACCTTCCGCAATGTGGCAATCCTGCTGGGTATCTCTCTGGCTGTCACGCCCGCTTTTAAGATGCGCTTCTGGAACATCGGTGCCGAGGGTCAGGTGCTGATCGGCTGTCTGGCCACCACCACCTGCATGATCCTGTTGGGCGACAAGCTGCCCAATGTTCTTGTGATCATCATCTCTCTGATCGCCGCACTGGCCGCCGGTGCTCTGTGGGGTTTCCTGCCCGCCTTCTTCAAGGCAAAGTGGAACACCAATGAGACCCTCTTCACCCTGATGATGAACTATGTTGCCATGCAGTTGTCGGCTTTCTTCATTATCGTGTGGGAGGTTCCCAAGGGTGCCGGTAAGATCGGTATCATCAACCAGACTACCCGCGCCGGTTGGCTGCCCGAGATCGGCAATGCGTATCTCCTGCCCATTCTGGTGGCCGCGGTGTTGACCGGTGTCATCTATGTCTACATGCAGTATTCCAAGCACGGCTACGAGATCGCCGTGGTGGGTGAGAGCCAGCGCACCGCCAGCTATGCCGGCATCAAGGTAGATCGCGTCATTATCCGCACCATGGTGCTCTCCGGCGCCCTGTGCTCTCTGATCGGCTTCATCCTGACCGCCGGTGTGGACCACACGCTGACCACCACCATCGTCGATGGCCGCGGCTTTACCGCCGTCATGGTCTCGTGGATGTCCAAGTTCAATCCCTTCATCATGATCGCCGCCTCTTTGCTGCTGGTGACCATGGACCGCGGCGCCACCGAGGTGTCCAGTTCTCTGGGACTGAACCACTCCTTCGCAGATATTCTGACAGGTATCATCCTGTTCTTCATCATCGCAACGGAGTTCTTTATTACCTACAAGGTCTCCCTGCGTAAGAGCGGCAAGAAGGAGGGCTAAAAGATGTTTAACTTTGTATCTTTCTTCCCCCGTGCCGTCATGCAGGGTATCCCCCTGCTGTTCGGCAGTACCGGTGAAATTCTGACGGAGAAATCCGGTAACCTGAACCTCGGTATCCCCGGCATCATGTATGTGGGCGGTATCAGCGGTGTCATCGGTGCTTTCTTCTATGAGCAGTCTGTGGGCAGCGGAGAGCTCAACGGCTTCCTGGCCGTGCTGATCCCCTTCGTGTGCTCCCTGATCGGCTCTCTGTTGATGGGCCTCCTGTACTGCTTCCTGACCGTTACGCTGCGTTCCAACCAGAATGTGACGGGTCTGGCCATGACCACCTTCGGTGTGGGCGTTGGTAACTTCTTCGGTGGCTCTTTAATCAAGCTGACCGCCAGTGAAGTCCCCTCCATCGCTCTGGGCCGCACCAGCGTGTTCTTCAAGACCACGCTGCCCGGTGCCGAATCCACCGGCTGGTTTGGCGAGATGTTCCTCAGCTACGGTTTCCTGGCATATCTGGCCATCATCATCGCGCTGGGCGCATCCTTCTTCCTCAACCGCACCCGTCCCGGCCTCCACCTGCGTTCTGTGGGCGAGAGCGCCTCTACCGCCGATGCTGCCGGTATCAATGTCACCCGCTACAAGTACATAGCCACCTGTGTCGGCTCTATGATCGCAGGTTTGGGCGGTCTGTACTATGTTATGGACTACGCCAATGGTGTATGGTCCAACAACGCTTTCGGTGACCGCGGCTGGCTGGCCATCGCACTGGTGATCTTCACCATCTGGCGTCCCAGTGCCAGCATCTGGGCCTCCATTCTCTTCGGCGGTCTGTACATCCTCAACATCTATCTGCCTACCGGCGGACGGATGGAGCTGATGGAGCTGTACAAGATGCTGCCCTATGCGATCACCCTGCTGGTTCTGATCGTGGTGTCCCTGCGTAAGAAGCGCGAGGACCAGCCCCCGGCATCTCTGGGTCTGAGCTACTTCCGAGAAGAACGCTAGCGACCAACCTTTCGTCCCTCGCCGCCCTTCGCGGCGGGGGACTTTTTCTCAAAAAATGGGAGGTATCATTATGGCAAAACTGCTGATTCAAAACATCTCTCAACTGATTACCTGCGATGATCAAGATCGCGTGCTGCAGGGGGTGGATATCCTCTGCGAGGATGGCTTCATCACCGCCATTGGAAAAGGACTGGCATCCGAAAATGCCGAGATGCTGGATGCCTCGGGGAAGCTGTGCTATCCCGGCCTGATCAACACCCATCACCACCTCTACCAGATCTTTTCCCGCAACCTGCCTCAGGTGCAGAACATGGAGCTGTTTGACTGGCTCAAGACGCTGTATGAGATCTGGAAAAATCTGGACATCGAGGTGATTCGCCTCTCCTCCATGACGGGCATGGGTGAACTGATGAAGCACGGATGCACCACGGTCTTTGACCACCACTATGTGTTCCCCCACGGCAGCGGCGATCTGCTGGGGGCTCAGAAGGCGGCGGCCGAGGCACTGGGCGTGCGATTGTACATGAGCCGCGGCAGCATGGATCTGAGCGTCAAGGACGGTGGTCTCCCTCCCGACAGTGTGGTGCAGACGGTGGATGAAATCATGGCCGACTCCGTGAAGGCTATCGAGCAGTATCACGATGCCTCTTACGGCGCCATGTGCCGCGTAGCGCTGGCTCCCTGCTCCCCCTTCTCCGTGTCGGCGGAACTGCTGCGACAGAGCGCCATCCTCGCCCGCCAGTACGGTGTGCGACTCCACACCCACCTGTGCGAGACGAAGGATGAAGAATCATATATGCTCCAGCGTGAGGGATGCCGCCCCCTGGCCTACATGGAGCGTCTCGGCTGGGTGGGCAGCGATGTGTGGTACGCCCACGGCATCCATTTCAACGACGAGGAGCTGCGCCTGCTGGCACAGACCCAAACGGGTGTGGCACACTGCCCCGTGTCCAACATGAAGCTCTCCTCCGGCATTGCCCGCATCCCCGAGATGCTGGGGCTGGATGTGCCGGTGGGTTTGGCGGTGGACGGCAGTGCCAGCAACGATGGCAACAGCCTTTTGGAGGAACTGAGGGTAGCCTATCTCCTGCACCGCCTCAACTCCTCCAAGGCTGCCCCTACAGGCTATGACATTCTCAAGATGGCGACCCGTGGCAGTGCACGGCTGCTGGGCCGCGATGACATCGGTCAGCTGGCGGTGGGCAAGTGCGCCGATATGTTCTTCATTGACGAGAACCGCTTGGAACTGGTAGGTGCAGACTACGATGTGAAGTCGGTACTGGGCACAGTGGGTGTTCGCGGCGCGGTGGACTGCACGGTGGTACACGGTCGCATTACGGTACAGAACGGGCGTCTCGTCTCCGTCGACGAGGACAAGGTGGCCGCGGAGGCCAACGAGAAATGCCGCAAATATCTGGCAATGTGAGGTAATGTATGGCTGTATCAATCATCTTAGGTGACATCACCGAGTCGAAGGTGGATGCCATCGTCAACGCCGCCAACTGTACGCTCTTAGGCGGCAGCGGTGTAGACGGCGCCATTCATCGCGCTGCAGGACCGAAGCTGCTGGAGGAATGCCGCACCTTAGGGGGCTGCGAGACAGGCAAGGCTAAGATCACCGCCGCCTATAATCTCCCCTGCCGCTATGTGATCCACACACCCGGCCCCATCTGGCAAGGTGGAGGGCACAATGAGGCCGCCCTTCTCCGTTCCTGCTACGACTCCTGCCTGCACCTTGCCTACGAACATGGCTGCAAGTCGGTGGACTTCCCCTCCATCTCCACGGGAGTCTACGGCTATCCCCTGCCCCAAGCCGCCCACATCGCCCTCATGGCGCTGGTAACTTTCTGGCGACAGCACCCGGAGATGGAACTGCGGATGGTGTGCCACTCCCCTGAGGCGCTGCGGGTCTATCAGGTAGATTGGAATATGTACTATCAGGAGACGAAGCCCACACACTGAACAAAAAAAGAAGCAAGAGCCAGGCTCTTGCTTCTTTCATTATGTAAACCTTAAATCTTTACCAGCTCGTACTCGCGGCTGCCCAGCCCCAGCTTCTCAGCATGAGCGAGGCAGGACTCCCAATCGGTATCGGGATGCATACGGTGGAAGTGATCGTGGTCATCGTGGTCGCCGTCAGCAGCGGCACTGCCGCGGAGGGCAGGCTGGGCGTTGATGGCATCCACACAGGCCATATCCAGTGCCACGGGATCGAAGGAGGCAAACATACCCACATTGGGCACGATGGCTGCATCATTCTCGCTATGGCAGTCGCAGTTGGGGGAGACATCAATGGCCAGACAAATGTGGAAGCAGGGGCGGCCATCCACAACAGCCTTGGCATACTCTGCCATTTTGATGCTCAGCTTCGTGGTGGTCTCATCCCAGTCCACATCGATGGCGTTGCAGGGGCAGATGGCGATACATCTGCCGCAGCCCAGGCACTTGTTGTGATCGATGGAGGCCTTCTTATCGGTGACGGTGATAGCGCTGTGAGCGCAGATGCTGGTGCACATGCCGCAGCCGACGCAGCGCTTCTGCTCCACATGGGGCTTACCGGAGTTGTGCTGCTCCATCTTACCGGCGCGGGAGCCGCAACCCATGCCGATGTTCTTCAGCGCACCGCCGAAGCCGGCCTGCTCATGGCCTTTGAAATGGCTCAGGGAGATAAACACATCGGCATCCATGATGGCGCGGCCGATCTTCGCCTCTTTCACAAGCTCGCCGCCTACCACAGGCACGACAGCCTCATCGTTGCCCTTCAGGCCGTCGGCAATAATGATCTGGCAACCGGTAGTCATGGGATTAAAGCCGTTGAGCATGGCGCTGTCCATGTGGTCCAGGGCATTCTTGCGGCCACCCACATACAGGGTGTTGCAATCGGTCAGGAAGGGCTTTCCGCCACGCTCCTTGACAAAATCGGCCACAGTTTTAGCCCAGTTGGGGCGCAGGAAGGCAAGGTTGCCCGGCTCACCAAAATGGAGCTTAATGGCCACATACTTGTTGTCGAAGTCGATCTCGCCCATGCCTGCCGTTTTCATCAATCGAGTCAGCTTCTGCTGGAGATTCTCACGGAAGGTGGCGCGGAGATCCGCAAAATATACTTTCGATGCCATAGTTTTTTATCCTTTCAGTTTTTACTGAATTGTATAGCTTCACTCTACCATATTTTTTCCGCTTATGCTATACTGAATTTACATTTTTACAAAAAAGGCAGGTGAGACAAGGGTGCGAGAGCTGAAATGTATCATTTCCCGGGAAATGACGGGTCGAAAGGTGCTGCACCTGCTGCGGGGTGAGCTGGGCTTGTCCTCCACCCTCGTCAAATCCCTGAAGTGGCGCGAGGGAGCCATCAGGCTCAACGGTGTGCCTGTCACCGTGGATGTCCGGGTGCAGGAGGGTGATGTGCTGACGGTGAATGTCGCCGATCGGGTACAGAAAAATCTCATTGCGGAAAATGCACCGCTGCCCGAGGTACTGTGGGAGGACAATGACCTGCTCATTCTCAACAAGTCCGCCGGTGTGGCTGTCCACGCCTCAGCTCTTACAGGTGGCGATATCACCGTGGAGCAGATGGTGGTGCGATATTTGGGAGGCGGCACTTTTCATCCCGTCAACCGCCTTGATCGGGGCGTCAGCGGCGTAATGGTGGTGGCCAAGAGCGGCTATGCGCACGCCCGCACTATGGCGCAGCTCCACACAGGAGATTTTCGCCGTGAGTACCGTGCCATCTGTCATGGCGTCCCCTCCCCTGCTGTCGGAGAGATCACCCTGCCCATCGGACGGGATATCTCTTCGGCGGTAAAGCGGATGATCGATCCCGAAGGCAAGGCGGCGCATACGGTATACGAAGTCCTCTCCATACACGGGAAAAATGCCCTGCTGCGCCTGCAGCCCATTACGGGGCGCACCCATCAGTTGCGGCTGCACATGGCGGCGCTGGGGCACCCGCTGTTGGGCGATTGGCTCTATGGTGAAGAACATCCCCTCCTCACCCGCCGCGTGGCGCTGCACTCCTATGAGTTGTGGCTCACCCACCCCATAACAGGAGAGCATCTGCACATCACCGCACCTTTTCCCCGAGAAATGGAAGAATTACTATAAAAACAAGCGGATAAGTCGTGCTTATCCACTTGTTTTGTTCACTTTTTTCGGTTTGGCAGGATAAAGAACACCGCCATGCCAGCCATGATGACCACGATACCAAGGAGCTGCTGTGAGGCGATGGACTCGTGGAGCAGCAGATAGGCGAGAATACATGTGCCGATAGGCTCACCGAGGATGCTCATGGTGACGAAAGAGGCAGGGACATCTTTTAAGAGCACATTGAACACAAAGTGACCGCCGATGGTGCAGATGAGGGCGAGGCCAAGGAAGGCCAGCCATGTGGTAGGTGTGTAGCCTACGAAAGAATCACCGCGGAGGAGACTGTAGACGGCGAGAATGACGGCGCTGACACCGTAGCTGAGGACAGAGTAGGTGACGGTGGAGGTACTCTGTCGCACGGAAGCGCCCACGAAGAAGTACATGGAGATAACACCCGCTGCCAAGAAGGCGAGAATATCGCCCCACAGGCTCAAACCGCTAATTTGAAAGTCACCCGAGCCGATAATGAAGCAGCCCACCAAGGCGATGGCAACGCCCACAAGGGCACTGGGAGCAACTTTTTTTCTGCTGAAAAACCGTTCAAAGACCAAGGAAAAGAGAGGCTGCAGGGAAACCAGCACCGTGGAACTGGCGATAGAGGTGTAGTTCAGCGACTCAAACCACATGACATAGTGGAGTGCCAAGCAAAAACCCGCCGCAACGATTTGTCCCCACTGTCTGGGCTGGAGCGATTTGAACTCGGCGCGACAGCTGCTGCTGCAGAGAAAAAAGGGAAACAGCACCACCCCCGCTGTCAAAAGGCGGTAAAAGGCGATGATGGGGGCAGGCGCGTCGGCGATCTTCACAAAGATGGCAGAGGTGGACAATGCGAACACACCGACAAACAGGATGAGATATGTTTTCAAATTGGAATACATAGTGCCTCCAAGAAATAAGCTTACCGCACTATTATAGTCCCTTCTCCATCAATAGGCAAGAAAAACCGCCATCTTTCGAAGATGACGGTTTTTTCGTCTATTCGTTTAGTCCAAGACCCACGCATAGACATTGCGGCGTCCCCAGGAGACACAGTCCCAATAGCTGGGGAACCACAGATCCAGCGTATAGCCCTTCACCGCACCGCCGCAGTCCTCCACCTGAGAAATACCGTAGGTACGGGTACCTGCTGTGCTTTGAACAAACATACGGGTGTGGTAAGGGAACACCTTGGGGTCGGCGGCAATAATACCTACGCCTACGGCATGGCCCGTAGCGGTAGTCCATGCCGCACCCTTTTCGCCGCCGCTGTAGTAGCCGGTAGCACTGCAGATATGCTTGGAAGAATAGGTCATGCTAAGGCCGGACTTGAACACCAGATAGCCGCCCTCGCTGTCGCCGCCGAAGGGCTGCTCATAGGCGATGGTGTCCTCACGCTCCACATCCCGCACCTTGCGTCCGTGCTCCACGATCTCGGTAACGGCACTGGAATCGCTGCGGTCCACCAACTCTGTGGCCACCAGCTTACCGCCGCGGTAGACATCGTCATAGGTATCGGTGATGACACCGTCGCGTCCCTCCTGCAGCACCACACTCTCGCCGTAGGGCAGAAGATAGTTGGGGATCTCGCGGGTGGTGTGAGGCACAGGCGTGTGCTCCTTGCGGCGGCAGCGCAGCTCGTCATCGATGTGGATCAGCGTCTTCAGACCCGTCACATTGACGCCCACCATCTCGTTCTCGCCCGTCACAATGCCGCAGCGGTCGAGAAGATTCTCCACCGTCTCGTTCCAGCACTCCACCGTCATAACGGTATTTCCGTGACGGATTAAGACAGGCTGCCCCTCTGCGAGGATCAGCTGGGCATCTGCGCCTACATATTTGCTGACACGCAGGCGCTCACTCTCGTAGGTGAAGTCGGGATATTCAAAGATAGGTTGCGTGCCCTCGTCAGTGATGAGGAGATAGGTGTACTGCTTATTCTCTTCCACACCTACGCAATAGGGCAGTGCAATCAGCACCACGATCACCGTAAAGACAGCCCAGCGGAGCCACTGGTGTGCCTTCAGCTTGCGGATAAACCAGCACAGCCCATGATACTGGGGCAGCGCCTTGACCGCCTTCTTGGTGCGGTGCCACCAATCACGGACAGCACGCATGGGTTGGGTGTTCATAAACCAGCCCCAGATCAGACGGAAGAACAGGGCCAGCACATCACCCAAGCGCCACCAAAACAGGCGGAAAGCGCGCTTGAGAGCCTGCACCTCATCGGTGCAGCAGAATGCCTGCCAGTTGATCTTCAAATGGTGCAGAGCCAAACGCAGCGCGGGCCAAAAGTTTTTCAATCGTTGTTTCATAATACCTCAATCCTGCCCACCCATGGGAAAATATAACCACAAATGGGCAGACGCAGACAAAATACGCGCAAAATTATACCATTTTCCCCACTTGCTGTCAAGTTTGGCATCCCTACTTGCCGTAAGCAGTCAGATATGCTAGAATGAAAAAACAGAGAAAATAAGGAGAACACGGCTATGAAACTCTACGAACTGCTGCAAATCACTCCCGGTGTGACCGCTCTTATCGGCGGCGGCGGCAAGACCACGCTGCTGTATCATTTGGCGGGGGAACTGGGGAAAAAGCACAAGGTTCTTTTGACCACCACCACCCATATCCGCATCCCCGACCATATCCCGCTGGCCACTACGAAGGAGGAGTTGGATTCCCTCTTCGCCCAACGCAATGTGGTCTGCGCCGGTACCCCCTGCGAGGACAATAAAATCACCGCTCCCTCATTTGAAGGTTGGGCCACGGCGGCAGAATATGTGCTGGTAGAGGCCGACGGCGCTAAAGGAATGCCCCTGAAGGCACACGCCCACTATGAGCCGGTCATTCCCGACGGCTGCGGCAACACCATCTATGTGGTGGGTGCCTCGGGTTTCAATCAGCCGCTGCGGATGGTCTGCCATCGCCCGGAGATTTACGCCGAAATCCTCCACTGCAGTGACATGAAGAAGGTGACTCCCGAGATGGCAGCACAGGTGCTGACCGCGGAGGGTGGTTTTGACCGCGTGTTTGTCAATCAGACCGACAGCCTCTCCAAAATTCTGGGAAAGGCCACCGTCAAGGAGTTTACCCGCGCGGCAGACAAACCCGTCGTGGCAGGTTCCCTGCGACAGGGTATGTTCTATAAAGTTTAATTTTCAAAGAGAAAACGCCGTGTATCTGGTGATACACGGCGTTTTTTGTTGTACTTTTTTATTCACCTGTTTGGTCTGCCTCAGCTTGGGCAACTGTCTTTTCATCGTCCTTACGGTGGATAAATGCGCGCAGCTCATTGTAGATGATGGCGCAGATAGGTACGCCCAGCAGCATACCCAGCACGCCGCCCACACCGCTGCCCACGATGACGGCGAAGAACACCCAGATGCCGGGCAGGCCGATGCTGCGGCCCACCACATGGGGGTAAATGAGGTTGCCCTCCAGCTGCTGGAGGATAATGAGGAACACAGTGAACCACACAGCCTTCATAAAGGACACAGGCAGGATCAGCAGCGCACCGATGATGGCGCCAATCCACGCGCCCAGCACAGGAATGAGGGCGGTAACACCCACCAGCACGGAAATGACGGGCGCGAAGGGGAACTTGAAGATGGACATACCAATAAACACCAGCACACCGATGATGACCGCCTCTACCACCTGTCCCTGCACGAAGCTGGAAAAGGCCATATTGGCACGGTGCAGGAAGGCGAGGAACTTTGACACCTTGTGCTCGGGGAAGGCGGCGTACAGCAGACGCTTCATGTGGCGGCCCAGCTTCTCCTTCTGTGCCAGAATGTAGATGGAGAAGGCAAGCCCCATCACCAGATTGAACGCAGAGGTAAAAATGGTCACCACGACGGAAGTGGTCAGGCCGATGGTGGTATCCATCACGATCTGTCCCTTCTCGTTCCAGAAGTGCTCCAGCTTATCCAGAATACTGCCACCCACTGTCATTCCCGTCTCGGGATCCACCACAGGCTTCAACTCAGGCAGTGCGATAGAGTACTGAGCCAGAAATTCCCGCAGTTCATCGTACTTCGTATCGAGATTGATCATGTAGTCGGAGATGATGGTGATCATATCCTGCACAGTGCGCACCAGATTGGGCACAAGAATGAAGAAGATGGCAAACACAGCGCCCAGCATGATCAAAAAGCTGACGATCAGGCACACGGGACGGCGCATCTTCATGCCAAAGCTCTTGGGCTCCTTATTCTTCAGCATTTTCGTCCACAGCCGCTCCAGGGGGCTCATAATGAGGTTCACCACATAGGCAAAAGCCAGACCCAGGATCAGGGGTGAGAGGATCTTCACAATGTCCGAGAGCAGCGTTCCCAGCATAGCAATGTTGTTGGCTACCCACCACAGCACAGCAATCCCTACTGCCAAGAGCAGGATCTTCAGTATATTCTTCTTGTTCAGTTCCATCCACAGGCCTCCTTACAGGCTTTTTCTTCACTATGGAAAAGTATACCACAGTTCGCAGAGGAAAAACAGTAAATCTTTTGTGAATATTGCCTCTTATGCGTATTCCGCCAGCGCGTTGGTCAATCGGGCGTAATCCTCCAGTGTCAGCTTCTCACCGCGGACGGTAGCGCTCAGGCCGCAGGACTCCACGATGGCGGTGAGCTGCTCTTTGGAGAGGTTGTAGGCGCTCTGGAGGGAGTTCACCAGTGTCTTGCGCCGCAGAGCAAAGCCGCCCTTCACCGTCCGCCACAGGGCCTGCTCGGACACCACCTCCACGGGAGGCGCTTTCCGCACCGGGCAATGAAGCACCGCCGAGGTCACTTTCGGCGCAGGAAGGAAGCATTCGGGCTCTACTTCGAACATAATCTGCGGATCGGTGTAGTACTGCATCTGCAGGGAAAACACGCTGTAGTCGGGAGACCCTGCCTTGGCGCAGATACGCTGTGCCGCCTCCTTTTGAATGAGAACGGTGATGGAGTCAAAGCAGCGGCTGAAGATACATTTCTCCAGCACAGGTGTGGTGATGTTATAGGGCAGGTTGGCGCAGAGAATGGGACGGAGGCCACCGAAATGTTCGGCCACCAGCGCAGGCAGATCCACATTCATCACATCGCCCTTGACGAGAGTAAAGTTGTCAAACTCTCCCATGGTCTCTTCCAGCACAGGATAGAGGCGCTCGTCCAGTTCTACCGACACCACACGGGCGGCACGGCGGCACAGTTGATAGGTCAGAGGACCGATACCGGGGCCGATCTCCACCACGCCGCAGCCATCATCCGCGCCGCTGACCTCCGCCGTGTCGCGAGGCACCCAGCCCTCGATGAGGAAATTCTGCCCCATCGATTTGGAAAAGCGGAAACCGTGGCGCTGCAGCAGCGATTCAATTGTACGGCGGTCGCAAAGATCCATCTTACCGTCCTCCCTGTTGTGACAGTTGTTTTTCTCAGTATAGCAGATTTCACCTCTCTTGACAAGGGTATGGTACGGTGATATGATAGAAGAAAAGTAATAAAAGTTATACTTTTATAACCAAAGGAGGTTGACAGATATGATGAAAAGGAGCAGCCGTTTTTTTATGGCCACGGTGAAGATCGGCCCCAAGGGGCAGATCGTGATCCCCAAGGAGGCCCGGGAGATGTTCGGCGTGGAACCGGGTGACTCCCTTATTCTGCTGTGCGACCGCAAGCGGGGAATGGCGCTGCAGACACCGGACTATCTGGCACCCAAGCTGCAGAAGATGGCAGAGGCGATGGACATACTGGAGGAGACCGAGGAATGATGCTGGAAGTCAGGAATTTACAAAAGGTCTACCCTGCTTTTACCCTCCATGATGTGACTTTCACACTCCCTGCCGGAACAGTGACAGGCCTTGTGGGCAGAAATGGCGCCGGTAAGTCCACGACCTTAAAATCCATCCTCGGCCTTGTCCATCCCGACGACGGTGAAGTGCGCTTCTGCGGCGCGGATGTACGGGAAAATGAAAAGTCTTTCAAAGAGGAGATCGGCGTTGTCCTGGGTGGCATCGACTTCTATCCCAAGAAGAAAGTCAAGACCATCACCGAGGTGACGCGCAAGTTTTATGTTAACTGGAATGACGAGGCCTATTGCCGCTATTTGCAGCTGTTTAACATCGACGAGAACAAGCGGGTGGAACAGCTCTCCAGCGGTATGCGGGTGAAGTATCTCATCGCACTGGCGCTGAGCCACGGGGCCAGGCTGCTGATTCTGGATGAACCCACCAGTGGCCTTGATCCCGTTTCCCGGGACGAGTTGACGGAGCTGTTTCGGGCACTGGTAGCAGACGGAGAACGGAGCATCCTCTTCTCCACCCACATCACCTCCGATTTGGAGCGCTGCGCCCACAACATCGTCTACATCAAGGACGGCGCAGTGTTACAGAGTGGTTCTCTGCGAGAATTTATGTCAACCAACGCAGACAAGGGCAGCACCCTGCAGGATATCATTGTGGCAATGGAGAGGAGGGAATGGGATGTCAGCGCTTTTGTATAAGCAGTTCCGTCTGGTATGCCACCCCATGTCGTGGGTGTTTGCCTTCTTCGGTGTCATGCTGCTGATCCCTGCCTATCCCTACACAGTGGTGTTCTTCTACGCCACGCTGGGATTGTTCTTCACCTTCATGCAGGGCCGTGAGCAGCGGGACGGGGACTTCTCGGCTCTGCTGCCCATCCGCAAAGGGGACACTGTCCGGGCATCCGCCGCCTTCTGCGCCATTATGGAGCTGATCGGACTGGTGATTGCCGTGCCCTTCGCCATCCTCGGCGCGAAAATCAATCCCCACGGCACCAATCCCGTGGGCTTGGATGCCAATGTGGCCCTCTTTGCCGCCGCCCTTATCATCTACGCGGTGTTCAACAGCGTGTTTCTCCCCACCTTCTACCGCACGGGCTATAAGGTAGGTACCGCTTATGTCATCGCCCTGATTCCCACGGCGATAGTAATGCTCCTTTGCGAAGCACTCCCCCACTTCCCCGGTTTGTCGTGGCTCAACGATACCTCAGCTGCGGGCAATCTCCGCCAGCTTCCCTTGCTGGCAGCGGGCCTGGTGGTCTATTTTATCACGCTCCCTCTCGCCACAAAGGCGGCGGTGAGGCGGTATGAAAAGGTGGATCTGTAATGCAAAAAAACCGCCCTCACGGGCGGTTTTCTTATACCTCTGTTCTCGTTATGTCAACCACCTCAAGAGATAAATCGGCAAGCTGAGGGAGCATCTCACGAAGATTGGCAGGGGCTGCAATGAGGGCTTCTTTCTCAGCGCGGCTTAAGCTCTTTTTGATGGCGTATTCCACTTTCGCAGCCGCCACCTTGTCCTCACACTGCCACACGGCGGCGATGGCTTCCGGCGGATGGCTGCGGGTGAACTTGGCACCCTTGCCCGATGCGTGGAGGCGGTAGCGGCGCGCCACATCGGTGGTAAGACCCGTGTAATACACATCGCCGCGGCAGCGGAGCATATAGACAAAATAGGCGCTCACTTCCCCGCACCTCCCCTCGGTTTTCTCCCATTTTACCCGAAATTCCTTGCATTGGCAACGGCTGTATGATAAAATTTTGTGTTGGAAATTCGAAAGATTGGAGAGCGAACCATGGATTTGTTTGAACGGTCTTTACACTATATGATGGAGATTATGTCGGGTGAGCGTACGCCGCCCGAAGGCATGGTCATCACCGCTGAGGATGAGGAAGAGCGGGCAAAGCAGATCGGTGAGCAGGCCGCCGCCATGGGCGTGGAGGCCTTTGTCTGCAGCTGCGCCGCACAGGATGGCGAGGTGGCAGAGGAGGAGCCCGCAGCGGACGCTGCCCCCGATCCTGACAAGGGTAAGCACGCCTTCGAGGTATTTCTCGACTGTTTGGCGCTGGATGACAACTTGATCGTCTACCTCATTGAGGTGCTGAAGAACCGTGATTGGGCGGAGTTTAATAAGCTCTCCCGTATCACCACCAATATGGATTTGGATCCCGAGGAGTTTTTGTACTGGCTGGGACACCGCGAGGACTACGCAGAGGAAGAAGAGCAGGTTTGCGCCACGCTGATGGACCGGTGCTTGGGACGACTGCTGAGCGAAGGCAAGACGGAGACGGTGGCGGCACTCATCAGCGGTGACGAGTCCACCTTCAACGCCTTCCGCTGTGAGGCTCCCGAATTGGTGCACCTGCCCGAGGCCACCTTTGAGTGGTACGCCCGAAACTATTTGGACCGCGATTACCCCATCCGCGCCCTGATGCGCTGGAACGGCGTGGATTTTGAGACAAAGCGAGGATAACATTATGTCAACTTACGATATGTACACCAAGATGGGTGTTTCGCAGAAGGTATTGGCCTTCGGCAGCGAGATTCTGGACAATCTCAAGGAGCAGTTCGCCCGCATCGATGCCATTGCCGAGTATAACCAGAGCAAGGTCATCGCCGCCATGCAGGAGAACCATCTGGCTGCCCGCCACTTCAATCTCTCCACCGGCTACGGCTACGACGACGAGGGCCGCGACAACTTAGAGCGCATCTATGCCTCTGTGTTCCACACTGAGGCGGCACTGGTGCGTCCCCAGATCACCTGCGGCACCCACGCCCTGACGCTGGCTCTCAGTGCCAATCTCCTGCCCGGGGATGAGCTGCTCTCCCCTGTTGGCGCGCCCTACGACACCTTGGAGGGTGTCATCGGCATCCGTCCCACCGTGGGCTCTTTGGCCGAGTACGGCGTCACCTATCGCCAGGCGGATTTGCTCCCCGACGGCACCTTTGACTACGATGCCATCCGTGCCGCCATCAACGAAAAAACCAAGCTGATCACCATCCAGCGCTCTAAGGGCTACGCCACCCGCCCCAGCTTCTCCGTTGCCCAGATTGGGGAGCTGATCGCCTTTTGCAAGAAGTGCAAGCCGGGCGTCATCTGCATGGTGGATAACTGCTACGGCGAGTTTGTGGAGGAGCTGGAGCCCAGCGATGTGGGGGCTGACATGATCGTGGGCAGCCTCATTAAGAACCCCGGCGGCGGTCTTGCCCCCACTGGAGGCTATATTGCCGGCCGCGCCGACCTCATTGAGCGCTGCGGCTACCGCCTCACCGCTCCCGGCCTCGGCCGCGAAGTGGGCTCCAATCAGGGTATCCTCACCTCCTTCTATCAGGGTCTGTTCCTTGCGCCCACGGTGGTATCCGGCGCTGTGAAGGGCGCGGTGTTCGCCGCCGCCTGCTATGAAAAGCTGGGCTTCCGGGTCATCCCCTCCTCCACTGAGATCCGCCGCGACATTATCCAAGCGGTAGAACTGGGCAGCCGTGAGGGTATGGTGGCCTTCTGCAAGGGTATTCAGGCCGCAGCGCCCGTGGACAGTTTCGTCACACCCGTACCCGCACCCATGCCGGGATACGAGTCCGATGTCATCATGGCGGCAGGCGCCTTCGTGCAGGGTTCGTCCATTGAACTGAGTGCCGACGGTCCCACCCGTCCCCCTTACGCCGTGTATTTCCAGGGTGGCCTGACTTGGTATCACGCCAAGCTGGGTATCCTCATGAGTCTGCAGAAGATGTACGAGGCAGGCTTGCTGGAACTGTAAAAAGACAAACAAAAACCCCGCCTTACAGGAGGCGGGGTTTTATATTATGTCAACTAACTTAGCCTTCCAGCTTCTCGAAGATCGGCCAGAGGATGGCCTGACTCACCCACGAGAGAATGGCGTAGAGGAACAGCACCCACATGATGCTCAGCACATACATGACCGTCCCCGAATACAAGCATGCACCCATGGGGATGCCCCACAGGACAAACACCGCCAATACACGGGGCAGATTGCCCAGCGCCAGAAGCAGCGCGTTCTTTACATGGGTCGGCGCCGTATTTTCATAGCGGGCGCACAGGGGGAACAATAACACCAGCACCATGGCGCAGATCTGCAGTCCCAGCACGGCGAGGATGCGCCACAGACCTGCGGGCACCACCAGCAAATCCACCACGCACAAGGCGATGGGGAGCAGCATGATGAGCCACCCGATGGTAGCGGCCTTGAAATTCTCACGGAACTTTTGGAAAAACAATCCTGCCAGACGGCCGTCATAGCCCTTTTGCGCCTTCTGGATGCAGCCGTAGAGGGCGGCAGAGGAGGCGCCGAAGGTGAACACAGGGATAGAGCAGATGACAAACAGCACATTCAGCACGATCATCCGCCACAGAAAGTCCATGGCACGGGCAAATACGCCATCGGGGTCAAACAGTCCCTTCATAGCATCACCTTACTGACCGGTCATGGAGCGCATGACTTCGAACTCCTGTCCGTTCAGCGTCTTCATCATGGACAGACCCTCGTCGATGTCCATGTCGATGATCACATTGTTGCGGTCGATCACCACACGGTTGGTACCGCCCTCAGCCAGCACGCGGACGGCCTCGTGACCCATACGGGTGGCCAGTACGCGATCCTTGGCGGTGGGATTGCCGCCGCGCTGGATATGGCCAAGGATGGTGACGCGGGGATCAAGACCCAGCTTCTCGCGGATCTCGTCGCCCACTGCCATAGCGGAAACGGCACCCTCGGCCACCACGATCATGAAGTTGGTACGGCCGGCAAGGCGAGCCTCACGGATCTTCTCAGCCACATGCTCTTCGAAATTGTACTCTGTCTCGGGCACCAGCACAGCGGTAGCACCTACAGCCAGACCCACATAGAGGGCCAGATACCCGGCGTGGCGGCCCATGACTTCCACCACGGCGCAGCGCTCGTGGGACTGCATGGTATCACGGAGGCGGTCGATGCACTCCACGGCGGTGTTGGCTGCGGTGTCAAAGCCGATGGTATAGTCGGTGCAGACGATATCGTTGTCAATGGTACCGGGAATACCCACCACGGCGATACCCTGACGGCTCAGGGCCTGTGCACCGCGGAAGGTGCCGTCGCCGCCGATGGCCACGATGCCCTCTAATCCTAACAGCTTACAGGTGGCAGCAGCCTTCTTCTGCCCCTCCTCGGTGCGGAACTCGTCGCTGCGGGCGGTGTAGAGGATGGTGCCGCCGCGGTTGATGATGCGGCTGACGCTGGAACCGTCCATCTGGACAAAGTCACCTGTGATGAGACCCTGCCAGCCACGGCGGATGCCGATGACCTCGATGCCGCGCTCAAGGGCGCTGCGGACAACAGAGCGGATGGCAGCGTTCATTCCGGGGGAATCGCCACCGGAGGTGAGGACACCGATGCGCTTAACTGCATTGGACATAGTATCTATTCTCCTTCGTAACAGGGCAAAGGCCCCTAAATTTCCAGTATGTAGTATACCACCATTTTCCCGGCAAGGCAACTGTTGAAATACCGCCGGATTTGTGCTATACTTCCCCGTAAGAATGCGTTTTACAGGAGGATACCGCATGCATCCCCAATTTGAAGTGCTGACGCCCCAGTGGTTCAAGCGGGCGTATGTCTATACCGGATCCATCGGCGAGTTCCGCTACCGTTTCCACCGCCGCAAGGGCGATGAACCGATGCTGGTGTCGGTATACTCCAACCTCTGCTACGAGGCCGCCACCGACATCGAAGAACGGGAATATCCTCTCACCGACGAGGGCGTGGCGGAGCTGAAGGTCTGGCTGCAGGAGAAGTATGAGGCATATTGCGCAAAATAAAACATCGTGCCCACGGGCACGATGTTTTTTTCGTTATTCCAGTTCTGAGCCTTTGGCCTTGTCCAGCAGCATCACCAGAATGGGGATCAGCACGATCTGGATGATAATGCCGGGGATGGCGTTGGTAACGGCGCCGGCAAAGAAAGCGGCAAAGGTGAAGGCACTCCCCTGCAGCCCCATGCAGACCAGCATGGCGGCACCCCAGACGAGGCGGCCCAAGATCATGGCCGTCAAAAGGGAAATGTAGATGCCACTCTTCTTACGGGGCAGCATCTTGTACATCAGCCCCGCAATGGCACCGTAGGCCGCCAATTCGAAGGCCATACACACCGCACCGGGGAAAAAGACGGGCATACCCAAAGTGAGGGAACGCAGGATCGGCGCGATAAATCCCACCGCCAAGCCCCACGGCCAGCCGCAGAAAAATCCGCACAGCAGCACAGGGATATGCATGGGACAGAGCATTTTTCCGATCTGCTGGATCTGGCCCGTTAAAAAGGGCAGCACATAGGCCAGCGCCAGGAACAGGGCACTGAGTACCAACCTGACAGTTTTGTTGTGTCGATTCATAAAGCCATCCTCTCTCCACACAAAAAAGTGCCATTACCCCTCTTGCAGGGATAATGACACCTTCGTAGTATCGGTTAAAACATAAAATCTTTGCCCGTTGGGAAACTTCTGTCTCCGCGCTGTCCTTCTGAACAGCAACTACAGTGTACCACAATGTGACACGAAAATCAAGTGGTGATCAGGCCACGCAGCTTTTCCACCGTATCGGCGATCAGCACACCCATGTTGAGATTGGTCACACCCGCTACCAGATTGTCACATTTGTTCACAGGAATCAGAATGCGCACGGCTCCGGCACGGGACACCGCCAGTGCCATCTTCTCCGTTACCTCTCCCAGAAGGGAATCGGCAATCACAATGCCGATGGGACCGATGATCACATCTGCCTTGCGGCAGGCCACAACGGCGGGATTCTCCCCTGTGGCTCCGTTATGTGCGCCCGCTTTCAGCATGGCGGCAGTGGCGATGGCATTGGTACCGATGGCGGTCAGCTCCACCTGCGGGAAGCGGGACACGATCTCCTTTACCAGCTGCGCGCCCAGGTGACCGCCCTGTCCGTCGATAATGGTGATGTTCATTCTCTGTTACCTCGTCTGCATTTTTTCTTATCATATCACAACCGACAGCGCCCGTCCACATAGAATTTTCCCCTCCCCACTTGACAGGCAAGCAGCTCCGTGGTACACTACATTTAACAATTAACTTAAATGTTAAACAAGGAGGCGCTGTTATGGGCTTACATGATACGCTGCGGGCACTGAGCGACCCTACGCGGCGGGAGATCCTCAATCTCCTCAAGCACGGCACCATGAGCGCAGGCGATTTAGCCGCACAGTTTGAGATGTCGGCGGCAGCGGTTTCGCGGCACTTGGCGGTGCTGAAGGAGGCCGAACTGGTGCGGGATAAACGGGATGGCAAATTCATCTACTACACACTCAACGCCTCGGTGCTGGAGGAGATCCTGCTGTGGGTAAAGGACTTGAAAGGAGACGAAAACCATGTGGAAAACCCATAAAAAGACGATTATTCTCACGCTGGTGCTGATTCTGCTTCCGATTTTGGCAGGCGTGGTGCTGTGGGATAAGCTGCCCGAGGTGATGGTGACCCACTGGGGCGTGAATAACGAGCCCAACGGCTGGATGAGCCGCCCCATGGTGGTGTTCGGCCTGCCCCTTATCTGCGCCGCGCTGCACCTGTTCTGCATTTTCGCCACCGATAAGGATAAGAAAAAGGAGAATATCCACAAAAAGTCCCTCACCATGGTGCTGTGGATCATCCCCGTTGCCTGTTGGGTGTGCTCTGCCATCACCTATGGCTACGCCTTCTATGAGGAGATCAATGTGGGGCTTATCTGCTGCCTGCTGGTGGGCCTGCTGTTCATCGCCCTCGGCAATCAGATGCCCAAACAGCAGTCTAATCATACCTTCGGCATACGCACCAAGCTGACCCTCTCGGATGAGGATGTATGGCGCGCCAGCCACCGCTTCGGCGGCTGGGTGTTCACCGTCGGCGGCGTAGTGGTGATCCTCGCAGCTCTCCTGCAGTGGTGGTGGATGGCGTTGGTGACGTTTATTGTCATCTTTGTGCTGACGCTGGGCTACCCGCGGTGGTACTACAGCAAACGGGAGAAAAAGCAATAAATTCCATAACCGATCCCCTGCCTTCCTCGGGCGGGGGATTTTTTGTGCAAAAGTGCCGATTTTTTATGACTTTTTTCGTAGTAAGAGAAAGAGCGAAATACACCCCTTTTCCTTGCGAAAACAGGGGTTTTGTGGTAGAATTAACAATTGGTAAAGTGTTGCTTTCTTTTGGTTAAGAAAGCGCGAAAAGTATGTAAAACAGGAGACGAGAAACTGCTATGGTCATGTGTATTTTTCTGTTCCTTCTCTGGCTGGTATTGAACGGTCGGGTGACGGTGGAGATCTGTTTGATCGGCCTTGTGCTGACGGCGGCTGTCTACGCCTTCTGCGTGTATGCGCTGGGCTATCATCCCAAACATGAGCGGCGGATCATCAAACGCCTTGCCATGTATGTGGTGTACATTTTCATGCTGGTATGGGAGATCTTCAAGGCCAACTTCGCGGTGCTGCGCACCATTCTGATCCCGCCACACCGCTATGATCCCGCCATCGTGCGGCTGCGGGTGCCTTTGAATGAAACTGTCTCCCGCGTGTTTCTCTCCAACTCCATCACCCTTACCCCCGGTACGGTGACGGTAGCGCAGGAGGGCGAGGATGAATATCTGGTTCTGTGCCTGAACAAAGACGATGCCCAGGGTATCCCCGAGTGGTCTCTGGTGAAACACTTACGCAAAGTAGAGGAGGAGATGGAGAAATGATCCAGCGCGCTTATGATATTTTGTTTATCGCCACGCTGATCGTGCTGGCCGTGTGCATCATCGCTCTGCTGGTGTACATCATCCGCTCCCGCTTTACGGTGGACCGCATTATCGGCATCAACCTCATCGGCACCATCGTCACCATCATCATCTGCGTTCTGACGCTGACGCTCCACGAGGGATATCTGGCCGATATCGCCATCATCTATGTGGTCATGGCTTTTATCGCCGTGATGATGCTGTGCCGCATCTATATCACCCTCTATGCCCGCAGAAAGGAGGGTGAAAAGACATGATGTTCCTGCAGTGGCTGCGCTTCATCGTCGTAGCCTTGTGTTTGTTGGGCGGACTGTTCACCATGGTCTGTGCCATCATCGGTCTGTACCGTTTCGACTTCGCCCTCAACCGCATCCACTCCGCGGCCATGGGCGATACCCTCAGCCTGTTCCTCTTCGTACTGGGTCTGGTGATCGCCATTGGCTGGGATGTGGTGGCGCTGAAGCTGGTACTGGTACTGGTGCTGCAGTGGCTCACCTCTCCCCTGTCCAGCCACATGCTGGCACAGTTTGAGTACCGCGTCGACGATCATCTTTCCCAGCATGTTGACCTGACAGACGCCGAGTTCCACAGCGAAGAATCTAACAACAAGGAGGTGGCGCAGGGATGACCGTATTTCGCCTTTTACTCTTAACCGGCCTTCTGGTGTGTGCCATCGCCACCGCCTGTACAAAAAAGCCTATGCAGGCCGTCATCATCTACATGGCCTATTCTGTGGTCATGTCGGTGGTGTGGCTGCTGCTGGAGTCCCCCGATCTTGCCATTACCGAGGCAGCTGTGGGCGCCGGTGTCACCTCCATCCTCTTCTTCCTGACGCTGCGGCAGCTGAATCTCATTGACCGTGACCACCGTCACGAGAAGAAAGACCACGACGGAGAGGAGGATACGGATGAATAAGGGAACTTCCTTTTTCCGCCGCTGGCTGGGCGGTGAGGTGGACTTCTCCGATATGCTGGCAGAGCCCGTCCTCCCCACGCCCGAAGAGGTGGCCCCCTACGAGCCCAAGCGCAACAAGAAAATTGCCGAACGCCTCATCCGCCGCGGCAACATCGCCTACCGGGTGCTGGTAACGCTTTTGTGCATTGCCTTTGCCTCTGTCATGCTGCTGGTGGTGGCCAACCTCCCCGCCTACGGCTCTTCCTGCGCCCCCACCGTCAATGAGGTGGGCCAGCGCTATGTAGAGCAGGGCATGATCGAGACCGGCGCCGTCAACTCCGTGGCGGGTATGATCCTCGATTACCGTGCTTTCGATACATTGGGCGAGAGTTTCGTGCTGTTCACCGCCATGTGCGCCGTCACCATGCTGATGCGTGGTGATCAGGGCAAGCGCCGCAAAATGCAGTCCAACGCCCGCTACTACGCCAACAACATTATCGTCCGCACCGTATGCAAGCTGGTGATCCCCATTATCCTGATGTTCGGTATCTATGTGGTGCTCAACGGGCATCTCTCCCCCGGCGGCGGCTTCTCCGGCGGTGCTATTATGGCCTCCGCTCTCATTATTTACGCCATGGTCTGGGGCGAGGACGAGGCCGCAAGACGGTTGCCTAAGAAGGTGCTGTCCATCGTGGTGCTGTGCGCACTGGGTTTCTATGCCCTGTCCAAGACCTACTCCTTCTTCACGGGTGCCAATCATTTCCACTCCATCATCTCTCCCGGTACGCCGGGCCGCATCTTCTCGGCAGGTCTCATTCTGCCTCTGAATGTGGCGGTGGGCTTCGTGGTCTGTGTGACCATGTACAGCTTCTATATGTACTTCAAAAGGGGGGAGCTGTAAATGAGCGGTATGTTCCAGAATATTTTGAACAACTACGAGGAATGCGTAGCCGTGATCCTCTTCTGCATCGGTTTTTGCATGCTCCTGTTCGACCGCAACCTGCTGAAAAAGGTTCTGGGCCTCGACATCATGGACACGGGTGTGTTCCTGCTGCTGGCCGACCGCGGCTTCATCTCCGGCGGTAAGGCCAACATCATCGTCGACGGGATCACCGACGCGGCTTACTACATCAACCCCATTCCCGCAGGACTGGTGCTGACGGGCATCGTGGTGTCGGTGAGCGTCTCGGCCGTGATGCTGTCCTTGACGGTGCGCATCTACCGCACCTATCATACGCTGGATATGGACGCCCTGTATCTGATGATTGCCGAGCATCGGAAAGGAGGTCGCGTATGAGCTTTGTGCAGAATTTTCCCTTCTTTGCCATCATTTTGTGCCTTCTCTGCGCAGTGACCACCTTTATCGCAGGAGACAAGTGGGGTCGACGCCTCAGTGTGTGCCTGCTTGTCATCGTCACCGCGCTCAACGCCAGTGTGCTGGTGTTCTGCGCGGCCAACAACATCAGCTACTCCTACATGATGGGTCACTACCCCGCCCCCTGGGGAAACGAGATCATGGCCGGCGTCCTCGAACCCCTGATGGCCACTCTCTTCTCCACGGTGATGCTCTTCTCCGTGTTGGGTGGTATGGGCCGCATTATGCAGGATGTGAAAGACAGTCGCCGCGGCCTGTACTGGATCGCCGTGGACATGACGCTGGTGTCGCTCCTGGCACTTTGCTACACCAACGATATCTTCACCGGCTATGTGTTCATTGAGATCTGCACCATTGCCTCGTGCAGCCTCCTCTCCGCCCGACAGGGCGGCAGAACACTGCTGGCCTCGGCCCGCTACATGATCTTCGCGCTGGTGGGTTCGGGATTGTTCTTGATCGGCGTGGTGCTGACCTACTCCATCACCGGACACCTCCTCTTCCCCCAGCTCCACGATGCAGTGGCGGCCCTGTGGGATACGGGCGTGTATAACTTCTCCATGACGGCGGCCATCGGCCTTATGACGGCAGGTCTCGCCATCAAGTCCGGCCTGTTCCCCTTCCACTTCTGGATGCCCGATACCTATGGCCGCGCCACCCCCGCCTCGGCCGGTATTCTCTCCGGCGTGGTATCCAAGGGCTACATCTTCCTGCTTATCAAGGTCATCTACCGCGCAGTGGGCATTGAGGTCTTCACTCAGAGTGGCGTGCAGAATGTGCTGCTGGTCTTCGGTGTGTTGGGTATGGTCATAGGTTCTATCTCCGCCATCCGCGCCCGTCGCCTCACCACCATGGTGGCCTATTCCTCCGCCGCACAGATCGGCTACATCTTCATGGGTCTGGGTATGGGCTCCGAGGCCGCTCTGCTGGCCGCCATTCTCCACATCCTCTCCCATGCCCTTACCAAGCCCATGCTGTTCCTCTCCGGCAGTGAGCTCATTGCCGCCTCGGGACATCATGAGGACTTCCACTCCCTCCGCGGGGCCGGACACCGCAACACCCTCGCCGCCGTGGTCTTTACGGCGGGTGCCCTCAGCATGGTAGGTGTACCCCTGTTCGTGGGCTTCGTACCCAAGCTGCACTTCGCCTCTGCCGCCTTCGCCCTCGACTGGCAGCGCTGGGTGGTGCTTCTCGGCCTCGTGCTCTCCACGGTGCTGAATGTGGCCTACTTCCTCTATACCGCCATCATTCTGTGGCTGCCCCATCGGGAGGGTCAGTGCACCGCCAAGGTGCTCTCTACGGCGTTGGCCGCCGTCCCCACCATCATTTTGCTGGTGCTGGGCATGGTGGTGGGTATCTTCCCCGCCCCCATTACCGCCCTGATTGAACAGGGTCTCGCCCTGTTCGTGGGCTATTAAGCAGGAAAGGAGAATCAAATGCTCTATATACTGATTTTGCTTCCCCTGCTGCTGGGCGTAGGCTGCGCCTTTGTCAAGGAGTCCGATACCCGCCGCGCTGTCCCCATCATGGGTGCAGTGCAGACCGTCATCACGGTGCTGGCAGTCATTTCTGCCCTCTTCTTCCGTGGCAGTGAGAGTGCCGTGTGGCACATGAGCGAGAGCCTCACCTTCGCCCTCCATCTGGATCTTTTCGGTGCGGTGGTGTGCGTGCTGGTGACGGTGTGCTGGCTCTTCTCCATCCCTTTCTCCTCCGTCTATATGCCCCACAGCGGCGAGCAGATGCGCTATTACGCCTTCTTGTTTCTTACGGAAGCGGCGCTGCTGGGTACGGCCTTGGCGGCGGATTTCATCACTCTCTATCTCTTCTTCGAGCTGACCACCCTCCTCTCGGCACCGCTGGTGCTCCATGAGCGCAACCGTGGTGCCCTGGTGGGTGCCGGCAAGTACCTCTACTACTCCATCGGCGGCGCATTCGTGGCGCTGTTCGGTATCGTGGCGCTCTACAGCGGCGGCGTGGATCTGCGCTTTGCCGCAGGAGGGCATATCGCCGACATGACACCCCTCATGTTCATCGGCGTGTTCTGCGTCATCCTCGGCTTCAGTGCCAAGGCAGGCCTTTACCCCCTCCACAACTGGCTGCCCACGGCGCACCCGGCAGCTCCTGCGCCCGCCTCGGCGCTGCTGTCCGGTCTCATCACCAAGGCAGGCGTGGTGGCTGTGATCCGACTGCTGTTCTTCACGGTGGACGCATCCGCCCTTCGCGGCACCTGGGTGCAGACGGTGTGCATCATCCTCGCCCTTATCACCGTGTTCATGGGCTCGCTGATGGGCTGCTTTGAAAAGGTACTGAAAAAGCGCCTGGCCTATTCCAGTATCTCTCAGATCTCCTATGTGCTGCTGGGCCTCTTCCTCCTCAGCGGGGATGGCCTCACAGGCAGCGTATTGCAGATGCTGTTCCACGCCGCCGCCAAGGTGGCCCTCTTCCAGTGTGCCGGTGCCGTCATTCTCCTGACGGGTCGGACTCGCACCGATGAGCTGCGAGGTCTTGGCCGCAAGATGCCGCTGCTGTTTATTGCCTTTGCCCTCGCCTCCCTCTCGCTGGTGGGTATCCCCCCCTTCGGCGGCTTTTGGAGCAAGTGGTATTTGGCCACGGCGGCGCTGGATGCTCTGCCCGGTTTCTTAAGCTACGCCGTACCCGTGGTATTGCTGCTCTCGGCTCTTCTGACAGCGGGCTATCTCTTCGCCCCCGTGATCGCCGCATTCTTCCCCGGCGAGAAACCCATGGAGGATATCCATCTCCACGGCAACGCCAATGCCCCTGCCCTGCTGATCTCCCCCTTGGTGCTTTCGTGCCTGACGGGTCTGCTGGGCTTCTTCCCCGATGTTCTTGTGCGCTTGGCGCAGGCCATTGCGGGCGCAGTACTGTAAGGAGGTGGCACAATGAACGGTATTTTGCTCTGCCTTGCAGTGTTCCTGTCTATCGTGGCGGGACTTGCCTCCTATGTGCTGCCCTTCTCCGATAAAACCCGCCGCACCTTCTGCAGCGTGATCATCGTGGCCACCACCGTCATCGCGTGGGCGGCCATCCTCAGCTGCAGTGGTGAGGACTTTGTCCTGTGGTCCTTTACCGGGAAGCTGTCTTTCGCCCTGCGGATGGACGGCGCGGCCAAGCTGTTCGTGGGATTGTCGGCCTCCCTGTGGCCCTTTACCATGGTCTATGCATGGGACTATATGAAACACGAGGGCCAACTGCCCCTGTTCTGGGCCTTCTTCACCGCCGCTTTTGGCATTACGCTGGGCATCGCCTGCGCCGCCAATATGGTGACCATGTATCTCTTCTACGAGCTGCTGACATTGTCCACCATCCCTCTTGTCATGCACGCTATGCACAAAAAGGCCATTGCCGCCGGTATCAAGTACGCCCTGTACTCCATCGCCGGTGCCGCCCTTGCCTTCGTGGGATTGGTGTTCCTAATCGTCCACGATGCCAACGACTTCGTTCTGGGCGGTCACTTCTCCCATTACAGCGGCAGCATGACGGTGCTGCTGACGGTGTTCTCCGTGGCCTTCGTGGGCTGCGGTGTCAAGGCCGCTATCTGGCCCTTCCACAGCTGGCTGCCCTCGGCAGCCGTGGCCCCCACTCCCGTGACGGCGCTGCTGCACGCGGTGGCAGTGGTCAAGGCCGGTGCCTTCGCCTGCATCCGTCTGGTCTACTACTCCTTCGGCACCGATATCCTACGCGGTACTTGGGGGCAGTATGTAGTCATGTGCCTTGCCATCATCACACTGGTGTTCGGCTCGGCCATGTCCCTGAAGCAGACTCATTTCAAGTGGCGTCTTGCCTACTCCACGGTGTCAAACCTCTCCTATATCCTCTTTGCCTGCGCATTGATGACACCTGCTGGCATGGTGGCAGCATGGGTGCACCTCATCGTCCACTCGGTGGTGAAGATCATGGCCTTCTTCTGCGCCGGCAGTGTGCTCCATTATGCTCACCGCGAGTATGTCCATGAGTTGGAGGGCCTGGGCCGTAGAATGCCCCTGACCTTCATCGCCTTTACGGTGGCAGCCTGCGCTCTCACCGGCGTGCCCCCCTTCAACGGGTTCGTCAGCAAGTGGTACATCGCCCTTGCCGCTACCGGCGAAGGTAGCGTCTGGGCGGTGCTGGGCTTTGTAGGATTGCTGATTTCCGCGCTGCTGACGGCCATCTATATGTTCCAGGTAGTTATCAAGGCATGGTTCCCCGCCAAGGACGCTCCCGCCATTGAAGCGCTCAGTGCCCACGAGGCAGGGCCCATGATGACGGTGCCCATCCTCATTCTGGCGGCACTGTGCATCCTTATGGGTCTGTTCCCCCATACGCTCCTTGATGTGATCAGAGAGGCGGTGATGCTGTGATGGTATGGTTCGTGATTTTCTTCCCCGTTTTGGCAGCACTGGCCACCGTCTTTGTCCGCAAGAAAGGTGAACGGGCACTGGGTCTGTGGTCGGTCATTGCCACGGGCGTCACTCTTCTGGGACTCGTCCTCGTCATCGTCACGGGCTACGGCGGCACCTATACGCTGCCTGTTGTCCATCTCACCGTGACGCTGGACGGCTTCCGCTGTCTCTACGGTTTGGTGGTGTGCTTCATGTGGTTCATCGCCGCCATGCTCTCGCCCCAGTATTTCCGCCATCACCACAATCTGGGTCGGTATTACTTCTTCTTCCTTCTCTGCCTCAGCTCCACTGTAGGCGTGTTCCTCTCCTCCCACCTGTACACCACCTTCCTCTTTTTTGAGATGATGTCTCTTGGTTCCTATGTCTGGGTGGCGCAGGAGGAGACGGAGGGCGCTATGGACGCAGGCAAGACATACCTGACCATCGCGGTCCTGGGCGGTCTTGTAACGCTGATGGGTCTGTTCCTGCTGCAAAATATAACGGGCACGCTCCTTGTCTCTGAGCTGCGGGAGGCCTGCATGGCCACCACGGAGCGGGGCAAGCTGTGGGCGGCGGCACTGTGCATCTTCTTCGGCTTCGCCGCCAAGGCAGGTCTGTTCCCCCTCCACATTTGGCTGCCCAAGGCACACCCCGTAGCCCCCGCCCCTGCCTCGGCACTGCTCTCCGGCGTGCTGACCAAGGCGGGCATCTTCGGCGTGCTGACCATTACGGCGCAGATTCTGATGGGCGAGGTCGCCTGGGGCAACCTGCTGATGGTGCTGGGTGCCATCACCATGGTATTGGGTGCAGTGATCGCCGTGTTCTCCACCAACCTCAAATATATCCTCGCCTGCTCGTCCCTGAGCCAAATCGGTTTTATCACTGTGGGCATCGCTATGATCTGTCTTTTAGGCGAGGAGAATGCGCTGGCCGCTCACGGCTCGGTCATCTACATGATGAACCACTCGTTGGTGAAGCTGGTACTGTTCCTCTTTGCAGGCGCTGTGTACATGAACACCCACGCTCTCGACCTCAACGATATTCGCGGCTTTGGTCGCGGCAAGCCTCTGCTGCACATCATCTTCCTGTGCGGTGCACTGTCACTGGCGGGTATTCCCGGTTTCTGCGGCTATATCAGCAAGACACTGGTGCATGAAGCCATCGTGGAGTATGCCCACCACAGCCATCTGTGGACGGTAACGGCGGTGGAGTGGCTGTTCCTCTTCTCCGGCGGTCTGACGGCGGCATATCTGACCAAGATTTATGTGGCCATCTTCCACCAGAAGGGCAAGGAGTACGGCAAGTCCTGGGGCACGCCTATGAGTAAGCTCGCACTGTGCCTCGCCGCTGTGACGCTGCCTGTTCTCGGCCTTCTGCCCCATTCTCTTACCGAGAAGGTGGCGGGCCTGACGCTGGAGTTCACCGGAGGCCACCATTTCCACCATGCGGTGCATTATCTGGCATGGATCAACCTCAAAGGCGTGGTGATCTCCCTGTGCATCGCCGCCGTGGTCTATTGCCTCTTCATCCGCTTGGTGCTGATGAAGAAAGACGGCACATATCGCAGTCTGTGGCCCCGTTGGCTCAGCTTGGAACAGAGCGTCTATAAGCCCTTCTTCCGCGGTCTTTTTGCGGTACTCCATGTGGTGTTCCGCTTTGTGTGCGACCTGTTCGACATGATCGTGCTGGCACTGCGCAAGACCGTGTTCCGTAACAGCCGCGTCAAAGTGCGTACTGACCCCTACGAGCGCATGGTGCGTATGTTCTCCCGCTTCGGCGATGAGAGCGCCGCACGCACCGCCGATGCCGACTCCACCCGCCGCGATGTCCTCTCCCGCTTTACCGGATCTCTGTCTTTCGCCCTGCTGATGACCTGTCTGGGACTGTGCGTGGCACTGTGCGTGATGATCTTCACGGTTTTCTGAGAAAAGAGGACTTGTCTTTACCCCCACACACTGTTATAATAAACCTGTTGACTTACTACCGCCCGTTGACGGGCGGCAAATATGAAATTGCTGAAAGATGCAAAGGAGAATTGCTATGAAAGTTCTGGTTGTGAACTGCGGCAGCAGCTCGCTGAAGTATCAGCTGATCGACTCCAAGTCCGAGAGCGTGCTGGCCACTGGCCTGTGCGAGCGCATCGGTATTGACGGTGTCCTCAACCACACCCCCTCCGGCCACGACAAGATCGTCATGACCGATCCCCTGCCCGATCATCAGACTGCCATTTCCAAGGTGCTGGCCGCTCTGACCGATAAGGAGTACGGTGTCATCTCCTCCCTCGACCAGATCGAGGCCGTGGGTCACCGTCTCGTCCACGGCGGCGAGAAGTTCGCCTCCTCCGTGGTCATTACCGAGGAAGTGATCTCCGAGGTGGAGAAGTGCTCCGACCTGGCCCCCCTCCACAACCCCGCCACCTTGATCGGCGTCCGCGCCTGCCAGGCCATTATGCCCGGCGTGCCTATGGTGGGCGTGTTTGATACCGCTTTCCACCAGACCATGCCTCCCAAGGCCTATCTGTACGGTGTTCCCCACGAGTACTATGAGAAGTACAAGGTGCGCCGCTACGGTTTCCACGGCACCAGCCACAAGTTCGTTGCTCAGCGTCTGCATGAGCTGGCAGGCCTCGATCGCAACGACTCCCGCGTGATCGTGTGCCATCTGGGTAACGGCGCTTCCATCACCGCCGTCCGCAATGGCCAGTCCATTGATACCTCCATGGGTCTGACTCCTCTGGAGGGCCTGATGATGGGCACCCGCTCCGGCAGCCTTGACCCCGGAATCATCGAGTATATCGCCCACAAGGAGAACCTGTCTCTGGAAGAAGTCATGCGTGTGCTGAACAAGGAGTCCGGCGTGCTGGGTCTTTCCGGTGTGTCCAGTGACTTCCGCGATCTGATCGAGGCCCGCAAGATGGGCAACAAGCAGGCCGCTGATGCTGTCGAGGCCTTCTGCTATCGCGTCGCCAAGAAGATCGGTTCCTATGTAGCCGCCCTGAACGGTGTGGACGCCATCGCCTTCACCGCCGGTATCGGTGAGAACTCCTCTCCCGTCCGTAAGATGGTGTGCGAGTATCTGGGCTATCTGGGCATCACCCTGCAGGAGGAGAACAACGAGCTCCGCGGCAAGGAAGTTCGCATTTCCACCGCCAACTCCAAGGTGGCCGTGTATGTCATTCCCACCAATGAAGAGCTTGCCATCGCCCGCGAGACCGCCGCTCTGGTCAAGAGATAAATCCTTAAAAAAGCACAAAAAAGTTCCCCATCCGATTGGATGGGGAACTTTTTTATCTTTTTTCTTACTTGTAGAGGTAGTTGTACTGATCGCGGATGCGGAGGATAAAGACCTCCAAATCGGCGGGCAGACCATTCTTGGGATCGCTGAGATCGTAGTCCTTGGGCTCGCCGAAGAGACGGACACGCACCTTGTCGCCACCAAGGAACAGCACGCCTGCGTTATGGGAATCCACCATATCCTCAGCCGTCTGGAACAGGGTGAACTTGTCGAGACTGGGGGCGGAGTCATAGGGGCAGAACTGGGTACAGTTGCCGCACTCGTTGCACATCTTATCCACATGGAGGATCTGATGCTTTCCGTCCGCCATGGCGATGGCAATGTTGGCGCGGTTGGGGCAGGAATCCACGCAGTTCTCGCAGACGGTGGCGCACTGGAGGCAGCGCTCAGATTCGCGGCAGGGATAGCCTGCCATGCGGAGGATGCCCTTCTTTGCGCTTGCATCGGCGACGGTGGTGTAGGCTGCGGCGGGGATCTCATAGACATGAGGTGCGCCGAGGACGACCTCAGCGAAGGCGGCGGCATCGGCGATACCCTCCACCACAGTGGCGGGGCCGCGCATGGCATCGCCTGCGGCGTAGACACCCTCCACATTGGTCTTGAAGGAGGGACGGCCCTTTTCATCGACTTCCACGCCGTTGTTACCCAGCAGCACATCGTCCACCTGCTCACCAACAGCGGAGATCACCAGGTCGCAGGGGATGGTGAAGTACTCACCCGTGCCCACGGGGCTGCGGCGACCGCTGGCATCGGCCTCGCCGAGAACCATCTTCTCGCAGGTAAGCAGACCATCGGACTGCTTCACGGGCGCAGCAAGCTCGGCGAAGTTGACACCATCGGCAATAGCAAGAGCCAGCTCGTGCTCATCGGCGGGCATATACTTCTTGGTGCGGCGATAGACGATGGTGACGGTCTCAGCGCCGCTGCGCTTGGCAAGGCGGGCGGCATCCATGGCGGTATTGCCTGCGCCCACCACGGCAACGCTGCCGCTGACGGCGATGTTGCCTGCCTTCACACCCTTCATCCACTGGATGGCACCGGCCACTGCGCCCTCAATATCGAGGCGGCCGGCCTTCCATGCGCCAACGGCAAAGAGGATGTGGGTATAACCCATGGCCTTCAATTCGGCAACGGAGGGTGCAGGTGCTCCGCACTTCACCTCCACGCCCTGCTTCTCCATGAGGGCAATATCCCTCTCGATGGTCTCCTCAGCAATACGGAACGAGGGGATCACATGGCGGGGCACACCGCCGAGGGTGGCCTCACGCTCGAAGATGGTAGTCTCCACGCCACCGCGGGCCAGGAAATAGGCCGCCGCCATACCGGTGGGGCCACCGCCGATGATGGCAGCCTTCTTGCCCGGAATCTTCTTGGCAGGCTTCATGGAGGCCATCACTGCCTCGAAGCCGTTCTCTGCTGCCACCAGCTTGGCATCGCGGATATGGACAGACTCATCATAGAAGTTGCGGGAGCACTTGTTCTGGCAGCGGTGTGCGCAGATGGTGCCGGTAATAAAGGGCAGCGGGTTCTTCTCGGTAATGAGCTTCAGGGCAGGGCCGTACATACCCTTGCCTACCAGCTCGATGTACTCGGGGATATCCTGCTCGATGGGGCAGCCACCCTTGCAGGGTGCGAAGAAGCAATCCAGCCAGGGCACCTTCTTCTCACTCTTGCGGCGGGGCAAGGGCTTAATGGGCTTGACATGGTGATAGTCGGTGTGAGAGGCGCTGCTGAGAGCGCAGATGGCCTCGGTGTCGGTGCCGGAGAAGGGCTTGTAGGGCATATCCTGCACCTTCTCCACCATCTGGTGCAGACGGTTGTAGCCGCCGGACTTGAGGATGGTGGTGGCCACAGTGATGGGCCAGATACCGGCGTCGAAGAGCTTGTCGCAGTTGAAGTACTCGGCACCACCGGCGAAGGAGATGCGCATCTTGCCCTTGAACTGGCGGGAGATGCGGTGGCACATCTCGATGGTGAGGGGATAGAGGGAACGGCCCGACATGTACATCTCATTGTTGGGCAGCTCACCGCGGGTGGTATCCACGGGGAAGGTGTTGGAAAGCTTCAGGCCGAACTCCAGGCCGAGGCTGTCAGCCAATGCCTGCAGACGCTCGAACATAGGAACTGCGTCGCACCACTGTAGATCCTCGCGGAAGTGGTGATCGTCAAAGACGATGTAATCGTAGCCCATGCTGTCCAGCGTGCGGCGTGCCGTCTCGTAGCCGAGGATGGTGGGATTGCACTTGACGAAGGTGTGCAGGCCCTTCTCCGTCAGCAGGTAGGAGGCGATGCGCTCGATCTCATCGGGAGGACAGCCGTGGAGGGTGGAGACGGTGACGGAGCGGGAGACGCGGGGAGAGATAGCGTCGATATAGGCGCTCTCTTCGGGGAACAGCTCCTTCAGCACCGCCTTGCACTCTGCGAAGATGGCGGTCTTGTTGGCGTCCATCATACCCTCGAGATAGGTATTCACCTTCTCGCCCTTGATGCCCTCCAGATCGTAACCCACGGACATGTTGAACACGAACCCGTCGGGGTCGCCGAGACCGTAGACCTTGGACATGACCTTCAGGGCACACCAGGCCTTGATGTACTCGTCCATAGCCTGAGGCACCGTCAGCTCGGTGGACCACTCCTGATTGTAGCCCTCGTCGTTGGCAAGGATGCAGGGGCGGGGCACACAGGCGGCAAGCTCTTCGCCGTCCATCTTCTGTACGGTTTTGACCTCGAAGAAACGGGCGCCGGCCACATAGGCGGCGATGATGTTCTGTGCCAGCTGGCTGTTGGGGCCGGCGGCGGGGCCGAAGGGCGTCTCGATACGCTCGCCGAAAATGGGCAGGCTCTTGCCGTCTGCGCGATAGGTCTTGTGAATGCCGAAAATCTTACCCTCGGTGGCATACTCGGTGACCACCCAGCTCATCAGGGAAGAAAACGGAATGGGATACATTTTCTCAGACATGGTAACTCCTCCTATGTCGTTATTTATGTTTTCAATCATTTTTCCCGCGACATGTGCGTGGGAAAAATACCACGCCTCAGCCGCCTCTGTCGCGGCGACACCAGTGACCGATGTCAGCTGGTGAGGGGAAATCTAAAGGGGGGATGGAATCCCCTCTTTAAGAAAATCAATACACTCTGTTATTCAAAGCGCCCCACAGTTTCTTGGACACCTCGAGGATACGGGCATTCTCTGCCAGCTCGTCGATACCCACCAGCTGGCGATCCTTCATCAGCACCTTGCCGTTGCCGATGGTGGTACGGCAGAGCTTGCCGGTCATACCGAAGAGGATGTGACCGTCGATGTTCTCATCAGAGAAGGGGGTGTAGGGATAGTAGTCCATGACGATGATGTCGGCGGCCGCACCGGGTTTCAGCACGCCCAGCTCCACGGGGAAGTACTTGCCCGCGATCTTGGCGTTGTTGCGGAAGAGCATGTCGGTGACTTCGCACCATGCCACATTGGGCAGGCAGGCGTGGAGACGCTGGACGCAGAGGGCAGCCTTGAGGGACTCCACCATGTCGTTGGTCCATGCATCGGTGCCAAGGCCCACGGTGATGCCCGCCTTCGTAAGGGGCAGCACAGGGCAGACACCCACAGCGTTGGACATATTGGACTCGGGGTTGTTGACCACCATGGTGCCGGTTTCTCGGATGATGTCGATCTCGGCAGAGTTGACATGGATGCAGTGACCCAGCACCGTTTTCTCGCCCAGAATGCCGTGATCCATCAGGCGCTTCACAGGGCGGCAGCCGTAGTTGCGGAGAGAGTCGTACACATCGTCCATGCCCTCGGAGACATGGATGTGGAAACCGGTACGGCCGGCGTTGGCCTCTACCATCCGCTCAAAGGTCTTGTCGGAGATGGTGAACAATGCGTGGCCACCGAACATAGCTGCCAACATGGGGTCTTTTTCCTTCTCACAGTAGGAGATAAAGTCGGCGTTTTCACGGATGGCCTGCAGGCACTTTTCCTCACCGTCGCGGTCGGACACCTCGTAGCACAGGCACGAACGGATTCCGAACTTCTTGGCACTCTCGGCGATCTCAAACAGAGACCCCGGGATCTCGGCATAGGCGGCGTGGTGGTCGAAAATGGTGGTGACGCCCTGCTTGTTGCAGTCGATGTACACGGCATCGGCGCTGGCGCGGCTGCCCTCCAGGGTCAGCTTGCGATCCATGGCCCACCAGGTACCGTCCAGCACCTCGTAGAAATTGGTGGGGTTGTTGCCCACGATGCTTAAGCCGCGGGCCAGAGCGGAGTAGATATGGGTGTGGGCGTTGATAAAGGCGGGCATGATGACGCCGCCGCGGGCATCGATCACTTCGGCATCGGCATACTTGGCGCGGAGAGCGGCCTCCTCACCTACTTCCACGATCTTGGTGCCCTCAAAGGCCACGGCACCGTGTTCATAGTAGCCCTTACCCTCACTGTCACGGGTGATGAGTCGTCCATTCGTAACCAGATACATAGTGGTAACCTCCTGCAAAATATCAGTTTTCTCCCTAAGTCTATCACCGACGATAACAAAAAATGTTCCAAATCCCCAAACGGGATTTGAAACACTCAAGCGATTGCCGAGTGATAGTTGCAGCCCGTGCGCGCAGCACTTCGTTACAGCTACCAATCTTAGATTGTTGGGTAAATTATAACTGATTTTTTGTTAGTTTGCAAGATTTTTTTGTAGACTTTGTGCCAAAAAATAGAACCGCCTCTCTGTGCAAAACAGAGAGGCGGCTGTACCATATTCTAAACCTTACTCAGCCAGGGTAGCTGCCCATGCGGCGTACTTGGCGATGTTATCATCGCGCTCAGCCTCGGTTGCGCCGAGGGTCAGGATGTAGACCTTGACCTTGGGCTCAGTGCCGGAGGGACGCACCACCAGACTGGTACCGTCGGCCATCTCATAGCGCAGCACATTGGAGCCGCTGAGCTCCATGGTGGTCTTCTTGCCGCACTCGACACAGACCACACTGCCGCTCTCGTAGTCCTTCTGCTCGCGCACGGCCACACCGGCGACCTCCACAGGGGGCTTTTCACGGAGGTCAGCCATCAGCTGTGCCATCTTGCGCAGGCCGTCGAGACCGGGCATCACCAGATTGAGGGTCTTTTCACCGTAGAAGCCGTACTTCTTATAGAGGGACTCCATGGCATCGTTGAGGGTCATGCCCTGATCGGCGTACCATGCGCCCATCTCGGTGAGCACCAGAGCGGCGGTGACGGCATCCTTATCGCGGACATAGTCACCGTACATATAGCCGTTGGACTCCTCGAAGGCCATCAGCACATTGCCCTCGCCGGCAGCCTCCAGCTGATCCTTCTTCTGGGCCAGGAACTTAAAGCCGGTGAAGGTATCATAGCAGGCCACGCCGTTGGACTCGGCCACCTTACGAACCATCTCGGTAGAGACGATGGACTTGAGGACGGCGGGGTTGGCGGGCATCTTACCGGCGCGCTTCCATGCGCCGATGGTATAGTCCACCAGCAGGATGCCGATCTGGTTGCCGGTGAGCACCTTAAACTCGCCATTACCGGTGTTGACCATGATACCTACGCGGTCGGCATCGGGATCGGAGCCGAGGATGAAGTCGGCGCCCTCAGCCTTGGCGATATCTACGGCCAGATAGAAGCCCTCGGGGTTCTCGGGGTTGGGAGAGACCACGGTGGGGAAATCGCCGTCGATGACCATCTGCTCGGGGACGCAGATCACATCCTTCATACCCAGACGCTTCAGTGCCTCGGGGATCAGCTGATAGCCGGTGCCGTGGAAGGGGGTAAAGACCATCTTGAAATCGTCAGCCACCTTCTCCACCACAGCCTTATCACAGACCTGAGTCATAACATTGGCGAGGAATGCCTCGTCGGTCTCCTCGCCCATGAGGACGATCTTACCGGCAGCGAGAGCCTCATTGTAATCCATGGTCTTGACGCAGGCGAACACATCCAGCTGGCGCATCTTCTTGGCCACCTCGTCGGCATGCTCGGGGGGCAGCTGTGCGCCGTCCTCCCAGTAGACTTTGTAGCCGTTGTACTCCTTGGGGTTGTGACTGGCGGTGATGTTGATACCGGCGATGCAGCCATACTTACGGACGGCGAAGGACACCATAGGGGTGGGGCGCATAGCGGAGAACAGGCGCACGGGGATACCGTTGGCAGAGAGCACGCAGGCGGCCTCACGGGCAAAGGTATCGGAATTGTTACGGCAGTCATAGCACAGGGCAACACCGCGCTTCACAGCCTCCTCACCCTGCTCCAGAATCACCTCTGCAAAGGACTGGGTGGCGTGACGGATGACATGGACATTCATGCGGTACAGACCTACGCCCATAATGCCGCGCAGACCGGCCGTACCGAAGGACAACAGGTCAAAGAAACGACCCTCGATCTCCTTGTCATTCCCTGCAATGGCAGACAGCTCTGCCTTCTCGGCCTCACTCAGAGCCTCACTATGTAACCATTTTTCATACTCTTTTTTGTAATCCATCGTCTTTATTCCTCCTCACAAATATCGGCACTGAGCAGCGCCATAGCCTCCTCCATACGGGAGACGGGGACATACACATCTGCACCGAAGCCGGAAAAGCCGTTGATGACCTTGCCCGCTACGCCCTCTTTATCGTAGTGCTTGAAACAGGGGATACCGTAGGCCGTCAAGAGGGAGACGGTCATATCCACATCGGAGAGATTGTCAAAGCCCTGCCCCAGCAGTGCAGCCTGTTCTTTCTCGCCTTTTTCGTCGGTGGGCCATGGCAGCTCTGCACCGCCGTGACGGCCAAAGCGCCAGAAACTCTTGTCCATAGGAAATCCCCTCCTTACTTATGATAGGCCGTGCCCTCAGCGATCTGGTAGGCGCGGTAGATCTGCTCCAGCAACATAACCCGGGCCAGGTGGTGCGGGAAGGTCATAGGAGACATGGACAGCCGCCAGTCGGCCTCTTTCTTCAAACTCTCATCGAGGCCGAAGCTGCCGCCAATGAGAAACACCACGCGGCTCTTGCCGCTGAGCGCAAACTGTTGCAGTTTTTCCGACAGTGCGGGACTGTCGCAGCTCTTCCCCTCCACGCACATGGCCACTACCGCAGCACCGGAACCGATCTTCTCGCGGATGGCGGTGGCTTCCGCAGCCAGTGCCTTGTCGATCTCGCCTCGGGAGGGATTGTCCCCCAAGCGCACCTCGGGCAGTTCGATCAGCTCAAACTTGCAGTGACGCTGCAGGCGCTTCATATACTCACCGGAGGCATCGATATAGAATTTTTCCTTCAGCTTTCCCACGCAAATGAGGCTCACACGCTGCATAAGGGTTCTCCTTCTTGTGAAAACAGCGTCCGCAAGGGGGTTGCAGACGCTGTGATAGGGGCATAGATTAGCCGATGTTCTGTTCTTCAGCCTCGGACTCGGGCACATCCACCATGCGGATATCGGCACCCAGTGCGCGGAGCTTGCCCACGATGTCCTCGTAGCCACGCTCAATAAACTGCACCTGCTCGATTTCGGTCGTACCCTCGGCTGCCAGAGCAGCCACTACGAGAGCGGCACCGGCACGCAGATCGGGGGACACCACGGGGGCACCGGTGAACTTCTCCACACCCTCAACAATGGCCAGACGGCCATCCACATGGATACGGGCGCCGAGACGCTTGAGTTCATCCACATACTTAAAGCGGTTATCCCACACGCTCTCGGTGACGAGGCTGGTGCCCTTGGCCAGAGCCAGCACTGCCACGATCTGGGGCTGCATATCGGTGGGGAAGCCGGGATAGGGCATGGTCTTGACAGTGGCGCGGCACAGAGGGTCGGAGCGGCGGATGAGGATCTCGTCGCCGTTCTCCTCGATCTCCACGCCCATCTCGCGCAGCTTGACGCTGATGCAGTCCATGTGCTTGGGGATGACATTCTTGATGAGCACCTGACCACCCGCTGCGGCTACGGCAGCCATGTAGGTGCCGGCCTCGATCTGATCGGGGATGATGGCGTAGGTACCGCCGGAAAGGCGCTCTACACCGCGGATACGGATGGTATCGGTACCGGCACCGCGAATATCGGCCCCCATGGAGTTGAGGAAGTTGGCCAAGTCCACGATATGAGGCTCGCGGGCAGCGTTCTCAATGACCGTGTTGCCATCGGCCAGGGCGGCGGCCATGATGATGTTCATGGTGGCACCCACGGAGGCCATATCCAGATACACATTGGCACCCTTCATGCGGCCGCCGGCGGCACGGGCGGTGATGTAGCCGCCCTCCACATCCACAGTGGCACCCATGGCGGTGAAGCCCTTGATGTGCTGGTCGATAGGACGGACGCCGAAGTCACAGCCACCGGGCAGCGCCACAGTGGACTCACCCTTGCGGCCCAGCAGGGCACCCAGCAGATAATAACTGGCACGGATGCGGCGGGCCAGATCGTAACCGGCACGGGTGGAATGGATGTTGCGGCTGTCAACCTCTACGGCATGGCGGTTCAGGACGCGCACCTTGGCACCCAGCTCCTCCAGCATGGCAAAGAACAGCGTCACATCGCTGATCTGGGGGATATTCTCAATGCGGCACACGCCGTCCACCAGCAGGGCTGCGGGGATAATGCCCACGGCGGCGTTCTTGGCGCCGCTGATGGTCACCTCACCGAACAGGGGGCGGCCGCCGCGAATGATATATTGATTCAAAGCAAAGTCCTCTTTTCTGAATGCTTGTGTTAATTCCATCTGTATCATGGCCTATGGCGCAGCAATTCATACCTGCTGCATCAACACGGACGCATCAATACATGGTAATTATACCATAGTTTCCGTTAAAAGCAAGACGGCACCACAAATTTTCCGTTTTTCATAAAAATTCTGTGGTTCGCCCTTGCCTTGACGGGTAGGCTCAAAAGGGGTATAATACACTGGAATTCGTATGTTATGAAATCGGAGGTTCTTTTATGAACATTCGTCTCATTGCCAATACAGCGGGATATATCCTGTGGGTGGAGGCGGGATTTATGCTGCTGCCCATGGCGGTATCCCTTATCTACCGAGACGGCTGCTGGAGTGTGTTTCTTCTCTGCGCCGCCATCTGCGCAGCCGTCGGCACAGCGCTGCACTTCATCAAGGCCCGGCACACCTCTCTGCAAAACCGCGACGGCTACGCTACCGTGGCTTTGGCCTGGCTGCTGCTGACTCTCTTCGGCGCGCTTCCCTATGTCCTCACCGACATCATCCCCCACTATATCGATGCGGTGTTTGAAACGGCCTCAGGTCTCACCACCACGGGCGCTTCGGTGCTGACACAGATTGAGGGACTGCCCGAAAGTGTCCTTTTTTGGCGCTCCCAGACTCAGTGGATGGGCGGCATGGGCGTTCTGGTGCTGTTCCTTGCCCTGATGCCCCACTTAGGCGGCGGCGCGGTGTTCCTCATGAACGCCGAGAGCCCCGGCCCCATCAAGACGCGCATCGTGCCGAAGCTGGGAGACACCGCGAAGATCCTCTACACACTTTATCTCGGTCTCACTGCTGCCGAGACGATTGCTCTTCGCATCGCAGGTATGCCCTGGTTCGATGCGCTGACTCATGCCTTTACCACCATCTCCACCGGCGGTTTTTCCATTAAGAACGCCTCCGTGGCAGCCTACGGCTCAGTACTCATTGAGTGGATCATCATCGTCTTTACGGTGCTGGCTTCCATTAATTTCTCTCTGCTGTTCCTTGCCATCTGCGGCAAGTTTCGTACCGTATTCAAAAGCGAAGAGCTGCGTACCTTCTTCATCGTATTGGCAGTGTCCTCTGTGGCCATCTGCCTCGAGCTTCATTTCCGCATGGACATTCCCTTTGGTCGCGCCGTGACGGATGCGGTGTTCCAGGTGACCACCATTGCCTCTACCACGGGCTACGCTACCTGTGACTTTGCCTTGTGGCCCTCCTTCTCACGCTTCATTCTGCTGACGCTGATGTTCATCGGCTCCTGTGCAGGATCTACGGCGGGCGGCATGAAAATCAGCCGCGTACTGCTGTTGTTCAAGAGTTTGAAGCGAGAATTGAACCGCATCGTCCACCCCAAACGGGTCAGCGTCATCACCATGGACGGACAGACGGTTTCGGAACAGACTGTGACCTCAGCACTGGCATTTCAGGTAGCTTTCGTGTTCCTCATCATCGGCGGCACACTGGTGGTGGCGGTAGATGGGTTTTCCGTCACGGAGTCCGCTGCCGCGTCTATCTCCTGCATTACCAATGTCGGCCCTGCGTTGGGCGACCTCGGCCCCGCGGAGAACTACGCCAAGCTCAATTACTTCTCCAAACTGATACTGAGCCTGGAAATGCTCATGGGCCGTCTGGAGTTGATGCCCCTTCTGGTTCTGCTGAATCCCGCTACCTGGAGAAATCGATAAGTTGACATAATAACAAAAGACCTCCCCTGTTGGGAGGTCTTTTCTTTGTGATTACAAGTCCACCACCGTGACGGAATGACCCGTGTGAGGCAGAAACTTATCCAGAATGTCGCCCGTGGCAATACGCAGGGACGAGGTATTCTTGCAGGGGTGGCAGCCAAACCACTCCGCCTCGTAGACGCTGCGATCCATAGCCAGGGTAATGCGGCACTCGGAATCGTTGGCAAGACCAAGAATAGAGGCCGAGCCGATCTCACAGCCGAGAAGCGCCACCATGTCCTCCCCCGTGGCAAAGCTGAGACGGGAGGCGCCGATCATCTTGGAAAAGTCCTTGGTACTGAAGGGTTTGTCGGGTGCCATGCATAAAAGATAGAAGGCGCTGCGGTTACGGGGCGTTAAGAGCAGGTTCTTGCAGATGCTCACGCCCAGCACCTCCGAGATGGCGACACAGTCCTCCATGGTATCGGCATGGTCGTGGTCGACACGGATAAAGGGAATATTCAACTCCTGCAGCAGGGCGTAACAGCGATTTTCCGCTGCGGTGCGCTCCTCAACAGGGGCGGCGTTATAAACGGGAGAGATTTCCATGGTTTAGGCCTCCTTGACCAGATCTTCACCGGCACGGTAGATATCGCCGGCACCCACCGTCAGCACAAGATCCCCCGGCTGCACCAATTCTTTGAGGGTATCCGTCACTTCCCGTAGGGTGGCGCAGTAGCGGCTGCCGTCAATATGGGCGCAGAGATCGCGGGATGATATGCCGCTTTCGTTCTTCTCGCGGGCAGCATAAATCTCCGCTACCACCGCCACATCGGCCTTTTTCATCTCCTCCACAAACTCGTCGAAGAGGGCGGCGGTACGGGTGTAGGTGTGGGGCTGGAAAGCGCAGATCAAGCGCTCATGGGGCAGACTGCGGGCAGCCTTCAACAGGGCGCGCAACTCGTCGGGGTGGTGGGCGTAGTCGTCGTAGACCTTGGCATCCTTGTACTCACCCTTGTACTCGAAGCGGCGTCCGGCACCGATGAACTCACGGAGACCCTCCTCCACTGCCTTACCGTCCACACCCAGCACATAGGCGGCTGCTGCGGCACAGAGGGCATTGGACACATTGTGCTCACCGGGAACACGAAGGGAAACATGGGCATAATGCTGGCCTTCGGCCACCACATCAAAGTCAGCAAAACCGTCGAAGAAGGCCACATTGGCGGCATAGATATCCGCCTCCCTATCCTTCACGCTGCAGCGGCAGAGGTTGCCACTAAAGCCTGCCATGGTCTCGCGGACGCCATCATCGTCCCAGTTGGCCACCACCGTGCCGGCGGCGGGGACCAGATCGGCAAAGGCGCGGAAGGAACGCTCGATATCGGCCAAATCCTCGAAGAAATCCAGATGGTCGGCCGCCACATTCAGCAGCACCGCCACAGTGGGGGAGAAATTGAGGAAGGAGTTGCAGTACTCGCAGCTCTCCAGAATGATGGTGTCTCCCTCGCCTACACGATAGCCTTTGCCCAGCAGGGGCAGGGTGCCGCCGATCATGACGGTAGGGTCACGGTGGGCAGACATAAAGATATGGGTGGCCATGGAAGTGGTGGTGGTTTTGCCGTGAGTGCCCGCGATACACAAGGCGTTTTCATAGCTGCGCATGATAGCACCCCAGCCTTCGGCACGCTCATAAACGGGGATGCCCCGTGCGACGGCACCGGCGATCTCGGGGTTGGAGTCGCGGATGGCGGCAGTGCGGATCACCACATCACAATTGCCGATATTATCGGCGCTGTGGCCCACGGTGACGGGGATGCCCACTGCACGCAGATGCTGCACGGTGGCGCTGTCGGACATATCCGAGCCCTGCACCTGCAATCCCATACCCTGCAGGACTTCGGCCAGAGCGCACATGGATACGCCGCCGATACCGGAGAGGTGGACGCGGCGACCGGGGGTCATATAAGTGACGATATCCTCAGCAGGATGCTTCATCGTAATCCCTCCAAAAAAAGCGGACAAAGCCGCGATTGTAATTTCTTCGAACATATAGTATACTACACACAATAAAAAAGTGCAACCGCCATTGTGGGGCGAAAGGAGGCGAACGGATGATCCCGACGGAAGTAAAACAAGTGCTGAGCACCCTGACAGATGCAGGACACGAGGCCTATGTGGTGGGCGGCTGTGTCCGGGATATCCTTCGTGGTGTCGCCCCCCATGACTGGGACATCACCACCTCCGCCCTGCCCGAGGAGACCATGGACCTGTTCCCCCATTTCGCCATCCCCACGGGGCTCAAGCACGGGACTGTAACAGTTCTCAGCGGCAGCTATCCCTGCGAGGTCACCACCTACCGCGCCGATGGGGATTACTCCGACCACCGCCGTCCCGATGGCGTGACCTTCACCCGCAGTTTGCAGGAGGATCTGGCACGCCGCGATTTCACCGTCAACGCCATGGCCATGGATGAGGGCGGATCTGTAGTTGACCCCTTCGGCGGGCAGGAGGACTTATCGGCGGGTATCCTGCGATGCGTGGGTGAGCCTGCCAGGCGTTTTTCCGAGGACGCGCTCCGCATCCTGCGGGCACTGCGCTTTGCCGCCACCCTCGAGTTTTCCATTGAAGAGAAAACCAAACACGCCATCTTCCAGCGGAAAGATGACCTGCACTATGTGGCCGCCGAGCGGGTGCGGGAGGAAGTAACGAAGCTGCTGCTGGGCGATGGAGCCGAGGCCATTTTGGGATCCTTCCCCGCCGTGCTGGGCGTGGTGATTCCCGAATTGCTGCCCTCGGTGGGCTTCGACCAGCATAACTGCCACCACTGTCTCGATGTGTGGGAGCACACGGCGCGGGCAGTGGACAAGGCGGCAAAAGACGGCGTTCTCCGATGGGTGATGCTGCTCCATGATTTGGGTAAGCCCCATACCTTCACTGTGGATGCACATGGCGTGGGACATTTCTACGGCCACGCAGACCGCAGTGAGGAAATTGCCCGTGAGGTTGTACAGCGACTGCGGTTTGATAAATCGACGGCTGAGCGCATCGTGCGTCTGGTGCGGTATCACGACCGCCCCTTCGCTCTGACGGAGAAGTCTATGACGCGGGCACTACGGAAGTTAGGGGTGGAGGACACCTTCGCCCTGTGCGCCATCAAGCGGGCCGACAATCTGGCCCAGCACCCCGATTATCACGACAGGCAATCGATACTGGATGAGGCAGAAGCCCTCATCCGCACGGTGCTGGAGAAAAATGCCTGCTTCTCTTTGAAGCATCTGGCTGTGGATGGCAACGACCTCCTCGCCCTCGGCCTTCGTGGCAAGGCCATCGGAGCGATGCTGGAGGAGCTTTTGACCGCCGTGATGGACGGGGAACTGCCCAACGAAAAAGAAGCACTGCTGCATGCAGTAAAAGCAAAAGGATAACAAAAGATGCACACATCACCCGGATGTGTGCATCTTCTTATTTTCTTGATAATACCCTTTTCTCAGCCGGCCATGATCTCAAAGCGCAGCACGCCGTTGGCGGTGGTGAGGCGGGAGATCATCTCCTCCATGGCTACAGTCATGTCGCTGCTCTCCACACTGACGGTAACACCGGCGCAGCCGTTGGTGGGAATGGTCTGGTTGATGGTGAGAATATTCGCCCCGGATGCGGCAAAAATAGAGAGGTAGCCGGACAGGACACCGGGATTGTCCTTCAGCAGTGCGTACAGGGTGATGATGTGGCCGGCCTTCATGTTCTGGAAGGGCTGCACCGCATCCTTATACTTATAAAAGGCGCTGCGGCTGATGCCCACGGCAGCGGCGGCCTGTCCCACCGTACTGACCTCGCCCACCTGCAGCATACGCTTGGCCTCGGCAACTTTGACAAACACTTCCGGCAGCGCATCGGCCGAAACGATGAAATATCTCTTCTTATCCATACGTTCTCTCCTCTGTTGGTACTCCGTAGGTTTTCATTTGTTCTCCGTAAGTAGATACTACCACGATTACACGCTTTTGGCAAGGGGCATTTTTATTTTGAGGTGATGATTTGGAGCAAAAACGCCGATTTCTCGTAACACTGGCCTATTGGGCTGCGGTCATGGCACTGCTGTATCTGGGATTGCGCTATGGATTGGTATGGCTGCTGCCCTTTCTTCCCGCGCTGGCGGTGGCATCGTGGGTAGAGCCCGCCGTACAATGGGTACGGCGCAAGATGCATCTGACACGCCCCTTTCTTGCCGCGGCAGTAACGCTGGCGGTGACGGCACTGACCGTGGCGGCAGCAGTGGCGGTTCTCGGTGCCCTGTGGCGACAACTGATGGATCTGCTCTCCCAGGCGCCCCAGTTTCTCTCGGCACTTCCCACCGTTTTAAGCAGTATCACAGCGCGCTTAGAGGAGTTCAGCGTGAGGCTGCCCCACGAGTCGCGGCAGGCCATGGGTGATGCCCTCACCGCTCTGGGAAACGCCTTAGGCAGCGCGGCGGTGAATCTGTCGGCCTCGCTGCTGGAGAGAGTGAAGGGGCTGGTATCGAAGCTGCCGGGGCTGCTGTTGTTCTGCGTCACGGCGGTGATGGCGCTGTTTTTCACCGTCAGCGCCTATCCCCAGCTGCGGCAGTTCCTCATACGGCAGATTCCCCTTGAAAAACGGGCAGCAGCACGGGAGCTGAAGGACGGCGCTTTGGGTGCCGTGTGGCGGTGGACCCGGGCGCAGGTACTGCTCATCACCGTCACCTTTGCAGAGCTCTTGACAGGGCTTCTCCTGCTGCGACGGGACTATGCGTTGCTCTTTTCCTTCCTTATTGCCCTTCTCGATGCCCTTCCCATCTTCGGAGCCGGAATGGTGCTGCTACCCTGGGCGGCAGCACTGGCACTGCTGGGCGACACGGTGGGAGCACTGGGACTGACGGCTCTGTATGTCATCGTGTGGCTGGTGCGGAGCTTTCTCGAGCCAAAAATACTGGGCAAGAGCGGCGGTCTCCCTCCTCTTCCCTCACTCCTCGCCATCTATGTGGGTTTTCGCGCCGCGGGGGTGGCTGGGATGATCTTAGGGCCGCTGGCACTTCTGCTCATCAAGGAATTCCATGACCGGGGTGTGGTACGCCTTTGGAAATAAGCCTTTTCATCCACTTAAATCTATGATATACTCACCTTACTTGCAGCAACAGGAGGTGAGATGGCGGTGTCGAAACAGTGGAAAGCAGACCTTGCTCTGATTTTGGTGACCCTTTTCTGGGGCGTATCCTACTATCTGGTAGATCTGTCTCTCACCGAGCTGCCGGAAATGACACTGAACGCCTCCCGTTTTGTGCTGGCCTTCGTCATCCTCGCCGTTATCTTCCGCAAGCGGGTGTTTGCCGCCTCTCGCGCCACGCTGAAATATAGCCTCTATGTGGGTATTCTTCTGGTATTTGTCTACGCAGGCAGCACCTACGGCATCGCACGGACGAGCCTGTCCAACGCGGGCTTTATCTGTGCTCTGCCTGTGGTGGTGACACCTATCCTCGACTTTATCTTCAACCGCCGCCGTCCTGAAAAGCGGTTAGGCTTAGCCCTTATCATGTGCACCGTCGGTCTGGCCATGCTGACGCTGAACAAGAATTTCGGCATCAATGTGGGCGATGCGCTGTGCCTTCTCTGTGCCGTGTCCTACGGCGCGGATATGATCGTCACTGACCGCGCTGTGCAACAGGAGGATGTAGATCCGCTGGCGCTGGGTGTTATCGAACTGGGTATTGCCGGTGCGGTGATGACCGTCATCGCGCTGCTGACAGAGCAGCCTGTCCTGCCACAGACACCCGCTGTGTGGGGCAGCGTTCTATTTTTAAGCATCTGCTGTACGGGCGTGGCCTTCGTGGTGCAAAGCGTGGCGCAGCAATATACCTCGGCTACCCATGTGGGATTGATCTTCACCCTCGAGCCGGTGTTTTCCGGCATCGTGGCCTTCTTTGTGGCGGATGAACGGCTCCTGCCCCGCGGCTATGTGGGCGCGGCACTGATGCTGCTGAGTTTGCTGGTCATGGAGATGGATTGGAAGAAATTGAAACGGAAATAAAAAACAGTTCCGCAACATCTGTTGCGGAACTGTTTTTTTACATACTCTCTTTTCCCGTAATTTCCTCGGGGACAATTTTCACCACACGGGCGGTGCAGTGCTCCATCTCTGCGGCGAAAGACCCCATATTCTTGGGGTCGAAGGCCTGACACAGCAGCATCATAGCCTTGACATGCTCGCCCTCGTCGGTGACCACCTCGGCACGGCCCTGAAAACGGGCGGCGCGGTAGGTGGTGGTGAAGGCCATAGGCTTTAGCGCGGCATGACTGACAACGGAGAGGCTCACCTTGGGGTTCTTCTCCAGAATCTCCCACTTCTCCCCTGCTCCGGCGCAGTGAAAATAGAGGACTTTATAGACCTCATCCCCTACCGCATTGACGGGGACAGCGATGGGGGTTCCGTCATCCTTGACCAGGGCAAGGGTGGAATAAACACTGTTGCGCAATACCTCCCAGGCGAAGGCTTCGTCGCGCGCACGCTTTGCAAGACGCATAGGACGCATAGGTGTTACCTCCTTACAAATCTTCGAAAAATACGGTGCAGGGGTCCCAGCACCAACTCACGCTCATAGCGGTTGAGGCCAAAGAGCCAGACGGACAGGCCGTAGACCGCTACGATGCAGCAGCCGGGTAAAATCATCCCCCAGTAGGAGGTGGGATGAACGAAGATAGCCAGCAACACCGAGACGACGGCGGGCAGGATCATTGAGGGGAACAGGTGGGCGATATGACGCCAGAACTTGGGGATATTGAGGCCGATGCGACGGTGATAGTACCAGTTCATCAGGGCCAAATTGCCCGCGAAGGTGGTAATGGCCGTACCAATGGCGATGCCCATACCCTCAAAATGCATACAAAGGGGCAAAGAAATGGCGATGTTGGCCACGGTGACCCCCAGATAGGTAAGGGAGCGGAACTTGTGCATATTTTTGGCGCGCTGGATCTCGATGCCCACCGTCTGGATGTTAACCCACATGGTGGTGAAGAACAAAATCAGCGTCACGGCATAGTCGATGGCAAACCCCTCGCCGCCGCCCCAGAGGATGAGGAAAGGGCGACCAACCGCCACAAAGCCGAAGAAGATACAGGCCAACAGCACGAACTGCAAGCGGCCCACGCGGGTGAACAATGCGTTGAGCTGCTTCATGGGGGCATTCTCCGCCACAAGACGGTGGACGCGGGGGGTGAGCACATTGGAGATGGCGTTGGAGAAGGTGAGGTAGTACACATTCAGCTGTGCAGCCAGAGCGTAGATGCTGACCGCTGCGGTACCGTGACACCACGCCAACAGCAAACGGCCTATGCTCCAGTTGACATTCTCCACCACGATGCCAAGGAACACATAGAGTGTGTAGCCCGACATCTCCCGCAGGAGCTGGAAATCGGGGCGGGCAAAGCGGACGGGCATGCGGAGACGGACGATGCAGTAGAACATATTGAAAAGGCCTGTCACCACAGTGAAAATCAAGGTGACGACGGTCAGTGTCACACTGCGGTAGCCGATGATCAGCAAGGGGATCATCACCAGCGGGTTCAGAACCTGCTTGAGCATGGACACCATCTTCTGAAACAGATAGCGCTCATGGATGGTGATATGGGACTCAAAAACACTTAAGGGGAAGGTGATGGCGGCGTTTACCGACAGGATGCGCAGCAGGCGCTCGCCCAGGGCGATCTCCTCCGCCGTCAGCTTGGAGCCGAAGATCACATCGCCGTGCATACTGAGCCAGAAACCGATGCCCAGCAGCAGCGCACCCAACACCGTGTAGACCATGAAGAACAGACCGTTCAATCGCGCCATGCCCTCGCGGTCATTTTGGGTCTTGTAGCGGGAGTAGTAGTGGACATAGGCGCTGCCCAGGCCGAAAGACAGAAGGTTCAGATAGGAGATGATAGGCAGCACCGTCTGGTACACACCGAACTCGCTGGAGCCAAGGCGCTGCAGCATAACAGGGGTGTAGACGAGGGAGATGACGGTGGAAAGGCCCATGGACACATAGCTCAGCAGTGCGCCCGCCTTTAGCTGATTGACTTTCATTGTGCATCTCCCTCCTTTCTAAAAAATGGGCTAACTAAGTTAGTATACCCTATTTTCTCCCATCTGTAAAGCACAAAGCCGCCCGATAACGGCTGTTATCGGACGGAATGTGTCAATTTTCGTAGAATTTCAGGGGCTGCTTGCCGTCTTTCTCGATTTTTTTGCTGTAGCGTTCAGCCTCGGAAAAGACGCAGCCGCAGTATTTCTGCATATAGAGTTCTTCCTGCCGCGCAATGGTCTGCCCCTCACGGAATCCGGGACGGAAGTCGCGGTAGAGGAACTCGATCCCGTACATCTTCCCCGCCGCCTCGGCAATGGTGCGCATCTTCTCGTGGTCCTGATAGGGACTGACGAAGAGCGTGGAGGTGAAGCTGTCAAAGCCGTTTTCCGCGGCGAACTTGGCGGCGGCGTAGAGACGGATGCCGTAACAGTAGCCGCAGCGGTGGTCCAGATCGTCGCAGACAGCGCGGCAAAAGTCCCGCAAGCCGTAGTCCTCCTGCACATAGAGGGGCATCCCCACCCGTTTGGCGTAGTCCACCAGACAATCGCGCCGTGCGGCGTACTCCATATAGGGGTGGATGTTGGGGTTATACCAGTAGCCCACAGGCTCAATGCCCTCAGCGCGGAGAGTGGTGATGCAGCTGACCGAACAGGGGGCGCAGCAGACATGCATCAGCGTTTTCTTCTCGCTCATTGTGCCGTCTCCTCAGTGGGTTCTGCTTCTTCCACAGAGGCAGCCGCCTCCTGAGCCAGCGCCTCGGTGACCACCCCGGCCACTTCGGCCTGCGTGGCGGCATTGGCGGCCTTGGCCTCCTCGGTACGGACAAAGGTTTCGGCATTGTTGGCGCGATTGGCCTCACGCTCGGCCATACGCTTGCGGTTGACCTTCATAAAGGCGCGGACGGCGGCAAAAACCGTAATGGCGGCCACGATTGCGAAGCCCACCCAGCCAATGAGGCGGATGTGGAAGAAATCGCGGATGGTGAAATACTCCCAGCTCATGCCGAGGAAATAGAGGACAACACCGGCAGCAGCGCACAAAATGGCCACGATCAGGTCAAGTACGGCGCGGACACGGTGGTTCTTCTTACGGGCAAAGTAGCAGATCAGCAGCACCAGCGCCGAGAGAAACAGTGCCGGAGACTGGCAGCACAGTACATAGCCCAAGGTGACATTCAACATATTCATAGTTCACAGATTCCTCTCTTGAGATAGATACCGCGTACATTCTGCACCGCGCCCCGATCCACCGCCAGTGCGTTGCGGAGGTAGACCTGACGGATACTGCCCACGGTCATGAAACCCTCGTAGGGGGTATAGTCACAGTTGGAGGCCGTACCCTCGGCGGTAATGGTATGATGGGCGGCAGGGTCGTACAGCACGATGTCAGCATCGCTCCCCTCGGCTAAGACGCCCTTACGGGGATAGAGCCCGTAGAGTCGGGCGGGGTTTTCGCTCAAAGCGCGGACGAAGGTGGGCAGGTCGATTTTTCCGGCGGCAACGCCGGCGGTATAGATCACCTCGACCCGCGTCTCCACACCGGGCATACCTCCGGGGATGGCGGTGAAGCTGTGGCGACCCGCCTTTTTTTGCTCCGTGGTGAAGGAGCAGTGGTCGGTGGACACAGTCTGCACTGTACCCTCCCGCAGGCCCTGCCACAACGCCTCCTGATCGGCCTTGGTACGAAGGGGCGGGGAGCAGACGAACTTGGCGCTGGCCAGCCAATCCTCGTGGTAATAGGCCGACTTGTCCAGCGTCAGATACTGGGGACAGGTTTCCACATACACCGTCTGTCCGCGGTCACGGGCGTGGGATACCTCGTTCAGGGCGGCGGCATTGGTGGTGTGGACGATGATGATGGGTGTGTCGGCGGCCTGTGCGATGCGCAGGAGGCGAGAGACGGCCTCGGCCTCCAGATAGTCGGGGCGGGTCTCGGGGTGGCAGGACACCGCGTTCTCCCCTGCGGCCTGCTTTTCGTCCACAAGGGCATCGATGACGCCGCTGTTCTCACAGTGGACGCCGCAGATGCCGCCGCGCTTACGCAGTGCGGTGAGGGCGTGGTACATATCCTTATCGCCGATCATCATGGCAGGATAGGTCATATACATCTTAAAGGAGGTGATGCCCTGGTCGAACATCTCGTCCAGTTCTCCCTCGATAGACTCGTTCCAATCGTCGATGGTCATGTGGAACCCGTAGTCACAGGCGCAATTCTCCGCCTTTTTGTGCCATAGATCCAGACCATAGCGCAAGCTCTCCCCCTTGTTGGGGCAGGCGAAGTCGATGACGGTGGTGGTGCCGCCGCGGAGAGCTGCATGGGAGCCGGAACGGAAGTCATCGGCGGTGGTGGTGTTGCACACATCCAGATCGAAGTGGGTGTGTGCATCAATGAAGCCGGGCAGCAGCAGGAGACCTGCGCAGTCCACCACCTCGTCGGCCTCGTCGGTGATGCTCTCTGCAATGCGGATGATCTTTTCGCCTTCGGTCAGCACATCGGCGCGGTAAGCGCGCTTGCCGTCCACTACGGTGCCACCGCGAAATAACCGTTTCATATAGCGTAGCCCTCCTTTTGTCAAAAAAACGGGGATGGGAATGGATACGATTGTGTATTTTACAGTATACCATTCTTTCTCACCTTCGTAAAGCACCAGCCCCTCTGTAAAAAAGCCAAAATTTTTTCAAATTTTTCAGTGAAAAAAGAGGGAATCGGAAAAATATTTGGTATATAGTAATTGGAGAATTTTTGAGAGGAGGGACAGGTCATGCAGTTTTCCCAGCAGTTTCTGGACGAGCTGACGGCGCGGAGCGACATCGCCGATGTGGTAGGCTCCTATGTTGCCCTGACACCCAAGGGCGGCAACCTCTTCGGCCTGTGCCCCTTCCACAATGAAAAGACCGCCTCCTTCTCCGTCAACACAGGTAAGCAGATCTACTACTGCTTCGGCTGTCATAAGGGCGGCGGTGTCATCAACTTCATTATGGATGTGGAAAATCTCTCCTTCCCCGAGGCGGTGGAGTTTCTGGCAAAGCGAGCGGGCATGGAAGTACCCCAGCGGGAAAATCGGGATGACAGCGCCGAGCGGCAGCGAAAGCGGCTGCTGCAACTGAACAAGGAGACGGCGCGGTGGTACTACGAGGTATTGCTCTCTGACGAGGGCAAGGCCGTGCGGGAGTATCTGGATAAGCGGCGCATCTCCAGGAAGGTGGCCGTCAACTTCGGTATGGGTGCCGCGCCCAACGCGTGGGATCGCCTGCTGCAGGAGATGACCCATCGGGGCTACTCCAAGCAGGAGCTGCTCTCGGCCGGCCTCATTGTGGCCAACAAAAACGGTGGCTTTTACGATAAGTTCCGCAACCGCCTGATGCTCCCTGTCATCGACCATCGGGGCGATGTGGTGGGTTTTGGCAGCCGCGTCATCGACAACTCCGAGCCCAAGTACATGAACACCACGGAGACACCCGTGTATCACAAGAGACAGGTACTCTACGGCCTGCACCTTGCCAAAAAGACGAAACGCCCCAATATCATCCTCTGCGAGGGCAATCTGGATGTGGTGACGCTGCACCAGGCAGGCTTTGACAACGCTGTGGCCTCGATGGGTACGGCGCTGACGGTGGAGCAGACGCGGCTTTTGAGCCGCTTTACCCGCGAGCTGGTGCTGTGCTACGACAACGACAACGCAGGACAGCAGGCCACAGAGCGGGCCTTGCAGCTGCTGAACAACTCGGAATTCACAGTGAAAGTCCTCAAGCTGCCCAACCGTATCGTGGACGGACAGCCCAAAAAGCAGGACGCCGACGATTTTATTAAAAACCACGGCGCCGCCGCCTTTGAAAATCTGCTCTCGGGCAGCGGCAGCGGCATCGAGTTCCGCATGGCGCAGATCGCGGCGCAATTCGACCTCAGCGACGACCGAGGTAAGGTGGAGTACACCGCCGCCATCACGCCGGTTCTGGCCGCCCTGTCGGGCGCAGTGGAGCGGGATGTATACGCCGTGCGGGCGGCAGAGGCCGCAGGTATCAGCCCCGAGGCCATGAAGGCAGAGGTAGCGCGGGCGCGGAAGAAGCTGACCTATCAGCAGAAAAAACTGCGGGAGCGGCGGGAGCTGAACCCAAGTATCACCGCACAGCCGACACAGAAGGGATTACGGTATCAAAATCCCCGCAGCGCCATGGCGGAGGAGGGGCTGATCCGTCTGTTGTACATGGACGCCAGCCTGTTCGGTACCGCTCCGCCGTTGGACGAAGGTGACTTCTCCTCCCCCCTGCTGGGCAGGATGTTCGCCCTGCTGTGGGCACGGCGCGACAGCAGCCATCGTCTCAGCATCCTCTCGGATGAGCTGACGGGCGAGGAGATGAGCCATCTCACGGCGCTGCTGCAAAAACCGGAGTCCCCGGCCAACGCGCAAAAGGCCATGGAGGACTATGTGGCCATCATCAAAGAGGAAAAAGATAAACGCACCATCGACGACGGCGCCGACCCCCTGGCGCTGGCTTTGGAGAGAAATAAAGCGAAAAAAGGATACGGAGGAAACAAAACATGAGTGACAAGATCAACAACGAGCAGCTGAGCGCCGAAGAGCTGGAGAAGATGGCAGACGCCCTGCTGAGCGAGGATACCGCCACCGCCGAGAAGAAGGAAAAGCGCAGCAAGGGTAAGCTGGACGACAAAGCCATCGAGAAGCTGCCTGCCGCCGCCCTCATCATGGCCAACGAGAAGCTCCGCGAGCTTCTTAACCGCGGTAAGAAAAAGGGTCGTCTGGACTCTTCCGAGATCAGCGAGGTACTGGACGAGATGGATCTGGGCGGTGAGGCCATGGATCAAGTCTACGACTCTCTGGAGGCATTGGGCATCGAAGTAGGCGTCGAGGAATTCCTGGTGGGCATCAACGATGATATCGAGCCCCCCATGAGTGAGATCGCCGAGATCGAGGAAGAAGAGCTGGTGGATCCCAACACGCTGGTGGACAGCTTCAGCATCGACGATCCTGTCCGTATGTACCTCAAGGAGATTGGCCGCGTACCTCTGCTGACCGCTGATGAGGAGGTCAATCTGGCCACCGCCATGTCTGCAGGACGCGAAGCACAGGATCGCATCGATGAGGCAGCAGAAGATGAGATCACCATCGACGAGGCCGAGATGAAGAAGCTGAAAGCCGACATCAAGGCCGGCACCCGCGCCAAGCAGGCACTGGCCGAGGCCAACCTCCGTCTGGTTGTCTCCATCGCCAAGCGCTATGTGGGCCGCGGTATGCTGTTCCTTGATCTGATTCAGGAGGGCAATCTGGGTCTGATCAAGGCAGTGGAGAAGTTCGACTACACCAAGGGCTACAAGTTCTCTACCTACGCCACCTGGTGGATCCGTCAGGCCATCACCCGCGCCATCGCCGATCAGGCCCGTACCATCCGTATTCCCGTACATATGGTGGAGACCATCAACAAGGTCATCCGCGTCAGCCGTCAGTTGCTGCAGGAGCTGGGTCACGATCCCTCCCCCGAGGAGATCAGCGAACACATGGGTATGCCCGTGGATAAGGTTCGCGAGATCCTGAAGATCGCACAGGAACCTGTGTCTCTGGAGACTCCCATCGGCGAGGAAGAGGACAGCCATCTGGGCGACTTTATCCCCGACGAGGGCGCATCTGAGCCCAGCGAGGCCGCATCCTTCACTCTGCTGAAGGAGCAGCTGGTGGATGTGCTGTCCACCCTGACTCCCCGCGAGGAAAAGGTGCTGAAGCTCCGCTTCGGTATCGAGGATGGCCGCACCCGCACCCTCGAGGAAGTGGGTAAGGAGTTCAATGTTACCCGTGAGCGTATCCGCCAGATCGAGGCCAAGGCACTGCGCAAGCTGCGCCATCCTTCCCGCAGCAAAAAACTGAAGGACTTCCTGAACTAAGGAGTATCAGACATGATTCTGGATTTTGAAAACATGGCTCCCGTTTCTGCCGAGCACTTCAAAGGCGGCGAGGGCACACTGCAGGTACGCAAGTTCGACGATCCTAACATGGGTGCAGTCGTGCGCCTGACAATGCCCCCTCACACCAGCATCGGCCTGCACACCCACGAGGGCAACTGCGAGGTAGTGTATGTGCTGGCAGGTCATGGCGATTGTCTTTACGATGACGGTTGCTACGAGGTGAAGCCCGGCATGGTGGTCTATTGCCCCGAGCATCATAGCCACTCTATCCGCAACACCGGTGAGGAGGTTATGGAACTCCTTGGTGTGCTACCCAAGAGCGTAAAATAATGACAAAAAGCTCCCAAATCCGGAGATTTGGGAGCTTTTTTTATTGTTTTCATCCGGCAAAAGGCAAAAAAAAGAAACGCCCTACGGGCGTTTCTTTTTTTGTGTAGGTATAACTTACTTCAGCTCGACCTTGCCGCCGACTTCCTCGACCTGCTTCTTCAGAGCCTCGGCGTCCTCCTTGGACAGACCCTCCTTCATGACGGTGGGCACGCCCTCGACAGCAGCCTTGGCCTCGGCCAGACCCAGACCCATGACCTCGCGGATAACCTTGATGACCTTGATCTTCTGAGCGGCATCGAAACCAGCCAGAACGACATCGAAGTCGGTCTTCTCCTCAACAGCGGCAGCAGCGCCGGCGGCGGGAGCAGCGGCCATAGCGGCAGCGGAAACACCGAAAACTTCCTCCAGAGCGTGAACCAGCTCGCTGAGCTCCAGAACGGTCAGACCCTTGATCTCTTCGATCATAGCAATTACTTTCTCAGACATTGTAATAGCCTCCTGTTTTAAGATAGTTGTTTGTTTTTGTTTGACGCTGAATTACTCAGCAGCGGGCTCGGCAGCGGCGACGGGTGCGCCGTTGTTCTCCACGACCTGCTGCAGGATATAAGCCAGAGCAGAGATGGGAGCCAGCATAGTACCCAGAACCTGAGCCTGCAGGACGGGCAGTGCGGGGATGGAAGCCAGAGAGTTGACAGTCTCCATGGGAACGACCTTGCCGTCCATGAAGCCGCCCTTGATCTCGAACTTGCCGTTGAGCTTCTTTGCAAACTCTGCGATGACACGGGCGGGAGCCACGGGATCGCCGGCGCAGGTGGCCAGAGAAGTGGTACCGTTGAGCTGCTCGTCCAGCTCGGTCATGCCGCAGTTGTGGAATGCAAAGCGCAGCAGGGTGTTCTTGACGACGGTGTACTCAATGTCGTTTTCACGGCAAGTGGCACGCAGAGCGGTGTCCTCGGCCACATTGATACCCTTGTAATCGACAATGACGCCGGCGGCTGCATTCTGCAGCTTCTCGGTCAGAGCCGCCACGATCGCCTGCTTTTCAGACAGAACATTTGCGTTGGGCATTCTTGTTGTTCACCTCCATAAGATTTTGCGATGCATCTCCATGCACCAGGGATCGAGGTGCGTTCTATTTCGGAAAAAAACCATCCTCATATCGCAAGACATGAGGATGGTGAGCAAATCATATCGAATTGCCATCCTCGGCAGGACTTACGGCGCGAGCGCCACCTGCTGTCTTTGGAACGCATCTGCTATTATATCCAGAGCCGGACAGTTTGTCAAGCTAAAGATACGGACTTTTTGCGTTTTTTTGTAAGTTTTTTGTACCTTACAGCTGCTTGGCAGCGTTCATCTTCACGCCGGGGCCCATGGTGGAAGCAGCCACGCAGGACTTGACGTACTGACCCTTGGCAGCGGCGGGCTTGGCCTTGATGATGGCGCCCATGAGAGCGGTGTAGTTCTCATAGAGCTTCTCAGCACCGAAGGAAACCTTGCCGATGGGGCAGTGGATGATGTTGGTCTTATCCAGACGGTACTCGACCTTACCGGCCTTGACTTCCTTGACGGCCTTAGCCACATCGGGAGTCACGGTACCGGCCTTGGGGGAGGGCATCAGACCCTTGGGGCCCAGAACCTTACCCAGACGGCCAACCAGACCCATCATGTCGGGAGAAGCGACGACCACATCGAAGTCGAACCAGTTCTCCTTCTGGATCTTCTCGACCAGATCCATATCGCCGACGAAGTCAGCACCGGCCTCACGGGCAGCGGCAGCCTTGTCGTCCTTGGCGAAGACCAGCACGCGGGCGACCTTACCGGTACCGTTGGGCAGCACGATGGCGCCGCGGACCTGCTGGTCAGCGTGACGGGAGTCAACACCCAGCTTCACATGCAGCTCGACGGTCTCGTCGAACTTGGCGCTGGCGGTCTTGCAGATCAGCTCCAGACCCTCCTTGGGATCATACAGCATAGCCTTGTCGATCTGCTTAGCGATTTCCTGATATTTCTTACCTCTAAACATCGTTACACCCTCCTTACTCGCCGACGACAACGCCCATGGAGCGTGCGGTACCGGCGATCATGCTCATAGCAGCTTCCAGAGAAGCGGCGTTGAGATCGCGCATCTTCATCTCAGCGATCTTCTGGATGGAGGCCTTGGAGATGGTAGCGACCTTTTCCTTGTTGGGAACGCCGGAACCGGACTCGATGTTGCACTCCTTCTTGATGAGGACGGCTGCGGGGGGAGTCTTGGTGATGAAAGAGAAGGAACGGTCGGCATAAACGGTGATCACAACGGGGATGATCAGGCCGGCGTCATTCTTGGTGCGCTCGTTGAATTCCTTGGTGAAGGCGGCGATGTTCACGCCGTGCTGACCCAGAGCGGGGCCAACGGGGGGTGCGGGAGTTGCTTTTGCTGCGGGAATCTGCAGCTTAACGTAACCAACGACTTTCTGTGCCATTTGAAGGCACCTCCTTTAATAAAATGTGGTAGCGGCCGAGCCGATCTCGGACCCGCTCTTGGCGAGATGACCTATGCATCTCTCCCACTTGCGCAGAGGGTGCTGCGCGTCACTGCATAACTTCCACCTGATCGAGCTCAAGCTCAACAGGGGTTTCTCTGCCGAACATGGAGACCACCACGCGGACCTTGTTCTTCTCCGCCTCGATCTCCTCCACGACACCGGTAAAGGAAGCCAGAGGACCATCGGTGATACGCACCGTATCGCCCACGCTGTACTTCACAACGATCTCGTGCTTCTCCAGCGACATCTGACGGACCTCTTCCTCCGTGAGAGGGATGGCCTTATTGGCCTCGCCCACGAAACCGGTCACGCCGCGGATGTTGCGGATAATGTGCCACGTCTCGTCAGTGAGCACCATCTTGATCAGCACATAGCCGGGGAACACCTTGCGCTCCACCTCTTTCACCACGCCGGACTCGGTCACTTCCGTCACGGTCTCCATAGGGATTTCCATGCGCAGGACCATATCCTCGCAGCGGCGATTGGCCACAGACTTCTCAATAGCGGCTTTCACTGCATTTTCGTAGCCGGAATAGGTATGGATAACATACCACTTCGCATTCTCAGACATAGCGTCGCTCCTTATGCGAACAGTCCGATCAGCGTGTCGACTGCCAGAACGGCAACCGCGTCGAAGATCCAAATGCAAACGCCAACCAGCAGGGAGCACAGCAGCACGATGCCGGTGTTCTTGGATACTTCCTTACCGGAAGGCCACACGACCTTCTTCAGTTCGCTTCTCATCTCGCGGAACCAGCGGCCGCGATCCTTCTTCTTGCTTTCAGCCATTTTGTCGTATCTCCCTTACTTGGTCTCGGTGTGGACAGTGTGCTTTCTGCAGAAGGGGCAATACTTGTTCATCTGAAGCTTGTCCGGGGTATTCTTCTTGTTCTTCATCGTGTTGTAGTTTCTCTGCTTGCACTCGTTGCATCTGAGAGTAATTTTCACGCGCATGGTTCGGCACCTCCTTATTAGATTGGGTCGTCCTCGCGGGAACGCCCTGATTGCCTCCCTGTTTCGCAGGGTTCTTTTCTTGCGCCTGAAGCGAAAAAAGCGCGCAAAAAGAAAACACCCACTCACAGGTATTGACCACTATAACACACTTTTCGCCGCAGGTCAACAGAAATTTTCCAATAATTTGTACTTTTTTAAATAATTTTTCCCGCCCCGTTGCGCTGTGAGGAAAAATTGTGTATGATAGCCTCAGAAAGCAGAAACAAAGGAGAACATTCCTATGAAAATTATGGCAATCGACTACGGTGATGCCCATACCGGCATCGCCCTTTCCGACGCAACCATGACGCTGGCAGGCTTCACTACCGTCATCGACAGCCGCAAGGCCGAGGTGGTGGCTTCCGAGATCGTCCGTCTCATCGCTGAGCACGCCGTGACGGAGCTGGTGCTGGGCTATCCCAAGAATATGGACGGCACTCTCGGCCCCCGCGCGGAGAAGTGCGCCGCCTTCGGCGAGGTGCTGAAGGAGATGACAGGTCTCCCCCTCACCCTTTGGGACGAGCGCCGCAGCACCGTGGAGGCACATAATATACTATTTAATAATGGTAAGAACGCCAAGCAGCGGAAAAAGACGGTGGATGCCGTGGCGGCTTCCCTGATGCTGGAGGGCTTTATGACCCGCAAGCGACTGGAGGCAAAGGGATGAATGTGATCGTCATTGGCGGCGGTGCCGCCGGTATGATGGCGGCGCTGACAGCGGCGCAGAACGGTCATCAGGTGACCATCTTGGAGCGCCAAGCTCGCGTGGGCCGCAAGCTGATGGCTACGGGCAACGGTCGCTGCAACCTCACCAACCGCCACGCCTCTCCTTCCCACTACCACGGACAGGACAGGGACTTCTGCGCCTATGCACTGGAGGCATTCAATGTAGAGGACACCCTCGCGTGGTTTGAGGCGCTGGGTCTTGTGACCATCACTGAGGACAGCGGGCGGGTGTACCCCTACAGCAACATGGCGGGCAGCGTGCTGGATGTGCTGCGCTTTGCTTTGGAAGGCCCCAAC
>JAZTZR010000023.1:0-11053 GCA_045637545.1 Vescimonas sp. | reverse complement strand
GCATTATGAAGAAGGCTGCTGAGCTGGGCGCTAAGGTTACCTACTTTGCAGGTCCTGACGGCTACATCCACGATCCCGACGGCGTCACCGGCGAGAAGCTGGACTACATCCTGGAGATGCGCGCAAAGGATCCCATGCACTGCAAGCCCTATGCTGACAAGTTCGGCTGCGAGTTCGTTCCCAACACCAAGGCTTGGGGCGTCAAGGATGTGGATATCTACATGCCCGCCGCTATGCAGAACGACGTCAACCTGGAGTGGGCCGAGAAGATCGCTGCCTCCGGTGTGAAGTACTACATCGAGGTCGCCAATATGCCCACCACCAACGATGCTCTGAACTTCCTGCGCGCTCAGGAGCACATGATCGTTGCTCCTTCCAAGGCTGTTAACGCCGGTGGCGTTGGCGTCTCCGGTCTGGTGATGTCCCAGAACTCCGGGCGTCTGGTCTGGACTGCTGAGGAGGTCGATGCTCAGCTGAAGAAGATGATGAAGACCATCCACGACATGTCTGCTGCCGCCGCCGCAGAGTACGGTCTGGGTTACGACCTGGTTGCCGGTGCCAACATCGCCGGTTTCAAGAAGGTCGCCGAGGCCATGATGGAGCAGGGCTGCTTCTAATTCACGAAGTATCCGCTTCAAGTAAAGTGAAAAAAGCCCCGATGCAGTTGCATCGGGGCTTTTCCCTATAAGGAGGACATACCTATGCGAACCATTTCCCGCGTTGCCATCGCCGGTGCCGGCACCATGGGCTATTCCCTGGCTCAGGCTTTTGCCCGCTATGGTTACGATGTGACCCTCTATGATCTCTTTCCCGCGGCTCTGGAGAAGGCAAAGGGTTTGATCGCCCTGAACCAGAGCACCGAGGTGGCCAGCGGTGTTCTTAGCGCCGAGGAGAGTGATGCTCTGCAGCAGCGCATCAGTTTCACCGCCGAGATGGCCGATCTCAAGGACTGCGACTTCCTGCTGGAGGCCATTCTGGAGAAACTGGAGATCAAGCACAACTTCTACCGTCAGGTTTCCGAGATCATGGCCCCCGATGCCATCCTCTGCTCCAATACCTCGGGTCTCAGCATCACCGCCATTGCCGAGGCGGTCACCAACCCTGAGCGCTTTGCCGGTATGCACTGGATCAACCCGCCCCACATCATTCCTCTGGTGGAGATCATCAAGGGCGAAAAGACCGCCGACGAGACGGCGGAGGTCGTCCGTGAGCTGTGCTATAAGCTGCACAAGAAGCCTGTGGTGGTGAAGGATGCCCCCAGCTTCGTCCTCAACCGCATCCAGCAGGCCATCCTCCGCGAGGCCCTCTACATCGTGGATGAGGGCATCGCCTCCCCTGAGGCCGTGGACGATGTGATGAAGTACGCCCTCGGCTTCCGCTATGCTGCCTTCGGCCCCTTCGAGACCTGCGATTTGGGCGGCCTCGACATCCACTGCAACATCTCCCACTACACCTTCCCCGACCTGTGCGATGCCAAGGCACCCTTTGGTCTGTTGAAGGAGTGCGTGGACAATGGCAAGCTGGGTGTCAAGTCCGGCGCAGGCTTCTATGACTACTCCGACGGCCGCGACGAGGAGATCATCCGCCGCCGCGACACCATGTTCAACAAGCTGGCCAAGTGCCTGTTTGAAGAGGAGTAAATTCAAAAAAGACATCTAAAAGACGCCCGGGAGGGCGTCTTTTGTTTTTGATAGGCTGAAAAAATCCGGAAGAAGTCAGTTCAATATTGGTCGAAAGTACTGTTGACAGCAAAGAGAAAGCTGCTATACTAATAAGCAGTGTGTAACAATGGAGGTAATACATTATGTCCGGAAACTTTACCCTTTCTTGCTGCTCTACCGTGGATCTGCCCTACAGCCGTATGGAGGAGCGCAATGTCCCTGTGCTGTTCTACACCTATACGGTGGATGACACGGTCTATGTGGACGATATGGGCCGCGATGCTACGGCGCAGGATCGCTTTTACGAGATGCTGGCAGCGGGGAAGATGCCCAAGACCTCTCAGCTGAATATTGATAACTACGCCCAGTTCTTTACATCTCTGCTGGCAGAGGGTAAGGATGTGCTGCATATTGCGCTCGGTTCCGGTATGTCCAACTCCGTGAACAATGCCTTTCTGGCTGCTGAAATGATGAAGGAGCAGTTCCCTGAGCGGAAGGTGCTGGTGGTGGACTCTCTGTGCTCTTCCAGCGGCTACGGTATGTTCGTGGAGAGTGCCGCCGATATGCGCGATAACGGCGCTGATATTCAGGAAGTCTACGATTGGCTGATGGCCAACCGCAACCGCGTCCATCATCAGTTCTTCTCCACCAATATGACCCAGTTCCGCCGCTCCGGCCGTGTCTCCGGCGCTACGGCTGCCATTGCCACGGTGCTGAACATCTGCCCCATCATGCGTCTCGATGCCCACGGTGCCATCAAGGCCTACGACAAGGTGCGCGGCAAGCATAAGGCCATTGAGACCACGGTGGCGACCATGTTGGCCGATGCAGAGAACGGCGCGGCTTACGATGGCCCCTGCTATCTCTGCCACTCCCGCTGCCCGGAATTGGCTCAGCAGATGGTGGAGGCTGTGGAAACAGCATTCCCCGCATTGCAGGGGAAGATCCGCATCTGCGAGATCGGTACCATTATTGCCAGCCACTCCGGTCCCGGTACGGTGGCAGTGTTCTTCTACGGCGCTGAGCGCCCCGAGATGGAATAAAAAATATACATAAGAAAAGACGCCCGCAAGGGCGTCTTTTTTGTATCTGGGTTATTGTGCTTTCTTGTGGGGCAGCATCTCACTGAGCACCGTGGAGCCCAGCACCAGCACCGCGCCGATGGCGCAGAGCGCGTCCATAGGCTCATGGAGCAGCAGAGCCGAGAGAAGGATGGCCACCACGGGATCGATGTAGCTCAGGAGCGCCGAGGTCTGGGCGGGCAGATGGGGCAGCGACCCGAAATACAGCCAATAGGCGATGCCCGTATGGACAATGCAGAGGATGGCCAGCATCAGGATTCCCTTGCCATCGATGGAGATGGCGGAGAAATCCACCGTCAGCAGGTTATAGGGCAGCAGCACAATGGCGGCGATGCCCAGCTCCACGATGGTGATGTCGTAGGAACGGATATTGCGGGTAAACTTGGTCAGCAGCACGATGCAGGCGTACATTACTGCCGCACCGGCGGCCAAAAGCACGCCACGGGCATCCCAGCTGCCGCCGCCACCGCTCTGGATAACGCCGGAGGTAAACACCATGCCCACCAGTGCGATCAAAACGAAGATGCAGCGGCGCACCGTCAGCTTCTCTTTCAGCAGGAAGGGGGAGACCAACATCACCACCACAGGGGCTAAATAGTAAAACACCGTCGCCACCGCCACGGTGGTGTAGCGGTATGCCTCAAACAGCAGCATCCAGTTAAAGCCCATCACAAGACCGACGGGAAGCAATATCTTCAAATTGGCACGGATGGCCTTCAAGTCCAGCTTCTCCCTCTGCAGATACAGTACCAGCAGCAAAAACAGTGCGCCCACTGCACCGCGGCAGTTGGCGATCAAACTGGTGGGCAGGGCAATGGAACGGACAAACAGGCCGATGGTGCCATAGATGACCATGGACAGGATAAGACGGAACTTTGCAGCGCTGGATGACATGGGAAAAGCCTCTTTTCTGTGTGAGTTTTTGTCAGTATAACAGGAATTGTGCCCCGTGGCAAGAGAATTTCCTGCGCCACTTTTCAAATGACGCCCTTTATGGTATACTAAGGACAAGAATACTTTGCAAATAAGGAGAACCCCTATGAAAAAGACCGTTCTGCGCAAGTATGCGCAGCTCATCGCACAGGTGGGTGTCAATGTTCAGCCCGGACAGGAAGTGTTTATTACCGCCGACCTGGATCAGCCCGAATTTGTGGCCATGGTGGTGGAGGAGTGCTACCGCCGCAAGGCCAAGAAGGTGGTGCTGGAGTGGGACTATCAGCCCCTGCAGAAGCTCCACTACCGCTATCGCAGCCTCAAGACCCTCAGCAAGGTGGAAAATTACGAGATCGCCCGCTGGCAGCACTATGTGGACGAGCTGCCCTGCCGCATCTATCTGATCTCCGAGGACCCCGACGGCCTCCGCGGCATCAATCAGACCAAGATGGCCAAGGCGCAGCAGAACCGCTATCCCATCGCCAAGCCCTTCCGCGAGGCCATGGAGAACAAGTACCAGTGGTGCATCGCCGCCGTCCCCGGCAAGGCATGGGCCAAGAAGCTCTTCCCCGAGCTCCGCGCCTCTCAGGCGGTGGAGAAGCTGTGGCAGTATATCCTCAATGCCGCCCGCGTCACCGATGATCCCATCGCCGCATGGGACGAGCACAACCGCGAAGTCCACGAGAAGTGCGACTACCTCAACTCTCTGGGTATTCAGAAGCTCCACTACACCTCTGCCAACGGCACCGACTTCACCGTGGGCCTGATGGAGCGCAGCCGTTTCAGCGGCGCCAGCGAGAAGAGCCTGCAGGGCTATACCTTCAACCCCAACATCCCCTCCGAGGAGTGCTTCGTCTCTCCCAAAAAGGGCGATGCCGAGGGTATCGTCTACGCCACCATGCCCCTGAGCTATCAGGGTCAGCTGATCGACAAGTTCTGGATCCGCTTCCGCGAGGGTAAGGCTGTGGAGTGGGACGCCGAGGTCAACCGTGATCTGCTGACCAAGCTCATCACCATGGACGAGGGCAGCGCCTATCTGGGTGAGTGCGCGCTGGTGCCCTACGACAGCCCCATCCGCAATGCAGAGCTGCTGTTCTACAACACCCTCTTCGATGAGAATGCCGCCTGCCATCTGGCACTGGGCAACGGCTATGCCGACACCATTCAGGGCTTCGAGGAGCTGACGCTGGATGAGTGCTACGCCATGGGTCTGAACCAGTCCATGATCCACGAGGACTTCATGATCGGCTCTATCGACATGAACATCGATGCCATCTGCCGCGACGGCAAGACCATCCCCATCTTCCGCAACGGCAACTGGGCCTTCTAAAGAGTTCTCGGAAAAGTGTCTATGCCACTTTCCCGAGAAGACTGCGGCCTGCTGCAGCGCGCTCATTGCCCGCTATAGGCGGACAACTCGCACATTTGCAGGCCGATAAGTGTTTTCGCCCACGCACATGTCCCCCAAGGGGACTTCCGTTGGGCGTCGCGGGCGAAAACGATTGAACCTATTTCGCTGCCTTGGCAGCGAAACTCTGCGAGGCTCTCTTGACATGATAAAAACCTCTGCACCTAGGGGTGCAGAGGTTTTACTATTGCAATTCGTTACTTTTACAGACTCTGGCGGATAAAGTCGGCGAAGCGCTTGGCGGCGGCCGTCTGGGGCACGCCCTGCAGCACGCACATATCCACACTGCGGGAGGGGATCTCGAAGGCGGTAGCGATCTTGCGGATGCGGCCGGCCTCCAGATCTTTTTTCACAAACTCCTCCGTCACACCGGCCACGCCGAAGCCGATGGCTGCCAGATCCACCAGCAGACTGCGGGCGCCCAGCTCGATCTCGGGCTTGAGGTGCTGGCCGTTCTGGATAAAGAACTTCTCCAAAAATGCGCGGGAGCTGGCCTTGTGCTCCAGCAGGATCAGGGGATAGGCGGCGATCTCAGAGAGAGTATGGGGCTTTTCGAAGGGGCAGGGGTATTCCGGCGATGCCACGAAGATGGTGTGGGTGGAGAAACAGGGCGTGGTCTCGAAGTTCCCCTCACTGGGGGTGGAGGCAAAGGCGATATCCACCTTTCCCGACTGCAGAAGGCCCAGCACCTTATGGCTGCGGCCGGAGATGATGCGGATATGAATGGCGGGGTAGAGGCGGTGGAAGGCATCCAGATGGGGCAACAGGAACTGGCTGGTGACAGTATCGGAGGCGCCGATGGTGAGATGTCCCATCTGCAGCTCGCGGGTCTGGCTCAGCTTGTTCTCGCCCGTCTCCAGCAAGCCGATGGCGCTGCGGACATACTCATACAGCAGCTTGCCGTCTGCCGTCAGCGTCACGCCGCGGCTGTTGCGGGCGAACAGGCGCGTCTGCAAATCGCTCTCCAGCTGCTTGATGGACTGGCTCACGGCGGACTGACTGATATAGAGTGACTGGGCTGCGGCGGTGATGTTGCCTGCCTCTGCCACCTCTTTGAACACCTTGTAAAGCTCCAGCTTGACCGCCATTCGTCAACGCCCCTTCCATAAGAACGAATTATAATGAAATAAACGATATCGGAAATAATTATACCAAATCGCAACGCAAAAGCAAGAGCAAATTTGACCTTTTTGGTGCATTGTGATAAGATGTTTCCGTATGGAAAGAACACCGACACAGGAGGTTTCGTTTATGGAACAACTGAAAACATTCTGGAAAAAGCAGGACGGCACCAACCGCGTCATTCTTATCACCGGTTTGCTGGCTGCCGTGGTTTGCCTTGTGATGGGTCAGTGGAAGTACAGCATCGTCTTTATGATCTTTATGGGTATGTTCATGGTGGCACACACCGGACAGCGCACCAAGCGCCTGAGCCGCCTCTACGGCGTGGTCTATTTCCACATGCCTGACGGCGAGATGTATCCCATGACCTTTGAGCAGGTCCGCGCCGAATATGTCAAGGGCGCACAGGGCCGCTACGGCGGACGGAAGGTGTCCCTCTGGTTCCCCTACTGGCGCGTCCGCGACGGTATTCTGGAGACGGGCTTCGGACTGGACATCGACCTGAGCGGTTTTGAAGATGCTGAGGGCATCCTGCCTACCCTGAAGAGTGGACAGTACATCCTCGTCACCGGTGAGCTGCAGGCTAGACGCCGCGACTATTTCTGCATCGGCGCTGTGGAAGAGGTACGCCGTCAGGCCACCCGTCCGGAGGTGCAGTGATGAGATTCGAACGGGGAGATTTCATCTCCTTTCTCCACGGCATCATCAACCTTGCCTGGCCCATTGTAGCCTATGATCTGGCGGAGCTGGCCTCCCTCATCATCTGGGGCTACAGTCAGATGGCCGCCGTGCCGGTGACCATTATGCTCATGCTGCCCATCCTCTCGGATGCGGTGTGCATCGTCATCGCCGGTATCCGTTACTACCGCCGCCAGAGTATGTTCGCCCTGCTGGGCATCATCTTCTCCATCGCGGCGCTGGCTCTGTACTACATCCTGCGCACCATGATGCAGTTCTCTCTGGGCTGGCTTGACCCCATTATTTAAGGAGTTATACGACTATGAAACAGGAATTTATCTCCGTTGGCACCATCGTCAACGCCCACGGTATCCGCGGCGAGGTGAAGCTCAACCCCGTGGGCTTCGACCCGGAGTTCTTGGCCGAGTTTGACCGCTTCATCATCGGCGGCAAGGAGACGGAGGTGCTCCATGCCCGCGTCCACAAGTCGGTGGTGCTGCTGACGCTGCCGGGCGTGGAGGATATGGATGCCGCGCTGGCTCTCAAGGGCCGCGAGGTGCAGATCTACCGCGACGATGTGGAGTTGCCCGAGGACGAGTTCTTCGATGAAGAACTGGTGGGCTGCACGGTGGTCAACGATGAAACGGGCGAAGAGGTGGGCAAGGTCAACCGCGTCCTCAACTACCCCGCCCATAAGGTCTACGAAGTCCGCGGCAAGGGTGAGGAGTACCTGATCCCCGCCGTGAAGGATGTGTTCATCAAGGGCGTGGATATGGAACAGAACACCATCCGCGTCTATCTCATGAAGGGACTGGGCAGCCATGAGAATTGACATTATGACCCTGTTCCCCGACGCCATCGAGGCCATGATGGGGCAGTCCATCATCGGTCGTGCGCAGGAGCGGGGCTTCGTGCAGGTGGTGCCCCACCAGATCCGTGACTACACCACCAACAAGCAGATGCAGGTGGACGACTACCCCTACGGCGGCGGCCGCGGCGCGGTGATGCAGGCCGACCCCCTCTATCGCTGCTGGCAGCACATCTGCGACGAGGCGGGACAGCGCATCCACACCATCTATATGTCCCCCTGCGGCCGCACCTTCGACCAGCAGGTGGCCAAGGAACTGAAAGAGAAATACGACCGCCTCATCCTCGTCTGCGGTCACTATGAGGGCGTGGATCAGCGCTTCCTGGACGAGTGCGTGGACGAAGAGATCTCCTTGGGCGACTTCGTGCTGACCGGCGGCGAGATCCCCGCCATGGCGGTGGCGGATTGCCTGTGCCGCATGGTGCCCGGTGTGCTGCCGGAGGAGAGCTGCTACACCGAGGAGAGCCACTGGGATTGTCTCTTGGAATACCCCCAGTACTCCCGCCCCGAGGAGTGGCACGGGCGCAAAGTCCCCGCCGTCTTGCTGAGCGGACACCACGGCAATGTGGCCGACTGGCGCAAGAAGGAGAGCTACAAGCGCACCATGGAGCGCCGCCCCGATCTGTTCGCCAAGTTCGACGAGCGCAAGCTCACCACCAAACATGACCGCAAGGTGCTGGCGGAGGCCAAGGCGGAGTTCGCCGCGGAGCAGGAGGCCAAGGCCGCGGCAGAAAGCGCAGAATAATATGGACATCACCCAGACTTTTTACGATAGCTTGGCCTCTCAGTACGACAAGTTGTTTTTCGACTGGCAGGCCACCACCCGCGAGCAGGCACTGCTGCTGGATAAGCTGTTTCACGCCGAGGGCTTCGACACCGCCGCTCCCGTCCTCGACTGCGCCTGCGGTATCGGTACGCAGGCCATCGGCTTGGCGGCGTTGGGCTATGACCTTACCGCCTCGGATATCAGCGAATGTGAGCTTGCCGAGGCCAAAGTGCGTGCAGCGCAGAACGGTGTCACCGTCAATTTTGCCCGCGCCGACTTCTGCCGTCTGTCGGAGAGCTTTACTGAGAAGTTTCCCATCATCATTTGTATGGACAATGCCCTGCCCCATATGCTGACGCGTGAGGCATTGGCGCAGGCGGTGAGCAGCATCGTGGGACAGCTGTCGAATGGCGGCATCTTTGTGGCCAGCATCCGCGATTACGATGCGCTCCTCAAGGATAAGCCCCCCTATTCGCCCCCCTATATCCACAAGACGGACAGGGGGCAGCGGGTGTCCTTTCAGACTTGGGAGTGGGAGGGGGACAACTATCGCCTCACACAGTACATCATCGACGATGAGGGCACGCCCTCTGTCAGCAAGTTTGACTGCGAGTACCGTGCCCTGCGCCGCGAGGAGCTGACGGAGCTGCTTTTGAAGAGCGGCTGCAGCGCCGTGGAATGGAAGTTTCCCGTCGAAACGGGATTTTATCAGCCCATTGTCATAGCAAAGAAGTAAAAAAGAACCGCCCGGTGGGCGGTTCTTTTTTTAAACTGCTCTCTACTCAAAAAAACATAAATAAAACATTAATTATATGGTTGACTTATCGAGTGTTGAGTGCTACTCTTAATGCAAGGGGGCGAAATCAATATGAGTAAACTAATCCAAGTTAATGCAGAAAGCTATAAAAAGTTTCAAGCCGCACTTATGCTAACAGGTGAGGAGGAAGAAGTTGTGCTAAGTAAACTGATAAGTGAATATGCACATAAAGTATTTGAAGGTATTGTTGGAAAGAAAGAAGAATTAAAACAAGAAGAGAAGAAAGAGACCACTGCAAGTAGATCGGCAGAAGAACAAAAGAAACTTTTTATTAATTGGTTTCGTAGCCTGACCTGGAATGGCAAGCCCTATAATCCAGTCACGATCAGCGGATATGCAGGCAGACTGGAGAATGCTTGTTGTGAACAGGCTTTTGCGGAAGTACCTGTTGTAAATGTTTTTGAAATTACTGATCTCAAGGAGTTTCTTCATATTCAAAAAAGATTAAAAGAATGCGAAGGCTATGCGGATTTTGACGCAAAGTCACACAATGGATTTACGGCTGCTTTGAGAAAGTACGAGGAATTTTTAAGGTATCAATCGACAGGTGGCACTAGCTATTCTAAAACTTTGATGACAAAATCACAGACACAACCTGCAAATGTTCATCGTTGGACGATGGAAGAGGATATGGTTTGTTGTAAGAGATTTCTTGAATATTATGTCGTAAATAAGAGTGATATTGATACGGTACAGTTTCTAAAAATGCTTGCAAGAGAGGTTCCTAATGTCTCGGAAGGATCCTTACGAATGAAAATCCAGAATGTAAAGTATCTCTCTGTGAGAGCGGGGCTTAAGGATACCTCTACGCTTAAATGGCTAAGTCAGTATTCTATGCAGTGCGAAAGAGCGTTTTACCAAGTGCTGAAAGAGCTAGATATAAAGTAAGTAAAAAGAACCGCCCATCGGGCGTTTCTTTTTGCGTTGATTAGCAGTTTAGTTGGCGCGCTCGGCGGCATCCAGCTTCTTGCAAAGACGCTTGATGACGGTGGCGGCCACCTGCTCGATCTCCTGAGAGGTCAGCGTCTTGGTGAGAGAACCAACCTTGAGACGGAGGGTCACGGACTTCTTGCCCTCGGGTACCTGCTTGCCGCGGTACTCGTCCACGAACTCCACACCGTGCAGCAGAGGATCGCCGCCCTTGCCCATCACGGTGGCAGCGATGTCGGACCACACCACATTGGTGTCGAAGAGGAGCGAGACATCGTAGTCGGTCATGGGGAACTCGGGCAGATGGGTGAAGGTGTTGTCGCGGGAGGTCAGGGGGACAAGGGCATCGGCATCCAGCTCGAAGAGCATGGTGGCCAGATTCTTGATGCCGCAGTCCATGGAGGTCTTCTTGCTGAGGAGAGCCAGATGACCGATCATCTTCTCACCGCAGAACACATTCAGCCACACAGTGTCATCGGCCCAATAGGGCTTTGCCTGCTTGGCAAAGGTAAGGGTCTCCATGTGGACATAGCGTGCCATGTTCTCCAGAACGCCCTTGGCGCGGCGGAAGAGGGAGACCACATTGTCGTAGCTGTCGGTCAGTGCACCGGAGATGTAGCGGCGCTGCAGGGGCAGCAGCTCACAGGCATCGTTGGGGGAGGAGTAGTCGCGGTCGAAGGCCACCTGTGCCTCCTCGAAGATGGCGAAGGAGTCGAAGTAGCGTTCGTTCTTCACCACGGCCTCGCACAGGTTGGGCAGCAGCGAGCAGCGGATATACTTCTCAGTGG
>JAZTZR010000022.1:0-1678 GCA_045637545.1 Vescimonas sp. | reverse complement strand
CCTGGGTATCCAGAGTGCCGCGGATGATGTGGTAACGCACACCGGGAAGGTCCTTAACACGACCGCCGCGGATCATAACCACAGAGTGCTCCTGCAGGTTGTGGCCAACACCGGGGATGTAGGCGGTAACCTCCATACCGTTGGTCAGACGCACACGAGCGATCTTACGCAGAGCGGAGTTGGGCTTCTTGGGGGTAGAGGTACGAACTGCGGTGCAGACACCTCTCTTCTGGGGAGAAGGCAGCTCAGTGCTCTTGTTCTGCAGGGTATTCAGACCACGCTGCAGAGCGGGGGAGGTGGACTTGTCGGTCACCATCTTGCGGCCCTTGCGAACCAGCTGATTAAAAGTAGGCATTAATATTTCCTCCTTTCTCGATTTCTGTTCCATTTTGGAACAATATATATTTTAACACAATAAGGTCGTCCTTATTCTGCTAAAATCAAACTTTCAGAATTGCGGCCACGGCGCAGCCCACGCTGATGGAGCATGCCGCACCCAATTCTTTCATATCGGCAATCAGCTCGACCCGAATGCCTCGGGTGACAGCCTGCTGTGCCAGCGGCTGAGTCACACGGGGGTCGGCATTGCCTGCCACGAACAGCTTCAGCACGCGGTCATCATTCAGCGCGCGCTTGACCTGCTTGGCTCCTGCGACTTTATTGGTGCAATTGAGTTCAGTCAGCATCTCGGTGCCCTCCTCCCTTCCGTTTCCGGAAGTGTTTCATCGGGTAAAAGGACTTCTTGTCCCTACCACCGCAATTTGGAATTATAGCATCTTGTCAAGTGTCAGTCAAGGAAATTTTCTCAAAAATTTTCGACAGTTTCCTGCGCTGGTGCGCCCTCTTTTTGGTGCATAAAGCGCGCTTTCCCGGACAGACTGAATGTGCATAGACACTCTAAATATTTATTATATCACAGGAAGGAATCTTATTCAATGGACGTTCATGTAAATACCAACTGCATCGGCTGCGGCCTGTGCATCAATCTCTGCTCCGGTGTGTTTACCATGCTGAGTGAGGGAGTCGCCGCCGCCCGGGACGAGGTAGCCCCCGAATACTACGATCAGGTCCGCGAGGCCGCCGAGAGCTGCCCCGTGAGCGCCATCGAAATCAAAGAATGAAAAAGGCACGCCGCGAAAATCGCGGCGCGCCTTTGATACATATTAATAAGGTATGGGGAGATTACTCCTCGTCGGCAGCAGCGCTTTCCAGCTCAATGGCGCCGATCTCGAAGCTCAGCTCCTCGCCCTCATCCTCGTCCACATCCTCCATGTCAAACTCCATGGAAACGGGGCGGGCCTTGTTGACCAGATTGCCGTCGTCGTCGATGACGTCGTTCTTGCGGTACTGAGCCAGACCGGAACCGGCGGGGATCAGCTTACCGATGATGACGTTCTCCTTCAGACCCAGCAGGTGGTCGACCTTGCCCTTGATGGCGGCCTCGGTCAGGACCTTGGTGGTCTCCTGGAAGGAGGCGGCAGACAGGAAGGAGTCGGTGGCCAGAGATGCCTTGGTGATACCCATCAGCAGTCTGGTGCAGGTGGGCATACGCAGCTCCTCGCCCATCTCGTTCTTCTCACCGGCGTCGATGCGGGCCTGAACGGCAGCCTCGGCGTCGCGGAACTCGATGATGTCCACGGTGGCACCGGACAGCAGCTCGGAATCACCGGCATCCTCC
>JAZTZR010000021.1:0-14600 GCA_045637545.1 Vescimonas sp. | reverse complement strand
CCAGCGATGCCAACAGCTTGCGCCGTTCGGCGGCGCGGGTGGAACCCGTCAGGAGAGCACAGGTAAGGCCCAGCCGATCAAACAGCGGGGCAAGGGTCTTGTAGTGCTGTCGCGCCAGCACCTCGGTAGGTGCCATCAGCGCCGACTGCCAGCCGTTCTGGGCGGCGAAATAGGCACAGGCGGCGGCCACCATGGTTTTGCCGCTGCCCACATCGCCCTGACAGAGGCGGTTCATAGGCCGCAGGGCGGTCATGTCACCGATGGCGTCGTCGATGGCCTTTTTCTGGTCATCGGTGAGGGTGAAGGGCAGGGCAGAATAAAATCCGCTCATGTCCAACGATGCCATCTGCGGGCCCTGTACATCGGTGCGGCGCTGCCGCAGGAGGTGGAGGGCGCAGGTCAGCACGAACAACTCTTCAAAGGCCAGACGGCGGCGGGCAGAGGACAGCGTTTCAAAATCGGTGGGGAAGTGGATGTGCTCGTAGGCGTAGCTGCTGTGGCAGAGGCTGTGAGAGCGCCGCACCTCGTCGGGGAGCACATCGGGGAGAATTTCACCGCAGGCATCAAGACCCTGCCGCATGGCGCTTTGCAGCAGCGGCTGGCTGATCCCGGCGGTGAGGGGATAAATGGGCACAATGCGCCCTGTCAGACGGCACTCGCCATCCCGCTCCAGAATGGGATTGGTCATCTGGCGGCGCAGGAGGGTGCCCTCCACCTTGCCGCAGAAAACGAAACTCTCGCCCTTTCGGAGCTGGCGGGCGCGGTAGTCCTGATTGAAGAAGGTGATGTCCAGCCGTCCGCTCTCGTCCACCGCCCGTACCTTTACCACTGTCCGGCCGCCGCTGATGCGCTGGGTAGTGGGGGTGTCGGCGATCATGGCGCGGCAGCAGGCGGTTTCGCCTACGGGCAGCTGCGCCACGGGATAGATTATGCGGCGATCCTCGTGGCGGCGGGGGAGATAGGTAATGAGCTGGCCGAGGGTGCGGATATTCAGCTTTTCCAGTGCCTTGGCACGGCTCTCGCCAATGCCGCGGATGGTGCGCACATCGGTTTGCAGTGTGGCCATATCAGAAACCGTGGAACTGGGAGAACTCGCTCAGATCCGGCTGGGGATAAAACTCCAGCGGCTCTTCGCTGCGGGAATCCAGCAGCGCGGCGATCTCCTCGTCCTCTTCCTCCTGGGCGGGGATATAGTCCACATACTGCCAGCGCAGGCCGTTCTCTTCGAAGATTTCGCTTTCACTCTCCACCTGCCACTTGGGATCGGCGTCCAGATCGGGGAAGAAGGCGTCGGCCTCGGGAGAGGCGAACACTTTTGTCACATAGACCTTCTCGCACAGGGGCAGCAGCAGACGGTAGATCTGCTCACCGCCGATGACGGCGGCATCCTCGCCGCCGGCGAACACAGCCTCCACGGGGAAGTGGATGATCTCGGCATTCTCGGCGGTATAGTCGCGGTTGGTGGTCAGCACCACATTGTGACGGCGGGGCAGACCCTTGCCGCCGGGGAGACTCTCCAGCGTCTTGCGGCCCATGATGACGCTCTTGTCCAGCGTCAGCTCGCGGAAGCGCTTGAGGTCGTCCTTGATATGGAACAGCAGGTCACCGTCCTTGCCGATGCCCCAGTTTTCCGATACACAAACAATAGCAAACATAGGTGGTCTCCTTACACGGCCACGGGGATCTTATCCTCGAAGGGATGGGGATCGTAGCCCTCCAGCGAGAAGCTGTCGCGGGTGAAATCGTAGAAATCGGTGACGGAGGAGTCCATGATGAACTTGGGGGCGGGTCTGCCCTCCTTTTCCAGCATCTTCTCCACGATGGGTACATGGCGGTCGTAGATGTGGGCGTCGGCGATCACATGGACCAGCTCACCTACCTGCAGGCCGGACACCTGCGCCATCATGTGCACCAGCACACTGTACTGGGCCACATTCCAGTTGTTGGCCGCCAGCATATCCTGCGAGCGCTGGTTCAAAATGGCGTTGAGGGTGTTGCCTGAGACATTGAAGGTCATGGAATAGGCGCAGGGATACAGCGCCATCTCATGGAGATCGGTGAAGTTATAGAGATTGGTCATGATACGGCGGGATGCGGGATTATGCTTGAGATCATAGAGCACGCGATCCACCTGATCGAACTCACCCTCGGAATAGATGTGCTTCTGAGCCAGCTGATAGCCGTAGGCCTTGCCGATGGAGCCGGTCTCGTCAGCCCAGCTGTCCCAGATGTGGCCGTTGAGGTCATGGATATTGTTGGACTTTTTCTGCCAGATCCACAGCAGCTCATCGATGCAGGTTTTGAGATAGGTGCGGCGCAGCGTCAGGATGGGGAACTCCTCACGCAGGTCATAGCGATTGATGATGCCGAATTTCTTCACCGTGTGGGCGGGGGTGCCGTCCTCCCAGCGGGGACGGACATTTTGGTCGGTGTCCCACACGCCGTTGGTCAGAATATCAATGCAATTTTGACGGAAAATCTCATCAGCGCGGCTCATAGGTGTTCCTCCTTGAAGTTAAAATTATCATTGGAGTCATTGTAGCAAAAAAGGAAAGTGCTGACAAGCACTTTCCTTTTTTTATTGGTGGAAGATACAGCTCTTGCCTCCCCCTTCGGGGGAGGTGGTTGAGCAAAGCGAAACCGGAGAGGGGTATAACGGAAAACAATCGTCATTACCCTCTCAGCCTCGCTGCGCTCAGCAGCTCCCCCAAAGGGGGAGCCAGGAAAACGATGGTCTGCCGTAGCCGGCATACGGATTCGGCGCGATTTTACTCCTGAATATCCACGGTGATATTATCGGTTCCGTTCATCTCGAACTCGCCCAGATAGGTCTCCATGCGGGCCATGATCTCATCGTAGTTCTCCGGGGTGACGGGCGGGTCATTCATGTCCCGCAGAGCCAGTTCCTGAGCCAGAATTTCGAAGAAAATGGTGTCCTCATAGGCCATGATGGCCTCGTGGATGCCGCCCTCGGCGAAGGCGCGGCTGGGAATCAGCTCGCCCTCGTACAGCTCCGTAAGGGGGGCCATGCCCTGCGTCAGACAGTGGGCGAACACGCGGCTCTCCACATCGTCATACTCACGGATGCGGTCGTTGCCGCGGGTGGAGTTCAGCACCCAGTTACCGATATACACCAGATCCAGCAGACGCCGGAACTGCTTTTGCGTCAGTTTCAATTCCATGATGCCACCTCCCGTGACCGTACAAAATGCAGGATTGTGTCGATTATACCACAGCTTTTTGGGGATTGCCATATAAAAAAACGGGTAAAGACGGGAAAATTTGACTTGTGCCGCCGCGCGGAACATAGTATAATAAACTGATTGACAATGTAAAGGAGTGGGTATATGGACCAGCGTCCCATCGGTGTGTTCGACTCCGGCCTTGGCGGATTGACCGCCGTGGCTGAGATCCGGAACATCTTGCCCTCTGAAAACATTATATACTTCGGAGACACGTCCCGTGTCCCCTACGGCGGCCGCTCGCCGGAGATTTTGCTCAAGTACGCCCGTCAGGATGTGAAGTTCCTGCGCTCGTTCGACATCAAGGCGGTGGTGGTGGCCTGCGGTACCGTGTCCACCACGGCGCTGCCGCAGCTGAAGGCCGAGAGTGACCTGCCCATCTTAGGCGTGGTGGAACCCGCCTGCCGCCGCGCGGTGAAGCTGAGCAAGAGTAAAAAGGTTGGTTTGATCGCCACCTCCGCCTCTGTCCGTTCCGGTGAGTATGAGCGCACCATTGCCGCCATCGATCCCACCGTGGAGGTGATGGGTGCGGCCTGCCCTCTGTTCGTGCCCCTGGTGGAGAACGGGCGCTTCAGCGTGGGTGACAAGGTGGTGGAGCAGATCGCCGAGGAATACCTCGCCCCCCTGCGTGAGGCGGGAGTGGACACCCTTATTATGGGATGCACCCACTATCCCCTGCTGACCGAGGTGGTGGGCAAGATCATGGGACCGGGCGTGGAGCTTATCAACGCCGGAGCCGAGTCTGCGTGGGAGCTCAAGCGTACCCTTACCGCCGCCGATGCCCTTGCCCCTGAGCGGGCAGGCAGCTGTCAGCTCTATGCCAGCGATATCACCGGCGACTTTGCCACGCTGGCAGGAAGATTCCTCAATGAAGAAATCCCTCCCGTGGAGGGTGTGGATATTGATCTGTACTAAGGAGAGAGATGTACTATGAATATGATTCAGAAAGCCAAGGATCAGGTGCTGAGCCTGACATGGAATGCCTATGAAACCGCTGTCGCTGCCGGTCTGTTGCCCGAGGGCGTGACCGTCAAGCCTGCCGTGGAGATCCCCAAGGATACCGCCAACGGCGACTATACCACCACCTTCTGCCTTGCTGCTGCCAAGGCCATGAAGAAGAATCCCCGCGAGGTGGCCACCGTTTTGACGGAAAACATGGCTCTCGAGGGCAGCTACTTCACCTCCGTGGAGATCGCCGGCCCCGGCTTTTTGAACTTCCGTCTGGGCAGCAAGTGGTTTGGTGACACCGTGGCCGCCATTGAGAGCGCCGGTGCCGACTATGGCTGCGGCGATATGCTGCGTGGCAAGAAGTACATGGTGGAGTTCGTCTCCGCCAACCCCACCGGCCCCATGCACATGGGTAACGCCCGCGGCGGCGTGCTGGGCGATACGCTGGCCGCCGTGCTGGCAAAGTCCGGCGCCGAGGTGTGGCGCGAGTTCTATGTCAACGATGCCGGTAACCAGATCGACAAGTTTGCCAAGAGCCTCGAGGCCCGCTACCTGCAGATCATCCACGGCGAGGACGCCATCGTCTTCCCCGAGGACGGCTATCAGGGCGACGATATCCGCGAGCTGGCACGCAAGTTCTATGAGCCCCACGGCGAGAAGTTCGTCAATGCCGACGAGCAGGCCCGTCACGATGCACTGGCCCAGTTTGGTCTGGAGCACAACATCCCCAAGATGAAGTCCGATCTGGAACGCTACGGTATCCACTATGACGAGTGGTTCTTCGAGTCCTCCCTCCATAACAGCGGCTATGTGGCCGACACGGTGGAGGAGCTGTCCAAGCGCGGCTATACCTACGAAAAGGACGGCGCTCTGTGGCTCAAGACCGCCGAGATCATGCGCCAGAATCTTCTCAAGGCAGGTAAGAAGGAAGCCGATATCGAGAAGCTGGAGCTGAAGGACGATGTGCTGCGCCGCGCCAACGGTTTCTACACCTACTTTCCCGCCGATATCGCCTAACACCGCAATAAGTTCGCCGTCCGCGGCTTCGATAAGGTCATCAACATCTGGGGCGCCGACCATCACGGCCATGTGGCCCGCATCAAGGGTGCCATGGACGCCCTCGGCCTCGACGGTGAGAATCGTCTGGACATCGTGCTGATGCAGCTGGTGAAGCTGGTGGAGAACGGCGAGGTGGTGCGTATGTCCAAGCGCACCGGCAAGGCTGTCAGCCTCACCGACCTCCTGGATATGGTGCCGGTGGATGCCTGCCGCTACTTCTTCAACGCCAAGCCCGAGACCCAGATGGAGTTTGACCTGGGTCTGGCCGTCCGCGAGGACAGCGAGAACCCCGTGTATTATGTCCAGTACGCCCACGCCCGCATCTGCACGCTGCTGAAGAATCTGGCAGCCGAGGGCTATGATGTGAAGGCTGCTGCCGATGTGGATCTGGCAATCCTGTCCTCCGAGACGGAGATCGCCCTTATCAAGGAGCTGGCCCGATATGGCGAGGCGGTGCGCCTTGCCGCCCAGAACTACGATCCCAGCCACATCAACCGCTATCTGGTGGAGCTCTCCGCCGCCTTCCACCGCTTCTACAATGCCTGCCGCATCAAGGGCGAGGAAGAGACTGTCCTGTATGCCCGCTTGAAGCTGGCCGATACCGCCCGCGCAGTGCTCTACAATGCCATGACCCTCATCGGCTGCACCGCACCGGAGAAGATGTAAGAAAACACATAAAAAAAGAGAGCCGTCAGGCTCTCTTTTTTATATTCATTTTTCAGGCCACTCGGGGCAGCAGAGGCGAATGCGGGCGCAGACAGAGTTTTTTTCAATGCCCAGTGCGGCGGCCAGCTCCTCATAGAGATGGTCCTCGGCCCGCTTTCCGTAGCGCTCGTCCAGCTGGCTCACCTTTTTGCCGCTGCGTCGCGCGGCATTCCGCTTGGCGTACAGCATCTTCAGAAGAGCGGCCATACGGCAGCAGTCGAAAGAGGACACCACCGCCTGATAGTACTCGCGGGCGGTGCGCTGGTTCAGCTCACCCGGTGCGTCGGCAGCCAGCTGCGGCAGTGCGGTGAGAAATGCTTCGGCCTCCTGCATCGTCATAACGGGGCGCATCAGCACGCGGGTATCCACCGGCGTGGTTACCTCGCCGGTATGAAAGACCGGTCGGAGTGTGTAGTACTCTCGGTTGCGGTCGGCGCAGCTGAGGGTGCTGGGTCCGATGCGCTCTACGCGGCAGACACCTTCGCCACCGTAGATCACCAGTTCACCAACAGAAAACACCGAAGTGCGCCCCCTTTCTCTCAAATCACAGATAAAAATTCACCTGAAGATACCGTGTTAACACTTTGTTCACACCTGACCAGTATAGCATAGTTTGTAGAAAAATGTAAGAGAAATTTTTGAAAAATTTGCAAAAAATGTTCCCATCTTTCACCGTGAAAGATGGGAACAGGCAGTTTTTAGCTTATTTTTTACCGAATAACCAACGGCCCAACAGGATGATAACACAGGCACCGATTACGCTGATGATAATGGCGCCGATAGAGTTGCGTGCGCCCAGTCCGATGGCACCGGCCAGAATGTTGCCCACGAAGCCGCCCACGATGCCCAGCACGATATAGCGCAGCAGGCCCTTCTTGGCGTTCATCAGCAAACTGGCAATCCAACCGGCGACACCGCCGATAATAATACCCCAAAGCATAATTTATTCTCCTTTCGCGTTTTTCTCTGCGAGGATGAGGTTTTTGATGGCCTCGATGCCCACAGCAATGGCGCTGCTGGTATCCTCGCTCATGTCCTGATCCAGACCTGCGGCCTCGCGTTCCTGATTCCAGATCACATGGAAGCAGGAGCCACAGCGGCAGCCCAGTGCGGAGGCTACCACAAACAGTGCCGCACTCTCCATCTCGCTGGCCTTCACGCCCAGCCGCTTCCACGCATCCCACTTTTGCAGCAGCTCATGGCTGACGGGCATACGCTTGGGATCGTGCTGACCGTAGAAGGAGTCCTTGCACTGCACCACGCCGGTGTGATAGTTCTTGCCCAGCGCCTGTGCGCCCTGCACCAGTGCGGTGGTAACGGCAAAATCCGCCACGGCGGGGAACTCGATGGGGGCATATTCGCAGCTGGTGTGCTCGTAGCGGATAGCACCGGTGGCCACCACCACATCACCGCTGCGGACATCCAGATCGATGCCGCCGCAGGTGCCCACGCGGACAAAGGTATCGGCACCGATGGCGTGGAGTTCCTCCATGGCGATGGCGGCAGAGGGGCCGCCGATACCGGTAGAGCAGACGGACACCTTCTCACCCAGCAGCGTACCGGTATAGACGGTATATTCACGGTTCTGAGAGACAAACTGAGGATTATCGAAATGGGCGGCAATTGCCTCGCAGCGGCCGGGGTCACCGGGCAGCAGCACATAGCGGCCCACATCGCCCTCAGCGCAGCGGATATGGAACTGTTTCTCCAGTTTCTGCATGGTATAGATCCTCCGAAAGTACAAACTGTATAATCCTGTAAAAATATTACGGATAGTATATGAAAATCCGGTTGTTATCCAGTATACACGATGTTTTAAAAAATTGCAACTTACGCCAAAAGTTGGCCCAAGTTTTTTTATTCAAAAAGAACATACTATCATTGTTACGATCACAAAACGATCGCATACAGATGAAAAGGAGGAAGATACCAATGAAAACGAAACTCATCGCCTTCGCTCTGGCGGGGATGATGGTGCTGTCTCTGGTGGGCTGCGGTCAGCAGAAGGATCCTACCGGGGATACCAATGCCAACAATGGCGGCGTGAGCGACAATAACGCCGATACCGATGTCAATCCCGAGGCAAAGAGTGTGGTGCCCGGCAATCAGATGGGCCGAACCTGGGATACCGATGTCCGCAGCGGCAACCGTGATTACAATTTTGACAACAATTACGGCAGCACCTTCGGTGGCATCGATCAGGACAACACCGTCTATGACGGTATGGGCACTTACCGCACCGACCGCACGGCCACATGGCAGCAGATGCTGGAAAACGGCCGTGTCCACGATCGGGACGGTTTCCTGCTGGACGGCGAGAATACCACTTGGTAACAATGCAGGCAAAAAAGGGGACGGCATGCCGTCCTCTTTTTTATCACCGTGTTTGCCGGCGATGCATAGAGTGGAGATGAGGTGATAAACATGCAGATCCATATTGTGCGTGCGGGTGAGACGCTGACTTCCATCGCGGGGCAGTACGGTGTGTCAGTGACCCTTTTGCAACGGCTCAATGAGGTGCCCCAGAGCGGCGCGCTGGCGGTAGGGCAGACGCTGGTGGTGTTTGAAAATGCCCGCACCCATGTGGTGCGCCCGGGAGAAACGCTCTCGGGTATTGCCCGCAGCGAGGGCGTGACAGAACGGAGCCTGTATCAAAACAACATCTTCTTAAACGGCAGCCCCGACATTGAGGCAGGGGAAGAGCTGATTGTGGACCTGGGTGAGGAAAGGCGGGGCACACTGGGGGTCAACGGTTACGCCTATCCCTTTATTCGCTCGGCTCTTTTGCGCCAGACGCTGCCATACATGACCTATTTGACACCGTTTACCTACGGATTCCTGCCCACGGGGCAGCTGATCGTGCCGGAGGATGAAGAGATGCTGCAGGAGGCACCCCGTTATGGCGCGGTTGCGTGGATGCATCTGTCTACACTGACGGAGCGGGAGACCTTCGACAATGCCCTCGGCAGCGATCTGCTGCGGAATACGGCGGTGCAGCAGGTGCTGATAGACAATGTTGAGCGAACCGTCGCGGAGAAGGGATACCGTGGGCTGGATGTGGATTTTGAGTATCTCGACCGCGACCTGGCCGAGGAATATGCGGCCTTTGTCACGGCGCTGCGGCAGCGGCTCAATCCCAAAGGCATCCCCGTATTGGTGGCGCTGGCGCCCAAAAGCGCAGCAACGCAGCAGGGGCTGCTGTATGAAGCCCACGACTACGCCCTGTTAGGTGAGGCGGCCAATGCCGTGCTGCTGATGACCTATGAGTGGGGCTATCGCTATGGCCCACCTATGGCGGTGGCACCTATGCCGCAGGTACGCCGCGTGCTGGACTATGCCTTGACGGAGATACCGCGGGAGAAAATTTTCCTGGGTGTTCCTACCTACGGCTACGACTGGCCTCTGCCCTACGAACGGGGTAAAACGAAGGCCCTGTCTATCTCCCCGCTGGAGGCGCTGCGTCTGGCGCGGCAGTACGGTGCGGAGATTCAATACGACGCCACAGCGGAAGCACCTTATTTTTATTACACCGCCGCCGACGGGGTGGCCCATGTGGTGTGGTTCGAAGATGCCCGGGCATCCCTTGCCAAATTTTCCCTGGCGCAGGAGCGGGGCTTGCAGGGCGTGGGACTGTGGAATCTCATGCGGCCCGCGCCGCAGACCTATCTGGTGCTCAACGGGGCATATACCATCGAAAAACAGGAGTAAAAACAGGAAAGTGGGGTCTGCCGATGCAGACCCCACTTCTTCAATGAAAGGAGAGAGAATACAATGTTGGACAATTCTTCTTTGTCTGATCCTACTATACATGGCACGATTTCATAAGTCAACGGCTTGGGGGGACAATTTACAGATTGTTCACATGACCTTGTAGGAATCTTACTTGACGCACACACCATGCTGTGTTACGCTTACTGTTGAAAATCCTACCATATACTGGAGGTTTATGTGTATATGAGATTGTTTTTCCCTCTGACAAAGGGCTACCGCCTGTGTATCCTTCTGGCGGTGCTCTTTTCTGTGGGTGAGGCGGTACTGGAACTGATGCTGCCTCAGGCCATGAGCGATATCGTGGATGTGGGTATTGCCACGGGCGACAGGCGATACATCCTGATGATGGGTGTGAAAATGCTGGTGCTGGCGGTACTGGCGCTTCTCTGCGGTGTGGGTGGCTCGGTGTTTGCCGCCCGTGCTTCCATGGGCTTCGGTGCCCGTATTCGCAGCGCGGAGTATGCTCAGGTTCAGCGCTTTGCTTTTTCTGACATTGAGCATTTTTCCACCTCGTCACTCATCACCCGGCTGACCAACGATGTGGCCTCGCTGCAGGGTACACTCTTTATGGGTACCCGAATCTGCGTCCGCGCCCCCGTTATGCTGGTGACGGCGCTGGTGATGGCCCTGCGCATCAGCCGCCAGTTGAGCAATGTGTTCCTGGTGGTGCTGCCTTTGCTGGCGGTGGCGGTGGGCTTGGTTATCGCGCTGGTTGGCCCCTTCTTTACCCGCCTGCAGCAATCTACCGATGCGGTGAATCTGGTGGTGCAGGAGAATGTCAACGCCGTCCGCGTGGTCAAGTCCTTCGTCCGCGAGGGAGAGGAGAAGGAGAAGTTCCGCCGCCGTAGCGATGATCTGCGGGCCACTGCCGAGCGTGCCTTCGGTTTTGTGGTATCCTTCTCTCCCGTCATCACGCTGCTGATGGGTGGAACCATCACCGCTCTTATGTGGATCGGCGGGCACTTTGTGGCCGACGGTACCATGCTCTCGGGCGATCTGATGGCCTTTTTCACCTATGCCACCGAGATCCTGGCCTCGCTGATGATGTTCGCCATGGTGCTGATGATGCTGACCCGCTCCATTGCCTGCGGCAAGCGCGTGGCCGAGGTGCTGCGCCATGAGAGCGCCATGAACGAGAAGGAAGCCGAGGAAGAACTGACGGTGGACAACGGTGATATCGATTTCCACCATGTCTATTTCAAATACCATGCCGATGTCGAGGAGTGGAATCTTCGTGACATCGATGTGCATATCAAGAGCGGTATGACCGTGGGTATTCTGGGTGGCACGGGCAGTGCCAAGTCCACGCTGGTGAGCCTCATCCCCCGCCTTTACGATGCCACCGAGGGCAGCGTATGTGTGGGTGGACGGGATGTGAAGCACTATACACTGGATACCCTCCGTCAGGGCTGCGCCATGGTGCTGCAGAAAAACACGCTCTTTAGCGGCACGGTGGCAGAGAATCTCCGCTGGGGCTCCCCCAATGCCAGCGACGAAGAACTCCGTGAGGTTTGCCGCCTCGCCTGTGCCTCCGACTTTATCGAGGCCATGCCCGAGGGTTACGATACGCATATCGAGCAGGGCGGCACCAATGTCTCCGGCGGGCAGAAACAGCGTCTGTGTATCGCACGCGCCTTGCTGCGTAAGCCCAAGGTGCTGATCCTGGACGACAGCACCTCCGCCGTGGATACGGCTACCGATGCCGCCATCCGTGAAGGTTTGCGGAAAACGCTGCCCGACACCACCAAGATCATCATCGCCCAGCGCATCATCTCCGTGATGGATGCCGACCTCATTCTGGTGATGGATGACGGCCAGATCGTGGGGCAGGGCCGCCACGAAGAACTGATGGAAACCTGTGCCATCTACCGTGAGGTCTATGAATCTCAGCAGGAGGGGGTGGAAGACAATGGCTAAGAACAATACACCCTCCCGCGGCGGTCATGGCCCCGGACCCGGCAGACACGGCTTCCAGCGTCCCCAGAATACGAAGAAGACCTTCCTGCGTCTGCTGCGCTATCTGACCCGCTATAAGCTGCTGCTGTGTCTGGTGGCGCTGTGCCTGATCGTTTCTTCTGTAGCATCTGTGTTTGTGGGCTATCTGCTTAAGCCCATCATGAATGACTATGTCATCCCCGGTGATTTTCCGGGCCTGCTGCGGATGCTGGTGCTGCAGGGCGGTGTGTTCATCCTCTCGGCGCTGTGCAACTATGTCTATGCCCGCTTGATGGTGTATATCGCCCAGCGCTCTGTGGCGGGTATCCGTGAAGAACTGTTCAACAAGATGCAGGAGCTGCCGGTGTCCTATTTCGACACCCACCTCTCCGGCGACATGATGAGCCGCTTCACCAACGATATGGACACCGTATCGGAGATGATCGGCAACAGCTTTGCCAACCTCCTGTCCAACGCCATTACCTTCGTGGCTACATTCATCATGATGCTGGTGCTCAATCCGCTGCTGACCCTCATCACTGTGGCATTCCTGCTGCTGATGCTGTTGGTGGTCAAGACCATCGGCGGCAAGAGCCGCACCAATTTCCAGCGTCAGCAGCAGACGCTGGGTGCCCTCAACGGCTACATCGAGGAGATGATCGAGGGACAGAAGGTCATCAAGGTATTCTCCCACGAGGAAAAGGCCATGGAGGACTTTGCCGCGCTGAACGAGGAGTATCGCTCCGCGGCCACGCTGGCCCAGTCCTATGCCGGTGCCATGATGCCGGCCATGGCAAACTTAAGCCGCATCAACTATGCCGTTACCTGCTGCATCGGCGGCCTGCTGGCCATTGGTGGTGCCTTCGACATCGGTTCGCTGGGCGCGTATTTGCTGTATGTCAAGCAGGTGAGCCAGCCCATCGCCGGCATTTCCCAGCAGGTCAATGTGATCCTCGCCGCTGCAGCCGGTGCCGAGCGCATCTTCGATATGATGGATGCCCAGCCCGAGACGGACGAGGGCAAGACGGTGCTGGTTCGCGTGGAAAAGGACGGCGATACGCTTACCGAAACCACTCGCCGCACCGGCCACTGGGCATGGAAACAGAGTGACGGCAGCCTGACCGAACTCCGCGGCGATGTCCGATTCCACGATGTGACTTTCTCCTACGATGGGGAGAAGACGGTGCTCCACGACATCTCTCTCTTTGCCAAGCCCGGACAGAAGATTGCCTTCGTGGGCTCTACCGGCGCCGGCAAGACCACCATCACCAATCTTATCAACCGTTTCTACGATGTGCAGGAGGGCACCATCACCTACGACGGCATCGATGTCAAGGACATTGCCAAGGACTCCCTGCGCCGCTCGCTGGGTATGGTGCTGCAGGAGACGCAGCTCTTTACCGGCACGGTGGCCGAGAACATCCGCTACGGCAAGCCCGATGCCACCGATGAAGAAGTCCGCGCCGCGGCCCGATTGGCCAACGCCGACACCTTCATCCGCCACCTGCCCAAGGGCTATGACACCATGCTCACCGCCGGTGGCAGCGGTCTCAGTCAGGGTGAGCGGCAACTGTTGTCCATCGCCCGCGCCGCTGTGTCCGACCCGCCGGTGCTGATTCTGGACGAGGCTACCTCCTCCATCGATACCCGTACCGAAAAGCTTATTGAAAAGGGTATGGACTCCCTGATGGAGAATCGCACCGTCTTTGTCATCGCCCACCGCCTCTCTACCGTCCGCAACTCCCAGGCCATTATGGTGCTGGAAAAGGGTCGGATCATTGAGCGCGGCGACCACGAGGCGCTGCTGGCGGAGAAGGGCAGATACTATCAGCTCTATACCGGCAACGCCGAGCTGTCGTAAGAGAAAGGAGAAACGCTATGACCAGACAGGAACTGTGCCAAAAGGCCGTGGAAATGCAGAACTTTGCCTATGTGCCCTATTCCCACTTCCCTGTGGGCGCTGCCCTGGAGTGCAGCGACGGCACGGTGTTCACCGGCTGCAATGTGGAGAACGCCGCCTACGGCAGCACCATCTGCGCCGAGCGCACCGCCATCGTCAAGGCCGTCAGCGAGGGACATCGTGACTTTGTCCGCATCGCTATCGCCGGAAATTCTGAGGATTTCTGCGTGCCCTGCGGCTCCTGCCGTCAGGTGATGATGGAGTTTGCCCCCGAGATGGAGGTTATCTGCCTCAATGCAGCAGGGGAGAGCAAGCGTTTTGCCCTCCGTGAACTGCTGCCCTACGGCTTTGACCACACCTGGTTGTAAATTTCTTCTTTACAGATGTGTTTGTATCGTGTAAAATGATGAAAAGGCTTCCGACAGGAAGCAAATTGATGAAAAAGAGAATGGGAGGCTTCCAATATGGGTAAGTTTGTCGTCAAAGAGACCAAGACCGGTTTTGTGTTCAATCTGAAGGCCGGCAACGGTGAAGTCATCGCTGTGTCCGAGGTGTATTCCTCCGAAGCTGCCTGCATGAAGGGCATTGAGTCCGTCCGTAAGAATGCGGTGGAAGCCAAGGTAGAGGATCAGACCGTGGCCGAGGTGGTCGCTGTCACCAACCCCAAGTTCGAGGTGTATACTGACAAGGGCGGTGAGTTCCGTTTCCGTCTGAAGGCTCGCAACGGTGAGCCCATTGCCGCCTCCGAGGGCTATAAGGCCAAGGCTTCCTGCATGAACGGCATTGAGTCCGTCCGCAAGAACGCCCCCGACGCCGATGTGGTGAAGGAGTAAATCCTGATATAAAGGAGTAAATCCTGATATAATAGAAAAGACCGCCGGGATGGCGGTCTTTTTTTCTTGGGATGTTGAGAGAAAAGGCCCCCTCAGTCTGTTCTTTGGGCAGCCAGCTCCCCCGAAGGTGGGGCCAAGGAGGAGGGAGACGATCAAATGTAGCCGGACGGATGAGGGGGCGGGGCCCCGCCCAAGATCATATCCACC
>JAZTZR010000020.1:0-3595 GCA_045637545.1 Vescimonas sp. | reverse complement strand
AGGCCACGGAAGCTGTGGTGATCTCCCAAGCCTCATCCCAAGTCATGCCAGCCTCATCGATGAAAATACGCATCAGCTCGGGCACCACCAAAGCAGGGTGGGTATCGTTGATCTGAATGACATTCTTCTCGTGGAAGTTCTTCAGCGTACCGTACACCTGAATGTGACGGCGGGTCATGGACTGCACAGTAGCAGAGACCAAGAGGTACTGCTGCTTCAGGCGCAGGGACTTACCCTCGTAGTGGTTATCCTCGGGATAGAGCACCTTGGAGATCACATCGGCCATGGCGCGCTCCTCGCCGGAGCGGAGATACTGGCCCTGAGAGAAGAGGGTCATATCGATGGGCTTGGGAGAACGGGCGTCCCACAGGCGCAGGGTATTGACATGCTCGGTGTCGTAACCGGCCACTTCCATATCGCAGGGAACAGCCAGCACGCGGGTGTAGTCCTCGTGCACCACCATCAGGTGGCCGTTGTCCCAGCGGGTGCGGATCTTGCCGCCGAAGTGGACTTCCTCTGCCTCCTGGGGCTTGGGCATCAGCCAGGCGTCGCCCAAAGGCATCCAGTCGTCGGGCAGTTCCACCTGCTGGCCTTCCACGATCTTCTGGCGGAACAGGCCCAGCTCATAGCAGATGGAATAGCCGGTAGCGGGAATCTCCAGCGTGGTCATACTGTCCAGATAGCAGGCGGCCAGACGGCCCAGACCGCCGTTGCCGAGGCCGGCATCGGGCTCGGTATCGAAAATGCGGCCGGCGTCGAAGCCCAGCTCCTCGATGGCCTCACGCAGCTGGGGCAGCAGCTCCAGATTGTAGGCGTTCTTCATCAGACTGCGGCCCATGAGGAACTCAAGGGACAGATAGTGCACCTTGCGCCGGCCTTCGGTCTCTGCCTTCTGACGGCTGGTAACGCCGCGCTCGGCCATAATATCACGCAGCACCATGGCACAGGCCTTCAGGATCTCACCGTCGCTGGCCTGCTGCTCCGTGCAGCCGTAGTTCAGTCTCAGTTTCTGGACAATGTTTTCTTTGATTTGTTGCGTAGAATAGGTCATAGGGTTTGCGTTGCTCCTTGCTTACAGGTTTTGATAAATATTGTGATAATCGCCGGCACTTTTCGTCCAGCTGAAATCATCTGTCATACCGCGCTGACGCACGATGTCAAAGCCCTTGCGGTCACCATAGTAGAGTTTGACCGCCTGCTCGATGACGCCCAGCATATCCTCAACCTTATAGTCGTTGAAGAGGAAGCCGGTGCCGTCCTCCTGTCCCACCTGGCAGGACTTGACACTGTCGGCCAGACCGCCGGTCTTACGGACGATGGGCACCGTACCGTAACGCATGGCGATCATCTGGCTCAAGCCGCAGGGCTCGCTCTTGGAGGGCATCAGCAGAATGTCGGCGCCGGAATAGATGCGGCGGCTCAGTGCCTCGGAATAGGTGACCTGTGCGGCCACGCGGCCACCGTAGCGATAGGCCTGAGAGCGGAAGAAGTCCTCATAGTACTCATCGCCCTTGCCCAGCACCACCAGCTGTACACCCATATCCATGATGCGGTCGAAGCCGGCGCAGATCAGATCCACGCCCTTATGGCCCACCAGACGGCTGACAATGGCCAGCACAGGCACATCGGGCTCTTCACGCAGGCCCAGAGAGACCTGCAGGTCTGCCTTGCACTTATCCTTTCCGGACATATCCTCAGCGGTGTAGGCAAAGGGGACGGAGGGATCGGCAGAGGGGTCATAGGAGAGCATATCGATGCCGTTGAGCACACCGTGCAGCTTGTAGGACACGGCGTTGACAATAGAGTCAAGGCCATGGGCAAAGAAGGGATCGCGAAGCTGTGCGGCATAGGTGGGGCTGACGGTGGTCACGGCGTCGGACACCAGCATAGCGCCCTTCATCAGATTGATGTCACCGTCCATTGCCAGCGTACCGTCATTCCACCAGCCCTCGTGGAGGCCGAACAGATCATAGAGGGTGTCGGCGCCGTAACGGCCCTGATACTCCACATTGTGGATGGTAAACACGGTCTTGATGCCGCGCACGGCCTCCCAACGGGTGGCCACATCCTTGAGATAGATGGGCACAAGGGCAGACTGCCAATCGTTGCAGTGGATCACATCGGGCATACAGTCCAGACTGGGCAGCAGATTCACCACAGCCTTGGAGAAGAAGGCAAAGCGCTCGCCATCGTCATAGTCACCATACAGGCTGCCGCGACGGAAATAGTACTCGTTGTCCACGAAGTACCAGGTGACACCGCGGTGCTCCAGAGAGAACAGGCCGCAATACTGATGACGCCAGGCCACATCCACATAGATGTAGTTGCGGTAGGTCATCTTCTCGCGCCACTCCTGTGCGATCTGGCCGTACAGGGGCAGGATGACGGAGACATTGTCGCCGTTCTCGGCCAACGCCACAGGAAGGCTGCCGGCCACATCGGCCAGGCCGCCGGTCTTGCAGAAAGGAAATGCCTCAGAGGCTACAAACAACACATTCATTTGCGCTCCTCCTTTTACAGAACCGTGTTCTTGGCCACCACCACAGGATAGTGCTCGTGGCCCATCATAGAGGTGTTCTCAGAGAACACTACATTCTTATCGGCGATCACATTGCGCACCATGGCGCCGGCCTTCACCACCGTATCCTTAAAGAGGATGGAGTTGACCACCGTGGCACCCTTTTCCACCTTGACACCGCGGAAGAGGATGGAGTTGCGGACGCTGCCCTGCACATCGCAGCCGTCGGAGATCAGAGAGTTGACGCACTCCACAGAGGGGTCAATGTAGGTGGAGGCAGCGTCGTTCTCCTTGGCGTAGACGGGACGCTGGGGGCAGAAAAGCTCGGCGCGGATCTCAGGACGCAGCAGCTCCATGGAGCGGTTGTAGTAGTCCTGCACCGTGTCAATGCGGGCAGCAAAGCTGTCCCATACATAGCCGCGCATATTCAGCCCGCCGCACTTATCCTGCAGGATGTGGCGGCGCCAGCCGTAGCGGTTGTGGGCCATGGCGTCGGATACCAGATCCAGCAGCAGCTCGCGGCTCATGATGAAGATATTCAGGCTCTGATATCCGGCGGGGGTGTTCACATCATAGACGGTATCCACAATGCGGCCGGTAATATCCAGCGTGAAATAGGTGTCGGCGGGACGGCCGGGCTGAGAAGAGCAGACACAGGTGATGTCGGCACCGGACTCAATATGGCTGTCCAGCACATCCTTCAGGGGGATGTTGGTGACGATATCGCTGTCGCACAGCACCACATAGTCCTGACGGATATGGCGCAGATAATCCATAACGCAGCCCAGTGCTTCCAGCTTGCCGCGGAACTGACCGCCGCTCTCGCGGTTTTCCTGATAGGCAAAGGCAGGCAGCAGCTTCAGACCGCCGTACTTACGGCTCAGATCCCAGTGCTTACCGGTACCCAGATGGTCCAGCATACTCTGGCACTTGCCGTGCATGATGATACCCACATCCTGAATGCCGGCATTGACCATATTGGAAAGCATAAAGTCCACCACGCGGTAGTCACCGCCAATGGGGATACTGCCGTGGATGCGATGCTCGATCAGCTCACGCAGGCCTGTCTTTTTCTCA
>JAZTZR010000019.1:0-14787 GCA_045637545.1 Vescimonas sp. | reverse complement strand
GATCCCACCCTGTGCGTCATCGGCCTGGCTGCTGCCTGCGCCGGCGGCGTCTGCGGCGACCACTGCTCCCCCATCTCCGATACCACCATCATGGCTTCTGCCGGTGCTCACTGCTACCACCTGAACCATGTGTCCACCCAGTTGCCCTATGCCATCACTGTGGTGTGCGTGTCCTTCGTTGGTTTCATCATGGCTCCCTTTATCCGCAGCGCTGCTATCTGCCTGATCATTGAGATTGTGCTGATGGTTGTTGTCCTGTTCGTGATCCGTGCCATTGTTTCCAAGAAGAATGCCGATAAGTTTGCCGAGATGGCTGCAGCCAAGTAAGCAATCTTCTAAACAAGCAAAAAAAGAAAGCCCGTATGGGCTTTCTTTTTTTGTGTTTTTCAATCAAAACATCTTGTCCACATAGCGGTTGAGTTTGTCAGCATCAAAGCTGTCCTTAAAGGTGTTCTTGAAACGCTGCACAGTCAGGGAGTTGAACTGCAGCACCTTGCGGTACTTTACCAGTCCCAGCACTGTGCCAACGGTGGCGCAGATGGGGCCGTAGGGGGCGGCGCGCCATGCGGCGATTGCCAGAGCGGCCACCACGATGATGGCGATGATGGTGCCGGCCAGCTGCTTCTTAGGCAGGATGCGCTTAACATCCTCGGCACTGATAATGCCCTCGTCGATCATGGCTTGCGAAAAACGCTTCTGTACGCCGAAAGTAGAGATGGCGCTGAGCACGATGGGGGCTACGGCAAAGAAACCGAACAGGGTCAGCACTGCGTTCAGCAGCAGAATACCGAATCCTTGCATTGTAAAGATCCTCCTCTATATGTATTTTTATGATTCGTTGTCATAGACAATATTGATATCTTCCCGACCTGTCAAATACAGCAGATGGCTGTAGAGCAGGGAGAACTCCACAATATCACCCGCCTTAAGATCACGGGAGCAATCGGTGATATCCAGAATGCAGTGGTCAGAACTGGCACCAACGACGGTGATCCCCATATCCCGGGGGATAAGCGTTTCCACTTCGCCTGCGTCAAGCCGACCAAAGGCCAGCAGCGCACGGCGGCGAATGCCGCGATCTTCGTAGGTGGGCTTGCGGCCGAAGGCGTCGATACACAGTTCGCCCTGCGGGTGACTGGGCTTATCGCGCACCTCGATGACCTCTGCCTGCAGGGTAAAGGCGTCGGTACGGAGGTAGTCCAGATCGGTGACACCCCAGCTGGTGGGCAGACTTACCAGAAACAGCTCACCCATTCGCAGATTGGTAATGCCCTCCGGCATGGTGCGGTTGTGTACCAGCGTATAGCTGGAGGTGGCGCCACCGGAAACGACCTCCAAGGGCCGTCCGATTATGGATTCAATTCGCCGGGCCAGTGATACCAGATCGTTCATCTTCTCTACGGTGGGGCGCACCGAACCGTAGCAGCTCAGGTTGACGCCAATACCCAACAGATGCAGGTGAGGCATGTCCTGTTCTACGGATATGCAGGTCTCCACCATTTCGTCCTTGTCCCAGAAGCCCTCCCGCAGGTCACCCAGATCGGCCATAACAATCACGCTGTGGTGCTTGTTCTGGTGGGCACACTCTTGCTCCAGTGCCCTGATGGTAGACAAATCGCTCTGGAGAGAAACCTCACACAAAGAGACCACATCGGGCAGTTCTGTCATAGCCGGGATGCGGATAAGCCAGTAGGGCCCTTCGATACCGGCGTCGCGGCAGCGCTTGACCTGCTCAAGGCGGCTGGTGCCGAGAGAAGAGGTGCCGCAGCTGCGCATGATGCGTGCTACCGGGGGCAGCGCATGGCAGCCTTTTACCACGCCGCATACATTGATGCCCATGGCGCGGCAATGGGCCATCGCTGCTTCAACATTTTGCTGGAAACGCTTTTCGTGTACGATCAGGCGAGGGAAGTTTCGATCCATAAAAGGAATCCTCCTCGATAAGATACATTATCCTACAGTATAGCACACATTTTGCCGTTGTGCTATATAAATTTTCTCATCTCTTGACCGTGAGGAGACGGGGATAGACTTGAAAAAGACATAAACTTTTCGTATAATCAAGGCAACCCCCTGGAAAGGAAATGCGACTATGAAAAAGACCATCGCGATCGTATTTGCGGCGGTGCTGGTGCTGAGCCTGACCGCCTGTCATAAACATGAGTCCGCTATGCCTGTGGGCTGCCTCTACGACGAGGTGTGCATGGAGTGCGGCAAAATCATGACCGAAGCACTGGGCCATGAAGCCGGCGCCGAGGCCACCTGCAGTGCACCCCAGACCTGCACGCGCTGCGGTGAGATTTTGATGCCGCAGCTGGCCCATACCTCTGCCGGCCCCGCCACCTGCACCTCGCCTGAGGTGTGCAGCGTGTGCCAGACGGAGACCGCACCTGCCCTCAGCCACAGCATTGGCTCTGACGGTGTGTGCAGCGTCTGCTCTCAGCAGGTGGTGCCTGCCGGTGAGAACTATATCCCTGCCGGAAAGGGAAGCTATACATCCGATGACCTGACGGGTATTGTGGCCGAAACGGTGCGAGGGGAGCACTATCACAACACGCTGGATGCCTACTACGCCAATGCCGTTCTGGTGTGCGGAGACTACGGCATCGAGTATTTCTCCCCCGATCCCACGGGCTCTACCGCCTATGCTGAGACGGTGAGCAAGTTCGCCGCCAAGTACCCCAACATCAATACCACCAGCCTGCTTGTTCCTAAGTGTGCGGCTTTTGAGTCTCCTGCGGGGTACGATGACCCCTATGAGGCAACAAAGAGCTTTATTCAGAGCACCTACGATATGATGGAGGGCGTTACCACTGCCGACTGCATGGGTGTGATGACGGAGCACGACGGCGAGTATATGTTCTACCGCACCGACCACCACTGGACCAGTCTCGGTGCCTACTACGCCTCCGTGGCCTTCTGCCAGGCCAACGGTATTACCCCCTATCCGCTGGAGAGCTACGAGACCACCATCCAGACGGATATTATCGGCTCGCTCCATATGTACGGTGGCCGCCCCGAGGCCTTGAAGACTAACCCCGACTATACGGTGGCACACTATCCTCATCAGGGCTATTCCATGGCGTACTATCGCGACGGTGTGAAGTACAGCGGCATGGCCATCAACGGCAACTATGGCGACTATGCCCTCGCCTTCATGTGCGGTGATCAGCCTCTGACGGTGATCACCACCGATCTGAAGAACGGCAAGACATTGCTGGTGTTCAAAGAGTCCTACGGCAACGCCTTTATCCCCTACATGATCGACTACTTTGAGCGCATCGTGGTGGTGGATATCCGCGAGAGCGTCCCCTCTGTGGCCTCTATTGTGGCCGATTACGGTGTCACCGATGCCCTCATTATCAACAATTGTCAGGGTGCTGTCAGCCTGCGGAGCAATCTGGAAGCGCGGGCCCTGTCCTGAGTAAACAAAAAAGGAGGAACGATTTATGAGTGAGAAGAAACTGTCCGAGCAGCTGCTCTATTCCCCCAAGCACGGCTATGACCGTCTCAGTGATGCTGAGCGCGCCGAGATGCATGCATATTGTGAAGAGTACAAGCGGTTCCTCGACCGCGGCAAGACCGAGCGCCTGTGTGTGGATTACTGCATCGAACTGGCCACCAAGCACGGATTTGTGGAGTATGTCCCCGGTATGTCCTTGAGCGCCGGCGATAAGGTTTACTGCAACAACCGTGGCAAGGGCATCATGTTGGCTGTGGTCGGTACCGAGAGTCTTGCCAAGGGCGCCAACATTGCCGCTGCTCACACCGATGCGCCCCGCCTCGACCTTAAGCCCCGTCCTCTCTACGAGGAGGCGGAGATGGCCTATCTCAAGACCCATCACTACGGCGGCATCCGCAAGTATCACTGGGTCACCGTCCCGCTGGAGCTCCACGGCGTGGTGACGCGCTCCGATGGCAGCGTCATTGACCTGCACATCGGCGACAAGCCCACGGACCCCCAGTTCATCATCAACGATCTGCTGCCCCATCTGGGCCGCGAGCAGTCCAAGAAGCCTCTGGGTGAGGCCATCCCCAGCGAGAGTCTCAACATTCTGGTAGGCAGCGTTCCCGTTACCGACGAGGAGGAGAAGAACCGCTTCAAACTGGGCGTGATGCAGTACCTCCACGAGACTTACGGCATGGTGGAGGAGGACTTCATCTCTGCCGAGCTGGAGGCTGTTCCCGCTTATACTGCCCGCGATGTGGGCTTTGACCGCAGTTTTATCTCTGCCTACGGTCACGATGACCGCGTCTGTGCCTATGCCGAGCTGGCAGCCCTCTTTGCGCTGGATGCGCCTGATCGTACTGCGGTGTGCATCTTCGCCGATAAGGAGGAGATTGGTTCCGAGGGTGTTTCCGGTATGCTGTCTCAGGCTTTTGATAAGTTCATGGCCGAGCTGTGTGCCGCGCAGGGTGTCTCTCTCTACGACTGCTTCGCCAACTCTTTCTGCGTCAGCGCCGATGTGACGGCAGCCTATGACCCCAACTTCGCCGAGGTCTATGACAAACGCAACGCCGCTGCCATCAACTATGGCGTGGGTCTGTGCAAATACACCGGTGCCGGTGGCAAGTCCGGTGCCTCTGATGCCAGCGCCGAGGTGGTGGGCAAGCTGCGCAAGCTCTTAAATGATGACGGCGTTCACTGGCAGATGTCGGAGCTGGGCAAGACCGACATGGGCGGCGGCGGCACGGTGGCCAAGTACATGGCCCAGCGCAACATCGATGTTATTGATGCCGGTGTCCCTGTGCTGAGTATGCACGCTCCCTGCGAGACGGTGTCCAAGCTGGATTGCTACATGACCTACCGCTGCATGAAGACAGTGTTTGAAAAGGCATAAAAAAACAAAACGGCACCCTCTTGGGTGCCGTTTTTGCTTATTCAATTGTGCCGCCGCCTAAGACCTCGTCGCCGTCGTAGAGCACAACGGCCTGTCCCGGTGTGATGGCCCGCTGTGCCTCGTCAAAGGTCAGGTGCAACCGCCCATCGGGGAGGAGCTCCGCGGTAGCGGGACATTCCTTCTGGGAGTACCGCGTTTTGGCGGTGCAGCGGAAGGGAAAAGAGGGGACAACGCCTGCAAGCCAATTTATTTCGTTAGCGGTGAGGGTATCGGTGAAGAGGCGGTCGTTGTCGCCTAAAGTGACCGTGTTGTTTGCTGCGTCCTTTGCCAGCACATAGACATGGCGGCCCAGTGCGATGCCCAAGCCCTTGCCCTGTCCGATGGTGTAGCAGGGAAGGCCGCGATGAGGGCCCAGAACAGCGCCGCTTTCGTCGACGAAGCTGCCACCCTCCAGCACTACGCCCTCCCGCTCCAGAAAAGAGATGTAATCCCCGTCGGGGATGAAGCAGATGTCCTGACTGTCGCCCCGGTCGGCATTGAGCAGGCCGGCCTCCTGTGTCATCTTCCGTGCCTGCGCTTTGTCGATGTCGCCCAAGGGCAGCAGCAGGTGAGACAGTTGATGCTGTGTCAGGCGGCAGAGCACATAGCTCTGGTCTTTGCGCTTGTCCGCGCCGCGCAGTAAGCGGCTGTGGCCCGCCGTCGTATCGTGCTCCACGCGGGCGTAGTGGCCCGTGGCCAGATAATCGTAGCCGTTACTGAGGGCATAGTCCATCAGCAGGCCGAACTTAATCGACTCGTTGCAGCGAATGCAGGGGTTGGGTGTGCGGGCGGAGCAGTAATCGGCGATAAAGGGCTCGATGACGCAGCGGCGGAATTCAGTTTGTCCATCCAGCAGCGTAAAGCCGATGCCCAGGCGTTCGGCGGCGGCGCGGGCATCCCGCTCGGCGCTCTCGTCGGCCTCGCCGTGAAGGCGCAGCATCACGCCGTCCACATGGTAGCCGGCTTTTTGCAGTATCAATGCGGCGGCGGTACTGTCCACGCCGCCGGACATGGCGATCAAAACCCGTTGTTTCGTCATAGTGGTGTCCTCGCAGTATGATACGGGGTAAAACAGGGAAACCTTACCACATGCAGCGGATTACTCGGCATCCCCATCTAAAAATGCACGGAAGGGCAGTGCGTCGCTCAGCTCCATCAGTGCGGGGCTGAAGCCTCCGGCATAGTCGAAGATAGGCTGGCGCAGCATCTCCTGATGGCCGCGGCGCAGAGGAAGCGCCAGTGTGGCCGTGGTACCCTCTCCTTCGCGGCTCTCCAACAGCAGCCGTCCACCGTGGCCTTCTGCCACGCGGCGGGCGATCAGGAGACCCAGACCCAATCCGTGAGGGCGGGGATCAAGGCGGTCGGTATGGAGGCAGCGGTCAAAAACGGACTCCATCAGTTCGGCGCTGATCCCGCTGCCGGTGTCAGACACAGAAAGCAGCGCTAACTTGTCCGATTTTTCCAACCGCAGCGTCACTTCGCCGCCGGCGGCGGTGAACTTAAAGGCGTTGCTGAGGAGGTTCCACAGAGCACGCTCCAGATATTCGCGGTGAATGCCCGTAGCGAGGAAGGCCTCGTCGCACACCCATTTCAGCCGGATGCCGGAAAGCTCGGCAAGAGCTGAGCACTGCTGATACAGCTTTTCCATCAGCGGAACTAGATCGGCATCGCTGAGATAAAAAGGAACAGGCTCAGTCAGCACCGAGGCCATGGACATATTGTTCACCGTGCGCAGCAGACGGAAACAGCTCTGGCGCAGGATGGCGGCCTCCGGCAGGTCGCAGCCGGTTTTGGCAATGAGGCTCTGTGCTGCCAGATGGAGGCTATCCAGAGGAAACCGAAGAGAAGAGGCTACCGAGGGCAGCAACTCAGAGAGCATTTGCAGCTCGTTACGATCGAATTCACTCACAGACACAACCTCCTTTGTGCATGGTATAGCCTCTCGCCGCCACAAAAAGCTATGCGCGGGAAAAGGCGGAGACTCAGCCATATAATACCAAACAGGCTGCAAAAAAACAAGAACCTTGTGAAAGATTCCCGAATTTAGAAAAAAGATGAATTTAGTAAAAAAAGGACTTGCAATTTGGCAGGTGATTGCATATAATTCTGGATGTACCATACATTTGATATGTTCCGTCAAATGATTATTATAACGAGAGGAAGTAACAATTATGAGCATTAAAGTTGGTATTAACGGTTTTGGCCGCATTGGCCGCATGGTCTTCCGCGCCAGCATCAACCATCCCGAGATCGAGATCGTGGGCATCAACGATCTGTGCCCCGCCGATTATCTGGCCTATATGCTGAAGTATGACACCATGCATGGCCGTTTCCAGGGTGAGGTTTCCTTCACCGAGAACGCCATCGTGGTCAACGGCAAGGAGATCCCCATCTTCGCCGAGCGCAACCCCGCCGACATCCCCTGGGGCAAGCTGGAGGCCGAGTATGTTGTGGAGTCCACCGGTCTGTTCCTGACCAAGGAGAAGGCTCAGGCTCACATCGACGCCGGTGCCAAGAAGGTCATCATGTCCGCTCCTTCCAAGGATGACACCCCCATGTTCGTCTGCGGCGTCAACCTGGATACCTACACCCCCGACATGACCTTCGTGTCCAACGCCTCCTGCACCACCAACTGCCTGGCTCCCATCGCCAAGGTTCTGCACGACAACTTCGGTATCACCGATGGTCTGATGACCACCGTGCACTCTGTCACCGCCACCCAGAAGACCGTTGACGGTCCTTCCGTGAAGGATTGGCGCGGCGGCCGTGCTGCTACCGGCAACATCATCCCCTCCTCCACCGGCGCCGCCAAGGCCGTGGGTAAGGTTATCCCCTCCCTGAACGGCAAGCTGACCGGTATGTCCATGCGCGTTCCCACTCTGGATGTTTCCGTGGTGGACCTGACCGTCAACCTGGCTAAGCCCGCTAAGTACGATGAGATCTGCGCTGCCATGAAGGCTGCCTCCGAGGGCGAGCTGAAGGGCATTCTGGGCTACACCGATGAGGATGTCGTTTCTTCCGACTTCCTGGGCTGCCCCCTGACCTCTATCTTCGATGCCAAGGCCGGTATCGCTCTGACCGACACCTTCGTGAAGGTCGTCTCCTGGTACGACAACGAGTGGGGTTATTCCAACAAGGTGCTGGAGCTGATCAAGCACATGTACTCCGTCGACCACAAGTAATTACCCTGTCCCCTCAAACTTAAATTTTTAAGTTTTCCTTCTTTTTTGTTCCGAGGAAAGGCCACCTTTGGGTGGCCTTTTCCTTTTCTTCGCCAATTCACTTGGTAAAGTTTTCTTTTTGAGAAAAAAGTCGTTGCTTTTTCTGGAATGTATGGTACAATAGGTACAACTTGAAAGAACCGAGGATTTCCCTATGGAAAACAACCCTATTCTCAGCGCCCGTCTTTCCCTTGACAGCGATATTCCTCTGTATGCCCAGCTGGTAGGCATCATCAAACGCAACATCTCCACCGGTGTGCTGGCCGTGGGCGAGAGCCTTCCCAGCGAGGCCGAGCTGTGCCGCGCTATGGGCGTGAGCCGCAATACGGTTCGCCAGGCCATTGGCGAGTTGGAGGACGAAGGTCTGGTGGTCCGTAAGCGAGGCCGCGGTACATTTGTGGCCGAGCCTGCCAACAATCGCCGCGCCGTGCGATATTCCTTTACCACCGAGGTCTCCTCTATGGGTAAGACCCCCAGCAGCACCCTGCTGGATTTCCGTATTATGGAGTTGGACGCCGACCTCAGCGAGAAGATGGAGTTGCGTCCCGGCACCCCCGTGTATTGCTTTACCCGTATCCGCAATGTCGACGGCGAGCCGCTGATTCTGGAGACAAGCTATTATCCCCAGTATATCTATCCCAACCTGACCCGCGAGATGATGGAGACCCACAGTTTCTATTCCCTGCTCTACCATGTGGGCATCATTCCCTTTGCTGCCGAGGATGTCTATGAGGCAGTGACACTGAGCAAGGAAAACGCCGAGATGCTGGGTGTGCAGGCGGGAAGCTGCGCTTTCTTCCACCAGCGCCTGACCCGTACCGAGGATGGCCGCGTATATGAATACACCCGCAGCTACATCCGCGGTGACCGCGTCCGCCTCGATGTGCAGATGCAGAAATCCGGCATGACCTTCACCCGCCGTATCGACGAGTGACAACTGTTGAAAAGAGACCTCGAAAGAGGTCTCTTTTTTGCTTGCATAATGTGATCGCCGATATTGAAATGTCTGTTCGGGACAGTTTGCCGGCAAGTCTGTATGGGGAGAGCGCGAGAGGGGAGGTATGATCCTCTCGCTTTTAATATGACCACGCGCAGCGTGGCAAGTAATGATCCAACGGCACAGAATTTAAACATGGAGACTGTTTCTTTGTCTTGCATAATGTTCGTATTGGGTTTATACTGTGCTTGTCTAAGGCAGAGTAGGGGTCTGTGTGTCAAGTGTCGGCGGGACGGGGAGTTGTCCGCCGAAGGAAGAGCCATCACAGTACCGACCCCGCATCCCGCTGCCGCATGGCAGGCGCGGCGTGATATCCGACACCCTCCTTGTTGTGCGGCTGATCCGATTTGTTCGGACTGCCGAGAGCACAAAACAAGGAGGTCTTTTTTATGTCACTGTATTCCTCTCCCTTTTCCCGCGGTTACTGGCGCGATGCCGCAGCCGAACTAAAGGATCTGCGCAAGCTGCTGTTTGCGGCGCTGATGATCGCCGCCTGCCTCGTTCTCAACCGTTTCAAGATCCCGCTGGGGGAAAATCTCAGCCTAAGCATCACCTATCTGGCCCGCGCCCTGTGCTCGCTGGTGTGCGGCCCTGTGGTGGCGGTGATCTTCGCCTTCGCCGAGGACACTGTCAGCTTCTTCATCTCCGGCGGCGGGTACGCCTATTTTCCCGGTTATGCGCTGACAACTGCGCTGGGGTGTTTGATTTATTCCTTGTTTTTCTACCGCGCCCGCATTACATGGGGGCGTATCATCGTGGCCAAGCTGCTGACCAACATCCAGAATGTGTTTCTCGGCTCTCTCTGGAGTGCCATCCTCTACAGCAAAGGCTACCTCTATTATCTGGGGTCCAGTGCGGTGAAGAATACCTTGTATCTGCCTTTGCAGATTATTCTTCTGTTCCTGCTGTTCCGCGCCCTACTGCCGGTGCTCTATAAGATGGGGTGGCTGCCCAAGCAGATGGGAAAGGCCATGGCGAAAAAGGTGGAAAAAGAGGAAAAACGGGGCTACGATCCCGAGCGGTAATTATTAAAGGAACAGGAGAAAAACATGAAAAGAATTGCTGTTATGCTATCAGTTCTTTTGCTTCTGTGCCTGTGCGCTGGCTGCGGAAGTGAGGAGGAAGTGCAGGACTACAACCGTTTGGTAGAGGTGTCCTCTGCCGATGCCCGCACGGCTGTTCTTGCTGATGGCACATTGGAGCTAGCCGCACAAATGCCGGATGCCGCATGGAACAGCCTGCCGAAATGGAACGGTGTAACGGTTGGCAATTTGCAGGAGTATGGTTTTGAATATGATGGGCAGCCGCAGGTGTTTAGCAGAGAGGATATGGAGAACATTTCCAATCTCGGCTTCAACTTCGTCCGTGTTCCTCTCGACACACGGATTTTCTTCGATGGGGATGACCCAGGCAAGGTGCATCTTGAAAAGCTGGTAAACTTAGATGAATTGATCTCCTGGGGTGCTGAGTATGGCACCCATGTATGTGTGGATGTGCATTCCAGTTTTGGTTTTGCCACAGACGGCGATAATACCAACGATACCATTTGGGAGAACACGGAGGAACAGGAAATATTCCTGTCCTTCTGGGATATGCTGGCAGAGCGGTACAAAGAGGTTCCCAGCAGTCTGCTATCCTTTAATCTGATGAACGAGCCGAACTGGGGCCTTGAGGAAGAAGTGTACGCAGACCTGATGCGTCGGGCCATGGAGCGGATTCGTGTGCATACGCCGGAGCGACTGATGTTTGTGGATATGCTGAACACAGCCAAGGAGCCGGTATATTCCCTTGTGGGAGATAAGGTCGCCCAGTCGTTCCACTTTTATGAGCCGGATGCATTGACGCACACAGGTATCCGTGATGATTTCGGCGGTGCATATCCGGTAATCAGCGGCAAGGGGTTTATTACACGAACAGAGGGGCCTGCTGAGTTTGTGATGGAAGGAGATTTCTCCGCCGGTACGGAAATTCAGATCAAGATCGATGAAATTCATCTGGGGGGAACGATCCATTTGACGGCAGATGAGATCGAGGTTTTCTCCCATGAATATCGCCGTGATTCCGTTGGCGAAAACGGCTGCATCTATATTCAGGAAGAAGGAACAGGAGGAGAATACCGAGGATACGACAATACACTTAAGGTGGTATTGTCGGAGGATGCCACGGTTCTGCGGCTGTATGCCACGGGAGATACCTACTGGTTCAATATAAATAAGCTGCATATCTCTGCGGGGGATAAACGATATCTCTTTGAACATAATCTTGATTCTCTTCCGGAAGGAATCGACATAAATGAGATTCCGAACCCTCACATAATGATCCATGAGGATGGAACCATAACCGATGAAGGCAATATTCTTTTTAAGGTTGTAGATGGTGCATACATCCATGACCGTCTTGCAGAGTACAAAGCTTTTTCCGAGGAAACCGGAGTCGCCGTTATGATGCAGGAATTTGGCGTGTACTATCCTGCAAACTATGGCCTAACTTTGGATTATTTGAATGATCTGCTGGGGGCCGCCAATGCCAACGGTCTCAACTGGTGCGGCTGGGATTACTTTGGCCCGTTCAACTTCTATTCGGTGAACGAGTACAATCTGCGCGAGGGCGCAACCTATGAAGAGTTTTCAAACGGTTGGATCGCCACGGAAATGCTGGAAGTCTACCAAAAGCATTTAACCCAATAAGCAAAATAAAAAGCAAGGCTGTCCACCATGGACAGCCTTGCTTTTTATTTCCAATGTTCACAATTATTTCATTGACTTTCACGGACGGCAGTGGTACACTGAGTTAGCACTCGGAGAGAAAGAGTGCTAAACGGAGAGATGACTATGGAACTGACCGCCAGAAAAAAGGAAATATTGAAGATTCTGGTGGACAGCTACATCGCCACCGCCGAGCCTCTGGGCTCCAAGGCTATCGCCGAGCGCATGGCAGAGAAGGTGAGCTCTGCCACGGTGCGCAACGAACTGGCCGACCTCAGTGAGCTGGGCTATCTGGAGCAGCCCCACACCAGCGCCGGCCGCATCCCTTCGGCCAAGGGTTACCGCCTCTATGTCAACGAGTTGATGGAGCGCAAGACCCTGGACGGCGAGGAGGCTGAGCGGATCAGCGCCACCGTGCAGCGGGAGCTGCGCAGCACCGATCAACTGATCGCCCGCACAGGACAGATGGTGTCGTCCTTTATGGACTACCCCACCTACGCCGTCACCGATCATCGCCAGACGGCCACCGTGCGGCGCTTTGAACTGCTGGATGTGGATGAAAGTTCCGTCATCTCTGTGGTGATGCTCTCCGACAGCCGCGTCAAGAGTACGCTGCTGCCGCTGGAACTGCCGCTGGCAGAGGGGGCGCTGCAGAGCGTCACGCCGCTGCTGAACACCCACTTTACGGGCCTGAGCCGCGTGGAGATGCATGCCAAGCTGATGAATCTTACCGATCAGGTCTCGCCGGAGAACTTCCTGCTGCTCAACCGGGTGGTGAACTATGCCGCCGAGCTGCTGGAGGAGACCGAGCGCAAACAGGTCTATGTGGGCGGCACCAGCCAGCTTTTGAAGATGCCGGAGTTCCGCGACATCGACAAGGCACACGATCTGATGCATTTTATGTCCGATTCCAGTGCCCAGCTTCCCATCCCTGCAGGCGACGCTTCCATGCAGATCCTCATCGGTCCGGAGAATGTCTCCGAGGCATTGAAGGAGAGCAGCGTGGTGGTAGCCAGTTATGACATTGGTGACGGCATGCGCGGCCTTGTGGGCGTTGTGGGCCCCACGCGAATGGACTATGCCGCCGTGGCAGCACGGCTGAGCTATTTTGCCGAGAGCTTGACCAAAATGTTCGGCAAAGCACAACAACTACCCCCCAAGGAGGACGAGAAACCGTGAGCGAACAGGAAAAGAACAACATGGAAACCCCTGAGGCCGATACCGCAGCGGAGAATGCTGCAGCGGAAAACACCGCCGAAGAGATAAACTTTACCCTTACCGCCGAGCAGATGGCGCAGCTGGAGCAGGTGGCCAAAGATGCCGCTGAGCTCAACGACAAGTACCTGCGCCTTGCTGCGGAGTATGACAACTACCGCAAGCGCACCCAGCGTGAAAAAGAGGGCATCTATGGCGACGCCAAAATGGATACCATCAAAAAGTTCCTGGCTGTCTATGACAACCTGGAGCGTGGCGTGGCACAGTATGCCGAGGGCGATGCCCACCGTCAGGGTCTGGAGCTGATCGCCAAGCAGTTTATGGATGTGCTGGGCGGTTTGGGCGTCACGGAGATCGAGGCGCTGGGTAAGCCCTTTGACCCGGAAAAGCACAACGCCGTCATGCATGTGGAAGATGAGGCTATCGAGGAGAGCACCGTTGTGGAGGTGTTCCAGAAGGGCTTCATGCTGGGCGAGAAAGTCCTGCGTTTTTCTATGGTAAAAGTGGCAAACTAAAACCAGTAAATAATAAAAATTAACTATATTATCTATCAATTAGGAGGACACAATTATGTCTAAAGTTATCGGTATCGATCTGGGTACGACCAACTCCTGCGTAGCCGTTATGGAAGGCGGCGAGGCAGTCGTCATCGCCAACGCCGAGGGTAACCGTACTACCCCCTCCGTGGTGGCATTTTCCAAGACCGGCGAGCGTATGGTGGGTCAGGCGGCCAAGCCTCACGCTATCACCAACCCCGATCGCACCATCTCCTCCATCAAGCGCGAGATGGGTTCCAACTACAAGGTCAACATTGACGAGAAGGCCTACACCCCTCAGGAGATCAGCGCCATGATCCTGCAGAAGCTGAAGGCCGATGCCGAGAGCTATCTGGGCACCACCGTTACTGAGGCTGTTATCACTGTTCCTGCCTACTTTACCGACGCCCAGCGTCAGGCTACCAAGGATGCCGGTAAGATCGCCGGCCTCGAGGTCAAGCGTATCATCAACGAGCCCACCGCAGCCGCACTTGCCTACGGCGTGGATAAGGAGCAGGCTCAGAAGATCATGGTCTACGATCTGGGCGGCGGCACCTTCGATGTGTCCATTCTGGAGATCGACGACGGCGTCATCGAAGTGCTGGCCACTGCCGGTAACAACCGCCTCGGCGGCGACGACTTCGACGAGTGCGTCATGAAGTATCTGGTTAGCGAGTTCAAGAAGGCCGAGGGCGTGGATCTCAGCGCCGACAAGGTGGCCATGCAGCGCCTGAAGGAGGCTGCTGAGAAGGCCAAGATCGAGCTCTCCGGCGTGATGAGCAGCAACATCAACCTGCCCTATATCACCGCCGATGCCACCGGCCCCAAGCATCTGGATGTGACGCTGAGCCGCGCCAAGTTCAACGAGCTGACCGGCCATCTGGTGGAGGCCACCATGGAGCCCGTCCGTCAGGCTATGTCCGTCGCAGGTCTGCGTCCTGCCGACCTTGCCAAGGTGCTGATGGTGGGTGGCTCCAGCCGTATCCCTGCCGTTGCCGATGCCGTGAAGGCTTTCACCGGCAGCGAGCCCTTCAAGGGCATCAACCCCGATGAGTGCGTGGCTCTGGGCGCTGCCCTGCAGGCCGGCGTGCTGACCGGCGATGTCAAGGGTCTGCTGCTGCTGGATGTCACCCCCCTGAGCCTCGGCATCGAGACTATGGGCGGCGTGTGCACCCGTCTCATCGAGCGCAACACCACCATCCCCGTGAAGAAGAGCCAGATCTTCTCCACCGC
>JAZTZR010000018.1:0-64745 GCA_045637545.1 Vescimonas sp. | reverse complement strand
TGGCCGTCCTCATAGTACTGAGTGCAGGCCTCGGTGGTGATGGTGAAGCCCTGAGGCACGGGCAGACCGATGTTGGTCATCTCGGCCAGGTTGGCGCCCTTACCGCCCAGAAGCTCACGCATGGATGCGTTACCCTCGGTGAACAGGTAGCAGAACTTTTTGCTCATTAGCGTTTCCTCCATATGCTAAAAAATAGTTAGATTTTACCATACTTTTTACAAAAATTGTAAGGTTTTGAAGAGGAAAGTTGTACTTTTCTCATTCAACCGCCTTATTATACAAGCCTTTTCCCCCAAAAGCAAGTATATTTTCTCCTTTTTTATAAGAATTGAAACTTTTTTTGCAATTCCGACGCGGTTTCTCTTGCGGCAGCGGTCTGTTTTGTGGTATACTACTACTGTTTAATTTGGGAGCGTGCGCCTATCAGCGGGCGCGGGAAGGATTGGTATGGAGCAGACTGGCCGCTACAACAGCACATGGGCCCAGGCCGTCCGTACCGCTGCTGCCCAGCGGACGCTGAGCCATGCCATCATTTTGGCCGGAAGCGGTGATACGGGGGCTGCTGCCCGCTATGCCGCAGCGGCCCATCTGTGCCGCGCCGAGAGCGGACGACCCTGCCTTACCTGCGGCCAGTGCCGTAAGGTGATGGAGGATATCCATCCCGATGTGATCTGGGTGCGGGATACGGAGCGGAAGGAACTGGCGGTGAAGGACATCCGTCAGGTGCGCCGCGATGTGTACATCCGTCCCAACGAGGGTGAGCGGAAGGTGTGCATTTTCCCCGACTGCCGCCAGCTGAATCCCCAGGATCAGAATGTGCTGCTGAAGATCGTGGAGGAAGGCCCTGCCTACGCTGCCTTTATCTTCTGTGCCCCCACGGCCCATATCCTGCTGCCCACCATTCGCTCCCGCTGTGTGGAGATGCATGTGACGGGCGGCGAACAGGATGCCTCCGAAGGGGCCGAGGCGCTGTGCCGCGTATTGACCGAGGGCCGCGAGGCAGTGCTGCGCCACCTGATCTCGTTGGAGAACAGCCGCATGAAGCGGGAGGAATTGCTGGAGACGGTGGATGGGGCATGGTATCTCACTGCCGAGGCGCTGCTGACATCCGGTGGTAAGCCGGTGGAGAATGAGGCGGCGGCACTGCTTGCCCGCAGCTTTGAAGCGGTAGAACTGAATCGCCTCAACGGTATTTTTGAGGATTATCGCGGTCAGTGTCGCTACAATGTCAATGTGGGTATGGTGTTGGGCGCCATGGCAGCCGACCTGCGCCGCGCCCTGCGTAAATAAAAAACGATTTTCCCTTGAAGAAAGGAAGTAACTATATGAGTATCGTAGCATCTGTCCGTTTTCGAAACGGCAGTAAATCCTATTATTTCGATCCCCGCGATCTGAAGATCGAAGCAGGTCAGGATGTGATCGTGGAGACGGCGCAGGGCGTGGAGTTCGGCCAGTGCACCGAGGGGAACCATGAGGTCAGTGACGATGCCGTGGTGGCACCGCTGCGCCCTGTTATCCGTATTGCCACCGACAACGATCGCCACACCGCTGCCTATCACCGTGGCCGCGAGAAGGAGATCTTTGAGATTTGCCAGAAGAAGATCCAGCAGCACAAGCTGGAGATGAAGCTGGTGCGCGTAGAATGCAGTTTTGACGGCAGCAAGATCCTGTTCTTCTTCACCGCCGATGGCCGCGTGGACTTCCGCGAGCTGGTGAAGGATCTGGCCGGTGTGTTCCGCTCCCGCATCGAACTGCGCCAGATCGGCGTTCGCGACGAGGCCAAGATGCTGGGCGGTCTGGGTATGTGCGGTCGTCCCTTCTGCTGCTCGTCCTATCTGGATGAGTTTGTCCCCGTTTCTATCAAGATGGCCAAGACCCAGTCTCTGAGCCTGAATCCCACCAAGATCTCCGGCACCTGCGGCCGTCTCATGTGCTGCCTGAAATACGAGCAGGACGCTTATGAGGATGCTCTGCGCCGTATGCCCAAGGCTGAGTCCTTCGTGCTGACCCCCGACGGCCCCGGCAATGTCAGCGATGTGAATTTGCTCAAAGAGACAGTAAATGTCCGTCTTGATGACAAAAATGAACAGCCCCGCACCTATCGCAACAGCGAGATCTGGGTGCTGCGCAACGGAAAGGGCAGCCGCGACGGCATCGAGATTCCCAGTAAGCGGCCCGAACGCTATGTCTCCCCCGTGGAGACCGACGAGCCAATTATCCCCACCATCAGTGAGTCTGCATTTGCTCCCGCAGCGGAGGCGACACCCGAGCGCGAAGAGCGTCAGGGCCGCCGTCGCCGCAACCGCGGTGGCCGTGGTCGCAAGGGCAAGAGCGAAGGTGTTGAGGCCGCTGCGGTTAAGGCTACCGCCCCTGCACAGGGCAAGGGAGACAAACCCCAGCAGGGTGAAAAGAGCGAGAGATCCGGCTCCTCCCGCCGCCACCGCCGCGGTGGCAGCAATCGTCCCAAGAGCGAGAGTGCAGCACCTGCTGAGACCGTAAAGCCCAAGGAGAGTGCACCGGTCGCCCCCAAGGGTGAAAAGAGCGAGGGTGGTGCACCCCGCCGTCGCCGTCATCGCGGTGGACGCCGCCACAACAAGAGCAATGCCGGTAACGGCAGCGAGGCATAATTGTGGGCAAGTTCAGCGGCGTACTGATCGCCAGTGATTACGATAATACCATGGCCTTTACCGAGGGAGCTCTGCGCCAGGGGAAAGAAATGCCCACCCTTTCGCCTGAGAACCGTCGGGCCATCGAGTATTTTATGGCCGAGGGCGGCATTTTCTCCGTGGCCACAGGTCGGGCGCTGCCCTCTTTTTCCCGTGTGTGCGGAGATCTGCCTATGAACGGGCCTACCGTACTGTTTAACGGAGCGGCCATCTATGATTTTTCTGCAAAACAATACCTCCATACGGCTTTTCTTGACCCCTCGGTGCTGCCCTATGTAGCCGAGGTGTTGGCGGCGTGGCCCGATGCGGCGGCGGAGATCTATCACGATGATGATGCCATCCACGCCCTACAGCCCAATAAGCTGACGGAGATACATCTGAATCTGACGCAAACACCCACGCAGATCCTCTCCTCTGTGGAGGAAGTGCCGTTACCCGTGAGTAAGGTGCTTTTTGAAATTGAGGCAGAGCGTGTGGGAGAACTGTGCGACTACATCAATGCCCAACCCTGGGCACAGGACTACGAGCGTGTGCTGCCCTCGTCTGCGTTCTTTGTTGAGTTGACTGCCAAGGGTGCGAACAAGGGCGACATGGTGGACAAGCTTCGCCGGATGCTGCATATCGAGCCCCGGCACCTTTACTGTGTGGGTGACCACGCCAACGATGTGGGTATGCTGCGCCGCGCAGCCATTCCGTTTGCCCCGGAAAACGCCATTGACGAGGTCAAGGCGGTAGAGGGCATACATATTCTGCCCCATGCCGATCGCCATGCCATTGCGGCTATGATCGAGGTGTTGGATACGCGATATTGAGCCAACAGGAAAATTCTGCAAAGACTAAGTTCATAGAATTTTAACTTGACGAGGCAGTAATTTCTGTGTATCATATCGTTTGTGATAAAATTTGAACTTTTAGGTGAATTTACTCATGACGCAAACTACGAAAAAAAGACTCGCAAATTCCAAGCGAAAACCTCTTGGGGTTACCACGCTGTGGAAGATGTGGATGGACAATTTGCGCCAATGGCTGTTCTACATAGAGGAATATAAACCCCATGACCTGTTGAACATCCCTCAGTGGCTGCGCAAAACGCGGAAGCGGTTGGAGAAGTTTTTCCATGCACTGCGCCGCGATCTGCGCCATCACCACCGCGAGACGAATCGACGCCACTTCCCCGAATCGGAATATGCGCTGGCACAGCTGTGCCTGTTCTTTGCCGGCAGCCTTCCCCGTATCGGTGCGGCCATTACCGATATTTTCTCTCTGCGCCGTTTGAAAAATGTGACCAAAGGACGCGGCGGCCATACCCGTAAGGAACTCCATCCTGTGGCCTTCCTCGGCGTTGCGCTGGCTGCCGTGGCGATCTGTGCGGTGCTGTCCTTCTACACGGTAGGCACAACTGCCAGCTATAACGGCACAGAATTGGGAACCATCTCCGGATTTAATGCCGTGTCTGCTGCAGTAGAGGATGTGGAGACCATCACCCGCGAGGCGCTGGGCGACAACAGCTATGATGTGGACGAGAGCAAGATCGAAACCACCATCGGCGTTGTGCCCCGCAACGAGGTGGAGAGCAAAGAGGAGATGATGGAGAACCTCTCCAACGAGCTGGGCGTGGTGGACTACGGCTACACCCTGTATGTGGACGGTGATCCTATCGCTGCCACCACCTTTGCAGGCGCCCTGGAGGAACTGCTGAATCAGCTGACCCGAAGCTATGTCTCTGCCAACACGGTGGAGTGCTATTTCAAGGAAAATGTTGAGATCCGCGAGGGCTATGTGGATGCCGCGCTGGTGATGAATCTGGGCAAGATTGCCGAGATCCTCAACGAGACCAAGTCCGGCGAAGTTACCTACACTGTGGAGCCCGGCGACAGCTACTACTATATCGCCGAGCTTTACGAGATGACGCTGGACGAGCTGATGGATATGAACCCCGGTTACGATGTTGACCTGCTGCGTGTAGGCGATGTGCTGACCATCTCCAACGCCGTGCCGTATCTGACGGTGGTGAATGTGGAGCGGCAGCGCTATGTGACCGATGTGGCCTTTGATGTGGAGTATGAGGATGATAACTCCATGTATCAGGGCGACTACAAAGTGCTCTCTCCCGGTGAATACGGCAAGGCAGATGTGACTGTCAACGCAACATATATCAACGGCAACGAGACCAAGCGTGAGACGGTAGCCTCTGTCACATTGCTTGAGCCGGTGACCGAGGTGCAGGCGCGTGGTACGATCCCCCGTCCCAGCTGGTTCCCCACCGGCAGCTTCCGCTGGCCCTGCTATGGTACACTGACATCCTACTTCGGTTACCGCAACGCGCCGACCAGAGGCGCCAGCACCAACCACGGTGCCATTGACATCGCCAATGGATACGGTACACCTATCTACGCCAGCGACGGCGGAACAGTTACCGTCTCCGGTTGGCAGGGTGGACTTGGCTATGCTGTTACCATCGACCACGGCAACGGTTTCCAGACCATTTACGGACACAACAGCTCCCTGCTGGTCCGTGCAGGCGACCATGTCTATAAGGGGCAGCAGATCGCCCGTATGGGTTCTACCGGTATCTCCACCGGAAATCACTGCCACTTTGCTGTGAAATATTACGGAACCTATGTTGATCCCCTGAACTACTTGTCATAAACCGGATATAAGGAGGACGCGATATGAGAAATCTGCTGAAAGCAGTGCTCTGCACCTTGACGATGATGCTTCTGACGGTGAGTGCCTGGGCAGAGGAGATTCTGTTGATCGCCCCTGCGCCCAAGACCGGTGACCGCATGAATATGGGCCTGATGATCGGGCTGATCGTGGTGGCCCTCATCGCCATCATCGTGCTGGTGATCATCATGATCCGCAACAATAAGAAACGGTGACAAACAAAAAAGTAAGCACCCGTAATGGGTGCTTACTTTTTTGTATTCATTCAAACAGCGTCTCCTGATAAGGAAGGATACCCTGGCCGATGGAACGGAGCTGACGCTCGTTTTCTTCGGTCAATGCATCGGTAATGGCCATTCTCCTCAGAATGTTTTTCACCGTGGTATCCAGCGCTGTGCCCTCGCGGTAATCGGCGGGGAAGATGAAGTTCACGCGGCCCTTGGCCAGCAGCTCTTCCACACCGGCGCGGTTGCCATCCTGATATACGGCGATAGCCTGTCCTCCGTAAGAACGCATCATCTTCATGCAGGGTACATCCGAGAGACCGTCACCGAAATAGATCATGTTGGTGAAAGGCACGCGCTTGGAGTCGTCCGGCATGGAGTCGTTGAGGCGGCGGTCGTCGCTGACATCCAGTACGCCCTTGTTGATGCGGTAGACAAACTGGGTCTTGTTGGTGAAGTTGACATCCAGCTTCGGCCAGCAGGCCGCACCGTCCTTATAGAAGAACTCGCAGGCGTAGATCTTTTTGAACTCGTGGGCAATACCGCTGCCCTCGATCACCTCGGTCAAGCCGGAGGAGAGCACATAGTGCTCCACCGTTACACCCTGCTCTTCGCCGAAGGCGTTGATGCGGGCGAACCACTCCTTCACGCCGGGGAAGAGCTCGATGGACTCACCGCAGCGGCGCAGATATTCCCGATCAAGGTTGATACCCTGTTTGCGGCACTCCTCAATCATGGTGTACATATAGGCCAAGAGACCGTCCATACGGTTTTCCCAACCAAAGGTATTGGCCTTGTGCCAGAACTCTGCAGGAGTGTAGCCCAAAGAGGGAATGAAGGTGTAGTTCTGCATATCCTGCGTGCACAGCGTTCTGTCGAAGTCGTACAGCAGGGCGATGATGGGCTTTTTTGTCATATTTAGTCCTCGGCGCTGTAGTTGCGGCCGAACTTCAGCTCATCAAGGCTCAGCTTGAAGTCGCTGGGGATCACTTCGTCATCCACAAACACCTCGGCTGCGGGCTCGACAACCACCTCTTCGGCGGCCTCGAACTGCAGAGGCTCCATGACAATAGTGGGCTCCTTATCCACGGCGGGCTCGGCCACATCAAATACGCTGAGGATATCGCTCTGGATACCATCTGCTGTATTCTTCTCGGCCACGGGCTCGGCAGTGACAGCGGGCACCAACTCAGGCAGAGCGCTGAGGAATGCAGCGTGCTGCTCGCACAGGGAGCGGCTGCGCTCGATAAAGTCGGACAGGTTCTGCTGCGCCATAACCAGCTTCTGCTCCTCGGCCTTGATCTCGGCATCCATGGCGCGAAGCTCCTTTTCGTGCTGGGCGCGGGCCTCGGCCAGAAGGTTCTCCTTCTCTGTCTGGGCCTCCTGCACCAGCTTGGCGGCCATACGCTGAGCCGTCAGCAGGGTGGAGCGCATAGCGTCCTCGGTGGCACGATACTCCTCCACCTTCTCTGCCAGCACCTTCAGCTTGGCCTTCAGGGCCACATTCTCTTTGTAAAGACCCGTATAGTCCTCGGTCAGGGTGTCGAGAAACTCATCAACCGCGGCCATAGCATAACCGCCGGAGCCGAAAGATGCTTTGGGGAATACTTTCTCGGAAACTTCCTGGGGTGTAAACATGGTTATCCCTCCGTTATCACCGTATCACTTACAGATACAGGCCGTTGTTTTCCAACTCGTCGATCAGGTCGCCCATGATGTCCACGCTGTAGGGGGTGATGATGTAGGTGTTGGCGGCAACCTTCTTGATCTTACCCTCGCCGGCATAAGCAACGCCGGAGAGGAAGTCGATGAGGCGGCGAGCCACATCCTTATTGGTGGACTCCAGATTCAGCACCACCGTGCGCTTTTCACGCAGATGATCGGCGATCTCGCTGGCGTTCTCAAAACGCTCAGGCTTGACCAGCACCACCTTCAGTGCGGCGGTAGCGTGAATATTCACCACCTTGTTCTGGCGATCCTCGCTCTTGCGTTCGGCGCGGCGCTCGTCAAAGATGGTGGCGCGGCTCTCGGCACGCTCGGTGACCTCCAGCTCATCCTCGTAATCGTAATCCTCGTCATCGTAGGGGTGAATGATCTTCTTCAGTTCGTCCATGAAACCCATAGCATGGCCCTCCCGTATCGTTTATTTGGTGTAGTTCCGTGCCCCGAAGATGGCCGAACCTACCCGTACCATATTGGCACCGCAGCGAATCGCTTCAGCGTAATCGTCGCTCATGCCCATGGAGATATACTCCCATTTATTATCGTACATTTTTTCTTTAATGTCAACAAAAAGCGCGTGGATTTTCTCAAAATATGGTATGTTGGCACCGCTTTCTACCGCAATGGGTGGTATGGTCATCAGACCCCGCAGGGAGATATGGGGCAGGGTGCGGGCATAGCGCACGGCCTCTGCAACCTCCTCGGGGGCAAAGCCGGACTTGGCCTCTTCGCCGCCGATGTTGACCTCCAGCAGGATGTCCTGCGTCAGTTCCATTTTTGCTGCAACCTTCTCGATCTCATCCAGCAGGGCAAGGGAGCTGACAGACTGGATCAGAGCAACTTTGCCCACCACCTGCTTGACCTTGTTGCGCTGGAGATGGCCGATGAAGTGGAGGGGTGCGCCGTCATAGGCGTTCTGAGAGAGTTTCTCCGTCATTTCCTGCACACGGTTTTCGCCCAACACATCGATGCCGGCGGCAATGGCCTCCTGACAGGCGGCGGCATCGTTCATTTTGCTGGCACCCACCAGCGTGATGTCGGCGCCCGTACGGCCGGTGGTGCGGGCGGCTTCATCAATCTGTGCGCGGATATAGGCAATATTCTCTTTAATAGACATGTTCGATTCCTCTTTCTGTTTTATCCGATGACTTTTCCGTCGTAGAGTTCAGCTGTGGTGACGATCACCTGATCTCCCTGACGCAGCAGAGAGGTCTCCCCTGTGTCGGTAGGTTGCACCAACACATAGCCGTCTCCGTGGTAGAGTACGGCTACGCCTTTATAGCGGGCACGGGCACCGATGACGCAATATACGCCGGTTTTGCCCTCTTCGTTGACGCGAAGGGCCTTGTCCGGCAGACGCAGCCCCTCATACTCGTGCAGCAGCAGCGAGGCGCTCTGCTGGCGCAGAAGGGTGGTCTGGGCCATATACTCTCTGGTGCTGAGCCACAGTACACATTTGCCGTTCTCCGGTTCGGAGATATGCTTAATGCTCATTGCAAACGGAGCGGTAAAGCCTTTGGCAAACTGCACCGATATGGCAGTGCGGTCCTCCAGCAGCTGTGCCTGCTCCTGCGTGATGACAGTGACATAGTACCATGTGTCGCCATAAATCAGTTTGCCCACATTGGCACGCTGTGCCTCCGGCTGCAGCGTTGTCAGGAAGGAGGGGGATACCTCGCCCAGCAAGGCGGGTGTCAGCACGCGCTCGTAGCCGTCGCATATTGCCGAAAAGATACCGCTTTTTGGCGCGGTGATGTCGGTGCCGTTCAGCAGCGCTTCTTCCTCCTTGATCTTCTGCTCCACCGCTTTCAGGTCAAATTCGATTTGCTCCTGAGAAGTGTAAGTATAATCGCGTTTCAAAATGGCGGTTTTCAAGGCGGTGCGCTCATCCTCGCCGCGGGTATAGTCACCGGTGGCAATGGCCTGATGGAAGGCGGTGAGATCTTCGCGAATGTTGTCGTCCAGCTTCAGTGCTGCGTCGCCATCCAGAAAAGATTCCAGAGCAAATGACAGCTGCTGGGCCTGCATTTCCAGTGCGTCCAGCCGCTCCACGCGGTTCAGTGCACCGCTGTCGGGGAAGGCGATGGCCAGTGTCTGGTTTTTGCCCACCTTCTCACCCTCTTTGAGGGCGTGGTGCAGCGTGGTCATATCACTGTGAAAGGTCTCCTCCTCGCGCACCAGATACCCCTCTGTCTCAATGGCGTCCCACTCGTGGGAGGCGTAGACAAAGGTGGTGTTGATGGGGTCGGAGAAATAGTGATAGCCCTGTACTGCAAAGTAGAACACCACGGCCAGCAAAATGGCCGCGGAGAGTATTTTGAAGATGGGCGTGGTTTTCATGGAGAACTCCTCTTATATGCCTGCCGTCTCCTCTGCCAGGGAAACAGTCCGTTGGGGCGCAATGGTGGAGATGGCGTGTTTATAGATAAATTGCTGCCTGCCCTCGCTGTCCAGCACCACGGCGAAGCTGTCAAAGCCCGTAATGGTGCCCCGCAGCTGAAAGCCGTTCATCAAGAACAGTGTTACGGGTACGGCGTGTTTTCTTGCGCGGTTCAAAAAGATGTCCTGAAGGTTGTTTTTCTGCATGGTGATGTCCTCGTTTCTATGTATGTACGGGGGACAAGCCCCGCCGAGGTTCATCGTAATCCATTCTGCAGGAGATATTCTGTCGCTTTTTGGAGGCCTGCGGGGAAATTCGGCTCTTTTTCCCAGCGGACCCAGAAGATATTTTCGTTGCGCCGCAGCCATGTCAGCTGTCGCTTGGCATACTGCCGCGAGCGGAGCTTGACCTCCTCCACGGCTTCTTCTGCCGTGGCTGTTCCGTCAGCCACCGACAAAAATTGCTTGTAGCCGATGGCCTGCCACGCTGTGGCGCAGCGGCCTAAATCGGAGGCAAGCAGTGCCTCCACCTCTTGCAACAGGCCCTGCTCCACCATCACATCCACGCGGCGGTCGATGCGTGCGCGCAAATCGTCGCGATTTTCAAAATCGAGGCCGATATAGAGGGCGTTGTAGCGGGGCGGGAGGAGTTTTGTTTCGGCATCGTGCTGGGTGATGGTCCGGCCCGTTTCGTAGTAGACCTCCAGGGCGCGAATGATGCGTTTTTCATCCCTCAGGTGCAGCTTTGCCGCCGCCTGCGGGTCGATACTGCGCAGTTCTGCGAGGAGTACTTCGGCGCCTTCATTTTCCATGCGCTGCTGCAATTCCTGACGCTTTTGCCCCCCCTGCTCGCCTGCGGCGAAGTCGATGCCACGGATAAGAGAGTCGAGATAGAGGCCCGTGCCGCCCACCAACACAGGCAGCTTGCCGCGCCGGAGGATGTCCTGTACGCATTTGTCGGCCTCGGTGACATATTTGGCCACCGACCAGTTCTCCGTAGGTTCGGCCACGCCTACCATGTGGTGGGGGATGCCTTCGGTTTCCTCGGGTGTGGGGGCAGCCGTGCCCACCTCCATGCCGCGATAGAGCTGCATGGAGTCCACGCTGACCACCTCGCCGTTAAAGCGGCGGGCCAGCGCCACACCCATTTTCGTTTTTCCCGTGGCGGTAGGACCCACCACGCAAAGGACCGTCGGCATCGTTCATGTCTCCTTATGCGCGCTTGAAGAGTTTTTCGATTTCGTACTTGCTGAGCTTGTGTTTTACAGGCCGTCCATGGGGGCAGTAGAGAATCTCACCCGACTGCACCTTCTCCACCAGCGCCTGCAGTTCTTTTGCGTCGCTGGTCATGCCTGCCTTGATGGCGCTCTTGCAGGCCATGGTGTGGTAGAGTTCGTCCCGTGCTGCCGCAGGGTCAACGCGGCCTGTTGAGAGTTTGCGGCACAGCTCCTCGACTGTGGCGGCGGCGTCCTCGAGGCGCACCTCGGCGCTGATTTCCCGCACCAACAGCGTCCCGCTGCCGAAATCCTCGCACACAAAGCCGAATCGCTCCAGTACGGACAGGTTTTCCATAGCGGCGGCGTATTCCTCGGCCTCCAGCGCCACCGTCAGGGGAGACAGCAGCGGCTGGGACATGAGGGAGCGGTCTTCGGCCTTCAGCGCGTCAAACCGCAGTCGCTCGTGGGCGGCGTGCTTGTCGATGAGCCAGACATTTTCACTGTCATCTTCGCAGATGATGTAGGTTTTCAACACCTCGCCCACCATGCGCCACGGAGTCTCCCTGGGCATCATGGTCTGCTGTTCTTCCACAGGGGCAGAAACTTCCTTGGGCAGAACCAGCTCTTCCTGCTTAGGAGCGGGCTCCTGTTTCGCAGGCGGGGTGATCTCATAGCGGGTGGTAGCGGTTTGATAGGTGAAAGAGGAATCCTTCTTCGCCACATCACGGACGGCGATGGGCTCTGCCGAAGGGCGCACGGGCGGGGGCACGGGGACTTCTCGCCTGGGCGGTGCGGTGAAGCTGCCCAAGGGCTTTTTCTCTGCGGCCCTTTCTGTGACAGGGGGCTTTGCGCGGAACTCCTCCGCCGTCATGGTGCGGTAGAAATTCTGCTGCTGCGCCGTGGTCACAGCCTTTTTCTCCTGCTGCACGGGGCGCTTTTCGCCGTTGAGGGTGTCCAGCACCGTGTAGTATACCGCATCGAACACCGCTTTGTCGGAGACGAATTTTACCACTGTCTTGGCGGGGTGGACATTCACATCCACCATCTCGGGAGGCAGCGTCACATGGAGTACGCAGCCGGGGAAGCGGCCCTTCATCATCTGATTTTTATAGGCCTCCTCCAGCGCCGCCGTCAGCAGCTGGGACTTGATAAAGCGGCCGTTGACGAACAGAACCTGCTTGCCGCGGCTGCCGTGACAGTGGAGGGGCTTGGTGATGAAGCCGCGCACTTCCACCTCACCGCCGCGGCCCTCTATGGGCAGCAGCGACAGGGCGAAATCACGGCCCATGGCGGCGTAGACAGCGGAATAGAGCTGCCCGTCGCCGGGGGTATGAAGCGTCTCCTGTCCATCGCGAATGAGCTTGAAGGAAATGTGGGGATGGCTCAGTGCCAGATGCTGCACCACGCCGGAAATGGCGGCGCTCTCGGCACTGTCCTTTTTCATGAACTTCATGCGGGCGGGTGTGTTATAGAACAGATCCCGTACGCAGATGGTGGTGCCTTGCGGCGCACCCGTCTCCGTCACCTCGCCTGCTGTGCCGCCCTCGATGTGGAGGGCGCCGCCTGCGGCGCTGTCTGCGGTGCGGGAGAAGATGTCCACGCGGGAAACGGCGGCAATGGCGGCCAGTGCCTCACCGCGAAAGCCCAGCGTGCCGATGGCAGCTAAGTCGTTGGCGGTGCGGAGCTTGCTGGTGGCGTGGCGCAAAAAAGCCGTGCTCAGCTGCTCCGTGGCGATACCGCAGCCGTTGTCGGTGATGCGGATATAGGTCATGCCGCCGTTCTGGATCTCCACCACAATGGCGGAGCTGCCGGCGTCAATGGCGTTTTCCAGCAATTCCTTTACCACACTGGCGGGGCGTTCCACCACCTCGCCTGCAGCGATGAGATCCGCCACATGGGGCGGCAGACATTGAATGTGAGGCATAATTCCTCCTTACTGCAGCTTCATCTTCCACTCGTACAGCAGGTTCAGTGCTTCCAAGGGACTGAGGGTATCCACCTGTGTGCGGCGGAGGGCGTCGATAACGGCGCTCTCGCCCAGTGCATCCAGCGAGACCTGCTCTTCTTCGGGCATCATGGGCACCGCCGGCTTACCCGCTTGCTGTTCCAGTTCTTCCAAAATCACGCGGGCGTTGTCCACCACCTGACGGGGCAGACCTGCCAGCTTGGCCACTTCGATACCGTAGCTGCGGTCGGCACCGCCGGGGATGATCTTACGCAGGAACACAATGTCCTCGCCCCGTGCCCGAACGGCGATGTTGTAGTTGCGCACGGCGGGCAGAGAACCCTCCAGTGCGGTCAATTCGTGGTAATGGGTGGCAAAGAGAGTCTTGGCACCCAACTTTTTCCTGTCGGCACAGTATTCCAGCACCGCGCGGGCGATGGACATGCCATCGAAGGTGGAGGTGCCCCGGCCGATTTCATCGAGGATGAGGAGGGAATTGGCGGTGGCGGATTTCAAAATCTCACTGACCTCCGTCATCTCCACCATGAAGGTGGACTGTCCTGCACTCAGATCGTCGCTGGCACCAATGCGGGTGAAAATGCGGTCCACAACGCCGATGCGGGCGGCCTTGGCCGGCACGAAGGAACCCACCTGTGCCATAAGGGTTATGAGCGCCACCTGACGCATATAGGTGGATTTACCCGCCATGTTGGGGCCGGTGATGATGGCGATGCGGTCACGCTCTTCACCCATGTAGGTGTCGTTGGGCACGAACAGGGCGTCGCTGCGCATCCGCTCTACCACGGGATGGCGGCCTTCGTGAATTTCGATCACGCCGCTCTCGTCCACAATGGGGCGGCAGTAGTTGTGCTTCACCGCCACGGCGGCCAGAGAGCACAGTGCGTCCAGCTCGGCAACCAGTGCCGCCGCTGTCTGGATGCGCTGGCTCTGGGAGGCGATGTGGAGCCGCAGCTTGGTGAACAGCTCGTACTCCAGTGCCGTCACACGGCCCTCTGCCGAGAGAATGTCGTGTTCCAAGTCCTTCAGCTCCTGGGTGATGAAGCGCTCGCCGTTGACCAGCGTCTGTTTGCGAATATAGGTTTCGGGCACCATCTCACGGAAGGAGTTGGATACCTCAATGTAGTAACCAAAGACCTTGTTGTAGCCGATTTTCAGCGTGCGGATACCGGTGCGCTCCTTCTCGGCGGCCTCCATGTTGATGATGATATCTTTGCCGCCGTGAAGAATGGCCCGCAGACGATCTACCTCGGGGTCGAAGCCGTCGCGGATCAGTTCACCCTCACGGACAGAAAAGGGAGGCTCATCCACCAGCGTCATGGCAATGTCGCTGTAGAGGTCGTTAAGGTCATCCAACTGCTGGGCAATTTCGGCAAGGCGACCCTTGGAAAAGGCACTCAGCTGTGCCTTCACCGTGGGGAGAGACTCCATGGCGCTGCGAAGGGAGGCCAGATCGCGGCCGCCTGCACTGCCGTAGACGATGCGGCCCACCAGACGCTCCATATCGGAGATGGTGGAAAGGGTCAGCATCAGCTCTTCCCGTGCCACGGTGTTCTCCACCAGTGCTGCCACGGCGCCGCTGCGGCGGTCGATGGCGGTCACATTGAGGAGCGGGCGTTCCAGCCAGGAGCGCAAAAGGCGTCCGCCCATGGCAGTCTTGGTTTTATCCAGCACCCACAGAAGGGAGCCCTTCTTCTCCTTGCTGCGGAGCGTCTCCGTCAGTTCCAGATTGCGCCGCGCCGTGAAATCCAGCTCCATAAACTGGCCGCGGCGGAAGTATTCCAGATCGTCAATGTGGGAAAGATCCGTTTTCTGCGTCTCGTGGAGATAGCTCAAAAGAGCGCCCAGTGCGGGCAGGAGTGCGGGATTATCCCGGGGGAGCCGGGCCACGGCATCGTCGCCGAACTGGCGGCGCGCTAATTTTTCCGCGCCCTCGATGGCAAAGCGGTGCGTGGGCAGCTTCTCGCCGTAGCAGCCGAGCTTCTCGGTGAGGAAGGTGCGCAGACCCTCGTGGAAATAAGCGCCCTCGTTCATCACGGCCTCGGCGGGGGCGAAACGAGCCAGTTCGTTTTGCAGCTGCGCGGTGCGTTCGGGGCCGGCAAAGGCGGTGGCGTGAGCTTTGCCGGTGGTGATGTCGCACACAGCCAGCGCGGCGTAGTCATCATCGAGATAGATGCCGGCGCAGAAATTGGATTTGCCGTCCTCGAGGCAGCTGCCGTCAATGACAGTGCCGGGGGTCACCACGCGGACGATGTCGCGCTTGACCAGCCCCTTAGCCTGTGCCGGATCCTCCGTCTGCTCGCAGATGGCCACCTTGTAGCCCTTGGAAATGAGGCGGGAGATATAGGAGTCTGCCGCATGGTAGGGCACGCCGCACATAGGCGTGCGCTCGGCCTCGGGCTTGCTCTTATCACGGGTAGTCAGCGTCAGATCCAGCTCCTTCGATGCGGTACGGGCATCGGCGCCGAACATCTCATAGAAATCGCCCAGACGGAAGAACAGGATCGTGCCGGGGTTTTCTTCTTTTATCTGCAGATATTGCTGCATCATGGGGGTCAGCTCTGCCATAAGAGCACCTCCCTTTCCTCAAAAGTGAAACAGTATCAGATCATCTCGCCGAACAGCGCCCATGTGTTGCTGTCGGTGATGCGCACATCGCGGTAAGTACCGATGGCGGACTTGTCGCCCACCAGATGCACCAGTCGGCCGCCTGCTGTGCGGGCGGACAGGGGGTTGCGGGCATCGTCCGTCTCGCCGTCCACCAGAACGCGGAGCGTCTTGCCCACATATTCGGCGTGGACTTCGGCGCTGATGCGGTTCTGCACATCGCAGAGCTTGTCGAACCACACCTGCTTCTCGGCGCGGGGGACGGGATCGTCCATTTTCGCCGCCGGCGTACCGGGGCGGGGGGAGAAGATAAAGGTAAACAGGGCATCAAACCGCACCTGCTCCACCAGGGCCACCGTCTCCATGGCTTCTTCTTCTGTCTCGCCGGGGAAGCCGATGATCACATCGGAGGTCAGCACCAGATCGGGCATCACCTTGCGGGCATAGTTGATGAGTGCGAGATACCGGGCCTTGTCATAGGGACGGTTCATGGCCCGCAGTACCCGGTCACTGCCGGACTGGACGGGAAGATGCAGCTGCTTGGCCACATGCCTGCACTCGGCCATGGCGTCAAAGAGCTTGAAGGAGGCATCCTTGGGCTGGGAGGACATGAAGCGCAGGAGATAATCGCCCTCGATCTTGTCCAACTCACGGAGCAGGTCGGCAAAGTCCCACTTGGTGTCCAGATCCTTGCCGTAGGAGTTCACATTCTGCCCCAGGAGGGTGATCTCCTTGTAGCCCTCGGCGGCCAACTGACGGACTTCTTCAATGATCTTCTCGGGGTTGCGGCTGCGCTCGCGGCCGCGGACATAGGGCACGATGCAGTAGGAGCAGAAGTTGTTGCAGCCGTACATGATGGAGACCCATGCGCGGGTGCGTCCCTCCCGTACAACAGGCATACCCTCGGCGATCTGACCGTGTTCGTCCTCCACGGAGAAGACGCGGCCGTTGCGGGTGTAGACCTGATGGAGGAGTTGGGGGAACTTCCACAACGCCTGGGGACCGAACACCAGATCCACATGGCGGTAAGAGGTGCGCACCTTCTCGGCTACTTCCTTGCGCTGAGCCATACAGCCGCAGAGGCAGATGATCTGGCGGGGATTGGCTTTTTTGGTGTGAGTTAGTGCACCCAGCGTACCGAATACGCGCTTCTCGGCGTGGTCGCGGATGGCGCAGGTGTTCAGCACGATGATGTCGGCCTCGTCTGCCTTATCGGTGAAGGTGCAGCCCATCTCTTCCAGCATGCCTAAGATATGCTGGCTGTCGGCCACATTCTGCTGGCAGCCGAAGGTGTCCACCATGGCACGGGGGACACGGCCCTCGCCGTCATGGATGGCCTTTATTTTTTCGGTATATTCCCGCTGAAGAGTCATTTCCTCCTCGGATACCACAACAAATTTTCTATCCAAATGAACCTCCCTGCCCGCTGTCCTTCGACAGAAGGCGCTATGATATGACTTTAATTAAGGTATTATAGCACAACTCCTGGCCCTATTGCAAGGAACGAGCCACAAGAAGTAGGGGCAAAAGAAGAAATTTTATAATTTCAGAAAAAACGTGTTGACAAAATGGAATTTATGCGATAGAATCCTATCGTTGTCTGCGCGGTTAGCTCAGCTGGCTAGAGCACATGCTTGACGTGCATGGGGTCATAGGTTCGAGTCCTATACCGCGCACCAATAAAAACCCGATTGCGAAAGCAATCGGGTTTTTTGTTGTTCTCTTTTGTTACGGCAACAGCAGTTCCACCAATGCCCCTTGCGGGCAGTTGTGAATGTAGTGCTGCAAGTTGATGGCATCAAGCCGTTCTTTCAAGGCATTGACCTCGCAGCGGCAGCCAACAAGGTGGCAGCACAGCTGGGATATATCGCCGCTGCCGAAGAAATCGCCGTGGATGTTCAGCGCGGTGATAATGCCGCTGTCGGTACTGAGGGAGACCTCTACCGTGCCGCAGCCTTCGATGCGCTTTTTCTGCGTCAGTTCCAGCGCCTGCGAGTGACCATATGTCCACTCCCATGTGGCGTAGCGGTTGGCGGCAATGGTATCGATGGCGGTAATGTCCTCTTCCGTCAGAGGATAGGGGGCACCGCCGTCTTCGCAGGGGAAGTGCTGCAGCAGTGCTGTGCGCAGATCCTCGATACCTACCTCGGGAGGGAGATGGTCGCCGATGTTGGTGACGCGGCTCACCACCGAAGCGACACCCTTGGCGTTGAGCTTTTCTCTGTCCACATGGAGGGCGTCCTGCAGCACGCTCAGATCGGAGCGGAACATCAGTGTGCCATGGTGCATCACGCGGCCATCCCGCAGATACTGGGCGTTTCCAGAGAACTTTTTGCCATCGATGGTGATGTCGTTGCGGCCGTTGACCTCCGCCTTCACACCCAGCGTGGCCAAAGCCTCTACGATGGCTTTACAGAACTGACTGAAGTCAATATCTTCCACATCGCCGGCATCGGTGATGAAGGTGAAGTTCAGGTTGCCCATGTCGTGATAGACGGTGCCGCCGCCGGAGAGACGGCGCACCACTGTGATGCCGTGACTGCGGACAAACTGTCCGTTGATCTCTGCGGCAGCGTTTTGATTTTTGCCCACCACGATGGTGTTGTGATTCTGCCAGAGCATAAAATAACTCTTATCACGGGGGAGAGAGTCGAATACATATTCCTCCAGCGCCAGATTCCAGCGCGGGTCGGTGGAGGGAGAAGAAATATAACGGAAAGTCATTGTGATTATACCTCCTTGCGCCACACACCGGAGTCGATCAGCGTCTCGGCCATCAAAAGGTGACCTGCAACATTGGGGTGGAGACCGTCCTCCTGATAGAGGGTCCTGGGATTTTCATGAGATTCAAAGGCGGCGCAGAAATCCACACACCGCAGACGCATGGTCTTGACGAACAACCGCAGCCATGCGGTGTATTCCCGCTGTGCCTTTGCAGCCTGCGCCATATCGGTCAGAGGCAGCCAGGGATTGTCGCCGTCGGTGCGGATAGGGACACCGATACCGATGACGGGGCGAACACCCACATGGGCGCACTGATGCACCATGGCCATCATGGCGCTTTGTGCCTGCCGGATGCTGCCGGTGAGAAGGATGTCGTTCCCGCCGCCCATCAGCAGCACATACTGGGGCTTTTGGGGCAGAACCTGCGTGTTGAGCCGCACCAGCATACCGCCGGCGGTGTCGCCGCAGACGCCGGCGTTGCCCCATTCTCCGCCCAGCTCTTCCTGTGCCAGACAGACCCAACAATCGGCTCTGTCAACACCGTAGCCAAAAGTGAGACTGTCACCCAGACAGATGGTTTTCATGGTGATGCACCGTCCTTTCTATCGGTGCTTATTGTACCATTTCACCGCCTTAACAGCAAGTACTTTTCATACACATAAAATTTACAGGAATGTGGAAACTTTTTCTTCATTTCTTTCGTCATATATGATATACTTCGTTATAATGGGTGTGGTGTGCGCCCATGAGGACATAAAACCGTGGGAAACAGGGGAAACTCTCCCCATGACCCCTGATAAAGAAAGGGACAAACGATATGAAGAAACTGATTGCAATGCTGCTGGCACTGGTGATGGTGCTGGGCGTGTGCGTCGGCTGCGGCGCAAAGGATAAGGATAAGGTCATCGAGCCGCAGGCTGTGGCCGATGAACTGGTGGATGGCCTCAACTGGGACTCCGAGATGGTGGTCTTTGCCGAGGACGATCTGCGCTACTACTTCGATGTGGCCGATGACACCGCGATTGCCGGCTATCAGGCTTCTACCGCTACCACCGAGATGGTGGTGGCCGCCCAGTGCGCCGACGAGGCTTCTGCACAGGCTCTCCAGAGTGCCATGGAGCAGTATCTCGCCGATTTAAAGATGGAGGCCGACCGCTATCAGCCCGAGGAAGTAGCCCGTATTGACAAGGCCTATCTCACCCGCAATGGCTGCGCCGTGGTGCTGTGCGTGTCGGGCGATGACCGCGCCGCCGATACGGTGGAGGCTTGGCTGAAATGAGTCGCTATTACGGTCGCCGCAGCCGCGGCAATTCCCGACTTGTCCCCTTTGTCATCGCCCTGTTTGTGGCCATCGCCGCCATCGTGCTGGTGATCATCAATGTGACCAAGGATAAGTCCCCCGCCGATGAACCCATTGACAACGATTTGCAGCAGGATGTGCTGCCTCCCGACGACGGCACCGGAGGCGACGACGGTGTGGTAGAGGATGAGCCTCAGGTGCAGCATGTGACCATCGAGATCGACGGCGACGAGCAGCAGTACGATGCCGTTTACCGCGTAGGTGATGCGGGCTTTGAGATGTACTCCTATGTGGAGTCCACCGCCAAGAAATATGCCGACAACCTCAACGCCGTGGCCGATGCACTGGAAGGCAGCGCCAAGGTCTACATGATCCCCGCCCCCTTGAGCAGCGGCATTACCCTGCCCGATGCCCTCTACGGCAAGAATGTCTTTTCCGACCAGAAAGCGGCAGAGGATGCCATCATCGGCTTTATGAACGATAATGTTATCTCCGTGCCTCTGAACAAGACCATGATGGCCCACCGCGGCGAGTATATCTACTTCCGCACCGACCATCACTGGACGGCTACGGGTGCTTACTATGCCTATGATGAGTTCTGCAAGCTCTCGGGCAAGACGGCCAACCCCCTTGACGGTTATGAGACGGTGGAGTTCCCCGGTTTCCTGGGCACCTTCTACCGCGATTCCAACGAGAACGAGCAGATGAAGGCCAATCCCGACACGGTGGTGGCCTATCGCCCCCTGTCCGTCGATGCCACGCTGGACTACACCGATAAGAACGGTCAGGTCATCCGCTGGCCCATCATCTATGACCAGTCCAATGCCCCCGCCTCTTATAAGTACGGCACATTCGTGGGCGGCGACCAGCCCTACACCCTCATTCAGAACCCCGCCGTTACCGACGGTTCTTCCTGCGTGGTGGTGAAGGAGTCCTTCGGCAACGCCTTTGTGCCCTTCCTGGTTGATCACTACGAGACCGTCCATGTCATCGACTACCGTTACTGGGACGGCTCCATCAGTGAGTTCGTCAAGACCAACGGCGTGGACGAGGTGCTGTTTGTCAACAACCTCTCCGCCATCCGCTCCAGCGTACTGGTGGGCTATCTCCACGATATTCTCTGACATAAGAACACGGGACAGTGCTCTGCGCTGTCCCGCTTTCTCCGTAAAGCGGTGTAAAGGCACCGCTAATCTCTCCTAGAAAGGAGTGTTTGCACATGGTTTTTAGCAGCACCGTATTTCTGCTGCTGTTCCTGCCGCTGGTGGCACTGGTGTATTTCCTCTGTCCCCGCCGCGCCCGAAACACCATTTTGCTGATCGCCAGCCTGGTTTTCTACGGCTGGGGTGAGCCCAAGTATATCCTCATTATGCTCTTCTCCACCGTGTTCGACTACTGCAACGGTCTCGGCATCGGCCATTTCCGTGACCGTGGCAACGAGAAGGGTGCCAAGGCTGTCATGTGGGTCTCCGTGGTGGGCAATCTGGCCATTTTGTGTTTCTTCAAGTACACCGATTTTGCCATCGACAACATCAACTCTCTCCTCAGTGCAGGTATCCCTGCACTGGGCCTTGCGCTGCCCATCGGCATCAGCTTCTATACCTTCCAGACCATGTCCTACACCATCGATGTGTATCGCGGTATTGTCAAGCCCTGCCGCAACATTCTGGATGTAGGTGCGTATGTGACACTGTTCCCCCAGCTGATCGCCGGCCCCATCGTCCAGTATAAGACGGTGGAGCACGAGCTGCTGCATCGCCGCGAGAGCATCTTTGAGGCCAGCCGCGGTATGCAGCGTTTCGTGGTGGGCCTTGCCAAAAAGGTGCTCATCGCCAACCAGGTGGGTGCCCTGTGGGAGGAGATCGCCGCCATGTCCGAGCCCTCTGCCGTGGTGGCATGGATCGGTGTGCTGGCCTATACCTTCCAGATTTACTTCGATTTCTCCGGTTATTCCGACATGGCCATCGGTCTGGGTCACCTCTTCGGCTTCCGTTTTCTGGAAAACTTCGAGCACCCCTACGAGTCCCGCTCCGTCACGGAGTTCTGGCGCCGCTGGCACATCAGTCTATCCTCCTGGTTCCGCGAGTATGTCTATATCCCACTGGGCGGCAACCGCAAGGGTAAGGCCCGCCAGATTTTGAATCTCCTCATTGTCTGGGGTCTGACGGGCTTCTGGCATGGCGCCAGCTGGAACTTCCTGCTGTGGGGTCTGTACTACGCCCTGCTGCTGATTCTGGAAAAGCTGTTTTTGCTGAAATGGCTGGAAAAGCTCCCTCACCTTGTGGGACACCTGTACACCATTTTCTGCTTCATGATCGGTTGGACGCTGTTCGCCATCACCGATATGTCCCAGTTGGGTCAGTACTTCGCCGCCATGTTCACCGCTCCTCTGTGGGATGGTGCTGCCGCCTATCTCCTGCGATCCAATGCCGTGCTGCTGGTGCTGGCGGCTGTGGGCAGTACCACGCTGCCGCTGCGCGCCTTCCGCGCCGTCGATGAGCGTCTGGGTGACCGCGGCGCGGTGGCACTGCGCTCTGTAGGTGTGGCACTGTTGCTGCTGCTGTCGGTGGCCTTCCTGGTGGGCGACAGTTACAACCCCTTCCTCTACTTCAGATTCTAAGGAGGTGGCCCAACGATGAATGAAAAGAAAACCGGCCGCCGCCTCGAAAAAACCGTGCGCCGCGAACTGCTGCCTCTGGTGGTGATCTTCGCCATTCTGGCAGCCATCTCCCTTGGTTCTATCGTGATGCCCGACCGCCAGTTCTCCCCCAACGAGAACCGTTATCTGGAGCAGCGTCCTGCGTTCAGTCTCAAGGCGCTCTTCGCAGGCCAGTATACCGCCGATGCCGAGGAGTACACCGCCGACCAGATCGTCCTGCGTGACTTCTGGATGGAGACGGCATCTTCTGCCCAGCAGGCCATGGGAAAGCAGGAGATCAACAGCACCTGGCTGGGAGCCGACGGGCACTATTTTGCCAAGGTGACACCCGATACCTTCGATGACAGCCAGTTCCGCAAGAATTTGCAGCAGGTGGAGAAATTCTTCCAGGCCAATGCCGACAAGTCCTGCCATCTGCTGATGGCCCCCACCCCCGCCTATATGCTCTCGGAGAAGCTCCCTGCCAATGCCCAACTCTTCGATCTGGGCAAGTGCTTCGACACCATGACCGACCGCTTTGGCGATCAGTTTATCGATACCCGTTCGGTGCTTTCCGGTGAGGGTAACTACTACCGCACCGACCATCACTGGACCACTGTGGGCGCGTTGAACGCCTATGAGGTGTGGTGTGCCGCTACCGGGCATGGGGTGCAGGATTGGAAGCTGGAGCAGGTGTCCGAAACCTTCCGCGGTACGCTCTACTCGCAGGTGATGCTGCCCAATAGTGTTTACGATACCCTCTCCATCGCTCCCGATGTGAAGGTCGTCTCTGTCAACAGTGACGGCGAGATGAGTGACAGCATCTATTCCATGGAGGCGCTGGAGGAGAAGGATCACTACAAGATCTTCATGGGCGGCAACTACGCCAAGGTCATCATTGAGACAGGGGCTGATACAGGCCGATCCCTCCTCCTTGTGAAGGACAGCTTTGCCAACAGCTTCGTCCCCTTCCTGACGGAGGATTACGACACCATCACCCTCGTCGACCTGCGACACTGCCGCGAGGAGGTACAGGAGATCGCCAACAGCTGCACCGATGTGCTGGTGCTCTATGAGCTGACCAATTTTGCCTCCGACAATAACCTCTTTAAACTGAATTAAACATTTTGCCAAAAGACCCGCTCCTGAAGCTGGTCTTTTGCTGTTTTTTTCAAAAACAGCAAACAAATTTTGGTGATATTGCGGTGGTGTTTTTCGGGGGCGACGATTGAAAAGTAACGGAAAAACCAGTATAATTTACCTTAGAGTACTATGCGAAAAAAGGAGCGGATGACTATGGGACGCATCAGTAAGGAAAACTACTACCTGAACATCGCCGAGACGGTATTGGATCGCGCCACCTGCCTGCGTCGGGTGTACGGGGCCATCATCGTGAAAAATGACGAAATCATCTCCACCGGCTACAACGGTGCGCCCCGCGGCCGACAGAACTGTGTGGACATGGGCTTTTGCACCCGCGAGGCCATGAAGATCCCCAGCGGCGAGCGCTATGAGCTGTGCCGCAGCGTCCATGCCGAGGCCAACGCCATTATCTCCGCCGCCCGCCGCGACACTGTGGGCAGCACCCTCTATCTGGTGGGCCGCGATGCCCGCACCGGTGAGCTTTTGACCAATGCCACCTCCTGCTCCATGTGCCGCCGCCTCGTCATCAACGCCGGCATCGAGAAGGTGGTCATCCGCAACACCGAGACGGAATTCACTGTGGTGGATGTGGAGGACTGGGTGAATCTGGAGGACGATGTCCCCGCCCTGCAATAAAAATAATTCCATACCGATACACATACCAATCATACAAAGGAGATACGATACGATGTTGAACGAGAAGAAAATGGAGGCCTATCTGGCCATCCTGCAGGAAGAACTCCTGCTGGCTACCGGGTGTACAGAGCCCATCGCCGTTGCGTACTGTGCTGCCAAGTTGCGCAAGGTGCTGGGCGGAAAACCGGAAGAAGTGCTGGCCGAGGTCAGCGGCAATATCCTCAAGAATGTGAAGTCTGTGGTCGTTCCCAATACTGATGGCCGTCGCGGCATCGACGCTGCCATCGCAGTAGGTATTGTGGCAGGCGACGCTGACGCGGAATTGCAGGTCATTGCCAATGTAACAGAAGAGGATGTGGAGAGCATTCAGGCGTATCTGGACAGCACTCCCATTAAAGTCACCTGCCCCGAGACGCCCTGTATGCTGGACATCTGCCTCCACGGCAAGCTGGACGGCCATACCGCCACGGTGCGGGTCGCCAACAACCATACCAACATCGTATTTATCAAAAAGGACGACGAGATCCTGCTGGAGAAGCCTTTGACCGCCGACGCCGAGGACAATCTGCAGGATAAGTCCGTACTGAATGTTCAAGACATCATCACCTTTGCTGAAACGGTACCCTTGGAAAAAATTAAGCCCTTGATCGGTCGTCAGATTGAGAAAAACACCGCCATCGCCCGCGAGGGTCTGGAGAACTCCTGGGGCGCCAATATTGGCTCTACTCTCCTCAAGAGCGGTGACAGTATGGAGACGCAGGCCCGCGCATGGGCCGCCGCAGGCAGCGATGCCCGCATGAACGGCTGCGAGATGCCTGTCGTGATCGTCTCCGGCTCCGGCAATCAAGGCATCACCGCCTCTGTCCCCGTGTGGCGTTACGGTACGCTGATGGGCAAGGACGAGGAGACCATTCTCCGGGCCGTCACCCTCTCCGATCTCATTACCATCCATCAGAAGACCGGCATCGGCCGTCTCAGCGCCTACTGCGGCGCCGTCAGCGCCGGTGTGGGTGCCGGCTGCGGTATCGCATGGCTCCGCGGTGCAGGCTTCGAGGGTATCTCCCACACGCTGCAGAACGCCGTTGCCATGATCTCCGGCTGCATCTGCGATGGTGCCAAGGCCTCCTGCGCCGCCAAGATCGCCATGGGCGTGGAGTGCGGCATCCTGGGCTACAACATGTACCTTGCCGACGATAACTTCAAGGCCGGACACGGCATCATGGGCGAGGATGTGGAGCACACCATCCGCAATGTGGGCGTGCTGGCCGCACAGGGTATGCGGGAGACTGACCGCGTGATTTTGAAGATCATGACGGAATAACCGTGAAAAACAGACAAAAGACCGCCTGCGGGCGGTCTTTTGTCTGTTTTTGGCCTTCTTTTTTAGGAAAAAGCCTTGCAATTAGGGAAAAACTATGATAAGATATGCCATGTTAGTAAGAGTTGACTGAGAGTGGACATCGCTGTCCGCTCTTTTTGTTGGGCAAATTTGAAAGGTTAAAATTTGTTCGCCGAGGAAAGTACGAGGGTAAAATGAAGAAAGTTACCGAGATCGTGTGGGAGCTGGCAGCTCCCGTGGCAGAGGAAAACGGCTGCGAGCTGTGGGATGTGGAGTATGTCCGCGAGGCCGGTCAGTGGTATCTGCGCCTGTATCTGGATAAAGAAGGCGGCATCGATATTCTCGATTGCGAGGCCGTGTCCCGCCGCGTCAGCGACCTGCTGGATGAGGTGGACCCCATCGAGGGAAGCTATATGTTCGAGGTGTCCTCCGCCGGTGCCGAGCGCCCCTTGAAGCGCCCTTCCGACTTTGAGCGTTTTATGGGTTCTGCCGTGCTGGTGAAGACCTATAAGCCTGTGAATGGACGCAAGGAGTTCCCCGGTGTGTTGACGGGCTATGATAACGGTGCGGTCAGCATTGAGTGGGCTGGCGAGAGCATGACCTTTGAAAAGAGCGATGTGGCGCTGGTGCGCCTGCGCGTTGAGTTTTAAAATCTGTTAGGAACGGAATAGAATAAGGAGTATTGAGCTATGAAATGTGAAGAGATCTTTGTGGCGCTGGCGATGCTGGAAAAAGAGCGCGGCATTCCCCAGACCTTTATGATGGGCAAGATTATTCAGGCCCTGACCACTGCTTACAAGCGCGACCACGAGGGCGTGGAGAATGTCATCGTGGATGTGGACGAGGAGAAGCAGGAACTGAAGATGTTCGTGCAAAAAGAGGTTGTTGAGGTGGTGGAGAACCCCGGCACCGAGATCTCTCTGGAGGAGGCCAAGCGCCTCAGCGCCAAGCATGAGCTGGGCGGTATCGTGAACTTGCCCGTGGAGAATGTGGAGTTCGGCCGTATCGCCGCCGGTAACGGCAAGCAGGTGATCATTCAGGGTCTGCGCGAGGCAGAGCACGGCATGATCTATGACGAGTTCAACTCCAAGCAGCATGAGATCCTCACCGGTACGGTCATGCGCATTGATCCCCGCACCGGCAATGTGGGTCTGAAGATCGGTACCGGCAGCGAGTCCACCGAGGCTGTCCTCACTCTCAACGAGCAGGTGGACGGTGAGACCCTCCGTGAAGGCCAGCTGGTGAAGGTGTATCTCGTTGAGGTGCGCCGCTCCACCCGTGGCCCTCAGGTGCTGATTTCCCGTACCCACCCCGGTCTGGTCAAGCGCCTGTTTGAACTGGAAGTGCCCGAGATCTACGACGGCAGTGTGGAGATCCGTGCCATCGCCCGCGAGGCCGGTAACCGCACCAAGATGGCCGTGTGGTCTGAGGACGAGAACATCGATCCTATCGGCGCCTGCGTCGGCCCCCGCGGTCAGCGCGTCAACGCCATCGTCGAGGAGCTCCGCGGCGAGAAGATCGACATCATCAAGTACAGTGAAGATCCCGCCGAATTCATTGCTGCCGCTCTTGCCCCTGCCGATGTGGTGGAGGTTATGCTGGCCAATGAGGGTAAGGTCTGCCGCGTCATCGTTCCCGATGATCAGCTGAGCCTCGCCATCGGTAAGGAGGGCCAGAATGCCCGTCTGGCTGCCCGCCTGACCGGCTATAAGATCGACATCAAGCCCGCCTCCTACAGCGAGGAAGGCTGAGTATAGACATGTAAGGAGGTGGCCGATATGGCTGTTAAGCCCCGCAAGATCCCGCAGCGTCAGTGTGTCGGCTGCCGGACCATGAAGGATAAGCGCGAACTGCTGCGCGTGGTGCGTACGCCGGAGGGCGAGATCGTACTGGATGGCAGCGGCAAGAAGTCCGGCCGCGGCGCCTATGTGTGCCACGACGGGGAGTGTCTGAAAAAAGCCCGCAAGAGCCGTGCTTTGGAGCGCGCTTTTGAACTGGCGATTCCCGAGGAAGTATACGACGCGCTGGAGGCGCAGATGGAAAGCGGTGAAGTGTAATGGACAATATCCTTTCTATGTTGGGCCTGGCCCATCGTGCCGGCCGCGTGGAGATCGGTGAAGAGCCGGTGGGCGGTGCTGCCCGCGCCAAGAAGGCCCGCGTTATTTTCGTGGCGCAGGATGCCGGCCCCTCTTCCCAGCGCCGCGCATTTTCCTTCGCGCAGGCAGGTGCCTGCCTGTGCCTGACGATTCCGGCCGATAAGGATTCGCTGGGCAGCGCTTTGGGCCGCAGCAGTGTGGCCATGTGCGCGGTGACGGACATCGGCTTTGCCGAGGCACTGGTGAAGAAGCTGGCGGCAAAGGACGAGAAGTTCGCCCCCGCTGCTGAGGCGCTGGCAGTGAAAGCCAAACGCGCCATGGAGCGCAAGCGCGAACAGGCCCGCCACGAGAAAAATGTGCGCAGCGGCAAAACACGGACGAAGAAACAGTAATAACGGGTGCGGCAACGCATCCCATCACACAGATGGAGGTGGCTTTATTTGGCTAGCGTAGCAAATAAGTACAGAGTGCATGAGGTGGCGAAGGATTTCAATGTCGCCACGAAGGAAGTAACGGAGATCTTGACCAAGTATGCCGAGACCCCCAAGAATCATATGCAGGTTTTGGAAGACAGGGAGCTGTCTCTGGTGTTTGAGTATCTGACGCAGCACAACCAGATCGCCAGCATTGCCACGGTATTTGCCGAGGGTGCCAAGACCGAGGAGAAGAAGGCAGAGCCCAAGAAGGTTGAGAACAACCCCAAGCAGGGCGGCAAGCCTGCCCAGCAGGGCGGCAATACACAGAAGCAGCAGAACAACGCTCCTCAGGGCCAGAAGAAGCCCGAGGCCGCTCCTGCTGCCCAGCAGCCCGTGTCCCGCGTGCCCCAGAAGCAGGTGGTGGACACCCGTAAGGCCACCAATGTGAACATGGCCAAGTACGACGAGAAGCTGCAGGATATGGCCGAGAGCCGTCAGGGCGGAGGCCGCCGCGGTGCCGACCAGTTCCAGAACAAGGAGAAGTTCCGCAACACCAAGCAGCGCCAGAACGGCCCCCAGAGCAACAAGCGCCGTCAGGAGGAGGCCGATCGTCTGCGCAAGCTGCGCCTTGAGGTCATTAAGAACACTCCCGTCACCGTGCAGATCCCCGATGAGATCTCCGTTGGCGAGCTGGCCAGCCGCATGAAGAAGACCGGCGCCGAGGTGGTCAAGTGCCTGATGAAGAACGGCATTATGGCAGCCCTCAGCCAGATGATCGACTTCGATACCGCTGCCATTATTGCCGAGGAAATGGGCTGCAAGGTGGAGAAGGAAGTGGTCATCACCATCGAGGAGAAGCTCATCGACGACCATCAGGACGCCGAGGAGGATCTGCTGCCCCGCGCCCCCGTTGTGGTGGTTATGGGTCATGTTGACCACGGTAAGACCAGCCTGCTGGACTATATCCGCAGTGCCAGCGTGGCATCCGGCGAGGCCGGCGGCATCACCCAGCACATCGGTGCCTACCAGGTGGAGCTCAACGGCAAGCCCATTACCTTCCTGGATACCCCCGGCCACGAGGCCTTTACCTCCATGCGCGCCCGCGGCGCCATGGTGACCGATATCGCCATTCTGGTGGTTGCCGCCGACGACGGCATCATGCCCCAGACCATCGAGTCCATCAACCATGCCAAGGCCGCTGAGATCCCCATCATCGTGGCCGTCAACAAGATGGATAAGCCCACTGCCAACCCCGAGCGCATCAAGCAGCAGCTGACCGAGTACGGTCTCGTCTGCGAGGAGTGGGGTGGCGAGACCATCATCTGCCCCATCTCTGCCAAGACCGGTATGGGTGTGGAGACACTGCTGGAGATGCTGACCCTCACCGCCGAGGTGGGCGAGCTGAAGGCCAACCCCAACCGTATGGCTCAGGGTACTGTCATCGAGGCTCGTCTGGACAAGGGCCGTGGCCCTGTGGCCACGCTGCTGGTGCAGAACGGTACCCTCAAGCAGGGTGACATCATCATCGCCGGTACCTCCGTGGGCCGTGTCCGTACTATGATCAGCGACAAGGGTGCCCGTCTTACCGAGGCCGGCCCCAGCGTTCCCGTGGAGATCTCCGGCCTCAGCGAGGCTCCCTCCGCCGGTGCCGTGTTTAACGCCGTTGGCGATGAAAAGCTGGCCCGCGAGCTGGTGGAGCAGCGCAAGGAGGAGGAGAAGGCCAAGGCCGACGCCCCTGTTTCCAAGGTCTCTCTGGAGGATCTGTTCAGCCAGATCCAGGCCGGCGAGATGAAGAACCTGAACCTGATCGTCAAGGCCGATGTACAGGGCAGCGTGGAGGCAGTGAAGGCCTCTCTGGAGAAGATCTCCAACGAGGAAGTCCGTGTCCGCGTCATCCACGGCGGTGTCGGTGCCATCAACGAGAGCGATGTCATGCTGGCATCCACCTCTCAGGCCATCATCGTCGGCTTCAATGTCCGTCCCGACTCCGCTGCCCGCGACAGCGCCGCCCGCGCCAATGTGGATATGCGTATGTACCGCGTCATTTACAACGCCATCAACGAGATCGAGGCCGCTATGAAGGGTATGCTGGCTCCCAAGTTCCGCGAAGTGGTGCTGGGCCATGCCGAGGTGCGCCAGACCTACAAGGTCTCCGGCGTCGGCACCGTTGCCGGCTGCTATGTGCAGGACGGTAAGCTGCAGCGCAAGGACTGCCAGGTGCGTCTGGTCCGCGACGGTATCGTTATCCACGAGGGTATCCTGGCCTCTCTGCAGCGCTTCAAGGATTCCGTCAAGGAAGTGGTCTCCGGCTACGAGTGCGGCCTGAGCCTCGAGAAGTACAACGACCTGAAGGAAGGCGACATCGTGGAAGCCTTCACCATGGAAGAAATACCGCAATAAACAAACGACTAGGAGGGGCGGGCGAGGACGCCCGCCCCTTGTTTTCCTATGAAAGGAGTGAACGAGATGGCATCCAACCGTATCGGCCGTATCAACGAAGAGGTACAGAAGGAACTGTCCGCCCTGCTGCGCACGGTGAAAGATCCCCGTATTGCACAGGCTATGCTGACCATCACCCATGTGGACACCACCTCTGACCTGCGCTATAGCCGCGTCTATATCAGCGCCCTTAACGGCGACGAGAAGGAAGTGCTCCGTGGCCTCAAGTCTGCCGCAGGCTTCCTGCGCCGTGAGCTGGGCGCCCGCCTCAAGCTGCGCTATACTCCCGAACTGCAGTTTATGATGGATGACTCCATCGCCTACGGTGCCCATATTCTGGATATGCTGCACAATGTCAAGCCCGCCAATCCGGCCAACGAGGACATCGTGCTGCCGGAGGATAAGTAAGATGGCCATGACCGTAAAGGAAGCTGCCTCCTGGCTGAAGGCGCGGGACAAGTTCCTGCTGCTGACCCATGTACGCCCCGACGGTGACACCATCGGCTCCTCTGCCGCCTTGTGCCGTGCGCTGCGCAACCTGGGCAAGGAGGCGTATCTCCTGAAAAACGACGGCATCACCGCCACTTATGCATCGTATGCTGAAGAACTGTGGGCCCCCGAGGACTATGTTCCCGCGTTTGTGGTCAGTGTGGATATTGCCGCCACTTCCCTGTTCATCGACAGGGCCGAGCCGTATAAGACGACGGTGGATCTGGCCATTGACCACCATGCCTCCCAGGAGTTCTTTGCCAGGGAGACCTGTCTGGCAGCTGAGTGCGCCGCCTGCGGTGAGATCGTCTACGGTATCATCCGCGAGATGACCGAGATCACGGCGGAGATCGCGCTGCCCCTCTATGTGGCCGTCAGCACCGACTGCGGCGGATTCCAGTACGCCAACACCACCCCGGAGACCCACCGTATTGCCGCCGAGCTGATGGAACTGGTGGATGTGACGGCGGTGAACAAGGCGCTGTTCCGCACCAAGAGCTTCGTGCGCCTCAAGATGGAGAGCCGCATGGTGGAGGAGATGACGCTGCATTTCGACAACCGTGTGGTGGTCATGTCCATTCCCCTGAGTCTGCGCCGCGAGATGAACGCCACCGAGGCCGACATCGAGGAGTTGAGCCAGCTGGCTGCCATGGTGGAGGGCACCGACTGCGGTGTGACCCTGCGGGAGCTTCGCGAGGGCGTCATCAAAATTTCTATTCGCACTACGCCTGCTATGGATGCCGGCGCTATCTGCGCCATCTTAGGTGGCGGCGGCCATCGCGGTGCCGCAGGCGCCACGGTGGAAGGCACCATGGAGTCGGTGAAGGAGGCTGTATTACAGGCCGTAAAAGCTGTGACGGAGGCGTAAATGGCAGAAGGTATCGTCATTATCGATAAGCCCGCGGAGTGGACATCCATGGATGTCTGCGCCAAGCTGCGTGGTATTTTGAAAACGAAAAAAGTGGGGCACGCAGGTACCCTTGATCCCATGGCCACCGGTGTGCTGCCTGTATTTGTGGGACAGGCCACCCGCGGTGTCAGCTTCGCCGAGAGCGGCGAGAAGGAATATGTGGCCACATTGCGTCTGGGTCTTACCACCGATACGCAGGACAGCACGGGTACGACGCTGACCACTGCGCCCGTTACTGTGACGAAAGCGGATGTCGAGGCGGTGCTGCCCCAATTCATGGGTGAGATTTCGCAGATCCCGCCCATGTATTCGGCCATCAAAATCGGCGGACAGAAGCTCTATGATCTGGCCCGTCAGGGCAAGGAGGTGGAGCGCAAGCCCCGCGCCGTCACCATCCATGAACTGGAACTTTTGGAGCAGGTGAGCGATACGGAGTATCTCCTGCGCATCCGCTGTTCCAAGGGCACATATATCCGCACCCTCTGCCACGATATCGGGCAGGTGCTGGGCTGCGGCGGTGTGATGGCTACCCTGCGCCGCACCATGGCGGCGGGCTTCACACTGGAGGAGGCCGTCACCATCGATCAGGTGCAGGAAATGGGCGAAGCCGTGCTGCATCAGGTGGATAGCCTCTTTCGCCAGTATGGCGAATATCACATCACGCATCCCCGCGTGGAATTTTTGTGCCGCAACGGCAATCCCTTCATTGTCCATGAGACTCTGGAGGACGGTCTGTACCGTGTGTACGGCATGGACGGGATGTTTTTGTGCCTCAGCCGCTTGGAAGGCGGGCAAATGACATCGGTTAAGAACTTTTTTGGAGCGTAAGGAATGGAAGCAAAAGTCATTGCACTGGGCTTTTTTGACGGTGTGCATCTGGGCCACGGGGCGCTGCTGCGCCGCGCTGCAGAGGTGGCACGGGAAAAGGGCGTCAAGGCCGCCGTGTTTACCTTTGACCGCCCCCCGAAAGAGGTGGTGACGGGCAAGACCGTCTATCTCATCAATTCCGCCGAGGAGCGGCAGGAGCTGGTGCACCGGCTCTACGGCATTGAGGAGGTCATTCTCGCCCCCTTTGATGAGAAAATGATGCACTGCACCTGGGACGACTTCGTTACGGAGCTGTTGGTGAAGAAGCACGGTGCCGTTCATCTGGTGGCAGGTCACGACCACCGTTTCGGTTATAAAAATGAGGGTACCCCCCAGCTTTTGCAGGAAAAGTGTGCCGAATTGGGCTTGGGCTGCGACATCATCCCTGCCGTGGAGGTGGAGGGTATTACCGTCAGCTCCACTCATATCCGCAAGCTGCTGGAAGAGGGAGCGGTGGAGGAGGCCGCTGCCTTTTTGGGCCACCGCCACTGTCTGACCCAGACGGTACAGCACGGCTATCGCGTGGGCCGCACCATCGGCATCCCCACGGTGAATCTCATCGTACCCACCAATATTCTTACCCCTGCTCTGGGTGTGTATATCACCCGCGTCTATCTCCCCGACGGACGGGATTTCGCAGGTGTGACCAATGTGGGAACCCGCCCCACCGTCAGCGATTCCGATGCCGTTTCTGTGGAGACTTTCCTGCTGGACTTTGACGGCGACCTCTATGATCAGACGATTCGTGTGGAGTTCTGCCGCCGCATCCGTGGCGAGAAGAAGTTTGGCTCTTTGGAAGAACTGCGTGATGAAATTCAGCGTAACGCAGCCGAGACGCGGGAATATTTCCGCGGAAACTGAATAGTATGTTCATAGACAGGCCGAATGCTGAGAAATTCGGCCTGTTTTTATTTCCCGACAGCCTTTTGGCCTCCCTGTGCCGTACAATAGCGAAAAAGGAATTGCAGGCAGGAGGCGGCGAATATGGTCGGGGCAAAGGAACTTTGGAACAGTGAACGGGGGCGTACCGTAGCGGTCTGTGCCGCCCATGCAGGGCTGACGACGGTCCTGTCGGCGGGAAAAATCGGCGGGCTCTACGGCGTGTGGGCACTGGCAGCGGTAGCCGTCAGCGGCGGCCGGGGCCGTGGCTTTTGGTCGGCAGTGGGGGCGCTGTTGGGAGCATACATATTTTATGACTTCCAGTCAGGATTGCGGATGGCCGCATCGGCGGTGCTGATCTACTGTGCCAACATGGCCTTCTATGATGTGAAGATCTCCCGAACCCACGGTTTTGCTCCCACTTTGACGGCGGTGTGCCTTCTGCTGGTACAGTCGGTGTATCTGGTGGGGCGCACTGCCCGACACTGGGCGCTGTGCTTCGTGGCTGTCGCCATTGCCGCCGCAGCGGCCGACTTGCTCTCGCGGGTGGAGCGGGATCATTCTCTGCGAACCCTCTGCGTGATGCTGGCCCTTATCTGTGCCGCAACGCCGCTGAACATTGAGGGATTCTCCCCCGGCCGCGCCGCCGCAGCGTGGCTGGTGATGCTATGCAGCGGCGGTGCTCCTCCCCTTACTGCTGCTGCCCTCGGTGCGGGGATCGGTTTGGTGGTGGATGTGTCGGCGGCGAAACCTGCGCTGCTGTTTGCGGTGGTCTACGCCTGCGGAGGATGGTGTGCCTCCCTGCTGCGGCGCTATCCCCGCTGGCTTTGCGGTGGAGGACTGTGTCTGTGCGTGATGCTCTCTGCGTTGGTGCTGGAGGTCGACCATGGCTCCGTGATGATCTACGAGTCTCTCTGTGGCGTGATCGCCTATGCGGTGGTGCCGCGCCGTTGGCTGCCGGTGACGGCAACTGTATCCTCCATGCCGACGGGTGAGCGGGAGGCGGAAGGGTCTGCCGTGCCCGCCATGGCCACCACGGCGTTGCGGGAGGGGGCGGAAGCCTATCGCGCCCTGTATGATGAACTGCTGTGCCGCGCTGCTTCGCCGCAGGTGGAGAATCCGTCTGTCATCTTCGACCACGCCGCCGAGGAGGTGTGCCGCGGATGTGTGCTGGCCCAGAAATGCTGGCAGACGGAGTACGATGTGACCTACAGTGCCTTCAACGATGCCGTCAGCCCCCTGCTGCGACGGGGCCGCGCCATGGCAGAGGATTTCCCCCTGCACTTCGCATCCCGCTGCATTCATTTCACGGAACTTCTCACCGCCATCGACCGCGGTGTCTACGCCTATCTCCTGCGGCGGCAGTACCGTATGCGCCTTGGCTCGGCGCATTCTCTGGCCCGCGAGCAGTACGCCCAGATAGGGCAGACCCTGTCGGCCACCGTGCCCGATATGGGGGAACTGCGCTTGCACTGCCATATCGGCACATCCCTGCGGGCCAAGGACGGCGAGCGGGTCTGCGGAGACCAGTTGGCGGTATTTACGGCAGGGAAAATGCTCTATATGCTCCTCTCCGATGGGATGGGCAGCGGTGAGGCGGCTCACGCCGAGAGCGCCATGACGGTGCGCCTGCTGCGAAAGTTCCTCAAGGCGGGTATCGAGGCAAAGTCAGCCCTCAAGACCCTCAATACGGCGCTGACGCTTCGTTGCGCCGAAAACTGCGGCTTTACCACCATTGATTTGCTGGCCCTTGACCGCAGCAGCGGCGAGGCTACCCTCTATAAGTACGGTGCGGCGCCATCGTATATCAAGCGTGGCGAAACGGTGCAGAGCATGACGGCGGGAAGTCTGCCTGCGGGATTGCAGGAGAGTCGCGCCGAGCCGGAGTTCAGCCGCTTTCAGCTGCTGGAGGGGAATGTGTTCGTCATGGTCTCCGACGGCGTTATTGGTGGCGATGGGGAAAACTGGCTCCCCGAACTGCTGAAAAATTGGTCAGATGTAGATGCCCAGGTGCTGAGCCAGCAGATCCTGGCCGAATCCCGCCGCCACGGCGGTTTGAAGGATGACTGTGCCGCGCTGGTGGTCTATCTGGAAAAAACTTCGCCCAAAGCCACAAAACGGGTATAAGATGCCGCCTGTTGGGACATACTCCTCACATAGCGATTGAGAGGTGGTGTGGCGGTGGTAAAAGGCGTTTCCCGACGGGTCATTGTGGTGGATAGCCCTGACCCGAATCTGTTTGAGCAGGCGATTTTCGTCCTCCGCAGCGATGGCGGGGTGTCTCAGCAGCAGGTAGTGGAGCAGGCAGAGGCGGTAGCCAAACGCTATGCCCGCACCCACGATCTGCCTGCGGTGCGTCGCTTTCGCATGACACCGCCTCTTTGGATCGCATTGGGCAGTGCTGTGATCGGCGCTGCGTGGGCCGTTGCTTCATTTTTGTAGCTGCTCTTTTCCACTTTTTTCTCCTCATTTTGGGATGCACGAGTTTCTCGGGCATCCCCCTTTTTTTTTGCGCAGAACTATGATATACTACATTATTATGCGATTTTTTAAGGGGGGATTCCCTGTGAAAATAGGAAATGTGGAAATTGCGTCCCGTCTGGCGGTAGCACCCATGGCGGGCGTGACGGATCTGGCATTCCGTCAAATCTGCCGCGAGATGGGCGCGGGGTATTCTGTTACGGAACTGGTCAGCGCCAAGGCACTGTGCTATCAGGATAAAAAAAGCCGCACCTTGCTGAAGCTGGCACCCAACGAGGTGCCCGCCGCCGCCCAGATCTTCGGCAGTGACCCCGTCTGCATGGCTGAGGCCGCCCAGATCGCCGCTGAGGTCAGCGGTGCCGCCATCATCGACATCAATATGGGCTGTCCCGTCAGCAAGGTGGTTGGAAACGGCGACGGCTCGGCGCTGATGAAGGACATCGACAAGGCCGTCCGTGTGGCCGAGGCGGTGGTGAAGGCCAGCCCTGTGCCTGTGACGGTGAAGATGCGCCGCGGCTGGGATAAGGGCAGCATTAACGCGGTGGAGCTGTCTGTGGCGCTGGAGCAGGTGGGCGTATCGGCCATCGCCGTCCACGGCCGCACCCGCACGCAGATGTACGGCGGACAGGCCGACTGGACCACCATCCGTGAGGTGAAAGAGGCGGTGAAGGTGCCGGTGATCGCCAACGGCGATGTGTTCTCGGCGGAGGACTGCCTGAGGATTCTGCACTTCACCGGTGCCGACATGGCCATGATCGGCCGCGGCAGTTTCGGTAATCCCTGGCTCTTTGCCCAGTGTCAAGCGGCGCTGGAGGGTCGTGAAATTCCTCCGCTGCCGCCGCTCCATGAGCGCTGTGACACGGCGGTGCGGCAGATCGAGCTGGCATTGGCGGATAAAGGTGAGCGTATTGCCATTCTGGAGGCCCGCCGTCACTATGTCTGGTACTTAAAGGGTGTGCCCCACGCCAACTACTATAAGGATAAGATCGTCAAGATGAACACCATGGAGGATGTCTACGAGGTGACTCGCGGCATCAAGAGGGATTTAAAATGAACGAGATATTGTTACTCTCCCGTGCCCGTGGCGGTGACAGTACCGCCTTTGGGGAACTGGTGGAGCACTATCGTGACAATGTATATCGCTTGGCCTACCGCATGTGCGGCAACGCCTATGATGCCGACGAGGTGGCACAGGAGGCCTTCGTGGCGGCATGGCGGGCCCTGCCCAATTTCCGTGGAGACGCCAAGTTCTCCACATGGCTTTACCGCCTGACTACCAACGCCGCCATCGACCTGATGCGGAGGGAGAACCGCCATCGCACCGCGTCGGAGGAGGAGCTCCCCGAACTGTCCGATGAGTCCGACTCCCCACAGCAGCAGCTGGAACGCACCGAACAGCAGGAGACGGTGCAGAAAGCGCTGTCCACCCTCAGCGAAGACTACCGTCAGGTGTTGCTGCTGCGGTACATGCAGGCGCTGGACTACGCCGAGATTGCCCACATTCTGCACCTGCCCGTGGGTACGGTGAAATCCCGCATCAACCGGGCAAAAGCGGCACTGAAAACAGCTTTGTTAAAAAGCGGGAACATTTTCGGCGGCCAGGCCGTCATACATACAGAAACGAAGCAGAAAGGAGGCGTGAAGGGTCATGAATGAAGAAAGATTTGACAAGTGGCTGCAAGAAGCACTGGCGAGCGATGTGCAGCCCGGGGACGATTTTACCTCCCGTGTGATGGAGCGCGTGGCCGCCACGCCTCAGGAGCCCATCCGCACCAACAGCGCCGACAAACGCAAGCTCAAGCGCATGATGACGGCGTTGGCCGCCTGCGCCGCCATTGTCATTCTCGTTCCCATGGGTATGCTGATGATGCCCAAGGGAGAAAAGGCCCCCGCTGCCGATTGCGCCGCATCGGAGAGCTTTATCATGGACGATGCCGCCGCAGATATGGATCTCTTTGTTACCGAGCATACCAACGGAGCGGTTGACGGTGGGGAGAGGCTGGAAGAGGAGCAAACCGATGCAGGCGGTGCGCCGACCGAGAGCGTCGTAACGGACAGCAGCGGCACAGAGCAGAAGGCCGACGCGGAGGGATATCAAACGATGGTGCACCTCACCGGTGACGAAGCCGCCATGGTGCGTGCCGCCCTCGCTGAGATGGGCCGCGCCCCCGATGCGGTGCAGGACATCGCCGATGTCTACGAACTGACGGCAGCGGAGGCTGATGCACTCCGCGAGTTGGTGCCCGGTGCGATCGAGGCAGAAGGTGCGCTGTATCTGACGCTGGAACTCATAAGATAAAAATATTGACCCCGACCGAAATCGGTCGGGGTCATTGTTGTTTATTCTTTCCAAACGAAGTGGTAGTTGATGGATTCGCCGCCGTCCACCAGAATGTTCTGTCCGGTGCAGAAACGGTTGGTCACCGTGAGGAAGTAGGCCCACTGTGCCATCTCCTCCGTGGTGGCCCAGCGCTTGAGGGGCGTTTCGTCCATGATCTGCGCCCACAGTTCCGGGTCGTTCATGACGCACTCGTTCAGCGGTGTGATGACGCCGCCGGGATCGAGACTGTTGCAGGTGGCGCCGTAGGGTGCGATGCGCTGGGCAACATTTTTCGTATAGGCCAGCACGCCGCCCTTGCTGGCGCAGTATTCGGTGAACTCAGAGCCCGTATGGCCGCTGGCAGAGCCAATATTGAGGACGGAGCGGATCCTGGGCTGCAGGCCGTATTTCTCCGTTACCCAAATCAGTGCTTTGAGGTTGATGTCGATGTCGGCCTCGTTCTGTGTGCCGGCGTTGTTGATGAGGATCTCCACATCTTCGATGGCGGGCAGGTTGTCCCGATTCCGCACATCGCAGCAATAGTGGGTGTACGCACCGTGTTCAATAGTGGAAGCCTGTCGGTCGATGCCGATGACGGTGTGCCCCTCCCGGAGAAACAGCTCGGCAATGGCCTTGCCGATGCCCTGTGATGTACCGGTGATCAAAACATTCATGGCTGCGTCTCCTGCTCTAAGTAGTCGAAATACTCCTTGCCGATGTTCTCCTGATGCCACCGCTTGGTAATGCGGTAGCCGATGGGGGAGAAGGCGATCTCCATAATGAGCTCTGCCACCGCACCGGTCAGCGCGCACATGGTGCACTGGAGCACCGTCCAGTGAAAGCCATCCCAAAAACGGGGGGCGAAGAAAGCGAAGACGATGATGGAGAAAATGAAGTTGTCGAGGAACTGGCCGATAAAGGTGGAGATATAGGTTCTGGCGGCGTAGGCCAGCTTGCCATCGGGATGAAGACGGAAGGCTTTGCCAATGAGCCAGTTCAGCGTATTATTGACCACGGCAGAGGCGAGGAAGGCGATGGTGCTGCCCAGGAGAATGAACCATGTGCCGCCGAAGATATCGTTAAAGACGGTGTAATCTCCTGCGTTGGAGGGGATGGCGCTGGCCACAAAAAAGATGAAGCAGGTCAGGAGATTGATGGCTACCGCCAGCAATGAGATGCTGTTGGAAGCACGGGGGCCGAAGTGCTTGGTGATGATGTCCATGCACATGAAGGACAGCCACGAAATGAGGATGCCGCCGTCTAAGGCGATCCACTCCAGCTGCAGCAGCGTCTTGTTGGCCAGCAGGTTCATACAGATGACGCTGACCACAAACAGCGTGACCACCGTGACGGGGATGGAACGCAGCAGAATATTCAGTTTTGTAAACTCATGTTTCAGCATATTTCCTGCTCCAAGTGAATTTTTCGGGGATTTGCCCCCATCATAGCACATACACACGCGATTTTCCAGTAGTATCTTTGCCCAAAGGGACACTTTTGTGGCTGTGGGGGAAGAGAAAATCAAAAAAAATTTGGACAAATGCGAAAAAATCATTGACATTTTCTGTGAAAAAGGTATAATAATTAGGCTCGCGCATTGCGGGCAAATCCTTGCTCCCATCTGAGAATGGGGGCCATTCGTCCAAAAGGAGGTGCAAAAGTATGGCTAAGATTTCCGCCAACTACGAGGTCGTCTACATCATCGACCCTGCACAGGGTGAGGAGGCTATCGCCGCTACCGTGGCTAAGTTCCAGACCCTGGCTGAGCAGAATGCTACCAACGTCGTCGTCGACGAGTGGGGCAAGCGTCGTCTCGCTTATGCGATCGACTACAAGACCGAAGGCTACTATGTCCTGATGTCTTTCACCAGCGCGCCGGATTTCCCCAAGGAGCTGGATCGTATCCTGGGCATCAGCGAGGATATCATGCGTTCCATGATCGTCTGCAAGGGCGAGTAAGGGAGGCATAACCTATGCTGAATAAGGTTTTCATCATGGGTCGTCTGACCCGTGACCCCGAGCTGCGTCGTACGCAGAGCGGGACGCCCGTAACCAGTTTCTCCCTTGCCGTTGACCGTGACTTCAAGTCTCAGGGCGGCGAGAAGGAGACGGATTTCATCGATGTGGTGGCATGGCGCAGCACTGCTGAGTTTGTCGCCAAGTACTTCACGAAGGGCCGCATGGCCGTGGTGGAGGGTCGTCTGCAGATCCGCGACTGGACGGACAAGGACGGCAACAAGCGCCGCACTGCGGAGGTCGTTGCCGACAACATCTATTTCGGTGATTCCAAGCGCGATGGCGCCGGCGGCTACAATGATGCCCCCGCCTACAGCGCACCCGTCGGTGGCTATGCAGCCCCCATGGGCGGCGACTTTGCCGAGATCGATGACGAAGACGGCGATCTGCCGTTCTAATCGTGTCCGATTAGGATACACCAAAATTCTTTAAGGAGGACTATTCCATGGCTATGGAACGCGAAAACAGAGCGCCCCGCGGTGCCGTCCGCAAGCGCAAGAAGGTTTGCCAGTTCTGCGTGGATAAGTGCGAGTATATCGATTACAAGGATGCTGCCAAGCTGCGTCGCTTCATCAGCGAGCGCTCCAAGATCCTGCCTCGCCGCACCACCGGTACCTGCGCCATGCATCAGCGTCAGCTGACCGAGGCCATCAAGCGTGCCCGTCAGATCGCTCTGCTGCCCTTCGTTACCGAGTAAAAAACGAAGCAAAATCCCCGTCCATTCGGACGGGGATTTTTATTTTTCTATGTACTGTTTCTCACAGCCAGCCCATCAGCTTAACGAAGCTCAGCAGCAGCTTGCAGCCGTAGAAGATGATGACCACGCCGCAGATCTTGTTGATGATGTTGAGGATCTTCTCGTTGAATTTGGCGCTGAACAGGGAGATGACGGTGGAGATGCCCAGGAACCACAAAATGGAGGCGCTGGCAAAACCGCCGATGAAAAAGGCGTCGGTGCCCACGGGGAGGGATGCGCGGAAAGCGCCCAGCATCATGGTGCCGTCGATGATGGCCTGAGGGTTAAACCATGTGACCACGCAGGCCGAAGAGATGACCTTCCAGATGGGAACATTGACATCGCGGCCGCCCTCCATGGAGGCCTTGGAACGGAGCAAACCGATGCCGATCCAAATGACGATCAGGCTGCCCAGACCCAGAATCACCTTCTGCAGCCAGGGAAGAGCCGACATCAGTGCGCCCACGCCCAGGAAACAGGCAAGGCCCAGGGTAATATCAAAGAAAATGACGATGAGCGCCGTCAGATAGACGCGGCTGCGGCGCTGGGTCAGCGCCGTGTTGATGACAAAGAGGTTCTGCAGACCGATGGGAGCCACATAGGCCAGGCCCATAGTCAGACCCTGCAAATAGATATTCATGCGCGTTTACTCCTTTTGATTTTAGAGATGAGGCAGCAGCCAAGGAAGACAATGAGGTTCACCACCACCACCGAAGCTCCTACGGGAGTGCTGACCAGATAGGAGACGGTGAGGCCGATGCAGAAGGACAGTACCGAACAAACGGCGGACATCAGCACCACGCCGCGGAAACTCTTAAGAAGGCGCATGGCACTGAGGGCGGGGAAGATCACCAGCGAGGAGATCAGCATGGCACCCATGAGGCGCATGCCCAGTACGATGGTCAGGGCGGTCAGCACGCTCAAGAGGGTGTTGTAGAACCCAACAGGCACGCCTGTTGCACGGGAGAAACTCTCATCGAAGGTAATGGCGAAGAGGGCGTGGTAGCAAAGGGCGAACACGGCGATCACCAGCACTGCCAATACGATGGACAAGGCCACATCGGCACGGTCCATGGCCAGAATGGAGCCGAACATATAGCTGTCCACATCAGTGGTCAGACCCGTGGTCAGGGAGGTGACGATGACACCGATGGCCAGCGCCGAGGCGGAGACCACCGCGATGGCGGCATCGGCACCGATGCGGCTGCGCTCGGAAAGGCGCAGCAGGCACAGTGCTGCCACGATCACCACGGGGATGGACACGGGCAGCGGCGCCCAGCCGCAGGCTACGGCTACCGCCAATGCGCCGAAGGACACATGGCTCAGGCCGTCGCCGATCATGGAGTAGCGCTTCAGTACCAGCGGGACACCCAGCAGGGCGGCGCACAGAGCCACCAGAATACCTACCACAAAGGCACGGAGAATGAAGGGATAGGTAAACATTTCCAATAGCAGCATCATACCGTCTCACCTCCGAACTTCTTGCCGTAAGGGGAGGACAGGTACTCCGTGGCGGCACCGCAGAACCAGCCCTTCTGTCCTGCGTGGAGGATGGTGTCGGCATAGTGCAGGGCGTTCTGAATGTCGTGAGTCACCATGACGATAGCCAAGCCCTCGCTGCGGTTGAGGTACTGGAGCGTGCGGTAGAGGTCGTGTGCAGCGGCGGGATCGAGGCCGGTAACGGGCTCGTCCAGAATCAGGAGCTCGCCTGCGGCGCAGAGTGCGCGGGAGAGCAGCACCCGCTGCTGTTGACCACCGCTGAGTTCGCGGTAGCACTTGTCCTTCAGCTCCAGAATGCCCAGCTTACCCATGTTCATCAAGGCGCGGGATTTCTCGGCAGCGGTGTAGAAAAATCGCCGGCGGCCATTCAAAAAGCCGGAGAGAACCACCTCGTAGGCAGTGGCGGGGAAATCCTTCTGTGCCGGAGCCTGCTGGGGCAGATAGCCGATGGCACCGCGGCTCAACGACTTATCCAGCACCACCTGACCCGCCATGGGCTTGATAAGACCCAACAGGCACTTCAGGAGTGTGGATTTACCGCTGCCGTTCTCGCCCACGATGCAGAGATATTCGCCGTTATGGACCTGGAAATTCAGGTGTTCACTGATGGCGTGACCTTCGTAGCCGAGGGACACATCACGGCAATCGATCAATATGTTATTGCTCATGCAAGTCCCTCCTTTAAGGCCTCTGCATTGCGCCACATGAGGCTGAGATATGTCTCACCGCCGTCAAATTCCTGCCGCGAGACGGTTTGGCAGGAGTGGAAGGTCAGCACCTTTGCCCCTGTGGTCTCGGCGATGGCGTTGGCGATTTTTTGGGAGCTCAGCTCAATGGTGTAGACCACGGGAAGCTGCTCGTCGTTTACTTTATCGATGAGGTACTTCATGGTGCCCAGCGACGGCTCGGTGTCACCGGCGCAGCCATGGAAGGCGGCAGAGTAGGTAAGGCTGTATTCGGCGCAGAAATACTGCAGGGGGAAGCGGTCACCAAAGACCAGAGTGGCGCGATTTCCTTCTGCTACCACCTCACGGAAGGCCTCGTCCAGCGATTGCAATTCTACAAGATAGGCATCGAGATTGGCCTCGTATTGGTTGCGGTGGTTGGGATCGGCGGTGCTCAAAGCCTCGCAGATGGCACGGCACAGGTCTTGGGCCACCACGGGGGAAGTCCAGATGTGTTCGTCGTAAGCGGCTTCTTCGTGGTGTTCGTGGCCGTCCTCGCAGTCCTCTTCGTGGTGGTGATGATGTACAGAGGTCTCCATGCCCTCCACAATCTCCTCCTCCAAAAGCGGTGCATAGTCCATCATGGCGGCGGTGACAGCGATGTGCTCACCGGAGGATTCCAGAATTTCCTTCACCCACAGCTCGCTCTCGCCGCCATTGTAGAGGAACACATCGCTCTCGGCGAGGCGCACCACATCCAGCGGCGTAGGCTCAAAGCTGTGGACCTCCCGGCCTGCGGCAATCAGGAGAGAGACTTGGACATACTCACCGCCGATGACGCGGGCAAAATCATAATAGGGGAAGGAAGAGGCCATCACCTGCAGCTTGTCGTTGTCGGTATCAGACTGTGTCCGTCCGCAGGCACACAGCGACAGCGACAGAATTAGTGCCAAAAAAAGCGCAAAAACGCGTTTCATCGCCGTGTTCACCTGCCTTTCGTAGTTTCATAACAATTTATTATACCATTTGGATCGCTGTGGCGCAAGAGGTCGTTTTGGGCAGAATGTTTACATTTGGACAGTTGAAAAATGTGGGAGACTGTGGCATAATGGCACTACTATCCTTTTGGAGGGAAACGGAATGAAAACACTTCTCTTCATTGTCAATCCCAAGGCGGGGCGCACCCGCTCCCTTGCTCCCATGTTCGATGTGGTGGCGCGCTTTTCTGAGGCGGGGTATCTGGTGAAGGTAGTGACCACGGCCGACGCAGGGGATGCCCGCCGTGCAGCGTCTCAGTTGGGAGGTCAGTTCGATTTGGTGGTCTGCGCCGGAGGAGACGGTACGCTGAACGAAACCCTCAACGGCATTATGAAACTGGAAAAGATGCCGCCTGTCGGCTATATCCCCCACGGCAGTACCAACGATTTTGCCACATCTCTGGAAATTTCCGACGAGCCTGCGGTGGCAGCATCTTCTATTGTTTGCGGCCGTACCAGACCGCTGGATCTGGGTCGGCATAACGGACGGCACTTTGCCTATGTAGCCTCCTTTGGTGCCTTCACCCGCGCCTCTTATTCGGCCACGCAGGCGGCCAAAAATGCGCTGGGTCACTTTGCCTATATTCTGGAGGGGCTCAACAGCCTAGATTCCCTTCGTCCCTACCGCTGCTGTATTGAGGCAGACGGTGAGGTGTTTGAGGGTGAATTCATCTTTGGCGGTATATGCAACTCCACCTCGTTGGGCGGCTTGGTGAAGCTGGATCCCAAACAGGTTCGAATGGATGACGGAAAATTTGAACTGTTGCTGCTGCGGATGCCCAAGACAGCAGCAGACCTGACCGGTTTGATCTCCTCGATTACCAAGATGGAATACGACACGCCGGGCGTGATTTTCCGCCATGTGGAGAAGGTGGTGCTGACTACCGAGGACGATATCCCGTGGTCGCTGGACGGAGAATATGCTGCCAGCACGCCTCGTGTGGAGATTGAGTGTCTCCATCATGCCATCACCATGGCACAATAAAAAGATAAATAAACGCAAAAAAATCGGAGCCGGGAGGCTCCGATTTTTTGTTGCAATGTAAACTTGCTTCTTAGAAGAAGGAGTCGATCTGGCCCCACAGGATGAGCAGCATGCACAGGGGGGTGATGACCTTCACGCAGATCTTGAAGAAGCCGTAGGACACCAGCTTGTTGCCCTCCTGGTTGCACTCCTCCTTGACCAGATCGGGACCGATTTCCCAACCCAGCATCAGGGACATCAGCAGTGCGCCCAGAGGCATCATGATACCCTCAGACAGCATGTCGAAGAAGTCCAGCCAGTCAGCAGCCCAGGCACCGTAGTTCTCCAGACCCAGCAGTGCTGCGGGGTGGATACCAGCCATACCCAAACGGTCAGCGCAGACCAAGATGCAGCCGATACCAACGCAGACAGCGGCGATCAGGGTGTACTTCTTACGCTTGTCGCCCTTGCCCTTCTCAGCGGCCTTGTCGACGAAGTGAGTCACGATAACCTCCAGCAGGGAGATGGAGGAGGAGATGGCAGCGAAGACAACCAGGACATAGAACAGGATGCCGAACACGGGGCCGATAGCACCCATGGCACCGAAGACATTCTGCATGGTGACGAACAGCAGGGAGGGGCCGCCCAGAGCGCCGGTGGGATCCAGAGCGAAACGGGCGGGGATAACGCACAGACCGGCCATCAGGGCAACCAGGGTGTCCAGAATGACGATGGTGATGGCGTTCTTCTCCAGATTCTGCTTCTTATCCAGGTAAGAACCGTAGGTGATCATAGCGCCCATACCGAGGGACAGGGAGAAGAACATCTGGCCGCCTGCGGTAGAGAGGACGGAGAAGAAGTTGGGCTGCTCAACGATACCCTGAGCAACGGCCCAGCCGGGAACGAACATGTACTTCAGACCGTCAATAGCACCGGGCAGGGTGATGGCGCGGATGATGCAGATCAGCAGAGCCACGAACAGGCAGGGCATACCGATGGCGCAAACCTTCTCGATACCGCCGGCAACGCCGCCCATAACGATCAGCATGGTGATGGCAACAAAGATGACGCCGAAGATGATGGCTTCCCAGGGGGAGGACATGAAAGCGCCGAAGACATCGCCGCCGGACATGCCGTTGGAGCCGAAGCCGGCATTGAACAGGTCGCCCACATTCAGCACAGCGTACTTGATGCAGTAGCCGCCCAGTGCGCAGTAGAAGAACAGAATGAAGAATGCAGAAGCAATACCCATCCAGCCCATCCACTTGAACTTCTTGCTGACGATCTTGTAAGCACCGACAGCGCCCTGACCGGTCTTACGACCGATGGCCAGCTCGCCCAGCATGATGATGAAGCCGCAGAAGACTGCCAGCAACAGGTAGATCAGCAGGAAGGTGAAACCACCGTTTGCGCCCATCTTGTTGGGGAAACCCCAAATGTTACCCAGGCCAACGGCGGAGCCAACAGCGGCCATAATGAAGCCGAAATTGGACTTAAAGCCTTTTCTTTCCATAGTTTTCTCTCCTTTTAAAAGATCTGTTTTCTATCGGTTGACAGAAAACGATAATTGTGTCATCCACACACGAAATACGCATATTCCGCCCGCGGAGACAACTATGGGACCATAGAAGCAGTATACAAGATTTGTCAGCTATGTGCAATTAGCAAAATTAATAAAATTTTAGCATCAGTTTTTATCTTTTTAACATTCTGTGAACGAATTTTTGGGAAAACTATAGGCTATTTTAATGATATATTTTGCTATTTTTATGACAATGTAATTGAAAAAGAGGGAATGTTTTTCCTAACAAGAAACACGCGAAAATGGGATGGGAGCAAAATGCACTTGCAATCGTTAAGAAAGTGTGGTAAAGTGCGTTAGGGGTTTCGCCTTACTGTTAATTAGGTATACCCCGTGACAATTGAATAGCGACAAACCATTATTTCTGTCTCCGCCAAGAAGAGCGGAGAGAAGGAGAAGAACATGAAAAAAGCAATTTCTCTTTTCCTGTCACTGGTAATGATCTGCGCTGTACTCTGCGGTTGTGGAGACGGCAGCGGTAAAGGTGACGAAGGAAGTAAGGGCTTGCAGGATGCGCGAAAAGCTGCCAACGAGATCGTTGTGGCCATCGCGCAGGACCCGGAAGACAGTCTTGACCCTCACGCAGCAGCGTCGGCAGGAACCAGAGAGGTCGTATTCAACATCTATGAGGGCTTGGTAAAGACCGGCCCCACAGGTGAGTTGATCCCCGCCGTAGCCGAGAGCTACAAGGTTTCCGAGGATGGACTGGTCTACACCTTCACCTTGCGTGAGGGCGTCAAGTTCCACAACGGCGAGCCGGTAACGGCGGAGGATGTGATCTATTCGCTGAACCGTTGCGCCGAACATTCGGGGGATTCTGCCCTGAAGTCGGCGTTTTCTGCTATCCGTGACCTGCAGGCTACCGATGAAAAGACGGTGACATTCCGTCTTGAACAGCCCGACATGGAGTTGATCTACTTCATGACGGCTGCCATTATCCCCGCCGATGGGGAGCTGGTTGGCACCGGTCCCTTCGTGTTGACTGAGCGCACCCCGCAGGAGAGCATCGTGCTGGAGCGCTTTGAGGACTACTGGGGCGACAAGGCCGGTGTGGCCAAGGTGACCTACCGGGTCTATGAGGATATGACGGCGCTGATGATGGCCCTGAAGGGTGGCAGCGTGGATGTGTGTGCCCACCTGACCTCCGCGCAAGTCATGGAATTGGGCGATGATTTTACCATCCTTGAGGACACTATGAATCTGGTGCAGGCCGTGTATCTGAACAACGCCGTGGAGCCCTTCAACAATGTGAAGGTCCGTCAGGCCATCAGCTACGCCATCGACCGCCAGATGATCATGGATGTGGTCTTTGACGGCCACGGCGCCGCCATCGGCAGCAACATCTATCCCAAGCTGGAGCGCTACTTTATGCCCGAGCTGGTGGATTATTACACCTGCGATCCTGCCAAGGCCAAGCAGCTTCTTGCCGAGGCCGGATACCCCGACGGCTTTGATATGACCATCACCGTATCGTCCAACTACCAGCCCCACATGGACACCGCCGAGGTGGTCGTACAGCAGCTTGCCGCCATCGGTGTGCGGGCTAAGGTGCAGCCTGTGGATGCCACCACCTGGTATTCCGAGGCCTACACCAACCGCCAGTTCCAGTCCACCATTACGGGCCTCGATGCCAAGAACATCACCGCCCGCGCCATGCTGGAGCGCTTTGTCTCCGACAACGGCAAGAACTTTATGAACTATAATAACCCCGAATACGATGCCCTCTATGCCGCTGCCCGCAGCGCCACCGATGAGGCATCCCAGACGGAGGCCTACAAGGCCATGGAGCGTATGCTCACAGAGGATGCCGCCAACCTGTACATTCAGGATCTGGCCGACTTTGTGGCTGTCCGTCCCGACCTGCAGGGATATACCTTCTATCCCATCTATGCGCAGGATCTGGCGAAGCTCTATTACGCAGACTGATAAACATTAGAAAGAGATGATGGACATGAAGAACATCGTAAAGAAAGCTTTGATGATGATTCTCACCATGGTCATCGTCTCTTTCTTCGCATTTCTGGCCTTCCAGATTATCCCCGGTGACCCTACTACCAAGATCCTGGGCAGCGAGGCCACGGCGGAGACGGTGGCACAGCTCCGCGCCGAACTGGGGCTGGACCGTCCTTTCTTTGTGCGGTACTTTGAGTGGATCACCAACGCACTGCAGGGTGATTTCGGTCGCTCCTACATTTATAATATGTCGGTCTCCGAGTTGCTGCAGGGTAAACTCTCCGTTACACTGTTGTTAACGGCGATCGCTTTTGTGATGATCGTGGTGCTGTCCATTCCCTTGGGACTGGCGGCGGCATCGAGCCGCAGAGCGTGGGTGGATCGGCTCTTCACCGTATTGGGTCAGTTGGTGATGGCGGTGCCTCCCTTCTTTATCGGTATTTTGCTGACACTGGTGTGTGGCCTTGTGCTCCACTGGTTTGATCCCGGTGCTTTTATCAGTCCCGATGATCATTTTGGTGCCAGCGTGGTGTATCTGCTCTATCCGGCCCTTGCCATCGCACTGCCCCGCGTGGCCATGACAGTGAAGATGCTCCGCTCCTCCATCGGCGGTGAAATGAACAAGGACTATGTCCGCACCGCCTACAGCCGCGGCAATACCCGCATGGCCACCCTTTATCGCCATGTACTGCGCAACGCCGTGGTGCCCACGGTGGCCTTCCTTGCCATGACGGCGGCGGACATTGTGGCCGGCTCTGTGATCATCGAGCAGGTCTTTGCCATCTCCGGTATTGGTCGACTGTTGCTCAGTTCCATTTCCAACCGCGATTTCCCGGTGGTACAGGCCATCGTGGTGATCCTCGCCCTTGTGGTGGTGCTGGTGAACTTTATCGCCGACATCATCAACCAGCGGCTGGATCCGCGGCTGCGCTTACACTAAGGAGGTGGACGCGATGTTACGGAAACGACAGGATACCTCCTTCCGCGTCGGCGCCTGTATTGCCCTCTGCATTGCACTGCTGGCTCTGGTAGGGTATGTGTGGACACCCTATGACCCCGATATGATTGTGGGCAGTGAGAAGTTCCTCGCCCCGTCTTTGCGCCATCTCTTCGGCACCGACAATTTTGGCCGCGATATTTTCTCCCGCACCATGGTGGGTATCGGCACTACCTTCTTCATCGCTGTAGGCACAGTGTTCATCGGCGGTGTGGTAGGCGTCATTGTCGGCGCCTTCACCGGTTATTTTGGCGGCGTGGTGGACGAGGTGCTCATGCGAATCAACGATGCCCTCACCGCCTTTCCCAATATCCTGCTGGCGCTGGTGTTCATCGCCGTGCTGGGATTTGGCAAGTACAATGTGATTCTGGCGCTGGGTGTGGCATTCATCCCCAGCTTTGCCCGCGTGGTGCGTGCAGAATTTGCCCGCCACCGCAATATGAACTATGTTCGTTCGGCCCGATTGATGGGCGCGAGTCATCTGCGCATTATCTTTCGCCATATTCTGCCCAACACCCGCGGCGTACTGCTGCCCGCCCTTATGATCGGTTTTAACAACGCTGTATTGGCCGAGGCCAGCATGAGCTATCTGGGTATTGGCGTATCCGCCCCCGATGTGTCCCTGGGTTATATGCTGAAGGAGGCACAGAGCTATATGCTCACTGCACCCTGGTATGTGCTGTGCGTGGGCCTCATCATCGTGCTGCTGATTTTGGGTGTCAGCATGATGGGCGACGGCATGGGAAAGGGGGAAAAGTAATGCTGGAAATTCGTGACCTCCATATCAAATTCCATGACGCCGATCATGAGGCGGTGCGCGGAATCGACCTGAGGGTCGACAGCGGCGAGATCGTGGGCCTTGTGGGGGAGAGTGGCAGTGGTAAGACGGTTACCGCTATGGTCATCTCCTCCCTGATGCCTCCCAACAAGGCCGCTGTGACGGGACAGGTGCTCCTTGATGGCGAGGATCTGCTGCAGCTGGATGAAAAAGCCATGCGCAAAAAGCAGGGCAGCGATATCTCCGTAGTGTTTCAGGAGCCTATGACCGCTATGAATCCCGTGATGCGTATTGGTCCGCAGGTGGAGGAGTCCCTCCGCGTGCACACCAATCTCTCCCGCGAGGAGCGGAAAGCGCGGGCCTTGCAGGCGCTGCGGGATGTGGATCTGGACAATGCCGAGGAGTTGTATGATAAGTTCCCCCACCAGCTCTCCGGTGGCATGCTGCAGCGTGTGATGATCGCCGCAGCCATCGTCTCAAGTCCCAAGCTGCTGCTGGCTGACGAGCCCACCACGGCGCTGGATGTGACCATTCAGGCCCAGATCCTGGAGCTGCTGCTGCGGCTCAATAAAGAACGGGGTATGTCCATCCTCTTCATCTCCCACAACCTCAATGTGGTGCGCAAGCTCTGCTCCCGCGTTGCGGTGATGGAAAAGGGATTGATCGTGGAGCAGGGCGAGACGGAGCAGGTGTTCCGGCACCCCACGGCGCCCTACACCCAGCGGCTGATCGCCGCCATACCGACGAGGAAGAAACTATGGTAGATAAAGCAGTGGACAATGTATTGGAGGTGGAACACCTCCATGTGTGGTACCGCAGCGGCACGCTGAAAAAGCACCGTACGCAGGTGCTCCACGATGTATCCTTTACCCTGCGCCGCGGTGAAATTCTGGGTCTTGTGGGCGAGAGCGGCAGCGGTAAATCCACGCTGGGCCGCGCCATCCTGGGTATGGAAAAGGATGTAGAGGGTGTGGTGCGCCACTACACCAAGCGCCCCCAGATGGTCTTTCAGGATCCCGCCGGCAGCCTGAATCCCTCTTTTACGGCGGGCCGTGCGCTGGCCGAACCCCTGTATATCTACGGTAAGTACGATAAGAAAGAAGTAGAGCGACGCGTCCGTGAGACGCTGAAAATGGTGGGTCTGGACGATGAGCACTATGACCGCTACCCCCATGAGCTCTCCGGCGGACAGAAGCAGCGCCTGTGCATCGCCATTGCCCTTATTCAAAAACCCGGTCTTATCATTGCCGATGAGCCGGTTTCGGCGTTGGATGTGACCATTCAGGCCCAGATCTTGCAGCTGATTGCCAAGCTGCGGGACGAACTGGGTATCTCGTATCTCTTCATCTCCCACGACCTCAATGTGGTCTATCAACTCTGCGAGCGGTGCCTTGTAATGAAAAACGGATGCATCGTGGAGCAGGGCGAGGTGGAGCAGCTCTACGATCACCCACAGCACTCCTACACGCAGGAACTGCTGCGAGCTGCGGAATAACGGAAAAGGAGTCGGAGCCCATGGATGCAGCAATTAAAGCAAAATTGATGGCACTGGCCGAAACGGGAGAACCCTTTGACCGCCACAACCACTTTTGCATCGTGGATGTGGACGACGGTGTGGGCGTGGTAGAACTGGATATCCATCCCGAATCGTTGAACATCTGGGGCTCGACCCACGGCGGCCTTCTGTATACCCTGTCCGATGTGGCCTGCGGCTGCGCGGTGCTGACGATGCGGCCCGAGAGTCATGTGACCGTCACAGGCAGTATGGATTATCTGCGCCCCGCTCCTGCCAAAGGTCGTGTTATTGCCACGGGCCGCGTGAGCAAAATGGGCGGCAAGCTGGCCTACTGCGACTCCGAGGTGCGGGATGAGGTGGGCACGCTTATTGCCACGGGCCGCGCCGTCATGTGCTTTACAGGAACAAAGATGATATGAGACGGTTTTTCCACAAATATAAAAAACACCACATCTGGCTGGGTAGCCTCGTGGTGTTTTTTGTGCTGTTCTTCGCGCTGCGGCAGAGCCGCCAGGTGATGAATTTCCTCGCTTTTTCTGTAGTGCGGCCGGTCATGCAATTTGTGGCACGGATATGCGCCGTAACGGAAGTTTCCATCGCCGAGGTGTTGATTTTTTCCGCCGTCTGGGCGGTGCTGTGGTATATTATTTGGCAGCTGCGAAAGCGGCGCTTTGTCCATCTTCTTGTCACACTGGTGGAGATTGCCGCCACAGTAGGAGCCTGCGCGTTACTTTTGTGGGGCAGCTTCTACGGAGCCGACGGTTTTCAGGAACAGTCCGGCCTCACCGCCCGGGGCGGCACAGTGGCAGAACTGACGGCAGTGACGGAGCACTTCGCCGCGGGCGTTGCCCGGTATGCCCCTCAGGTAGAGCGTGACTGGCAGGGCGTGTGCGCCGAGCCCTATCGCAAGGTGCTGGCATCATCGCAGGACAGCTATGCCAATGTGGTGGAGCTGTTCCCCTGTTTGGACAGTGCTGTGCGGAAGCCCAAGGCTATGGCCATGTCCCGCGCTCTCAGTGCCATGGATTTCACGGGCTTTTACTTCGCCTTCACCGGCGAGGCCAATGTGAATGTGGACAGCCCCCGCTGCTATCTGCCCGTCACCGTCTGCCATGAGCAGGCCCACCAGCAGGGCATCGCCTCGGAGCAGGAGTGCAACTTCGTGGGCATTATGGCGGCCACCACCTGTGATGACCCCGCCTACCGCTACTCGGGGTATCTCATGGGCTATGTCTACCTTGCCAATGCCCTCTACCGCGTGGACCGTGAGGCATGGCAGGCCATCCGCGATACCATCCCGCAGGAGGCGCTCATCGACCTGCAATACCACCGCCTCTACTGGGCACAATTTGAAGGCCCGGTGAAAACCGTGTCCACCACGGTGTACGACGGATTTTTGAAAGTCAACGGCTTGGAGGGCGGCATCGCCAACTATGGCACGGTGGTAGACCTGCTGCTGGCATATTTTGCATGAAAAAACCCAAGGTGCAACGCACCTTGGGTTTTCGTATTTCTCTTACAGACCGGGGATACCCAGACCGCCGGTGAAGGCGTTCATGGACTTGCTCATAGCATCCTCTGCCTGACGCAGTGCCTCGTTGACGGCGCTGACTACCAGATCCTGCAGCATCTCCACATCGTCGGGATCCACTACCTCGGGCTTGATGTTGAGAGCCTTCAGCTCCTTCTTGCCGCTGACCACTGCCTGCACGGCGCCGCCGCCCACGGTGGCGGTGAAGTCGGTGTTCTCCACATCCTCCTGTGCCTTGGCCATCTGCTGCTGCATCTGCATGATCTTCTGCTGCATCTGCTGCTGGCGCATCATCTGACCCTGAGAGCCGCTGAAGCCGCCTCTTGCGCTATAACCTTTTGCCATTGTTTCGTTCTCCTTATGTGTAAAGTTATTTGATCTTAAAACTTTCCAGTGTTTTGCCCTTGGCCATCAGCTCTTCCAGCGCGTCGGCGGGGGGGGCGGCAGGCTCTTCCCACGGGGGCGTTTCGGTAGGGGCTGCTGTTACCTCAGCCTTGGGCTGGGGTGCAGGAGCGGGGCGGGAGGCCTTTTTCTCTGCCTTAGGCACATCGCCTACGGCAAAGATGACGCGGATATCGTGGCCCACCTCACGGGCGGTAACCTCCTGCAGGACAGAGATGACCTCCGGCTTGTCCAGCGAAGTCTTGACGAAGTCGTTCTGGCACAGAACCTTCAGCACATCGCCCTCCAGCACGCCGCCGGCCATGTTGAGGAACACCCGGAGGCTGACGCTCAAACGGCCCTTATACTGGTCGATCAAACGGCTCCATACACCGCTATCACCTGCGTGTGAAGCGGACGCTGCAGGTGCTGCCTTGGGGGCAGGGGCAGCCACGGGTTTGGGCTGAGGTGCAGGTGCGGGCTCGTCGGGGACATCAAAGACCCGCTCACCGTATTCCTCCGGCATGGGGGGCTCTTCATACCGCGTCTCGATGGGGATCTCGGGTGCGACGGGTGCAGGTGTTGCTTTCGGTGCGGGAGCGGGATTGGGTGCGGAGACCACCGTCTTGACGGTGACGCCGCCCTCTTCCAGTGCTGCCACGCGGGCGTTCAATGCGGCCAGATCACCGCAGAGACTCTCGTTGCACAGCCGCAGCAGGCACAGCTCAGCATCGGTGCGGGGGCGGGTGCTCTCACCCAGCGTGGCGCAGCAACGCTGCAGCGTTTCGGTCATAAAGAGGAAACGCTCGATGGGGGTATCTGCCGTCAGCTCCAGCAGCGTTTTCGTATCATACAGACCCGTCAGCAGGGCGCGGGCACCGTCGGGTGCGGCCTTCATCATGGTCAGCTCGCGGCCCAAGTCGCTGAGCTCGCCCAATAGGGCGGCCACATCCTTGCCGTCGCGGTAGAGTTTATCAAACAGGGCCAGCGCATCGGCGGCGCGGCGCTCCAGAGCGCAGCGCATCAGCTGCACCGTCTGCACGCTGCCGGCCAGACCCAGCACCTGCAGCACGGCGGCGCTGTCTACCGTTTCTCCGGCGGCGCGGCACTGGTCCAGAAGGGAAAGGGCATCGCGCAGTGCGCCGTTGGCCATGCGGGAGAGGAGTTCTGCGCCGTCACCTGTCAGGTTGATGCCCTCACTCTTGGCGATCGCCATCAGCTGGCGCTCCATGTCGCGGGGCAGGATGCGCTTGAAGGCGAAACGCTGGCAGCGGGAGAGGATGGTGGCGGGCACCTTGTGCAGCTCGGTGGTAGCCAAAATGAACAGCAGGTGCTCCGGCGGCTCTTCGAGGATCTTCAGCAGGGCGTTGAAGGCCTCGCGGGTCAGCATGTGCACCTCGTCGATGATGTACACACGCTTGCGCAGTACGGCGGGGGTGTAGATGGCCTCTTCCCGCAGTGCGCGGACATAGTCCACGCCGCTGTTGGAAGCGGCATCCAGCTCCGTCACATCCAGTGCCGTGGCGCTGTCGATGGCGCGGCAGGCCTCACACTGGCAGCAGGGTGCACCGTCGATAGGGCTCTCGCAGTTGACGGCCTTGGCCAGAATGCGGGCGCAGGTGGTCTTGCCGGTACCGCGGGTGCCGGTGAAGAGATAGGCGTGGGAGGTGTGTCCCGTGGCCACCTGACGGCGCAGGGTATCGGTAATATGGGCTTGTCCCACCACCTCGTCAAAGGTGCGGGGACGCCATTTGCGGTACAAGGCCTGATACATGGGCAACCTCCCTGCATGGTAACAGATAGAATAAGTCCTCCCCAGACGGCTACAGAACCGGCACCCTCGCGGCACATGGTGATCCCTCTTAATGCTGCTCGGTTCCCCGCCTGACATGATTCGTGGGCATCCATTGCGCGAGACCGGTTCCGCAGCCGTCTGCGGAGGACTCTTTTCCTATTCTACACCAAAAGTTTCGTCTTGGCAACTATGAGTTTGCCCGAAGAGTCTTGCTTTTTTGCAAAAAAAGTTTATGATAATAATGATATATTCCGCGCTGTTACAGGCGCGATGGAAAAGAAGGGTTTGCTATGACGAAGATTGATATTATTTCCGGCTTCCTGGGTGCAGGCAAGACCACCCTCATCAAGAAGCTCCTGGGTGAGGCCTTCCACGGCGAGAAGTTGGTGCTCATCGAGAACGAGTTCGGCGAGATCAGCATCGACGGCGGCTTCCTGAAGGACAGCGGCGTGCAGGTTTCCGAGATGTCCTCCGGCTGCATCTGCTGCTCTCTGGTGGGCGATTTTGCCACCGCACTGAAGGATGTGAAGGCCCAGTTTACCCCCGACCGCATCCTTATCGAGCCCTCCGGTGTGGGTAAGCTCAGCGATGTGATCGCCGCCGTGGAAAAGACCGCTGCCGAGGATGGCGATATGTGCCTCAACAGCTACACCACCGTGGCTGACGGTGCCAAGGTGAAGATCTATATGAAGAACTTCGGTGAGTTCTACAACGACCAGATCGAATCCGCCGGTACCATCATCCTCTCCCGTACCCAGAAGCTGACCCAGGAGAAACTGGAGTCCTCCGTGGCGATGCTGCGGGAGAAGAACGGCGAGGCCGCCATTATCACCACCCCCTGGGACGAGATCTCCGGCCAGACCATTCTGGCCGCCATGGAGAAGGTGTCTCTGGCCGACAAGATGATGGAGGAGATGCACGAGCATCACCATCATCACGATCACGACCACGAGTGCGATGACCCCCATTGCTGCTGCCACGACCATGACCATGCTCATGAGCACGAGCATGATCATGAGCATCATGAGCACCATCACCACGACCATGACGAGCACTGCGATTGCCATGATCACGAGCATCATCACCATCACCATGACCACGATCACGAGTGTGACGATCCCCACTGCTGCTGCCATGCCCACGATCATCACCATCATCACGCCGACGAGGTCTTTACCTCCTGGGGCGTGGAGACGGTGAAGACCTTCACCGAGAAGCAACTCCAGACCATTCTTTCCGCTCTCGACAGCGGCGAGTACGGCACGGTGCTGCGCGCCAAGGGCATCGTTCCCGCCGAGGGCGGCAAGTGGCTGCACTTCGACTATGTGCCCGAGGAGTCCGAGGTGCGCTTTGGCGGCGCCGACTATACCGGTCGCCTCTGCGTCATTGGTGCCCAGCTGAAGGAAGACAAGCTTGCGCAGCTGTTCGCCCTGTAAGGAGAGTGCATGATGGATATTCCTGTTTATTTGATTGCCGGCTTTCTCGATGCCGGTAAGACCGAATTTATCCGCGGTATTCTCGCCGACGGCTTTGCCCGTGAGGATCGCACACTGCTGATCATCTGCGAAGAGGGCGAAAACGACTACGACCGCGCCGTGCTGGACAATGTGTTCACCTGCAAGGTGGAGGACATGGAGGAGCTGACTCCTGAGTTCCTGAAAAAACTGGAAAAGCAGTATAAGCCCAAGCAGGTCATCATTGAGTACAACGGTATGTGGGCCATCGAGCCCCTGTACCGCCAGGGCCTGCCCGCCAACTGGATCTTGTATCAGATCATGGTGCTGGTAGATGCCACTACCTTTGAGATGTATGTCAAGAACATGGGTCAGTTGATGATGGAGAAGCTGATGAACGCCGACCTCCTCATTTTCAACCGCTGCAACGAGGAACTCCGCGCCATGCTGCGTTCCCGCAATGTCCGTATGGTGAACCGCCGCGCCGACATCTATCTGGAGAACGCCGACGGCACCAGCGAGGAGTATGTGACTCCCGACATGATGCCCTTCGACCTCTCCGCCGGTCACTTGGATGTGCCGGAGGATGACTACGGTGTGTGGTATGTAGACCTCATGGACAACACCCGCCGCTACGACGGCATCACCGTGAAATACAAGGCCGTTATGTGCCACTCCAAGAAGTTCAAGGGTGTTCACTGCCCCGGCCGCTTTGCCATGGTCTGCTGCGAGGATGATATGCAGTTTTTGGCGCTGGTCTGCCGCGGCGAGGGGCTGGAGAAGTTCAAGGACCGCGAATGGGTGGAGATCACCGCCACGGTGAAGGTGGAGAACTGCGACGCCTATCAGGGCGAGGGCCCCGTCCTCTATGTGACGGACATCCACAAGACGGACAAGCCCAAAGAAGAAGTGGTGAGTTTTTAAAAGTAAATAGAAAAAGGACGAAGCTGTGTTCCGCGGCTTCGTCCTTTTTAGGGTTCTTCACTGTTTTTATCTTTGGTGTATTTCATAATGTCGCCCACCTCGCACTCCAAAATGCGGCAGAAGGTGTCGATGGTGTTGGTGCTGACGCTCTCGTTTCGTTTTAGACGGGTGATCTGGGCGGGGCTGATATGATGCTTCTTAATGAGCGCATACTGCGAAACTCCCTTTTCTTTCATTACATTCCACAGATTATCGTAAGAAATCATCTGCCCCACCTCACTTTCTACTTGCATATTAACCAAAATAGGTATATATTACTATTAACCAATATCGGTTAATATAGAGAAAGAAGAGGAGAAATAACAATGAAAAGATTTTTTGCGTTGATTTTGGCACTGGTTATGGCGATTTCTCTGTGTGCGTGTGGTGGAGGTGGTAGCAAATATACGATATATGCTAACGATGGGACAACAGCCTCGTTAAGCGCAAAGCAACTGCTAAAGGTTCACGAAACGGATGGCCGACAGTGGGAAAACTATATGGGTGCAAAGATTAAGGGAAGCGGAAAGATTACCGATATTTCTGCTGGAGATGACCCGTTTTATGCTACTCTATCGACAGTAATTACGAATGCCGATGGGACTAGAACAGAAAAAAAGTTTAAATATGTCACAGTGGAAATTGATGACAAAACCATATTGTTAACTCGTCAAGAAACATTTGATAATGTTTATGTAGGAGACACTGTTTCATTTGAAGGCGTAATTGAAACGGGAAAAACGGATATGTATTTGCTTGTTAATTGTTGTGGAAATACTGATTATGACAATCCGGAGATGCACATCTTTGTGAAATAGGGAGAGTTAAGAATGATCGATTTCGAAGAAAAAGGAATCAACGAAAGAGAACTTGCCAAAAGCAAGCCTGCGCCAACAATCATACCTTATATCATAATGGGGCTCGGTGTGTTGCAGTTGATTTTAACATTTGCAGGTGTTTATGAAAATGAAATACGTTATACAGCTGACTGGCGAAGGATACCTAATCCCCCTATTATTGCGATTATAATCGGAGTTGTGTTATTGGCTTGCGGCATCCTACTATTTTTTGAAATGAGAGGGTGTCAGCTTGTAATTACAGACAAGAGAGTATATGGTAAAGGACTCTTTGGAAAACAAGTAGACATTCCAATAGACTCTGTATCTGCAACAGCGTATGTTGGTTGGTTTAAAGGAGTTTCTGTAGCAAGCTCATCTGGTGCCATTCGGTTTTTTTATTTGGAGAACGCAAGAGAACTGCACTCCACATTGAGTGAACTTCTTATTTTTAGACAGAAAAACTCTGTGGAAATCGTGGCAGAAAAGCCCAAATTCGGCGAGGCTGGTGAAATTAAGAACTACAAGGAACTGCTCGACATGGGTGCCATCACCCAAGAAGAATTTGACGCAAAGAAAAAGCAACTCTTGGGACTGTAATTACACACTAAAAAAGCTTCGCCCTGCGGCGAAGCTTTTTTATTTTCAACACTTATTCACAAAAGGTCAGCAAGTCCTCCACAGACTTTCTTCTGGGGGCCACGGGGCTCTCGTCGGGATAGCCGATGGGGACCAGAGCCACCACCACTTCATTCTCGGGAATGTGCAGCAGCTCGGCTACCTTCTCGGCATCGAAAACGCCCATGATGACGGTGCCTACGCCGTACTCATATGCGGCCAGACAGAAGGTCTGGGTCGCCACGCCGGCATCGAACATCAGCCATGCATCACCCTTGTTGGTGGTGCAGGTGCCGTCACGCTCAAAGCCGCTTCTGCCCTTCAGTGCGGTGATGGCCACCACCTGCGGTGCAGCCTCGATGGTGCCGGTGTTGTAGGAAAAGCCCAGAGTGTACTTGTTGGCGATGGTGGATTTGATCTCCTGATTGTCAAACACATGGTAGCGGGTCACCTGCGTGTTCTTCCAGGAAGGGGCATAGGCGGCTGCGGCGACGATCTTCTCGATGGTCTCACGGTCCACCTTTTCTGCTTTAAATTTACGGACGCTGCGCCGTCCGTGAATGGATTCCAGTGTATTCATAAGAAAACTCCTCCTTGTGCGATCCACGCCATTATATACCCCGGCGCAGACAAATTCAAGGAAAATGTTTCCAGCGCAAAGAAAACAGCAGGGCCGAAGCCCTGCTGTTTTGATTTTCTTAGCCGAAGTAACGCTCCAGCAGACCCTCGAAGGCCTTGCCGTGGCGAGCCTCGTCGCGAGCCATCTCGTGGACGGTGTCGTGGATGGCATCCAGATTCCACTGCTTAGCCAGCTTGGCCAGCTCGAACTTGCCCAGGGTGGCGCCGTTCTCAGCGTCAACACGCATCTCCAGATTCTTCTTGGTGGAGGCGGTCACCACCTCGCCCAGGAGCTCGGCGAACTTGGCAGCGTGCTCAGCCTCTTCCAGAGCGGCCTTCTCCCAGTACAGACCGATCTCGGGATAACCCTCACGGTGAGCCACACGGGACATTGCCAGATACATACCGACCTCAGAGCACTCGCCCTCGAAGTTGGCACGCAGATCGCAGATGATCTGCTCGCGGACCTCAGCGGGGACATCCTCGCCGAAAACCTTACCTACGCCGACAACATGCTCGGCAGCCCAGGTACGCTCGGCAGCCTGCTCAAAGAACTTCTCACCGGCAACGTGGCAAACGGGGCACTCGGAAGGAGCAACTTCACCTTCATGAACATAACCGCAAACAGGGCAGACCCACTTCTTCATAATCATTTCCTCCATGTTTTTAAAATTTTGTTTTTGTTGTTTTCTTATTTTTCGCATCCCCTTAGGGGCTGCGATAGTTAACTTAGTTTTGCTGTTTCTTTGCCAGACACTCGTTGCAGCAGCCGTAGAATGTGACGCTGCAGTTTTCGCTCCGGCCCACCTGCGCCATTTCCGGCGCAGACACCTCCACCTCAGGGAGGTCGGCTACCTTACCGCACTCGCGGCAGATAAAGTGTGCGTGCGGTGATTTGTCACCGTCGTAGCGCTCGTGACCATCTACATTTCCGATGACCTGGATCACACCGTTCTGACGAAACTTTGCCAGATTCCGGTATACCGTCGCCAGCGACAGATCGGGGATCTGCGGCTTGAGCATTCCGTAAACCCACTCGGCGGAGGGGTGACAGTCAGTGGAGCGGATGCAGGAGAGAATCGCTTCTCGTTTGGGACTGTATCTTGTCTTTTCCATTCCCGCCTCCGTTCTTAATGATAATGATTATCGATTGCATTTGTATAGTAACATACTGGACTTGATATGTCAAGTATTATTTTAAAAATTTTTCGAAAAATTTTCGAAAGTGAGAAGAGGGAAAAAAGCAGCCACCCGTGAGGGTGACTGCTTTTATTATATAGTGTGTCGTGTAAGGGATATACCTTACTCAGCCTCGGCCATAGCCTTGGCCTCAGCGATAGCCTTCTCCTGAGCGGCTGCGGGGCAGTCCTCATAGCGGATGAAGGCGAAGGTGAACTGACCGCGGGACTGGGTCATGGAGCGCAGGTCGATGGCGTAAGAGGTCATCTCAGCCATGGGCACCTCGGCCTCCAGCACGGTTTCGCCGTCGCCGGTGGGGTTCATACCCATGACGCGGCCGCGACGCTTGTTCAGATCGCCCATGACATCGCCCACGAAGTTGTCGGGCACGGTGACCTTCAGCTCGCCGATGGGCTCCATCAGCACGGGCTTGGCCTCGGGCAGAGCATCCTTGAAGGCAAGGCCGGCTGCCAGCTGGAAGGCGATATCGGAGGAGTCAACGGGGTGGTAGGAACCGTCGGTCAGGGTGGCCTTCAGGAACACCACGGGATAGCCGGCCAGAACACCGGTCAGGCAGCACTTGCGCAGACCCTTCTCAACGGCGGGGAAGTAGTTCTTGGGCACGGAGCCACCGAAGACGGCCTCTTCGAAGATCATATCTTCCTGCTCGCTCTGGGGCTCGAAGACGATGACGACATCACCGAACTGGCCGGAACCACCGGTCTGCTTCTTATAACGACCACGCTTCTCAACGCGGCTGCGGATCTTCTCACGATAGGGAACGCGGGGAGTGGCCAGCTCGGTATCCACGCCGAAGCGGGACTTCAGCTTAGCGCACAGAACATCGATCTGGATGTCGCCGGCACCGGAGATGACGGTCTGGTGAGTCTCGGCGTTGTTGACAACATGGAAGGTGGGATCTTCTTCGTTCAGCTTGTTCAGGCCGGTACCCATCTTCTCGATCTCCTGCTTGACCTTGGGGGAGATGGCGCGCTCGTAGCAGGGCTGGGGATACTCGATAGCGACCAGCTTCACGATATGCTTGGGCTCGCACAGGGTATCGCCGGTCTTGACCTTGTCCATCTTACCGATGGCAGCGATATCACCGCAGCAGATCTCCTTGACTTCCTCGGTCTTCTTGCCCTTGATGGCATACAGACGACCCAGCTTCTCGGTGTTGCCGGTGGTGGTGTTGTACAGAGCCATATCGCCGGTGACCTTACCGCGGATGACCTTGATCATGGAGAACTTACCATACTGGTCGGAGATGGTCTTGAAGACGATGGCGGCGGTGGTGCCGTTGGCATCGAAAGCGACCTCGACAGCGTTGCCGTCGTCGTCGGTAGCGGCCTCGGCGGGCATATCGGTAGCCACGGGGCACAGGTCAACGATGGTCTGCATCAGCATATCCACACCCAGACCGGTGACGGCGGAGCCGCACATGACGGGGCAGATGCTGCCCTCGCGGACACCGATCTTCAGGCCCTTGGCCATATCGGCAGCGGACAGCTCCATGGTGTCGAAGAACTTCTCCATCAGCTCCTCGTCGGCGCCGGCGGCGGTCTCCATCAGCTCAGCGCGGAGAGTCTCCACCTCGTCGGCCAGATCGGCGGGGATAGCGCACTCGGCGACCTTGCCGCCCTTGACCTCATAGGCCTTGTTGTGCAGCAGGTCCACGATAGCGGTAACCTTCTTGCTGCCGTCCAGCACGGGAACGACGATGGGAGCGATGGACTGGCCGAACTTGGCCTTGATAGCCTCCAGGCAGGAGGTGTAGTCGCTGTTGTCTTCATCGGTGCGGTTGATGAAGATCATGCGGGGCTTCTTGCCCAGCATCTTCCAGGTGCGCTCCATACCCACGGACATGCCGTCCTTGGCAGCACCCACCACCACGGCGCACTCAGCAGCACGGATGGCAGACAGAGCCTCGCCGGCGAAGTCGAAGTTACCGGGGGCATCCATCACGTTGATCTTCACGCCCTTGTAGTTCACGGGAGCAAAGGCCAGAGAAATAGAGATCTGGCGCTTGATTTCCTCAGCGTCATAGTCGCAGGTGGTGTTGCCATCCACGACCTTGCCCAGACGATCGGAACCCTTGGTCATAAAGAGCATCTGCTCGACCAGAGAGGTCTTGCCGGAGCCGCCATGGCCCAGCAGGCAGATATTACGGATTTCGTTGGCAGTCATAAACAGTTTCTCCCTTCGTTTTGTGAAGCACGCCCGCAGACGTGCAAATTGCTCAACAATCGGATTATATAATATTTTTTCTTAGCTGACAACCATATTTTTCGGAAATTTTCATTTAAATTTACAGAATGCCGATTTTCATGCAAAAAAGAGGGTGCCGAAGCACCCTCTTTTGCATCTTTTTTCAGTATCTGCGGCTCAGATCGCCCAGCAGCACCGTGGGCAGCAGCCACAAAAGGGAAAACACCAGCACATAGCCGGCACCCAGCGCACCGTAAGCTGCCACGGAAGTGAGGTAATAGCTCAGCAGCAGACCGCACAAACTGCCCAGCCAGCACAGCACCGTGCTCCACAGCACCGTGCGGCAGCAGCGGCGGCTGCCCACCACCGTCTCGGCAAAGGGCATAAGGCCCTCACGGTAAATGGCGGCGTTTGCCTCCGGCACCGTTTCCCCGGACTGCTCCGACAGGCTCAGCCGGGTGGACACGTCAGGGTAGATGGGCTTGGTGTCCACACGGAACATGCTCTTGATAAGACCCGGCGTCACATTGCTGTCACGCACTGCCAGCACCGGCACAATGCGGCTGCGGCGCAGGGCACGCAGGGCCCAGTCCACGTTGCCGGTGGCCTTATACTTGAGGACGAATACCGCAGCCAGTTCGCCGTCCACGGCCAAAAAGACTCCCGTCTTCATCTTGGCATTGCTGTCACGCAGCAGCGGGATGCGAGACTTCTTCATGAAATAGGCGCTGCCCATCTTCACATTTTCGCCGTGGATGGTCACGCTGACGCCGCCGTCTTCATAGTAGCGAAGATCCGTGCATTCGCAGTAGGTACCGCCCTGATGGGTCAGCATCTGATCGAAAATGGGATGGAGGGGACTGGCAGATGCCCGGGCCACCGTGGCGGCGTAGGGGATCACCTTGCTGATCTCCTCCTTGTTGAGCTTCAGGTCCTCATAGACCACAGCGTTGATGGGGAACACGTCGCCATCGGTGACCACCATGCGGCGCACGCTGCCCAGCGCCCGGGCGCCGGCATAGCCGGCCACGGCGCAGCCGCTGCGGTTCAGACGGCGGCTCAGGTAGCTGACTGCCAGCGCACCACACAGCGGCAGGCCCAAGGGCAGGCTGGCCGCCAGCAAGGCAGACCAGACATGCAGGAAATCCTCCGGCTTCTTACCGCCGATGCACACGACACCGGCCAGCACCGTACAACCCGACAGCAGCAGCGGCAACAGGATCGTCTGACTGGCTGCGGCAGGGTCGCTGCGGCGGCTTCTGTTGTAGAAACCCTCCTGACGGCCCTTCTGCTTGC
>JAZTZR010000017.1:0-8889 GCA_045637545.1 Vescimonas sp. | reverse complement strand
GCATCGTTCTGGGGGATCAGGGAAAAGCTGGGCAGACGCAGATGATCTTTCGTCTCAAAAAAGCGCAGGAACATCTCGCGCAGTTCATTGAGACCATGATAGGGATGAGACATAGTGTTGTACTCCTTTTCTATTCTAAATTTTTGAATTACCTAAACAAAAAACGCCCCGCCCCACACATAGGGGCGAAGCGCAGCTTCACGGTACCACCCTAATTTGACGGCCAAACCCGTCATCTTAAGCAGTCCTTTATCGGGGACCAATCGGACGACTCCTCGCCGCCAGCTCGGAAGTGGCTGTTCGCAACACCGATCCCGAAGGGCTTGCACTGTCCCCTTCTCGCTCTGGGTGGTGAGGGCGAACTGGTTTCCTCATCGCTCCGGAAAATATCTACACAGTATTCTACCACATCTTTCGTCATTGTCAACGGGAAAGATGGGATTTTTTCGGCACTATCACAAATATGCGCATACAAAAGCCTCGCAGAGTTTCGCCGCCGTAGCGGCGAAAAAAATCTAATCGTTTTCGACCGCGACATGTGCGTGGGCGAAAACACATCTCGGCCTGCAAATGTGCGAGTTGTCTGCTTTAAGCAGACAGCGAGTGCGCTGCAGCAGGCCGCAGCCTTCTCGAAAAAGTGGCATAGTCACTTTTTCGACACTGAAAAAAAGACAGCCCGCAGGCTGTCTTTTTCTCAGTCTTTTGCGCTTTTCTCGCAGCGGACAAAACTCATGGGCGGCACCTGTTTGGGCAGGCGCATACGGAACACCATCTGGGGCGTTTTCACCTCGGTGAGGGTGTTGCCCTCACTGTCCATCATGGGCTGGGCGATAACGGTGAAGGGCTTGGTATCGGGGCCCACCACCTCCAGCACATCCCCTGCAGCAAACTTGTTGCGCAGGCTCAATGTTGCGTTGCCATCGGCATCACAATCCGTCACCACGGCGCAGATCTGCCAGTCGCGGATATAGCGGGAGTCCTCGTAATACTGGCCCGGATGGCCGTAGTAGAATCCGGTGGCGTAGTGGCGGTGGGAGACATGCTCCACCTCGTCGCGCCACACAGGGTCGATGTCTCGGCCGGCATGCACATCGTCCAGCACATGGCGATAGGCACCCGTGACGATGGCGGCATAGTAAGCGGATTTGGCGCGGCCCTCGATCTTGATGCAGTCAATACCCACCTTCATGATATCGTCCAGATGGTCGATCATGCACATATCGCGGGAGTTCATGATGTAGGTCCCCGTCTCGTCCTCGAACACGGGGAAATATTCGCCGGGGCGCTTCTCCTCCACCAGCGCATACTGGTAGCGGCAGGGCTGGGCACAGGCGCCGCGGTTGGCATCGCGGCCCGTCATATAGTTGGACAGCAGACACCGGCCGGAATAGGACACGCACTGCGCGCCGTGGCAGAAGGTCTCGATCTCCAGCTTGGGGTCGGTGCGGCGACGAATCTCGGCGATCTCCTCCAGGGACAGCTCCCGGGCCAGCACCACGCGCTTGGCACCCAGGTCGAACCAGCTCTGGGCCGTGGCGTAGTTGGCAATGGACTGCTGGGTGCTGATGTGGCGCTCACAGTGAGGGGCGTACTTCCCCGCCATGGTGAAAGCACCCAGGTCGGCGATGATAAGGGCATCCACACCCGATGCGTCCAGATGCTCCAGGTGTGCGGGCAAAGCGTCCACTTCCCCGGAGCGGGGCATGGTGTTCACCGTCACATGGACTTTGACACCGCGGTCATGGGCGTAGCGCACTGCCGCAGCGAGCTCTTCATCGGTAAAGTTCCCGGCGAAGGAGCGCATGCCGAAGGTAGTACCCGCCAGATATACGGCATCGGCACCGTAGGCCACTGCCATTTTCAGTTTTTCCATATCCCCCGCAGGGGCGAGCAATTCAGGCTTTTTCCAATCCATTAGTCGGGCTGATACATGTCACTGTTGACGAAGTTGATGTGGTCGTTGTAGCTGGAGAAGAAGTGGTTCACACCGTCCACACCGGCGGCGAAGTAGAAGTAATCCGTCTCGTTGGGATACACGGCGGCACGGATAGAACTCAAACCGGGGCAGCAGATGGGGCCCACAGGCAGACCGGGATACTTATAGGTATTGTAGGGCGTATCCTTCTCCAGATCGAAGTCGGTCTTATCCTTACCTTCGATATACAGGGAGTAGTAGATGGTGGTATCCAGCTGCAGATAGCCGTAGGTCTCGCGGTCGGTGGTGTTCATACGGTTATAGAGGACAGAGGCGATGTTCTTGCGCTCGGTCTCGTCACCGATACCCTCCTTTTCGATGATGGAGGCCATGGTGATGATCTCCTCCCAGGTGTACTCCGAGCCGCGGATATCGGCCATCAGCTCGTTGTCGAAATGGAGCACAAAGTTGGTCAGCATGGTGTCGATGGCATAGACAGCACTGCGGCTGGGGTCAAAGGCATAGGTGTCGGGGAAGAGATAGCCCTCCATGCGGCGGATATCGCCCAGCAGCTCGTCATCGAGGAACTCGTAGTCCTGGAACTCATAGTTGGCGCAGGCATCCTCCAGCTCCTCCATAGTGGCAACACCCTTCTCCTCCAACAGAGCCAGGATCTCGTGCACCATCATACCCTCGGGGATGGTAACGCTGATCCAGCCCTCCTCCTCGATGAGGTCGGCCTCGTAATCGTGCATATTGCGGATCAGGGCACGGTAGTCCATCTCGCTGTGGAGCTGCCATGTACCGGGATCGATGACATCCTTGGCATCGAAGAACATACCGCCCACCAGACGGAAGAACCAGCGGTGGTTGATAAGACCGGCATCCTTCAGCTTTGCGGAGACATCGCCCACGGAGTCCTTCTCCTCCACGGTGATCTCGGTGGTGACCGCATCCTTGTTCAGCGAGCACATATCGTTCACCAGCAGCCAGCCGATACCGGCCAGCAGGCAGGAGACGATCAGCACGCACAGGAGATACAGCGCAAGCCCCTGACGGCTGCGCTTTTTCTTCTTTTTCTTGGCAGCGCTCTGGCGGCGCACCTCCTCAGCGTTATAATACGCTGTTTCGTATTTATTGTTATCCTTTGCCATAACGGTTTCCTTTCTCTTTCGCGGTCACAGGAGGTCAGAAAGACGCTCCACGATCTCGCTGTGGATATCCTCAACGGAGCGCAAAACTCCGTCCTTTGCACAGTCAACGCGCTCCCAGCCGCAGCGCTCCACCACAAAGGCGGCGTTCTCACGGCAGCGGCGCAGATAGGCGCCGTCCTGCTCATGGATGTCGGCGTGGGAGTTGGTATCAGCCTCGCGGCGGCGCATCAGCTGCTCGGTCACCTCCGTGGGGAGATCGAGATACATGACGCGGTCGGGTGCAGGCAGGCCCAGCATCGTATACTCAAAATGGAAGAGCCAGTCGAGAAACTTGCCCCGCTCCTCGGGAGGCAGCTTGGAGGTCTGGTGTACGGCATTGGAGGTGGTGTAGCGATCGGCGATCACCAAACCGCCCTCTTCATAGAACTTGCCCCAATCCTGCTTGTAGGATGCATAGCGGTCGGCGGCGTAGAACATGGAGGCGGCATAGCAGTTCACATCCTCAGGCTTGCTGCCGAAGGCGCCGTTTAAGTACAAACGGATCAGCGCCGAGGACTCCTCCGTATAGCGGGGGAACTCCAGCTTTTTGAAGGGAATGCCCTTTTTCTCCAGCGCAGCGCACAGCATGGCGGTCTGTGTAGCCTTGCCGGAGCCGTCTGTTCCTTCAAATACGATCAGCGTTCCCATAGCTTTCCTCTTCCTTTACATAGTAATACGCATAGCATTATACCACCCTTTTCCCCGTTTGTAAACACAAACAGCGGCCCGAACCGTTTCGGTCCGAGCCGCTTGAGGAATTCTATTAAGCCGCCTGCTTCTTTTTCTTGTGCTCTTCGTAGAACATATTCAGCACATACAGAACAACACCGGCCCAGATGAAGTAAAAGCTCACCAACTTCTCGCGGGTCAGCATCTCGCCCATGATCATGCTGCAGAAAATGCCGATGGTGGGGCTGAGATACTGGCAGATACCGGTGGTCATCATGGGCAGATTGCGCACGCCCACAGCGTAGAACAGCATGGGGACACCCGTGACGATACCCGAGCCGATCAGCAGGAACTGACGGGTGACGGTGATGGAGGCCATACCGTTATCGCCCATGCGGAAGAAGAGGATGAACAGCAGGGCCAAGGGCACCATCATGATGATCTCCATACTGGTGCTGACGATGGAATCGATGGTCATACTCTTCTTGATGGCGGCATAGATGGCAAAGAGCACCGCCAGAGAAATGGTCACATAGGGCAGACCGCCGAAGCCGTTGGTGCTCAGCACGATGCCCACCACCACGATGGCGATGATGACCAGATGACGCCAGGAGAGCTTTTCCTTAAAGATCACCGCGCCGAAGGTGAACACCACCAGCGGCTGGATATAGTAGCCCAGAGAGCACTCCAGCACGCGGCCGTTCTGCACTGCCCAGAGGTAGATGGCCCAGTCGGCCAGCATCAGCAGCATGGCGGGGATCTCCCGCTTCAGGATCTGCTTATCCATAAAGGCCGCCTTCAGCTGACCCAGCTTGCCCTGCACCTTCAGCAGCACGAGGCAGCACACCGCCGCCCAGATAATGCGGCTGGCCAGCAGAAAGAAGGTGTCCATTCCCTCACAGAGGTACCAGTACAGCGGCTGGAAACCCCAGATCAGGAAGCAGCACATCATGGCCGAGAGGCCCTTTTTGTAGTTGTATTCACCCATGGGAAATCATCTCTTTTCATATTTACATTGGTTTGAAACAATGGTAAAATCATAACACTACAGATATAAAATGGCAATACTCTGTTAAGATTTTTTCTCCGGGAGGTCACCGTAATGCTGCTTTTCGATATGGACGGCACCCTTATTAACTCCAACGGTATCTGGCATGATGTGGATGTCGCCTTTCTGGCACGCCGCAATATGCCCTATACGGAGGAGTACTACGAGGGCGTAGCCCACACCGCGCTGCCGCAGGCGGCGGTGTTCACCCGTCAGTACTGCCAGATCGACACACCCGACGAGGAGATCATCGCCGAGTGGATGGAGCTGGCCGGCGATATGTACCACACCGTGACCCTCAAAGCGGGCGTGCGGGCATATCTGGACAAGTGCCGCGCCGCAGGTGAGCGGATGGCGGTGCTCACCTCCTGCGTCCCCTCCCACTGCCGCGCCGCCATGGAAGCCAACGGCCTGAATGAGTACTTTGAAGAGGTTTTCTTTGCCCAGGAAATGGGCCTTGATAAGCGCGAGAGCACCATCTACGGCAAAGTAGCCCAGCTGCTGGGCGTCACGCCCGCAGAATGCACCCCCTACGACGACTCCACCGCCGCCAGCCGCGCCGCACGGGAGGCGGGGATGAACACGGTAGGCGTATATGACGAGTTTTTCAACAACGCATGGCCAGAGCTCCAGTCCATCTGCCATAGCACCATTCGCAGTTTTGAAGAACTGCTGTAAGGACGAAAAAAGCACCCAAACGGGTGCTTTTTCTTATTGTTCCAAAATCTTTGCCAACCTCTCCAGCGCCTCGGGGAGTTTTGAAAGTTCCAGGCCCGCGTAGTTCACCACCAGCACATGGTGGGGCGCAGCGGCGGGGTCGGCGTAGTAGTCCGACAGCAGCGCCAAGCGCAGCCCCTCACCGGCGGCACGGCGGCGCAGCGTCTCATCGTCCAATTCCGTATCCAAGTGGACGAGGAAGTGGAGTCCCGCGTCCTCCTCGGTAATGCGGGCGCGGAGGGTACTTCCGCGAATGCAGTCAATGACGGCATCCCGCTTTTGGTGATACCGCTTGCGCATACGGTTCAGGTGCTGCTCAAAATGTCCTTCCGCCAGGAATGAAGCCAGCGTGTACTGCTCGAAGGCCGACACGGTGCAGGCGTAGAACCCCACCTTCTCCCGGTACACCGACAGTAAATGTGGCGGCAGGATCATATAGTTGATGCGGATGGAGGGAGCGATGGTCTTGGAGAAGGTGTTGAGATAGATGACGCGGCTGTTCTCATCCACCGAGTAGAGGGTGGGGATGGGACGGCCCACGAAACGGAACTCGCTGTCGTAATCGTCCTCCAGAATGTACCGCCCCTCCCCTTCTGCGGCCCAGCGCAGCAGCTCACGGCGGCGGGCGATGGGCATGACGATACCGGTGGGATAGTGGTGAGAGGGTGACAGGTGCACCACATCGGCCTCGGTTTTCCGCAGTGTCTCCACGCTGAGTCCCGCCTTATCCAAGGGGATATACCGCACGGCCACCTGATTGCCCCGATAGATGCGTCCGATTTTCCCGTAGCCTGGGTCTTCCACAGCGTAGCACTTTTCCCGTCCCAAGAGCTGTATCAACAGGCTGTAGAGTGTCTCGGTGCCGGCACCGATGATGATCTGCTCCGGCGCCACCGTCATACCTCGAAACTGGTGGAGATAGTCGGCAACAGCACACTGCAGTTCCGGCGCACCGGTGGAGGGCGTGGCGCGCAGCAAGCCCGTGTCACGCTCTAAAATCGTGCGGCGCATCAGCTTGGCCCATGTGGTGAAAGGAAAGAACTCAGCCGCGGAAGAACCGGCCAAAAAGTCCATAAACCAAGTCTTTTCCTCCACTTTTTCCACCTGCGGCGCAGCGACGGCAGGTGTCAGGGGCCGGTCAATATCACAGACGAAATAGCCCCGCTTTTCCACACCGGTGATATACCCCTCGGCCACCAGCTGCTCGTAGGCATTCTTCACTGTGATGACGCTCAGGCGCAGATGGGAGGCCAGCGCCCGCTTGGAGGGCAGCTTCTCCCCTGCCGTCAGATTTCCCGAAAGAATATCCCTTTTGATATAGCGGTAGAGCTGCTCGTACAGGCTCGTATCGCCGCTTTTTTCCAGTGTATAGGTCAGCATGGCTCTCTCCTGTCTGGTATTAACAAACTACATCGTTTTGGATATTTTCATAATACCAATTTTCACTATACTACACGATAGAGTAAAGCGCAAGGAGGATGTTCCTATGAATGACAAAAAAATCCGCAGAATGGTCATCAGTGCGCTGATGGCGGCTCTTGTCTGCGTTGCCACGATGGTGGTGCGTATCCCCACACCTACCAATGGCTATGTGAATTTGGGCGACTGCTTTGTTCTGCTGTGCGGTTGGCTGCTGGGCCCGCTCTGGGGCGGCATGGCCTCCGGTATCGGTTCGATGCTGACAGATCTCTTTGCCGGCTACACCAGCTATGTGCCCGGTACATTCCTCATTAAGGGCCTCGATGCCCTTGTTGCCGCGCTGATTTTCCGGGCGCTGGGCCGCAACACTGTCGCTGCCATCGTCAGTGGCGTGGTGGGCGAGCTGATCATGGTGGGCGGCTACTTCATCTATGAGGCGCTTTTCCTCCAATACGGCGTTGGCGCAGCCGTCAGCATCCCCGGCAATCTGGTGCAGGGTGCTGTCGGTCTGGTCATCGGCGTCGTACTGCTGAAGATCTTCCAGAAAGCGCGTATTGCGGAAAAGTTCTGAGCATGCTATAATATGGTGAAAATTTTTTGATCGAGGTGTCTTTTATGGCAGGTATCGTACACAATGTTGAGAATATTGACCTGTTGGCACAGGTAAAGGAAGAGGCAGCAGCCGCAGCGCAGCAGCTTAGTGAGGCCGCTCAGCTCCATAAAGGACAGATCGTGGTGGTAGGTTGCTCCACCAGTGAAGTGGTGGGTCACGCCGTAGGCAGCTGGTCTACTCCCGAGGTGGGCCGCGCCATCTTCGAGGGGCTCAACAGTGTTTTCGCCCCCATGGGTGTCTATATCGCCGCCCAGTGCTGCGAGCATCTCAACCGCGCCCTGATCGTGGACTACGATGCCGTTCCCGGCGCAGAGATCGTCAATGTAATGCCCCAGCCCAAGGCGGGCAGTTCCTTCGCTACGGCGGCTTACGAGAGCTTTACCCACCCGGTGGCCGTGGAGGAGATCCACGCAGATGCCGGTCTCGATATCGGCGGTACGCTGATCGGCATGCATCTGAAAAAGGTGGCCGTTCCCGTGCGCCTGTCGCAGAATCATATCGGCAGCGCCATGCTGCTGGCAGCCCGCGTCCGTCCCAAGTTCATCGGCGGCGACCGCGCCATGTACGATGAGGCGCTGAAAGACGGTTATCCCGAGTTCTGTAAGTAAGTAAATACACAAGAAAAACCCGAAGCCTCACGGCTTCGGGTTTTTGTATCTTTATCTGATATGATCAGACTTGGAACGGAAAAATCAGCTTCAGCGCACCGAACACCACCAGCGCAATAGCGGCAGCAATCAAACAGCAGCGGAAACGCTTTTTCTCCAGAAGCTTGCTGGGAGCCTCGTCCTCCGTGTTCTGCCAGCGGACGAAGAACCATCCGGCACAGAGCAGCAACACCAGCGGGCAAAACAGCAAACCGATCATCGCAAAAATTGCCATAGAACATCCTCCTAAAAACAATAACCTATTGTTTTCAGTATAGCGGAAACCACAAGAAAGGTCAAGAAAAAACAGGCTGTCTTGCGACAGCCTGTTTTTTTAAGTCAGGAACAATCAGTCCTTAGTTGCCAGCCTTGGCAGCCTTGATGGACTCGATCAGCTCGGGAACGACCTTGAACAGATCGCCCACGATACCGTAGTCTGCCACCTCGAAGATGGGGGCGGACTCGTTCTTGTTCACGGCGATGATGCACTCGGAATCCTGCATACCAGCCTTGTGCTGGATGGCACCGGAGATACCCAGAGCAACATAGACCTTGGGATGCACGGTCTTACCGGTCTGGCCAACCTGATGGTCGGCGCTGATCCAACCGGCGTCAACGCAGGCACGGGAGGAGCCAACGACACCGCCCAGAACCTCTGCCAGCTCCTC
>JAZTZR010000016.1:0-16270 GCA_045637545.1 Vescimonas sp. | reverse complement strand
GGGGACGGTGGGACGGATGACCAGCTCGATGATGTCCTTGCGGATCTGCTCCAGCTCCACCTCGGCGGCGTGCTGGGTGGAGACCACCACGGTGTCCACGCGGACGGGCTTGCCGTTCTCGTCATACTCCACGGTGACCTGAGTCTTACCGTCGGGACGCAGGTAGGTCAGCAGACCCTGCTTGCGCACATCGGTCAGACGCTTGGCCATCTTGTGGGACAGGGAGATTGCCAGAGGCATCAGCTCGGGGGTCTCGTCGCAGGCGTAGCCGAACATCATGCCCTGATCGCCGGCGCCGTTGTCCAACTCGTCATCGCCCGTTTCCTTGGCCTCCAGAGACTTGTCCACGCCCATGGCGATGTCGCCGGACTGCTCATCGATGGACAGGATCACACCGCAGGTGTTGCAGTCGAAGCCGTACTTGGCGCGGTCATAGCCGATGTCGCGCACCACCTCGCGGGCCACCTTGGCGATGTCCACATAGCAGGAGGTGGTGATCTCACCCATGATGTGGATCAGACCCGTGGTAGCGGTGGTCTCGCAGGCCACGCGGCCATTGGGGTCCTGAGCGAAGATAGCGTCCAGAACGGCGTCGCTGATCTGGTCGCAGATCTTATCGGGATGTCCTTCGGTAACGGACTCGGAAGTAAACAGATGCTTTGCCATAGTAGTAATTCTCCTTTTCTTTTTTGTTCTGCCGCCCTTGGGCGGTGCGGTGCGGTTGCGGAATGCAATAAAAAAGCGCCCTGCCTGAACCGACAGAGTGCTGCAATTTTTCTTGCTGTTCCTCATCTTTCGATTCATCGTCGGATTTGGCACCTTGAAAAACAGGTTGCCGTGGTTTCATCGGGCCGTTCCCTCCGCCACTCTTGATAAGGGGATTCAATTTTTGGGAAATTTGCTGAAATTATTCTAGCAGATTTATTCAAATTGTCAATAGTGTTTTTGAACTTTTTTTGAAAATGTTGCAAAAGCATCTTGTGAAATTGGAGGAAACGGGTATAATAAAGCTATCCTAAAACATTTTCCAATTCTTAACTTCAGGAGGAAATGAATATGTCTAAATACGCCGGTACGCAGACCGAGAAGAACCTGATGACCGCCTTTGCCGGTGAGTCCGAGGCTCGCAACAAGTACACCTATTTTGCATCCGTTGCCAAGAAGCAGGGCTTCGAGCAGATTTCCGCACTGTTCCTGAAGACTGCCGATAATGAGAAAGAGCACGCAAAGCTCTGGTTCAAGGAACTGGGCCTGCTGGGCGACACCGCTCAGAACCTGCTCGCCGCCGCTGAGGGCGAGAACTACGAGTGGACCGATATGTACGACGGCTTTGCCAAGACCGCCGAGGAGGAGGGTTTCCCCGAGCTGGCTGCCCGCTTCCGTCTGGTGGCTGCCGTTGAGAAGCATCACGAGGAGCGCTATCGCGCCCTGCTGAAGAATGTGGAGATGGCCGAGGTCTTTGCCAAGAGCGAGGTCAAGGTCTGGGAGTGCCGCAACTGCGGTCATATCGTGGTGGGCACCGCTGCCCCCGAGGTCTGCCCCACCTGCAACCATCCTCAGGCTTACTTCGAGATCCACGCCGAGAACTATTAAGCCCAACACAAAAAAGAAACGCCCTCGTGGGCGTTTCTTTTTTTGCTCACATCTCCCGTTTGATACACGCAATGGCGCCCTTCTCCAGGCGGCTGACCTGCGCCTGGGAAATGCCGATCTCCGCTGCCGTTTCCATCTGGGTCTTGCCCTGATAAAACCGCATGGCCAAAATCTTACGCTGCCGCGGATCCAGCTTCCCGATGGCCTCCTTCAGCGATAGGCGATCCAACCAGTGCTCGTCGGTGTTGTGGGTGTCCCGTACCTGATCCATGACACAGACGGTGTCCCCTGCCTGATCGTACAGAGGCTCGTAGAGGCTGATGGGGTCCACCACCGCATCCATGGCCACCACCACCTCCTCCCGGGGGAGCCCCAGATACTGGGCGATCTGCTCCACGGTTGGCTCGCGCTGATCCTCCGCCATCAGCGCCTCCCGTGCCTGCAGCACCCGGTAGGCCGTGTCCCGCAGGCTGCGGCTGACGCGGATGGCGCTGTTGTCGCGGAGATAGCGGCGAATCTCCCCCATGATCATGGGCACGCCATAGGTGGAAAAGCGTACATTCTGGCTGATGTCAAAGTTGTCGATGGCCTTCATCAGGCCGATGCATCCCACCTGAAACAGGTCGTCCACATTCTCACCCCGCCCCGCAAACCGCTGGATCACCGCCAGCACCAGGCGCAGGTTACCGCAGATCAGCTCTTCCCGCGCCGATTCGTCCCCGTGCCGCAGCCGCTGCAAAAGCGCCACCATCTCGTCATTTTTCAGTACCTTCAGTTCCGCCGTATTGATGCCGCAGATCTCCACTTTGCCCCGCATTAGCCGTGCCTCCATCCTTCGTTTGAGGAGAGTTTGTCCGCGGCGATGGGGGCTTATTCTCTCAGGCGAAAAGACCTGTGAATCGACGGAATGGGACAACGGTTCACAGACATACAATGGGGCGAGGTGGAAACGATGGTGGTAAAATTTTCGCAGCTTCGCCGCAAGGAGGTCATCAATCTCTGTGACGGCTGTCGCTTAGGCTTTGTGGGGGACATCGAGCTGTGTCTGCCGGAGGGATCGGCCAAGGCGCTCATCGTCTTTGGGCCCTGCCGATTCTTCGGATTGTTCGGCAGAGGAGAGGACTATTACATCCCCTGGGACTGCATTCAGCGCTTCGGTGACGACATTATTTTGGTCGACAAGCCCTTCCGCAGGCCGGAGAGCGGACAAAAAGGGCAAAAAAGACGAAGATTTTGAGAAAAAATAGGAAAGTTTTGCTTGCATTCCGTTTATACTTATGGTATTATACTTCGGTGAATCCGCACAGGCACGGACTGTGGGTCGGTGCTCCCGTCAGGGAGTTAGCCCGCGGAGTGATGTGTCTGGAGGTACAAAACTAAACGAAAAAAGGAGAAACAAACACTATGGCAAATGTCGTATCCATGAAGGCCCTGCTGGAGGCAGGCGTGCACTTCGGTCACCAGACCCGTCGCTGGAACCCCAAGATGGCTCCCTACATCTACACCGAGCGTAACGGCATCTACATCATCGACCTGCAGAAGACCGTGAAGAAGCTGGAGGAGGCCTACAACTTCGTTCGTCAGCTCAGCGAGAACGGCCAGAGCATCCTGTTCGTCGGCACCAAGAAGCAGGCTCAGGACGCCATCCGTGACGAGGCTGCCCGCTGCGGTCAGTACTATGTCAACGCTCGTTGGCTGGGCGGTATGATGACCAACTTCAAGACCATGCGTACCCGCGTTGATCGTCTGAACCAGCTCAAGGCCATGCAGGCTGACGGCACCTTCGATATGCTGCCCAAGAAGGAAGTCATCAAGCACATGGGCGAGATCGAGAAGCTGGAGAAGTATCTCGGCGGCGTCAAGGAGATGAAGAAGCTGCCCGGCGCACTGTTCATCGTTGACACCCGCAAGGAGCGCAACGCCATCGCCGAGGCTCACCGTCTGGGCATCCCCGTTGGGGCTATCGCCGATACCAACTGCGATCCCGATGAGATCGATTACGCCATCCCCGGCAACGATGACGCCATCCGCGCCATCAAGCTGATCGCTTCCGTCATGGCTAACGCTATGATCGAGGGCCGTCAGGGCGAGCAGATGGAAGAGGCCGTCGAGGCTCAGGACGCTGAGTAATTTTACTGCGTAACCTAACTTTTGCGAGACCCACGGGGCAGGGAAGTGTCCCTGCCCCGTTTTTTCATCCCTTACATTATTAAAATATACAGGAGGATATAATCATGGCATTTTCTGCTGCTGATGTGAAGACCCTGCGCGAGATGACCAGCGTGGGTATGATGGATTGCAAGAAGGCTTTGACCGAGTGCGACGGCGATATGGACAAGGCCGTTGAGTGGCTGCGCGAGAAGGGTCTGGCCAAGGCTGCCAAGAAGGCCGGCCGTATTGCCGCCGAGGGTATGTCCTACGCTCTGGTGGAGGGCACCGTGGGCGCTCTGGTCGAGGTCAACTGCGAGACCGACTTCTGCGCTAAGAGCGATCTGTTCGTAGCTTTCGTCAAGGACATCGCCAAGGCCGTCATCGATGCCAACCCCGCCGATGTGGACGCTCTGATGAACGCCAAGTATCCCGGTTCCGAGCTGACCGTCGCCGAGACCATGCCCGAGAAGGTCATGTCCATCGGTGAGAACCTGCAGATCCGCCGTTTCGTCCGTTTCGACACCAACGCCAGCGTCGGTTATGTCCACGCCGGTGGTAAGATCGGTGTTCTGGTGAACCTGGCTGTCTCCGGTGACGCTGATGTTACCGAGATCGGTAAGAATGTCGCCATGCAGATCGCCGCTCTGAGCCCCCGTTTCTGGGACAAGGCTCAGGTCACCGAGGAGGTCCTGGCTGAGGAGAAGAAGGTTGCTCTGGCTCTGATGGATGCCGATCCCAAGATGGCTTCCAAGCCCGACGCCGTGAAGGAAAAGATCGTCATGGGCAAGATGAACAAGTTCTACGAGGAGAACTGCCTGCTGCAGATGGAGTTCGTCCGCGCCGACATCTTCACCGGTTCCGTGGAGAAGTACATCGCTGACGCCGGCAAGAAGCTGGGCGTCGAGGTCAAGTTCGTGGACGCCGTCCGCTACATGACCGGCGAGGGCATCGAGAAGAAGCAGGAGGACTTCGCCGCTGAGGTCGCTGCTCAGATGAACATGGGCAAGTAATTGCATAACTGCTGATAAAAGAGACCGCGAAAGCGGTCTCTTTTTTTACGAAAGGACTTGGTTCTACATTTTTAACAGGCTTTTGCGAAGCAAAAGCACCCGTTGAACCGATGGTTCAGCGGGTGCTTTCTCAGACGAACGCGGTTGTTGTTCATGCCTGCAAAGTGGATGATCGCCGACAGCGCATTAAATACTGCTGCCCAGCATATAGCGGAGAATACCGCCAATGCACAGCAAACCCGTCAGGCAGGACAGGGCTACGGTCAGATAGGACAGGGCTGCGATCTGGGGCAGCAGCATACCCACAAAGGCGAGCAGCACACACAGCGTTACACCGGCCATCACATAAAACAGGGACTTCATAAGCGGTTCTCCTTTCATAAACTGACAGTTTGTGGCCTTTACTGTGGGTATCATATACCTAAAAATGGTACACTTCCTTACGAAAGAATTGCGTTTTGGCAAAAGAACGGAAACAATTTGGTTACAAAGAATTTTCCTTGTATTTGCGCCGCTGTTTTGGTATACTGTACTGTGAATAATTATGTTGGTGCAGTATGCGCTGTTACGGAGGAACCCCTGTTGAATTATCTGCAAAATCTATGGAATGCGCTGGATATCGGCTCCATGAAGGACACCATTTTGCGCGTGGCCTCGGTGCTGCTCTGCCTCATTCTCCATGAAACCTGTCACGGTGTGGCGGCCTTCTTTTTGGGTGACCCCACCGCTAAGCGGAATCACCGCCTGTCCCTCAACCCCCTGCGTCACATCGACTGGGTCGGCCTTGCCGCCATGGTGCTGACGGGTGTAGGCTGGGCCAAGCCCGTGCCGGTGAATCCCCATTATTTCAAGCGCCCCAAGCTGGGCATGGCCATCACAGCCCTTGCCGGCCCCTTGTCCAACCTGCTGCTGGCACTATGGCTGCTGCTGGGCGTTCGCGTAATGATCGACGGTAACGCATCCATGGCGTGGATCGAGTTTCTGCTGGACACTGCTGTGCTCTCTCTTGGCTTGGGAGTGTTCAATCTCATCCCCATCCCGCCGCTGGACGGATCGAAGATCGTGGCGGCACTGCTGCCGGATAAGCAGTATAACCTGCTCATGCGCTACGAGCGCTTCGGAATGCTGGTCATCATGCTGCTGGTGGTCTTTGGGGCGCTGGGCGGCGTGATGGGCCGCGCCATCACCGGAATTTTCACACTATTTTGCCGTATTGTCGGCCTGTAAGTTGAGGTATTGTTTTGGATAATCCGATTTTTAAACTGGAAAAGGTAGTGCAGGGCAAGGGCGGCGAGGTCATGGAGGACTTCGAGGGTCCGCTGGACCTGATCCTGTTCCTGCTGAGCAAAAACAAAATAGAGATTCAGGACATCCCTATTGCGCTGATTCTGGAGCAGTATCTGGAGTATCTGGAGGTGCGCAAGCAGATGGATCTGGAGGTGGCCAGTGAGTTCATCACCATGGCTGCCCACCTGATGTATATTAAGACCCGTATGCTGCTGAGCCTTGAGGATGAAGAGGCACAGAGCGAGATGGAGGCTCTTATCCAGTCGCTGGAGGAGCGCAAGAGGGGCGAGACCTACGCCCGCATCAAGACGCTGGCGGAGCGTCTGGCACCCATGGGCGAGTTCGGTCGCGACATTATGACCCGTCCTCCCGAACCCATGGAACGGGGCAAGATCTATGAGTACGACCACGAGCCGGGTGATCTGCTGATCGCCATCGCCGAGATGAGCGACCGCCGTGGACAGCTGGAGGCTGTGCCTGATCTCAAGCCCTTTGACGAGATCGTGCGCCGTGAGCCCTACTCCGTGGAGAAGAAGGCCCGTGAGATATTCGATCGCCTTAAGAGCGGCGGCATCACCCGTTTTCTGCTGCTCTTCCGCGGCAGTCGCAGCCGCAGCGAGGTGGTGGCCACCTTTATGGCGGTGCTGGAACTGTGCCGCAGCCGTATCATCCGCTTGGCCGGCGGCATGGGTGACTGCACCGTCACCTGCTCGGGTGAAATGGGTGAGGATTGGAAAGAGGAAGTTTGAGGTTAGACATAATGGATACACTGGAAATGAGAGAAGTAGAGGCTGCCATCGAGGGCATTTTGTTTGCCTCCGGCGAGCCGGTCAGCGTGGATCGTATCTGCGTTGCTATGAATATGGATCGCGCCACCGTGGAACTGGTGCTGCAGAAGTTGATGGACTATTACGCCTATGAGCGCCGTGGTATGCGCCTGATCAAGATGGAGGACAGCTTCCAGTTGTGCTCGGCACCCGAGTACGGCGAGCTGATCCGTAAGGCCTTCGAGGTGCGCCGCCCCGCCAAGCTGAGCCAACCTGCCCTGGAGGTGCTGACCATCATCGCCTATTATCAGCCCACTACCCGCGCCTATGTGGATCAGATCCGCGGCGTGGACAGTTCTTACACCATGGGTCTGCTGCTGGATCGCCACCTGATCGAGGAGTGCGGCCGTTTGCAGGTGCCGGGAAGACCGCGTCTGTACCGCACCACACAGGCATTCCTGCGTGCTTTCCACCTGAATTCTCTGGACGATCTGCCTGAGATGACGGGTCTGGAGGAGGACGGACAGATGCGTCTGGATGAGCTGAGTGCCGAGGCGCTCCCTGTTGAGGAGTAAGCAAACCGTAAGTTGATCGGAAGGGGGGAGCGCCATGACGGTTCTATGGTGCATACTGGGCGCGCTGGTTCTGTTGGTTGTGACCGTGCTGTCGCTGCGCGTAGGCGTGACGGCCACCATGCGCGAATCGTTGACGGTAACGGCCCGCGTCGGTCCGAAAACCATTGTGGTGTACCCCGCGCCTCCGAAGAAAGCGACTGCGAAAAAGAAGAAAACGACGACGGCAGCTCCCTCAAAAGAGGAGAAGAAACCGAAGCCCAAGCTTGACCTTACCGCACAGGATATCCGTGAGGCTATCCGCGCCGCGTGGAACGCTTTGGAGCGTGTGCTGCGGCGGATCGGCAAGGGCATCCGCATCAACCCCTGCCAAGTGAGCATCATTGTAGGCGGTACCCAGCCTGATCGGGTGGCAGAACTGTACGGGCAGGTAAGCGCCGCCGTGTGGACGGTGATGCCCCGTTTGGAGCAGATGATCCACATCCGCGATCCCTATATCCATCTGGATGCGGATTTTAACGCCCCCGCCGTCAATGTGGAGGGACAGGTTGGTGCCTGTCTGCGTATCGGTGATCTGTTCGCCATCGCCTTTGCCGCCGCGGTTCCCCTGCTGAAATGGTATATTCCCTTTAGTCGCCGTCAGAAGGCGCGACAGAAAGCTACTGTACAGAGTGCAGCCCCAACCAAGCAACCGTAAGATATCAGAAAGGATCAATGAGTATGGATAACAACAAGAAATCCTCCCTCAGTGAGCTGATGGAGACCTCTATGGGTAAGGTCCGCGAGATGGTGGATTCCAACACCATTATCGGCCAGCCCATTACCACCCCCGACGGTGTAACCCTTATTCCTGTGTCCCGCATGAGTTTCGGCTTCGGCTGCGGCGGCGGTGACTACGGCAAGACCGCCCCCAAGTTCGGCGGCGCCAGCACGGCCGGCGTCCGTGTGGAGCCGGTGGCCTTTCTGGTGGTGCGCGACGGTGTGACCCGTGTCATGCCTGTGGCGGCTCCCGCTATTACCACTGTGGATCGCGCCATCGAGCTGGTGCCGCAGGTGCTGGACCGTGTGGAGAACTTTATCGAGCGCCATAAGGCCGAAAAGGCAGAAAAAGAAGTTTTCTAAGTCTTAATATAGGACAACCGGAGGTGCATACCATAGCTGTGAGGTGATGGTATGCGTCGAGTGATCTGTGTGCTGCTGTGTATGCTGCTGTGTATGTGCTGCGCAGAGGGAACGGAGAAGCTGACTCTGTCTGCCAGCTCGGCCATTCTGATGGATGCCGATACCGGTGCAGTGCTCTACGAAAAAGAGGCCGATGTCCCCATGCGCATCGCCAGCACCACCAAGATCCTGACGGCGCTGGTGGTATTGGAGGAGGCCTCTCCCTGTGATGTCATCACCGTGGCACAGGAGCACATGGTGGAAGGCTCGTCCATGTATCTGAAAGTGGGGGAGCGCGTCACAGTGCAGGAACTGCTCTACGGACTGATGCTCTGCAGCGGCAACGATGCGGCGCTGGCCCTTACGGAGGTGTGCGGCGGGGAAGAGATCTTTGTGGAGAAGATGAACGCCCTTGCCCGGCGCATTGGAATGGAGAACTCCTCATTCTGTAACCCCAACGGCCTCGATGCCGAGGGACACCGCTCTACGGCGAGGGACATGGCCCGTCTGGCAGCCTATGCCGCCGATGACCCTGCCTTTGTACGCCTGTGCTCCACCACCGGTGCATCGGTGGCCGGGCGCAGTATGAGCAACCACAACAAGCTGCTCAAGCGTGTGGACGGATGCATCGGCATGAAAACGGGCTACACCAAGGCAGCGGGCCGCACACTGGTCAGTTGCGCAGAGCGTGAGGGACGCCGCCTTGTGGCGGTGACGCTGAAGGCCGCCGACGACTGGACGGATCACGAGAAACTGTATGAACTGGGCTTCGCCCCGGAGGATTGAGTATGGCAGAGCGTCTGCAAAAGTTGATAGCGCAAACGGGCCTCTGCTCCCGCCGCAAAGCCGAGGAACTACTGCTGGCAGGCCGCGTCACGGTGGATGGCGTAGTGGCCAAACTGGGTGACAAGGCCGATCCTGCCGTGCAGACAGTAGCCGTGGACGGAAAAACGCTGGTCTTTGGAGAGGAGAAGGTCTACCTGATGCTCCACAAGCCCCGCGGCTATGTGACCACCTTAAGCGACGAAAAAGGACGCAAGACGGCGGCAGATCTGGTCGCCGACTGCGGCGTGCGGGTCTACCCCGTGGGCCGTCTTGACATGGACAGCGAGGGTCTGCTGCTGTTCACCAATGATGGCGATTTTATGCAGACCATGACCCACCCTAAGCATCAGGTGGACAAGGTCTATGAGGTGACGGTGACGGGTGAACTGGAGGCTGCAGCGCAGCGTCTTGCCTCCGTGACCGATCTGGATGGGGAGGAGATCATCCCCGCACAGGTAACGCAGCTGGATCGCTGTGGTGGACAAGCACTGCTGCGTGTGGTGATCCATCAGGGTAAAAACCGCCAGATCCGCCGTATGTGTGCCCAAGTGGGGCTGCAGGTCAAGCGCCTGCGCCGTGTGGCGGAGGAAACTCTTACGCTGGGCGACCTGCCTGTGGGCAAGTGGCGGTATATAACGAAGGAAGAAATCGATACGCTGAAAGGAGCGCAATATGAGTAGTGTGCTGCATACCATCCGTACATGTATGGATGGGTTCTCCAAAGGACAGAAGCGTATTGCCGACTATATTTTGAACAACTACGACAAGGCTGCCTTTATGACAGCCTCCAAGCTGGGCAAGACGGCGCAGGTGAGCGAATCCACTGTGGTGCGCTTTGCCGCCGAGCTGGGCTACAGCGGTTACCCCGCCATGCAGAAGGCGCTGCAGGAGCTGATCCGCGGCCGCCTAACCTCCGTGCAGCGCATCAGCGCCTCGGAGATCGACATGGAGGAGCAGGACCTGTTAAGCAGCGTCATGCATCGGGATATGGACAGTATCAGCACCACCATTGAGCAGGTGGATCGCGCCGCATTTTCCAATGTGGTGGAGCAGATCCTGCAGGCGGAACATGTCTACATCCTCGGTGTCCGTTCCAGTGCCTTTCTGGCGGGCTATCTCAACTTCTACCTGCACCTGTTGATGAACAATGTGACGCTGGTACAGAATACGGCCGCAGGTGAGATCTATGAGCAGATGGTGCATATCGGCCCGAAGGATGTGATTCTGGCCATCAGTTTTCCCCGCTATTCCAATATGGTTATCCATGCGGTGGACATGGCCTATGAGCGCGGCGCGGCGGTCATCGCCATTACCGACAACCGTATGTCGCCGTTGGTTCCATATGCCACCGAATCGTTGTTTGTGCGCAGCGAGGCGCTGGCCTATGTGGACTCGCTGGCCGCACCCTTGAGCCTTTTGAACGCGCTGGTGCTGGCAGTTGGCCGCAGAAAAGGTAAGGAAGTGTCCGACACCTTCTCCAGTCTGGAGCAGGTGTGGTCGAAATACGATATTTTTGGAAAGTCGGAAGATGAATAATATTGTTGTGATCGGCGGTGGCGCCGCTGGCCTGATGGCCGCTATTACCGCCGCAGAAAACGGCGCAAATGTGGTACTGTTGGAGCCAAACGAGCGCCTTGGCAAAAAAATCAATATTACGGGCAAGGGACGGTGCAATGTCACCAACGATACGGACCTGGACGGTCTCATGGCCAATATCCCCCGTAACGGCCGCTTTCTCTACAGCGCCCTCAGCCGTTTCTCTTCCCGCGACACCATGGCCTTTTTTGAAAAGGCGGGTGCGGCGCTGAAAGTGGAGCGGGGCAACCGCGTATTTCCCCAGTCCGACAGTGCCTTCACCATCACCGACGCCCTCAAGCGTCGCGTGAAGGAGACGGGGGTTCGATGGGTGCGTGACCGCGCTGTGGACATCGAGGTTACCGATGGTGTCGTGACGGCCGTGCGTGGCGAGAAGGATACATACAAGGCTGAGCGGGCCATCATTGCCACCGGTGGCTGTTCCTATCCCGGTACCGGCTCCACGGGAGACGGATACCGCCTTGCTGCGGCGCTGGGCCACACCGTCGTCGAGCCCAAGGGCTCTTTGGTGCCTCTGGTCAGTGATGACAGCTGCTGCCGCGAGATGCAGGGGCTGGCTTTGAAGAATGTGACCCTGACGGTGACCAACGCCAAGAAAAAGGTGGTGTTTCACGAGCTGGGCGAGATGCTGTTTACCCATTTTGGCATCTCCGGCCCGCTGGTGCTCTCCGCCAGCGCCCACCTTCGGGATTGGGATAAGGGTGGCTACCGCCTCGGTCTCGACTTAAAGCCCGCCTTGGATGAACAAAAGCTGGATGGCCGCATTCTCCGCGACATCAGTGAAAACCCCAACCGCGACGGTGAGAAGCTGCTGGGCGGTCTGGTACCCCACAGTATGGTGGCCGTGGTGATGCGCCGCCTGGACTGGCCCAAGGGGCTGAAGAGTCATTCCATCACCAAAGAGCAGCGCCGCGCCCTTGTACAGCTGTTGAAGGATTTCACTATTTCCATTACGGGCGTGCGCCCTGTGTCGGAGGCCATCGTCACCGCCGGCGGCGTGAAGGTGGGTGAGGTCAGCCCCAATACGATGGAGTCGAAGCTGGTATCGGGTCTGTACTTTGCAGGTGAAGTGCTGGATGTGGACGCCTATACAGGTGGATTTAACTTACAGATCGCGTGGGCAACCGGCCGTTTGGCAGGTCTTGCCGCCGCAGAGAAGGAGGAGTGGTGATATGGCCATGAACAACAAGCGTTTCGCCGTAGCGGTGGACGGCCCCAGCGGTGCAGGTAAGAGCACCCTTGCCAAGGCTGTGGCAGCCAAGCTGGACATCCTCTATGTGGATACCGGTGCCATCTACCGTACCATTGGTTGCTATGTGAAGGAAAAGGGCGTTGATCCCCGTGACAATGAGGCTGTGATTGCGCTCTTGCCGGAAATCCATGTGGAGATGCGCTATGCCGAGGACGGTTTACAGCATATGTTCCTCAACGGCCGCGATGTGACCACCGAGATCCGTCAGAATGAGATCTCCCGCTACGCCTCCGATGTCTCCGCTATCCCCGAGGTGCGTACCCATCTGCTGGAGATGCAGCGTCAGTTTGCCCGCGAGGCCTCTGTCATTATGGATGGACGCGATATCGGTACGGTGGTGCTGCCCGACGCGGAGGTGAAGGTGTTCCTTACTGCTCCCTTGGAGGAGCGTGCCCGCCGCCGCTTTGTGGAACTGGAACAGCGTGGAACACCCCGCGCTTACGAGGATGTGCTCCACGAGATGGAGCAGCGCGACTATAATGACTCCCACCGCGCCGCAGCGCCTCTGCGTCAGGCGGAGGATGCGGTGCTGCTGGATACGGGTGATCTCAATTTCGAGGAGAGTCTGGATGCTCTCATCGCCATCATCCGAAAGAAGGTGGAGGCGTGAAGAATACCTTCTACATCAACCTGCACTTTATCCTCAAGCCCATCATCAAGGTGCTCTTTCCCTTCTCGGTAGAGGGTGTGGAGCACTTGCGCGCGGACAAGCCTGTGGTGCTGTGCGTCAACCACACCAATGCGGTGGACCCCGTTGTGCTGGCCTTTGCTCTGCCGCGTACCTATCCCATCCGCATCATGGCTAAGAAGCAGTTGTTCTCTATCCCCGGCCTGAACTGGCTGATCCGCAAGCTGGGAGCATTCCCTGTGGATCGTGGCCACAATGACATCGGTGCGGTGAAGAATTCCATCAGCGCCTTGCGTGACGGCTGCAGCCTGATGATCTTCCCGGAGGGGACCCGCATCAAGGACGGTCGGCGCATCGAACCCAAGTCCGGCGCCGCCATGATCGCCATCCGTTCCGGCGTGGAGATGGTGCCGGTGTACCTCAGCACCAACGACCGATTGTTCCGCAAGACGCGTGTCGTCATCGGTGCACCCTACGCACCTGTCTATACGGGCCGCAAGGGTACGGCAGAGGAATATCAGCGCAATATCAATGAAGTGATGGACCGCGTCTACGCTATGGGGGAGACGGTATGAAGGTACTTCAGGCAAAGAGCGCCGGGTTCTGCTACGGCGTGGAGCGCGCCGTGGAGCTGGCTCGCAGTGCCGCCAGGGAGCAGCGAGGCTGCGTCATGCTGGGCTATATCATCCACAACACCCATGTGGTGGAGGAATTGGCTTCCCTCGGTGTCCGTCAGGTGGACAGAAAAGAGGATGTGCGTCCCGGTGAGACGGTCATCATCCGCTCACACGGTGAGAAGAAGGAGACCTTCGACTACCTCGAGACCATCGATGCGAAGGTGCTCAATGCCACCTGCCCCAATGTATTGCGGATCCAGAAGCTGGTAGAGCGTGCCCATGAGCAGGGAAGAGTCCCTGTCATCATTGGTGAAAAGCATCATCCGGAAGTGGTGGGAGTTGCCTCTTTTTCCCCTGATTCCGTAATTTTAGAGAACAAAGACGAGGTAGAAGCGTGGCTTTCCGAGGATCCCTCCCGCCGCCATTTGCCCCTTACCGTGGCGGTGCAGACCACCTGTGTCCGTGCCCTGTGGGAAAGTTCTATAAATTTTTTAAAAAAAGAGTGTACAAACGCAGAAATATTTGATACAATATGTAATGCTACGCAAAAACGCCAGTCGGAAGCGGCAGACATTGCCGCCATGGTTGACGTGATGGTGGTAGTGGGAGACCGTAAGAGTGCCAACACACAACATTTGACAGAGATTTGCAGCGAGAGATGCCCCAAGGTCTATCAGATCGAGGGAGTTGAGGAACTTGAGCCAAGCTTTCTTAAAGGATGTTCCGTGGCGGGACTCACAGCGGGAGCCTCTACACCGGCGAGCATCATTAAGGAGGTAAACAAAACGATGAGCGAAGAAATCAAGACCATGGAAGCTATGGAAGAGAGCTTCGAAGAACTGCTGGAAAAATCTTTTAAGACTTTAAATACAGGAGATAAGGTAACCGGTATTGTCACGGCAATCGGTCCCACCGAGATCCAGGTGGATCTGGGCACCAAGCAGGCCGGCTATATCGACCTGGAAGAGCTGTCTGCCGATCCCACCGTCAAGCCCGAGGATGTGGTCAAGGTCGGTGACGAGATCGAGCTGTTCGTCATCCGCGTCAACGATGTGGATGGTTATGCTAAGCTGTCCAAGAAGCGTCTGGATGCCGTCAAGATCTGGGACGACATCGCTGAGGCTTGCGAGAATAAGGTTACCCTGGAGGGTAAGGTCACTGAGGAGAACAAGGGCGGCATCGTCGTCAATGTCAAGGGCGTTCGCGTGTTCGTTCCCGCTTCCCAGAGCGGTCAGCCCCGCGGTGCTGAGCTCAGCGAGATGATCGGTCAGACCGTCTCCCTGCGCGTCACCGAGGTCAACCGTGCCCGCCGCCGCGTGGTCGGTTCCATCCGTGCCGTGTCCTACGAGGCCCGTGCCGCTGCTCAGGCTGAGATCTGGAACAGCATCGAAGAGGGCAAGCGTTACACCGGTACCGTCAAGTCCATGACTTCCTACGGTGTCTTTGTTGACATCGGTGGTGTGGACGGCATGGTACATATCTCCGAGCTGAGCTGGAGCCGTATCAAGAACCCCGCTGAGGTCGTTGCTGTTGGCGATACCCTGGAGGTCTATGTCATCTCCTTCGACGCCGAGAAGCGCAAGATCTCCCTGGGTGTCAAGGATCACACCAGCAATCCCTGGGATACCTTCATGAGCACCTACAAGGTGGGCGACGTTGCCAACGTCCGTATCGTGAAGCTGATGACCTTCGGCGCTTTCGCTGAGGTCGTTCCCGGTGTGGATGGTCTGATCCACATCTCCCAGATCGCTGATCGCCGCATCGAGAAGCCCGGTGATGTTCTGAGCGAGAACCAGATGGTCGACGCTAAGATCACCGCTATCGATGAGGAGAAGCAGAAGATCTCCCTGTCCATCCGCGCTCTGCTGGCCCCCGCTGTTGAGGCCGACGAGGACGAGGTCGAGGACGCTGAGTAATCGAAATCGATGAATAAAAAATCTCACCCGAAAGGGTGAGATTTTTTTGTTTATTTCAGCAGTCCCGCCAAGTGGCCGCTGCTCCACGCCCACTGGAGGTTATACCCGCCGCAGTCGCCATCAATGTCCAGCACCTCGCCGCAGGCGTAGAAGCCGCTGACCAGCTTGCTCTCCATGGTGGTGGGGTCAAATTCATCGGTGCGGAGACCGCCCGCCGTGACTTGTGCCTGATCAAAGCCGCACACGCCGGTAATGGGGAGGGTGAAGTGCCGCAGCTGCATTGCAATGCGGCGCAATGCAGCATCATCCAGCGTGCTGCAGGGCTGTGCGGTGTAGCCCGCCGCCTTGCACAGCATCTGTCCCAAGCGGCTGTGGAGTGTGCCGCACAGCAGCGTACCCGCCTCTTGGCTGCCACGCTGGGCCTGCCGCGCCGTGACCCATGCGAATGTCTCTTCCTCCGACCACTGGGGAAGGAAGTCCAGCTCCACCTCCAAGCCTTCGCCGCCTGTAGCAGCAGCGCGGGAGAGGTCGAAAATGGCAGGGCCGCTGACACCGTACTCGGTGAACAGCACCTCGCCCTTGCCCTGTGCCAGCACCGCACCGCGGCGGCGAATGGTGATAGCGGCCTCCGCCTTCACGCCCTTGAGGGCGCGGGGATAGGTGGGGTCGGTTTTCAGCTGCACGAGGGAGGGGTACAGCGCCGTGCGGTGATGGCCCATGGCCTTGCCCAGCTGATAGCCGTCCATAACGCCGCCTACCTTACTGCCCGCCGCGCCGCCGGCTGCCAAGATGACCTTGTCGGCGGTGAAGATGTCGTTCTCGGTAGTGACGGTGAACATGCCGTTTTTCTGCCGCAGGTTCGTTACCACGCATCCGAAGTCGGATCGTAGCCATG
>JAZTZR010000015.1:0-11869 GCA_045637545.1 Vescimonas sp. | reverse complement strand
ATGCAACTCCTTGGCCCACAGAACGACATGGCTACGATCCGACTTGATCTGGCCCTTGGCAGCCATGGTCAGGGCGGTATCCAGGTGGCCGATCTCGAAGCACTCATACTCGGGCTTGATGTTGTTCTCGATCATGCGCTTGCCGAAGGCACGCATGGTGGGCATATCGTTGACGAAGATGTCGTCGCCGAAGTTGCAGGTACCGCAGTCCAGAGTGGCCATCTCGGGCATCAGCTCGGTGGGCTGCAGACGCTCCTCGGGGGTCATGCCGGTGGCGCCGCCGGTGGAGGGGATCAGGATGGCATCGGGGCAGGCCTCCTGAATGGCGGGCAGGATCTCAGCGAAACGCTCGCGGTCCTGAGTGGGGGTACCGTCGTCGCGGCGGACATGGACATGGATGACGGCAGCGCCGGCATCGTAGGCGGACTTGGCCTCGCGGACCATCTCCTCCTTGGTGTAGGGAACGGCGGGATTGTGAGCCTTGGTAACCTCAGCGCCGCAGATAGCAGCGGTAATAATCAGCTTATCCATTCTCTTCTCCCTCTCTTACTTGTTGTTGCGCTGGCAATCCTTGGGGGTGACGCAGGTGCCGTGAGCGCGGCAGACCACGATGGGCTCGGCCAGCACATCGGCGGCGGAAGCGGAGATGTCGGGGCGGGAGACGATGACCTTGCGGGCCTCGAACTTCATCACGCGGGAGGTGTTGCCGATCTTCTCGATCTCGCCGTAAGCCTCGATATAATCGCCGGCATAGACAGGAGCCAGGAACTCGATGTTGTCGTAAGCGCAGAACAGGCCCTCGTCACCGTCGCAGGCGATGAGCAGCTCGGTTGCCACATCACCGAACAGGTGCACCATGTGGGCGCCGTCCACCAGGTTGCCGCCGTAGTGAGCATCCTTGGCGCTCATGCGCAGACGCAGCAGAGAAGTGATCTTTTCCATAGTTGTGTCCTCCATTCAAAAAATAATTTTTTGTTGTGATTTCTTCCGATCTCTCCGTTTTCCGGTACTCTAAAGAAACAAAAAGAGCGCCGTCGGTCAGTGTATGACCAATAGCGCTCCACACCAACACGGCATGACAGCACCGCCGTTTGCGCAGCGATGCCAGAGGATACGGCGCGGGACGCAGTACCCCCTTCGGCGTAAGACCCCTTCCCCGTCGGTTTTTTGTGGAAACCCCCGTTCCAATACCGTCAGGTACCCTGTCTACGCACCTCTATTGTCGGATTCTCGGAATCCTTACAGCGTCAATTATACAAAAAATTTCAAGAGCTTGTCAAGTGTGAATTGTTAGAAAAATAACACATTTTTTAACCCTTTTGCACAAAAAATCACCCCGCTTTCACGGGGTGATTTTTCGGTGTCTTTTATGTGGGTACAAAGGTCTTTTTCAGCCCTTAATACTGCTCCTCGATCTTCGCCAGGATCTCCTCTTTCAGAGACAGCATACGGCAGATATTCAGGGCATCGCGGGGGCAGTCGGACTTGCCCACCACCCGGTAGAGACCGTAGTTCATGTGCCGTGCGATCACATGGACGCCGTCCTCGGTGGTGCCCAGAAGTTCGCGGCGGATGGCCTCGGGATCGATGTCACGCAGACCGATGATCTGATAGTGTGCCGCGGCGTGCTCGGCCACCTTGTCATAGTGGGTGGTCAGCAGCGAGATGGCGTTGACCTCGCCCAGATATTTGGTAACGGCCTGCACGATCACCGCGCCCTCGTCGGGGTTGGTGCCGCGGGCAAACTCGTCCAGCAGGAACAGAGAGTAGCCCTTCTCCACCTCGGCCAATGCCTTCTGGAAATGGACGATCTCGGAGCCGAAGCCCGAGAGGCCCGACTGGATGGACTGGAGATCATCGAAGAGCATCTTCACGCTGTGGAACAGGGGCATCTTCGCCTCCCGGGCGCAGACCAGGAAACCGGCCTGGAACAGCAGTGCATTCAGCGCCACCGTCTTCATGGCCACGGATTTTCCGCCCATATTGGCGCCGGTGATGACCGTGGCGCCGCGGTCGAGGGAGATGGACACAGGGACGAAGCTTCTCCCCTGCTGGCTGAGCAGATCCACGATCTCGGGGTTCACCATATCCACCAGTTCCAGTGCCCCGTCGGTGATCTGGGGGCTTACGCCGCCGTAGCGGACGGCCAGCAGCGCCTTCTGGATCATGAAGTCCAGACGGCCCACCGACTCGGCATCGGCAAGGAGATCATCCACCATGGGAGCCAGCGCAGCGCCCATGGCGCGGCGCACCTTCATCTCCTCGCTCTCCTCCTCGGCGCAAATGCGGGTACGCTCAATGCGCAGTTCATCCTTCTCCGCGTCGGTCTTGGCGTGGAAGAGCTGCTCTTCCAGCTTCTTCTTGGCAGCGCGCACCTCCTTGAGGCGGGGCGTGGCACTGTCGGGGATATAGAAGCCGCGGGAGCCGGTTCCGTCGGGGTCGAGGACGGCCAGCGCCTCACGGGGCGCGTGGAAGGTAAGGCCGCGGAAGGCCACCTTCCCGTTCATCTCCTCGTAAAGGGGAATGAGGCTCTCGAGACGGCGCAAAAAGCCCTTCATCTCAAACAGTTCCACATGGTCGGGCGTCTCCCCTGCGGCGCAGCGGCGGAAGGAGTTGCGGATATCCTTCATCTGGCACAGCAGAATGACGGTCTTGTCCATGGCGGACTTCAGCTCCGTGGCGTGGCGGTAGAGGCCCTCCACATTGTACAATTCCTCCTCCAGTGCCTCACGCTCGTCGGGGGAGTAGAACTTCAATCGGCGGATGCGCTCAATACCGAAGGGCGAGCAGCCGTGAAGGGTTTCGAGAATATATTGCAGGCCGATTTTGACCTTATCATCAAATGTAACGCTGATCATTCCATTTCCTCCCTGACATTGATCACGGGCGCATCGATGGCGTCCTTCATCCTGGCCATAAAGGCATCCTTATCAAAGTGCCACCCATAGGCGGAGAAGGGGTTGACGGTGACACAGAGGGTGCGGGCGGCCTGCTCCGTCTGGAGTTTGACCTCACGCACTTCCAGTTTATCCAGTGTATCGGGGGTCAGCAAGATTTTGCTGGGGTCTTTCACCACGATGCGGCCGCGGCGCAGCACGCCGCTCTTGAGAAGGGGCAGCACCATGGTGTCGGTGAGGGCACCGCCCACGAAGGCCTCGCCGTTTCGCTTGAAGTCCGCCTCCAGCGACTCGTCTGCCACAGGCACCGTCTCGGCCTTGGGGATGTTCATCAGGCGGTAGATATAGGCGGTGTCGGCCACCACTTTCTCCATGCTCATGTGGTAGCTGGCGCCGGTGCACAGCACCACGCCCTCGGCCACCGTGCGGGCACCCAGGGACTTGCGGCCCAGTGCGCCGTCGATGATGGACTGCTGGGCACCCAGTTCGAAGAAGGCGCGGGACACCTCCTGCAGCTGTGTGGTGATGGAGGGGCCGGCCAGCTGCACATGGCCTGCGCTGCGGGCGCGCATGATGACCACCTCGCCCAAGGGGGTGGGGATGCCCGTGGTCATCAGGATTTCCTTTGTCACATCGCCCAGACGCAGCATATCCTTGGCCGTGGCGATGAGGGTGCCCTCGGGAACATAGATACCGGGCTTCTCCGTGCCCGTCACCACATCGGTGGACTCGCCATCGCGGCCGATGGAGGTCAGGCCCAGCGTCTGGCCGTTGGTATTGGCCAGCATCCAGTTGAGCATGGTAGTCTTGCCCGCGTTTTTGCACATGCCCACGATAGACAGTGTTTTCACGCTATGCAGCTGCTGCAGCAGTTCCTGTTTCATCTCTCTTCTCCTTCAATGGGGAAAACTGACATATTCGGTAACAGTATACTCCAAAGCCACAAAAAAAGAAAGCCCAAAAGGGAACTTCGGGCAATAATTTCCTCGTATTTTGTTCATACTGAAAGAGATATGTAAGGAGGTGCATTCCATGATCACGGCATTTTTCCGTACCGTGGCCCTGTATTTGCTGCTGATGGTGGGTCTCCGTCTCACCGGCAAGCGGCAGCTGGGACAGATGGAGCCCACGGAGCTGGTGCTGATGATGCTGCTGAGCGATCTGGCGGCGGTACCCATGCAGGACTTCGGCATCCCGCTGCTCCACGGCGCAGTGCCCATTATCACGCTGTTAGGCCTCAGCACCCTCATCAGCGCCCTTTGCATCCGCTATATCCGCTTCCGCGATCTCGTCTGCGGCTCTCCCACCATCGTCATCCGCGAGGGCGTCATCCAGCAGCGGGAGATGGCACGAAACCGCCTGACGGTAGACGAGCTGCTGGAGGAGCTGCGATTGCAGGGCGTCCTCTCCCCTTCTCAGGTGAAATACGCCGTGCTGGAAACGGGCGGGCAGCTGAGCGTAATGCTCCGCGCCGATCAGCAGCCCGTCACCCCCAAGCAGATGGCCTTACCCGTGAAGGACGATGTGCATCTCCCCGTGGTCATCGTCAGTGACGGGCATCTGCTGGAGAAGAACATGGCAAAGCTGGCACTGGATGAGAAATGGCTGCACCATCAACTGCAGCGCCACGGCCTTGCCCACCACAGACAGGTCTTTTTGCTGACGGTGGACAGCATGGGACAGGTGGAGCTGACGAAAAAGGAGGGCAAGGAATGAAGGCCACCGTCATTTCAGCAGCCGTGCTGGCACTGGTGCTGCTGGCAGGGCTGGGCAACAGCGCCTGCATCTCGGCGCGGTGCGAGGCATGGGAGCGGCAGTTAAACGGCGCAGAGGATGCCGCCGCAGAGGGGCAGTGGGAGGCGGCGCGGATCCAGCTGGAGGCCCTCCACCGCTCGTGGGATAAGGCAGAGCCCTATCTCCACATCGTCAACCACCACGAGGATGTGGAGCAAGCGCTGCTCCTGTTGGAGCAGTGCCGCCTGTTTGCCGCACTGCAGGACGGCGACGCACTCCTGAGCGCAGGAGAACAGCTCCGCTGTCAGTACCGCCATTTGGCGGAGACAGAGGAGCTGCGTCTTAAAAACATTTTGTAATTATTTCTCGTTCAGGAGCTTGCTCAGCTCGGACATGAAGGTGTCGATATCCTTGAACTGGCGATAGACGGAGGCGAAACGGACATAGGCCACCTCGTCCACTTCCTTGAGCTTTTCCATGACCTTCTCACCGATGATGTCGGTGCTGATCTCGCGATCGAGGGAGTTCTGCAGCTCCTGCTCGATCTCCGCGGCCATGCGCTCCATGTCGGCAACAGGGACGGGACGCTTCTCGCAGGAACGCTCGATACCCCGCAGGATCTTGGTGCGGTCGAAGGTCTGGCGGCTGCCGTCCTTCTTGATGACCACCATGGGCAGGCTCTCTACCGTCTCGTAGGTGGTAAAGCGCTTCTCGCACTGCAGACACTCGCGGCGGCGGCGGATGCTGCTGCCCTCGTCGGCGGGGCGGGAGTCCACCACTTTGCTCTCTTTATAACCGCAAAAGGGACACTTCATCTCTCTCTTCCTCCCGTATACTGCGGCATACACCGCATATTTCTTACAGTATACCACAACGCCACAAGATATGGTAGTCTTTTTTGCAATTTTTCGCAGATTTTCGCACACCTCTTGTCCCATCGGCATAGGATGAATTGCAGCAGCGGTACAGCGGCGTATAAACTGCAGCGCTGCTGGGGACAATGAAAGTGACCTGATTCCCAAAGGGTACTTTCCAATGAGGCGGAGCGTGAACGAAAGTGGATACAACTGTCAAACGCGGCGAGATCTACTACGCCGACTTAAGTCCCGTGATCGGCAGCGAACAAGGTGGCGTGCGGCCTGTTCTCATTGTGCAGAACGATACAGGAAACCGCCACAGCCCCACCGTCATCGCAGCGGCCATCACCTCGCAGATGGGCAAGGCAAAGCTGCCCACACATATTGAGTTGCAGGCCATGCGCTACGGTTTGCCCAAGGAATCCGTGATCCTCCTCGAGCAGGTGCGCACACTGGATAAGCAGCGTCTGCGGCAGCGTATGGGACAGGTGGACAGCGATGTGATGCAGCGGGTAGATGCCGCCATCGCCGTCAGTTTCGGGCTATCCCAGCCGCGGCTGGTATAAAAAAGGGGTGTGCCGCAATTTGCAGCACACCCTTATTTCTTTCCTTACATTCTCAACAGCAGTTCCCGCTTGATGACGCTGCCGTTTTCCATATACACGCGGGGTACACGGCGGCTGACGGCGCAGACCAGCTCATAGGGGATGGTACCCGCCGCGGCGGCCAGATCGTTCACCGAGGCGCGGCGACCGAAGATCTCCACCTCGTCGCCCACCTGTACCGCAGGCAGGTCGGTAAGATCCACCATGGACATATCCATGCAGATCCGTCCCCGCTGAGGGGCAGGACCCGCATCGGTCATCAGAGTGCATTTATCGGACAGGGCACGCATAAAGCCGTCGGCATAGCCGTAGGGCAGCACGCCCATACGGGTGGTTTTTGCGGTGGTGTAGCACCGGCCGTAGCTGATGTCGGTGCCCTCTGCGTAGGTCTTGATGGTACTGACGGTGGTCTTGAGGGTCATGACGGGGACAAGACCCAGTTTCTGCGCCTGCTCAGTGCAACCGTAGAGGAGAATACCGGGGCGCACCATATCCATATAGCTTTCCTGATGGAGCGCCACCGCGCCGGAGTTGGCGCAGTGATGAATGGCGAAGACTTTGCCCAGACGGGACTCCACCGCCTCGATGACGCGGCGGAACAGGGACAGCTGTCCCTTTGTATAGGCCACGCTCTCCTCCGTCTCCTCGTCGGCCACGGCAAAGTGGGTGAAGATACCCTCGGCCTCCAGATTCGGCAAGGTACAGGCCTCGCAGATGCCCGCCACGCCCGTATCGAAATGGACGCCGTCGCAGAGGTAGCCCAGACGGGACATGCCCGTGTCCACCTTGATATGGATCTTCAGCGTACCGCCGCAGCGGACGGCCTCGGCGCTGTATTCGTCGGCCTTGGCCTTGCAGGTGACGGCCTGCGTGATACCCAGTTCGATCAGCTTCTCCACCTGCTCGGCGGGGGTGTGACCCAAGATGAGGATGGGCATGGTGATACCGCCGTGGCGCAGCTCCATGGCCTCGTCGAGGCTGGATACCGCCAGATAGTCGCAACCCTCGGATTGCAGCACAGATCCCACCTCCACCGCGCCGTGACCGTAGGCGTCGGCCTTGACCACGCCTAAGAACTTTACCCCGGCACCAATGTGGGCGCGGAGCGTTTTATAGTTGTGGCGCAGGGCGTCCAGATCAATCTCCGCCCATGTTCTCCTCAGTGTAGATTCCATTCGTTATTCCTCCGTCGTTTCCTCCTGCAGCGTGCAGGAGAAGGAAAGCATATTTACATCCAGAACCGTCTCGCCGTCCACGGCGAACTCGGCATAGCGGGGCAGCAGCGTCTCCTGGTCGATCCACACGGTGCACACCGCCGCCGCGGCGCCGAAATCGGTGTCCAGCACCAGGCGGTAGCAGGGTATGTACTCGATGGACTCCCGCCCCTCTTCCAGCAGATAGCCCTCGGCCAGTGCGCGGAGCAGCTGGGGCAGGGCCGCAACAGGGTTCACCGCCCCCACATCTCCCACGGAAAAGCTCTCGCCGTCGTATTGGAGCGTCATCTCCTCCCCCGTCACCGTTGCGGTAATACCCGCCACGGTCTCCGGCGCCGTTACCGTCACGGTGGACTTCTCGGGGGTATAGTCGCACAGCAGCGTGAAGCACCGCTCCTCGCCCCTGTTGTGGAAGGTGACCTCCGCCTCCATCTGTGCCGTGGCGATGAGGCCGTACTGCCGCTGGATCTCGGCACCATTTGAGGTCTTTTCCCCGCAGCCGCTCAGCAGAAGTGCAGCACATAACAGGGGCAACAGTATCCGTTTTTTCATTTTCTTCCCTCCGAACCGTCAAATTCGGAAGGCTTTCCTCTATCCCTCGATCTCTTTATAGGCGTAGGGCAGCATCGCCAGCACATCCTGTGGGGTCATGCTGCGTCTGCCCTTTTCCCGGGCGGCCATGTCGCCCGCAAGTCCGTGGACAAACACGGCGGCACAGGCGGCGTCGAAGGCGTCCATCCCCTGTCCTAAGAGGCTCAGCACCATACCCGAGAGGATGTCGCCGCTGCCGCCCTTGGCAAGGCCGTCGTTGCCGGTGGTGTTCACCATGATCCGTCCGTCGGGGGCGGCCACCACCGTACGGGGGCCCTTCAGCACCAGCACGCAGCCATGCTCCGCGGCAAATTTCTTCGCCGCCTCCTCACGGGGCAGGGTGTTGTCGCCGCCCACGCGGGCGAACTCTCCTGCGTGGGGCGTCAGCACCGTAGGCAGACCACGGCGGCGCTGTAATCTATGCATATGCCCCTCAAGGGCATTTATGCCGTCGGCATCCAGCACAAGAGGAAGTTCCACATTGATAAGACTGCGCACAAGGCGCTCCGTCTCGCGGCCGCGGCCCAGGCCGCAGCCCATCAAACAGGCATCCATCCCCATGAGTTTTTCACGGATAACGGACTCTGCTGCCAATGCCACGCCGCCGTCCTTTTCCGGCAGGGGCGCAGGCATGGCGCTGACGCACTTTCCCGCCACGATGGGCCATATGGACTCGGGCACACCTAAGAACACCAGACCGCTGCCGCTGCGCACCGCCGCTTCGGCCGCCAGATAAGGCGCACCGGTATAGCCCACGGCACCGCAGAGGCCGTAGACTTTACCAAATGTCCCCTTATGACCCATGGGGTCACGGCAGGGCAGCACACTTTTCACAAAGGAGGCGGTGATATCCATAACTTTCTCCCTTTTTACTGCTATTTCTTACAGTATACCATATATGTCAATATTGCTTTTTTGGTAAAACTTCTCTTGCAAAAGGGGAGAAACTGTGTTATAACTGGTAGCAGTTAAAAAGCGATGATTGAGAAGTTCCGCGCACAGACACGATTTTCAGAGAGGGTCGGTCACCGGCTGCAAGCCGACCTAAGGAGTGGCGCGGTGTTCGCTCAGGAGCTGCCGCGAGGAAATGCGCGGACGGGTCATCCCCCGTTATTGGGAAACGAGTGCGCAGCAGATGCTGCGAATTTGGGTGGTACCACGGAAGGTATATTTGCGTCTTTCGTCCCTAATGTTGGGGATGAGAGGCGTTTTTTTGTTGTCTGCATCCCAACAGACCATATCAGAAATCGGAGGAATCATCTATGCGAGAGAAGATGGAAGCCGTACTGCGTGAGGGCCTGGAGGCCATCGCCGCAGTTAAGAGCGAGCAGGAACTGCAGGAGGTCAAGGCCGCATACCTTGGCAAGCAGGGCACGCTGACGGCATTTATGAAAGAAGTCCCCAAGCTGCCGGTGGAGGAGCGCCCCGAGATGGGTAAGGCCGTCAACGCCGTGAAGGTGCAGCTGTCCGATGCCGTGGAGGCTCGCCGTACCGAGCTCAAGCTCCAGGTATCCCAGATCAGCGCTGACTTTGACTGCACCATCCCCGGTGAGCTGCCTCCCGAGGGTGCCCTGCATCCCATTACCCAGATGTGCTATGACCTGAACGACGCCTTCCGCTCCATGGGCTTTGAGGTGTATCAGGAGGACGACATCACCAGCGAGTACTTTGCATTCGATAAGCTGAACTTCCCTCCCGAGCATCCCGCCCGCGAGAGCATGGATACCTACTGGCTGGAAGGCCACGATACCGGGGCTGCCAACGAAAAGCTGTGCCTGCGCCCCCATCTGACCGGTGGCTCTGTGCGCTATCTCCAGACCCACAAGGCACCTTACCGCTTCGTCTATCCCGGCCATGTGTACCGCAACGAGACCACCGATGCCCGCCACGAGCGCGCCTTCTTCCAGTATGAAGCACTGCTGGTGGACAAAAATGTCACCTTCACCGCCGGCAAGGCCATGATCAAGAGCATCCTCTCCAAGGTGTTCGGCCGCGATGTTCCGGTGCGTATGCGCCTGGGCTTCTTCCCCTTCGTGGAGCCCGGCTTTGAGATCGACATGGGCTGCCTGGTCTGCAACGGCAAGGGCTGCAGCGTGTGCAAGCATGTGGGCTGGATCGAGGTTATGCCCGGCGGTACGCCTCACCCCAATGTCCTGCGCGCTGCCGGTCTCGACCCCGATGAGTACACCGGCTTCTATGTCAACATCGGCCTTGACCGTCTGGTGATGATGCGCTACGGCGTGGATGATGTGCGTATGTTCCACGGCGCAGACCTCCGCTTCCTCAAGCAGTTCCATTAATCGAAAGGAGGAGACGAAACAATGAAAATTTCTCTGAACTGGATCAAAGATTATGTGGCGCTGCCCGCTGATATGGATCTGATGCAGCTGAGCTATGACCTGACCATGTCCACCGTGGAGGTGGAGGGTACCGAGGACCTCAGCAAGCGCTTCGACAATATGGTGGTGGGTGTCATCACCGAAGTCCTGCCCCATCCCAACGCCGACGCCCTGAAGATCTGCAAGACCGACATTGGCGGCGGCGAGATCAAGGAGATCGTCTGCGGCGGCATCAATGTCCGCGAAGGTCTGCATGTACTGGTGGCACTCCCCGGCGCCATCGTCCGCTGGCACGGCCAGGGCGATCCCGTGGAGATCAAGAAAGCCAAGCTCCGCGGCGTGGAGAGCTACGGCATGATCTGTGCCTCCTCCGAGGTGGGTCTGGGCGACCTGTTCCCCGCTGCCGAGGAAGCCGAGATCATGGAGCTGAACGACTTCGCCGCTGTGGCCGGTACCCCCGTCGCCGATGCCCTCGACCTCCACGACATCATTCTGGAGATCGATAACAAGTCCATGACCAACCGCCCCGACCTGTGGGGTCACTACGGTCTGGCCCGCGAGATCGCCGCACTGTACAACCTGCCCCTCAAGACCATCGAGCCTTACACCGCCCCTGAGGGTACTGCCCCCCTCACCGTGGAGGTGCTGGACACCCAGCGCTGCCCCCGCTTCACCGGCATCACGATGGAGAACCTCTCTGTCAAACCCTCTCCCTATCAGATGCGCAGCCGCATCTGGCGCGTGGGTATGCGTCCGATCAATGCGCTGGTGGATATCACCAACTATGTGATGCTGGCCACCGGCCAGCCCTCCCACGCCTACGATGCCGATCAGATTGTGGATCACATCATCGTCCGCCGCGCCACCGAGGGTGAGAAGCTCTCCCTTCTCAACGGCAAGGATCTGACCCTCACCGCTGAGGATCTGGTGATTGCCGACACCACGGAGGCCGTGGGTCTTGCCGGTGTTATGGGCGGCGCCAAGGATTCCATCCTGCCCACCACCCACCGCGTCATCCTCGAGACCGCCAACTTCGCCGGCCCCGGCATCCGCAAGACGGCGCTGCGCTACGAAAACCGTACCGACGCCGCCGCCCGCTATGAGAAGGCCCTCGACCCCGCCCGTGTGGAGCAGTCCGTCAGCATGTCCATGGCACTGTTCTCCGAGATCTATCCCGAGATGACCGTCAGCGGTTACTGCGACATCTACCCCACGGAGCATAAGGGTACCGAGATCGACATCTCCCTCAACTGGCTGAGCGGCCGCCTCGGTAAGGTGATCCCCAACGATGTCATCGCTGCCAAGCTGGGCGCACTGGGCTTCACCGTCACCTTCGACGGCGACAATATGCATGTGCTCTCCCCCACCTGGCGCTCCACCGGCGATGTGTCCATGAAGGACGACATCATGGAGGAAGTGGCCCGTATGCACGGCTACGAGAACTTCGAGCAAACCCCCATCACCACCACCTTCACCGCCGCCATCAATCAGCTGGATAAGTCTCTGGTACGCAACATCAAGGAGTATCTGGCCTTCCGCTGCGGCATGAACGAGGTGTTCACCTATCCCTGGATGAGCGATAAGTTCGTGGAGGCCGTCCTCGGCACCACCGAGGGTATCCTGTCCCTGTCC
>JAZTZR010000014.1:0-60918 GCA_045637545.1 Vescimonas sp. | reverse complement strand
ACATCGGTGATGCCGGCGTTGACCATATTGGAGAGCATAAAGTCCACCACGCGATAGTCACCGCCAAAGGGGACAGAACCGTAGATGCGCTGCTCGGTCAGCGTTGCCAGCTCCGTTTTCTTCTCGTAGGAGAAAATAATTCCGTGCATTCCTTTCATCGTGCTGCCTCCTCTCCGTGATGCTTATCCAGCATCGTCTTGGGTGCTACCTTCTCGCCTGCGCTGATACGGGTACGGGGACCCAGAACAGCGATACCCCATTGATCGGGATCTGCTGCCGTCTCAGGCGCGCCGCCAACCACGGCATTTGCGCCGATGTGGCAGTTCTCTCCGATGATGGCATAGCTGACTTTGGCGCCGTCCTCAATGACTGCACCGGGCATCACCACAGAGTAGGATACCTCAGCACCGGTGCCCACATAGGTACCAGTGGACAGGACGCTATTCTTCACCTCACCCAGCAGCGTGCAGCCACGAGCCACGGCAGAGTTGCCGATATCGGCCTTCTCACCCACATAGGTGGGAGGGCAGACCTCATTGCGGCCGCGGATGGGCCAGCTGTCATCCAGCAGGTTGAGACCGGAATCGGGGGTCAACATATCCATGTTGGCATCCCAGAGGCTATCCAGCGTACCGACATCCTTCCAGTAGCCCTCGAAGCGGTAGGCCACCATCTTCTCTCCATCATTGAGCATGGTAGGGATGATGTTCTTACCGAAGTCGTTGTCGGAGTTCTCGTTTGCCTCGTCAGCAATGAGGTAGGCTCGGAGCTTCTGCCAGGAGAAGATGTAGATACCCATGGAAGCCAGGTTGCTCTTGGGCTCTTTGGGCTTCTCGGCGAACTCCACGATGTTGTCCTCGCCGTCAACGGACATGATGCCGAAACGGCTGGCCTCTTCCCAGGGCACCTCCATTACAGAGATGGTGCAGGCCGCGCCGGTCGCCTTGTGCAGCTGCAGCATACGGTCATAGTCCATCTTGTAGATGTGGTCGCCGGAGAGGATGGCCACATACTCGGGATCGTACAGATCCACGAAGCCGATGTTCTGATAAATGGCGTTGGCCGTGCCCTTATACCACACCGCGCCGGTAGCGCTCTGGTAGGGGGGCAGGATGTGGACGCCGCCGTGACGGCGATCCAGTTCCCAGGGCTGGCCGTTGCCTACATACTGGTTCAGTTCAAGGGGGCGATACTGGGTCAGAACACCCACCGTATCGATGCCGGAGTTGGCGCAGTTGGAAAGCGGGAAGTCGATGATGCGGAATTTTCCGCCGAAGGGGACGGCGGGCTTGGCCATGTCGCCGGTCAGCACATACAAACGGCTGCCCTGGCCACCTGCCAGCAACATTGCAATGCACTCTTTTTTCATGCCTCTTTTCCTCCTGTAGAGCGTTTTGAGAGTCTGTATTTTCCCTGTAAAATGACCGCACCCAGCGGGGGGATGCGCAGCTCGATAGACTGCTCTTCCCCATGGGCGGGGATGTGCTCGGTAAGAATGGGCTCGCCGTTCACCACACCGCTGCCGCCCCAGCAGACATCGTCGGTGTTGAACAGCTCTTCATATTGCCGTTTGGGCGGAACGCCGAAACGGTAGTTCTCATGGGCCACAGGAGAGAAGTTTACTGCAAAGAGCAGAGACTTTCCCTTGCGGTCGGTGCGACGGAACACCAGCACATTGTTGGTGTTGTCATCCACCACCTGCCAGTGGAAGCCATCCCAGTCGCGGTCATTCTCCCACAAGGCCTTATGCTTTCTGTAAAAGCGGTTCAGTGCGCGGATACACTCATGGGTCTTGCGGCAGTTCTCCTCATCCAGCAGATACCAGTCCAGCTGGTCGCGGAAGTTCCACTCATGCCACTGGCCCAGCTCGGCGCCCATGAAGGTCAGCTTCTTACCGGGATGGCAGAGCATATAGGCGTAGAAGCTGCGGACACCGGCAAGCTGCTGCCAGTCATCGCCGGGCATCTTGCCGCGGAGAGATCCTTTCATATGTACCACCTCGTCATGGGACACCGGCAGAACAAAGTTCTCAGAGAAGGCGTACGCCATGGAGAAAGTCACATCGTGATGGTGGTCACGACGGAAGAAGGGATCCATCTTCAGGTAGTGACACACATCGTTCATCCAGCCCATGTTCCACTTCAGGTTAAAGCCCAGACCACCTACCTCGGGAGGATGGGTCACCTGCGGCCATGCAGTGGACTCCTCGGCCACCATCAGCACCGCGGGGTTGACGGAGAAGGCGGTGCGGTTGAGTTGGCGGAGGAACTCAATGGCCTCCAGATTTTCGTGGCCGCCGTACTGGTTGGGACGCCACTCCTGACGGTCGTAGTCCAGATACAGCATGGAGGCCACGGCATCTACGCGCAGGCCGTCGATGTGATACTCCCGCAGCCAGAAGGCGGCGGAGGACAGCAGGAAAGAGCACACATCGGGTTTACCGTAGTCAAAAATGCGGGTACCCCAGCTCTTGTGTTCCCACTTGAGCTGATCGGTGTATTCATAGAGACAGGAGCCGTCGAACTCAATGAGTCCGTGGGCATCCTTACAGAAATGGGCGGGCACCCAATCCAAGATCACGCCGATGCCGGCGCGGTGTAGCCGATCCACCATATACATGAAATCGTGAGGGGTTCCGTAGCGGGAAGTGGGGGCAAAGTAACCGGTACACTGATAGCCCCAGCTGTCATCCAGCGGATACTCGGTGATGGGCAGGAGTTCCACATAATTGTAGCCCATATCCCGCACATACTTGGCAAGACGGTCGCCCATCTGGCGATAGTTGAGGACTTCGCCGTCCTCGGTCTTCTGCCAAGAGCCCAGATGCACCTCGTAGATGTTCAGCCGTTCCTCGGCCGGACGCCGGTCTTTCTGCCGTTCCACCCACTTCTGGTCTTTCCACTTATATCCACCGATGTCATAGAGCTTACCGTTGGTAGACGGACGGGTCTCCTGATGGAACCGATAGGGGTCGGCTTTCCACTGCACAGAACCGTCGGACTTGGTCACCACATACTGATAGGCGTCGTACTGCTTGGCGTGGGCCACAGGCAACTCCCATGTACCATCCTCCAAGCGAACCATCCCCCACTGTTCCCAACCGCTGAAGTCGCCGACCAGGGCGACATGGCGGGCGTGGGGGGCCCATACGCGGAAGACCCAGCCCTCCTCGGCGGGGTGGGCGCCGAAGTACTCATAGGCACGGTCCCACACGCCGCTATAGAGCAAATTCTCTCCCATAGCTAGTCTCCTTCTCTCTCCAAAAGTAAAAAAGGTCACACTACTCCTAATTTTATATCCTGCTCTATTCTACTCCATTTTTGTCCTATCGTCAAGGAAACGAGGTAACAAAAAACAGAGCCTTTTTGGCTCTGTTTTCGTTTTTTTACCGTGTAAGACCCAGATTTTCCATGATGGCTTCTTCTCTGGCGCGCATTCTGGCCTTTTCCTCCCCCTCATCCAGGTGGTCGTAGCCCAACAGGTGCAGCACAGAGTGCACCACCAGATAGGCCAGTTCACGGCGATCGGAGTGGCCGAACTCCTCGGCCTGCGCCTTTACCCGCTCCATGGACAGGCACATATCTCCCAGAGGGATCAGACCCGTGGCGGGATCGGCGTCCGTCTCATCGGGCAGTTCGCCGGGGGTCAGGTCAAACATGGGAAAACTCAGCACATCGGTAGGTCTGTCCACATCGCGCATGGCCAGATTGACCTCATGGATGCCCGCATCGTCCGTCACATTCACATTCACCTCGCACCGCAGCGTCATCCCCTCCGCCATCAGCGCCGTGGTAATGGCGCGGCGGATCAGGGCGCGGGTAAAGTAACCCACACCGGAGATATCGGCCGTAACGGAGATCCTATGTCCCTTTGCCATTATGCTTTCCTCTTACTTTCTCTTTTTCTCTTCGTAGCGGTCGTAGGCTTCAATGATGCGCTGCACCATCACATGGCGCACCACATCCTCCTGCGTCAGCTTGCAGATGCCCACGCCCTCCACATCCTTCAGCACCTTCATGGCCTCCTTGAGGCCACTGGTCTTATCGGCGGGCAGGTCGATCTGGGTGATGTCACCGGTGATGACCACCTTGGAGCCGAAGCCCATACGGGTAAGGAACATCTTCATCTGCTCACGGGAGGTGTTCTGCGCCTCGTCGAGGATGATGAAGCTGTCGTCCAGCGTACGGCCGCGCATGTAGGCAAGAGGGGCCACCTCGATATTGCCCCGCTCGAGGTACTTCTGGTAGGTCTCAGCACCCAGCATATCAAACAGCGCATCGTACAGCGGGCGCAGATAGGGGTCCACCTTGCTCTGCAGGTCGCCGGGCAGGAAGCCGAGGCGCTCACCGGCCTCCACGGCGGGACGGGTGAGGATGATGCGGTTGATCTGCTTGTCGCGGAAGGCCGCCACCGCCGCCGCCACCGCCAGATAGGTCTTACCCGTACCGGCAGGGCCCACACCGATGGTGACGGTGTTGTTTATCACGCTGTCCATATACTGCTTCTGGCCGATGGTCTTGGGCTTGACGGGGCGGCCCTTGGAGGTGATGCAGATCACATCCTGCGTCAGCTCCGTGATACGCTCGCTCTGTCCCGAGCGGGCAAGACCGATGACATAACGCACATGCTGCTCGTTGATGGTCTCGCCCTTGGCACTGAGGGTCAGCAGAGCACGCACCGCTTTCTCCGCCAGCATGACATTTTCCACATCGCCGCTGAGGACGATCTCGCCGCCGCGATTGACCACCATGACGCCGAACTCTGCCTCCAGCAGACGAATATTTTCATCAAAAGAGCCAAAGACATCAATGGCCTCTTCCATACGCTCGATGCCGATACGCTGTTCCATAGTTCACTCTTCCTTCGTTGACAATCATTCCCCGTAATAAACGGGCAGTTCCATCCCCAGCTGTTCCCGGCACTCCGCCTGCAGCGTCACCACGAGGGTGTCTCCCTCTGCATGATGACTGAAGCGGGTATCCGTCACGCTGCCATGTTCGTCCAATTGCGCCGTCAGTTGGTGCAGCAGCCACAGCTTTCCCTCAGCAAGGGCAGCTTCCTCACTGCGCGCCACCTCCTGCAGCGCATACTGCGCCGTTCGCTCACAATGCAGGGCAAGGGGCAGTTCTCCGCCAAAGGGCAGCTTGAGGGGATGTGTTTGTGTTATTTTATCACAACCTGCCCCTAAGATGCTACCCCCTCGGAAGAAATTTATCCGTTTGTTTCCCACCAGAAGGGAAATGCGCGTCTTTTCCTGCAGCGGTTCCCCCTGCTGCACCACCGTCAACGGTACGCGGGCGGTGAGGGTATACCATGTCCTGCCCCACACCTCCCCGGTGGCGTGCATAAAGCGCACGCCGCCGAAGCGGCCGTCGCTGACACCCGAGATGAGCAGTTGCCCCGTCGTGACCGTGTCCCCCGCTGCCACGCAGTTTTTTCCGTTGAGGGCCCGCACCTCCATCACAAGTCCCGTCTTTTTGGCCACCACATTGGCCGCAATATAGGGGTCGTATCTCTCAGGCGGTCGCTGCCGCTCCACCACCTGCACATGGGCGGTGCAGCCACGCACATTCACCGACAGCCACGACAGCTCGTGCAATTCCAGCAGCACATGGTTGCGCAGGGACTCCTGGTCAATGCTCAGGGCTCTCGTGCCGATGTCCACGCCATGATGGGCCAGTGTGCGGAGTATCTCCTCCTTCGACACCCGTTCGTTGCCGCTGACAGAGAAGGACAGCACTATGGACGAGCCTACCCACAACCACAGCAGCGCCAACACAGCCGCCGCAAGGAGCACATAGCGCTTGCGCAGTCGGCGCAGCACCACAGGCGCACCCATTCGCAAGAGCACCTCCAGCTCCACCGCCCCTTCCTCCGTGACGGCGCGAAGGCGTTTCAAGCCCTCGGTAGTGGTGTGGAAACAGAATGTATACTCGTCCTCCCACGACACATTCCAAAAGGGGATATCGTGTGCCGAGCACAGATTCAGTACCCGCTCAGGAGCCGCGCTGCGGCAGCGCACCTGTGCCTCCCCCCGCAGATAATTGACACTCTTCCGATACATAGCCCTACTCCACCAACTCGACCTTCTCGATATGTCCCGTAATGCGCAGTTCCTCGTCCGTCATGGCCTGCAGCTGCAGGTTTTTCCCCGTCAGGCGCACGATCACCGACCCGCCGTTGATGTCCACCGCCTCGGTGGAATAGCCCAGCACGCCACGGTGTCGGTCCATATAGAACGAATATGTCCCCATCAGTTCCATCCGCGGCAGATTGGGCGCCAACACCGCAGGCAGATCCAGTTTGTCGGTTATCTCTACCGCCCGATGCAATAACCAACCACCTCGCTCCTCCATGCCACTCCCCCCTTTTCTCCTCAACTCTATGCACCCATCAGGCAAAACTTGCCCCCAAAGGGCATACAGTAGAGCCGAGGTGATGGTGATGGCACGAAAATGGCGCATCTTTCTGCCCTTTATCCCCACGGCGGCAGTGATGGCACTGTTGCTGCTCCGCTCCGCCCAGGCCGCCGAGGCGGTACGGTTGGGACTACGGCTCTGCGCTGTGTCGCTGCTGCCCGCCCTGTTCCCCTTCTTCGTAGCGGTGAGCTTTGCGGTAAACGCGGGCCTTTTCCACACGCTGCGGCATTGGGGCATCTCCACTGCATCAGCGGTGTTCTTTCTCGGGGCGCTGGGCGGGTATCCCTTGGGAGCACGGACGGCGGGCGAGGCGTATCGCTCAGGACTGCTGACAAAGCAGGAGGTCGAGTCCCTCCTGCGCTGCTGCAACAATGCAGGCCCCGCCTTTATCCTCACGGTGGTGGGGCAAAATGTATTCAAAAGCTCTTCTGCGGGATTGATGCTGTGGGGCATTCATCTGGTCACCGCACTGGTACTGTTCCTCCTTTTTTACCGCAGGAAAAGCGGCAAAACGGCGCAAAATACACCGCAATTCTCTCTTGTCAACGCCTTTCTCTCCGCTGTGACAGGCGCGGCGGAGACCATGCTGCACCTCAGTGCCTTCGTAGTATTTTTCTCCGTGGCCATGGCACTGCTGGCCACTGTGCTGGGCACTGTACCGCCGATGCTGGCAGGTTTTGTGGAGCTGACAGTAGGCGTGACAAATCTGGCAAACAATCGACTTGGCTTCACTGCCGCGTCGGCACTGTTGGGCTGGGGCGGCATCGCCGTTCACTGTCAGACGGCGGCGGTGCTGTCGGACACCGACTTGTCCCTGCATCCCTATCTGTCAGGTAAGGCACTTCAAAGTCTCCTCTCGGCTCCGCTGGCGTGGTTAGTCTATCCTTTTATCTAACAAAACAGGACCCGTTCACTCGAACGGGTCCTGCGACTTATTTCTCATGCAGATGTTTCCACAGTGTATTGGCCACCGTGACAGGCAGCACCTGTGCCAACTCCGTTTCCGTAGCCGCTTCGATGGCGCGGACGGTGCCGAAGTACTTCATCAGCGCTTTCTTCCGCTCAGGGCCGAGGCCCGTCACGCCGTCGAGACGGCTGCGGAAGGTGCGTTTTTTCCTCTTCTGCTGCTGGAAAGTCAGGGCAAAGCGGTGGGTCTCCTCCTGTATGCGGCCGATGAGGGCAAAGATGTGGGGTGACTGGGCAATGCCCAGCTCCGCACCCTCCGCCGTCACCAACGCGCGGGTGCGGTGCTTGTCATCCTTTACCATACCCAGAGTGGGGACGAACACACCCAGCTCCTGCTGGGCTGCCAACGCCGCGTGCACCTGACCCACACCGCCGTCGATGAGCAATACATCGGGCAGGGATGGGAACTTCTCATCCTCTGCGTGACTCAAACGCCGCAGCAGCACCTCGTACATAGCGCCGTAATCGTCGCCCCCTGACACCGTCTCCACGGCAAACTTACGGTAGTCCCGCTTCAGGGGTTTTCCCTCCACAAAGACAACCATGGAGGCCACCGTGTCCTCGCCGCCCAGATGGGAGATATCGTAGCTCTCCATGCGGCGGGGCAGGTCAGGAAGAGAGGCCAGCTTCTGCAAATCACTCAGCGTACGGCTCACCCGCTCGGACTCGGTGGTGATGCGCTCCACCTCCTCCCGGGCATTCTGCCGGGCCATGTCCACCAGATGGGAGCGCTCGCCCCGCTGGGGCACATGGAGACGCACTTTTCGTCCCACGCGCTCAGACAACGCCTGCTCCAGCGCCTCAAAGCCCTCGAAGTCGCAGGGCAGCAAAATCTCGCGTGGCAGGGCATCGCGGCGGAGATAATACTGGCTCAGCACCGCCGAGAGAATATCGCCTTCCTCGGTGTCGGCGGCGGTGGAGAACACCTCCACCTCGCGGCCCAGCAGGTCGCCGTCCTCAATGTGAAGCACCGCCGCGCCGCACTTGACCGCGCCGCTGTACACCCCCCACACATCGGTGTCGGCGCAGACGCCCGCAATGACCTGCTGCTGCTTACTGCGCACCGTCAGGGCACGGATGCGGTCGCGGAGAGCCGCGGCTTTTTCAAATTCCATGGTCTCTGCCGCCGTCTCCATCTCCTGCTGCAGCGATGATGTCACCTGACGCAGCTTGCCAGAGAACAGGTCGGCTGCCTGCTCCATACGGCGACGGTATTCCGCTCCATCGGGGCCGTCCGGGCGGCAAAAGCCATCGCACTTGCCGATGTGGAAATTGAGGCAGGGACGCTCTTTCCCAATATCGCGGGGAAAATGGCGGGAGCAGGTGGGCAGCTTCAGGGCAGAGGACACCGCCTGCAGCGCCTGCCGCGTCTCGTGCCGCCCGCCGAAGGGGCCAAAGTAGGCCGCACCGTCCTCGGCAGCCTTGCTGACAAAGGTAAAGCGGGGATATTCCTCGTTCCTGTCCATGCGGACGAAGGGATAGCCCTTATCATCTTTCAGCAGGATGTTGAAGCGGGGCTGATGGCGCTTGATGAGGGAGTTTTCCAGAATGAGCGCCTCGAACTCCGAGCGCACTACGATGGTGTCGAACTTCTCCACCTGCGAGACCATCATGCGGGTCTTTTCATTGTGGCGCGTGCCCAGCTGAAAATACTGGCTGACGCGGTTTTTCAGTTTCTTGGCCTTGCCCACATAGATCACAAGGCCCGTCTTGTCCATCATGAGATAGACACCGGGCAGAAGGGGCAAACTCTCTGCCTTTTCCAGCAATTCCTGCCGTGTCATCCTCCCTCACCTCCTTGTCCTTTTCTTATGTGCAGTATACCACGCCTTTCACACTGCGCGCAAGGTTGCTTTTTGTCGCAGCGGGGACTATAATGGAGAAAATGACTGAACTGTAAGGAGGCTTTTGCCATGATTCAGGATATTGCCCCTCATCGTTTTGACCGCCGCTATGACACCCGCCCCGCCGCCGAGGGCGACATCGCCCTTTGTTACCGCAAGGGCGAAGTGCTGCTGCAGGTCTGCGGCGAGGAATACGCCCTGCCCCGTTTCGGCAAACAGCTGCCCTTAAGCGAAGGCCGCCATCTCTTCGAGCTGGACGGTGCCGACTGCTTCATGGTGATGGATGTGCCTGCCGAGGCTCCCGAAGGCTGCCGCTATGTGCCCTATATGGAGCTGCGCTCTGTCCGTCCGCAGGAAGTGGCCTTCGCCGCCATTACGGGTGCTCAGCTCCACCGCTGGTACAGCACCCGTGTCTACTGTGGACGCTGCGGCGCGAAGATGGAGCCCAGCTCTATCGAGCGGGCCATGGTCTGCCCCGACTGCGGCCTGATCGAGTATCCCAAGATCTGCCCCGCCGTCATCGTGGCCGTCACCAATGGCGATAAGCTGCTGGTGACCCGCTATGCCGACCGACCCTTCCGCGGCTGGGCACTGATCGCAGGCTTTGTGGAGATTGGCGAGACACTGGAGGACACCGTCCGCCGCGAGGTGATGGAGGAAGTGGGGCTGAAGGTGAAAAACCTGCGCTACTACAAGAACCAGCCCTGGTCCTTCACCGATACGCTGCTGTGCGGCTTCTACTGCGAGCTGGACGGCGACGACACGGTGACGCTGGATACGGTGGAACTGAAGGAGGCCCACTGGCTCTCCCGCCAGGAGATACCGCCCCGCCAAAACGAGGCCAGCCTCACCGCCGAGATGATGGAGATGTTCCGTCTGGGGCAGCAATAAACAAAGCGAAGGCCTTCCGCTACGGAAGGCCTTCGTTTTATGTTTATTTCTCGCTGTGGCCGTCGGTCTTTCCCTCTTCGTCCACATTCCGCGCCTTGGGCAGATCCCAGCGGAAGTGGGCAGCGCACAGGCGCAGCACAAATACCACCGCAAAGCCCGCAATATAACCCAGACCGATGTCGGCCACGCGCACGCAGATGCAGCAGACAAGGGCGCCCGCCGCCGCGGCGAGGGCATAGATATGCTTGACGAAGATATAGGGCACATCACCTGCCAGCACATCGCGGATCACACCGCCGCCCACACCCGTCAGCACACCCAGAAAGACGCACAGGAGCATATTCCCCCCATGACCTGCCGCCACGGTCACACCCACGCCCACCACAGTGAAGATGCCGAGGCCCACCGAGTCGCTGAGGAGCAGCAGCAGATCAAAAACACGGTGGTTGGCAAACAGGGCGCGGCGCACGGCGGGCACAAACATCACCAGCGCCGTGGCAAGTCCCACATAGAGGTACACGGGGTTAATAAATGCCGCAGGAGGCAGTGCACCCAATAGAATATCGCGGGTAATACCGCCGCCGATAGCCGTGACAAGGCCCAGCACGCAGACGCCCAGAATATCCATATTTTTCCGTATGGCGGTGGTGGCGCCGCTGATGGCAAATGCCACCGTGCCAAACAGTTCCAGAATAAAGGTCAGCTTCTCCATCGTTGCTGTCCTCCCAGTGTAGAAATCAATTCACCTCACAGTATAGGCAAACGGCAAAAAAAGTCAACTATCCACCGAAATTTCCCGTAGACATTCCCATAAAGAAGGGCTATACTGTAAAATGGTGTGATATGCACACGAGAAAATTGCTCAAATGAAAGAAAGTTGAGGATCACCTATGAACAACATTACCAAAACCGCCATGATCACCGTCTGCGGCCGCCCCAATGTGGGCAAGTCCAGCCTCACCAACGCACTGGTAGGCGAGAAGATCGCCATCGTGTCCAAGAAGCCCCAGACTACCCGCAACCGCATTTACGGCGTGGTCAACCGCGACAACACCCAGTTCGTGCTGCTGGACACTCCGGGCCTGCACAAGCCCAAGTCCCGCCTGGGCGACTATATGGTGAAAGTGGTGCGGGAGAGCCTGTCCTCCGTGGAGGCCGCCTTGCTGCTGGTGGAGCCCATCGCCCATGTGGGCGAGCCCGAGCGTATCTTGCTGCAGCGCATCCGTGAGGAAAATCTCCCTGCGATTTTGTGTATCAATAAAGTGGACACCGTGGCCGACAAGTCTGCCCTGCTGGAGGTCATTGCCGCCTACAGTGCCGAGTACGACGGTTTCGACGCCATCATCCCCCTCTCTGCCCGCACGGGTGACGGTCTTGAGGAACTCCTCCGCCAGCTGGAGAAGTACGCACAGGAGGGTCCCCAGCTCTTCCCCGACGGCATGACCACCGATCAGGCCGACGCACAGGTCTGCGCCGAGATGGTCCGCGAGAAGATGCTCCACTGCCTCGATAAGGAGATCCCCCACGGTACCGCCGTGGAGGTGACCCGCTTCACCGAGCGGGTGGACAGTGGCATCATCGATCTGGATGTGACCATCTACTGCGAGAAAAAGAGCCACAAGGGCATCATCATCGGCAAGAACGGTGAGATGATCAAGCACATCTCCACCCTGGCCCGCCGCGATATCGAGAAGTTCATGGGCACCAAGGTCTATATGGAGACTTGGGTAAAGGTGAAGGAGAACTGGCGCGACAACGCCCACTTCATCCGTTCTCAGGGCTACGAGGACTAAGAGATGGACGGCGGCAAATTCGTCACCGCAGGTCTTGTCCTGCGGCAGACTGCCACAAAAGAATCGGACTATATCCTGACGGTGCTGACGGCCGACGGCATTCTGAGCGTCATTGCCAAGGGTGCCCGCAGCCGCCGCAGCCACTACAGCGCCGCCTGCCAGTTTCTGGCCTATAGTGAACTGACCGTCACCCGCAAGGGAGAGTGGTGCTATCTCAACGAGGCCTCCACTTTGGAACTCTTCGACGGGGTCCGCAGCGACTTCGAGCGTCTGGCACTGGCCTCCTATTTTGCTGAGCTGACCGAGTCGGTGTGCCGTGAACAGTGGGAGGCATCGGAGATGCTGTCCCTTCTTCTCAACGCCCTGTACGCCCTCGGCACGCTGAAAAAGCCCCAGCGGCTGGTGAAAGCCGCCTTCACATGGCGTTTTCTCTCCGCCGCAGGCTTTGCCCCACTCATCGACGGCTGCGCCGTCTGCGGCAGCGAAAGCCCCCAGTGTCCCATGCTGGATGTACACGAGGGCATCATCCGCTGCGGCGACTGCCCCGCTACGGTTGGGTTGAGCATCCCTCTGAGTGAGAGCGGCCTGGCCGCACTGCGCCACATCCTGCTCTGCCCGCCCAAGCGGCTGTATAGCTTTACCATCCCCGATGTGGCGCTGCAGCTTCTTGACCGCGCAGGCGAGACTTTCTGCGCTGCGCAGCTGGAGCGCACCTTCCGCACACTGGACTACTACAAGGGCATCTTGCCCGCTGAGGAAATCATACAATGAGCGAACTGTTTGAAAAATCAATCCGCACACTGGAGCTGCCCACCGTATTGGAGCAGCTCTCCGCCTGCGCCGTCTCTGAGGCGGCGCGGAACAAATGCCGCCATGCCTTCCCTGCCACTGACAAGGACGATGTGGTGCGTCTGCTGAACGAGACGGATGCCGCCAAGGAGCGAATGCAGCTCCACGGTGCGCCCAATTTTGCAGGTGTCAAGGATGTATCCGCCGCACTGCAGCGAGCCGATCAGGGCGGTATGCTGAATACCCGCGAGCTGCTGGATATCGCCGGCGTGCTGTCTGCTGCCCGCCGCGTCCGCGACTACGATGCCGAACGCAAGGGCGAGCCCACCGTCATTGACCGTCTCTTCTCCGCCATCCACACCAACCGCTATCTGGAGGACAAGATCCACGGTGCCATTCTCGACGAGGAAAGCATCGCCGACAGCGCCAGCGCCGAGCTGACCGACATTCGCCGCAAGATGCGCATCGCCGCCTCCAAGGGACGCCAGATCCTGCAGAAGATCATCTCCTCCCCCTCCTATGCCAAGGTGCTGCAGGAGGCTCTTATCACCCAGCGCGACGGCCGCTTTGTGGTGCCCGTAAAGGCGGAGTACAAGGGCTCCCTCCCCGGCCTTGTCCATGACATCTCCTCCTCCGGTGCCACCCTCTTCATCGAACCAATGGGCGTGGTGCAGGCCAACAATGAACTCAAGGAGCTGGAGGCCCGGGAGGAAAAGGAGATCGAGCGGATTCTCATGATGCTCTCTGCCGAGGCTGCCTCCTCCCGCGAGGCCATCGTCTATGATTACGATATTCTCGTCCATCTGGATGTAATCTTTGCCCGCGCTCAGCTCAGCTACAGGATGGATGCCAGCCGCCCCGAGGTAGTGCGCCGCGGCGCCATCTCCCTCAAGCGCGCCCGCCATCCCCTGCTGGATCGGGCCAAGGCCGTCCCCATCACGGTGGAACTGGGCAGTGACTACGACACACTGGTCATCACCGGCCCCAACACCGGCGGTAAAACGGTGACGCTGAAAACGCTGGGCCTTCTGTGCCTGATGGCACAGTGCGGACTCCACATCCCCGCCGACAGTGGCTCTCAGGTGCGGGTCTTTGACCGTATTCTGGCCGATGTGGGCGATGAGCAGAGCATTGAGCAAAGCCTGTCCACCTTTTCGGCCCACATGTCCAACATCGTGGAGATCATGGACAAGACCGACGAACACACCCTCATTCTCTTTGATGAGTTGGGCGCCGGTACCGACCCCATCGAGGGTGCGGCGCTGGCTATCGCCATCATTCAGCACGCACGCCAGCGCGGTGCCCTTATCGCCGCCACCACCCACTATGCCGAGCTGAAAACCTTTGCCATGACCACCGCAGGAGTGGAAAACGCCTCCTGCGAGTTCGATGTACAGACTCTGCGTCCCACCTACCGTCTGTTGGTGGGTATCCCCGGTAAGTCCAACGCCTTTGCCATCTCCCGCCGCCTCGGTCTGCCCGAGGAGGTCATCGAGACGGCCAAGCAGCAGATGGACAGCGAGTCGGTGCGCTTTGAGGATGTGCTGACCCAGCTGGAGGAAAAGCGCCAGCGTCTGGAGAAGGCACAGAATGAGGCCAACCGCCTCTGGCAGCAGCGGGAGGAAGATGCCCGCAAGGCCCGCACCTACCGCGAGCAGATGGAACGGGCCAAGGAAAACGCCCGTTCCAAGGGTGAAGCCGAGGCACGGCGCATCGTACAGCAGGCGCAGATGCAAACCGAGCGCATCTTCTCCGAGCTGGATGAGTTGCGCAAGCAGCAGACGAAGCAGGCCAATCATCAGGCGCTCAACGAGGCCAAGGCCGGCATCCGCCGCAGTTTGAACGAGGCACACGATGCCCTCTATGTCCGTGAAAAGGAACAGGCGGAGGAGCCCTCCCGCCCCATCGCCGTGGGCGATATGGTGGAGCTCTCCGGTGTCCGTACTGCCGCCACGGTGCTGAATGTCAACTCCGACGGCTCACTCCTGCTGCAGGCAGGCAAGATGAAGATGACCGTTAAGCCCGGTCAGGTGCGGCTGGTGGAATCTGCCGAAGAGATCGAGCGGCGCAAAAAGCTCAATGCCTCCTCCCAGCGTAAGCAGGCCGCGGTGCAGCTCAACCTTTCTCCCCGCGCCTCCACCGAACTGGATATCCGCGGTTTGGAGACACTGGAAGCTGAGAGCGTGGTGGAGAATTACCTCGATGCCGCCGTCCGGGCCAAACTGGGCAGTGTCACCATCATCCACGGCAAGGGTACCGGCGCACTGCGCAAAGCTGTCCACGATCTGCTGAAAAAGACCAAGACGGTGAAATCCTTCCGCCTGGGTCACTATGGCGAGGGTGAGGCCGGTGTTACGGTAGTTGAGTTCAAATAACACCTGTTTTTGTGAAATACAGCAAAATCTACACGCTTTTTCTGCCATTGGCTATGATATTTGTGCGTTTGCCCTATTGCAAGAGGGAGTGGAGTCCGTTATAATAGGGATAGTATCCTTACGGCAAGCTGTGCCGATACAATGTGATATATAAGGAGAGCAGAGCATGTATACTAAGGAAATCACCGTCAATAACGAAGTCGGTCTGCACGCCAGACCCGCCACCTATTTCATTCAGAAGGCCAACGAGTACAAGTGCGGCATCTGGGTCGAGAAAGAGGAGCGTCGTGTCAACGCTAAGAGCCTGCTGGGCGTTCTGAGCCTGGGCATCGTCAAAGGCACCACCATCACCCTGATCGCTGATGGCGCCGATGAAGAGGCCGCCGTGGAGGCACTGGCTGATCTCATTGACAACCAGCTCAACTAACAATCATAACAGTGAAAGCAGGCCGTCTTTGTAAAGACGGGGTGGTTTATGTTTTCAAAAAACAGAAACCGACGAATATTCCCCGCGTTCTGCTGGTTTATGTATCTTTTACAATCAGATAGCGGGGAACTTGATCTCGCGATAGTACTTGGCCAGATCGGCAGTCTCATGCTTGCGGCTGAGGTACTCGATACGGGTCTTGATGATCTCGTTGAGATGCTCAGCACGGGCATCGTTCTCGTAGCGGTTACGGATCAGGCCGTTCTCAGCCAGTTCGAACTTGAACTCGCCGTTCTCGTCCTTGACCAGATCGCCGCCGGCGCCGCAGACAGCGCACTCGAAGGGGAACTTGATGCCGTCCCAGTGGGTCTCGCCCTTGTAAACCAGGTTGGAGTGGCAGTTGGGGCACATGCCGTGACCCTCATCACCCAGCCAGCCGCGCTCCTCGACGGGAGTCTGGATAGCCTTGATGATGTTCTGGCCCATCTTGCGGGCACGAGCGATCTGCTCGGGGCGCAGCAGGACATTGCCGGGCAGGCCGTTACGGGTAGCCAGCATCTTGTCAACCACATACATGGACTGGGTGAACATGGTGGCGGACATAGCGTCCAGAGTCAGGGACTGCCAATCGAGGCAGGAACCGCCGTTGGCGATCAGACCGGCCACAGTATGGGGATCCTCGGCCACATCACCGATCTTGATACGGAAAGCCAGCTCATAGGCCAGGAAGCGCTGAGCGAACTTCAGGTACAGGGAGCTGGGAGTCAGATCGTAAGAGGGAACAGCGATGATGACGCCCTGGCAGGTCTGCATCTCGTTGACGATCTTGTCCATATCGTCCTTATTCTTCAGGATGCAGCCGTGATACTTGTCCTGCTGACCCATCTCGACCTTACCCATCTGAACGGTGCAGCCCTCGCAACCGGTGCAGTGCTCGATGTGGTAGTCGAACAGGTTGATCATCTTGACCTCAGCGCCGCCCTCCTGGCAGGCCAGCAGAGCTTCCTTCAGCAGGACCTCAGAGTTGCCGCCGTGACGACCGGCGCAGATACCCAAAACCTTCATAAACAAATCCTCCATGTTTTTCTTTTGGTATAACCTATAAAAAGGATACCATGATTTCTCTTAAAATTCAAATATTGCTGTCTCTTTTCTATGCAATTCCTTTTTGGAATTATGCACTTTTGCTATTGCAGACAAACATTTAGTTCATCTGCTTTCTGCGGCTCAGGTTCACCGTACCGTCGGTCATAGAGGCAACGCTGTCCAGGCTCTTGCCGGTACCCTCGGCCACGCAGGAAACAGCGTCCTCGGCCACGATGGTGTGGATGCCGGTGCGGGCGGTGACCAGCTTGTCAAAGCCGTCCACCAGAGAGCCGCCGCCGGTCATGACGATACCGTTGTTGGAGATATCGGCCACCAGCTCGGGAGGCGTGCGCTCCAGAACACCGTGGATAGCCTCCAGAATACGCTCCACAGGCTCCTCGAAAGCCTCCAGCATCTCGGTAGAGGTAATGCTCAGCGTCTTGGGCAGACCCGTCAGCAGGCAGCGACCCTTCACATCGATACAAGTCTCCTGCTCCTTGGGGAAGACGCAGCCGATCTGGATCTTCATCATTTCGGCGGTACGCTCACCGATCAGCACATTGTGCTTGCGGCGCATATATTTGACGATTGCCTCATTGAACTGGTCGCCGGCCACCTTGATGGAGGTGGACTCCACCACGCCGCTGAGGGAGATGACGGCGATATCCGTGGTGCCGCCACCGATATCCACCACCATGTTGCCGTCGGGCTTGGCGATATCGAGGCCGGCACCGATGGCAGCGGCTACAGGCTCCTCAATGAGGTAGACACGGCGTGCACCGGCCTGAATGCCGGCATCCACCACGGCGCGCTCTTCCACCTCGGTGATACCGGAGGGGACGCAGATAATGACGCGGGGCTTGAACAGGGAGAAGCCGCCGGTAACCTTGTGCAGGAACTCCTTGAGCATACGCTCAGTCATATCGTAATCAGAGATCACGCCCTCGCGCAGGGGGCGAATGGCCACGATGTTGCCGGGGGTACGGCCCAGCATGGCCTGTGCCTCGGCACCCACTTTCAGCAGGCGGCCGGTGTTCTTATCGATGGCCACCACGGAGGGCTCGTTGAGGACAACGCCCTTTCCCTTCACATACACCAGAACAGAAGCGGTACCCAGATCGATACCGATATCTTTCGCCAAAGAAAACATAATTGCACCTCTACAATTCGCTGTATTTATTCTATGGTACACGGCAGATACGCCGTTTTTCCCTAATTAATCATTATACCGATGCTTTTTCCTATTTGCAAGAGTCAGTTTCTATTGTTTGCAGTTTATCCTCTGCATATTCTGCCTGAAACAGACGCAAATCATCACTTGTGGCGTACCATACTCAAGGTCAGGCACACCACATCCGCTGCACCTGCCGCTCTCAGCACACGGGCACACTCTCCAAGGGTGGCACCCGTGGTAAGCACATCATCGATCAGCAGCAGCCTCTTGCCTTCAAATGCCGTTGTGTTGACTGCGCGGTAAACACCCAGTACATTGGCGCGGCGCTCGGCGCTGTCGTCAATGCCGGATTGGGGTGGATTGTCCACCGTCTTTTCCAGTGTCTCCAGGGGAGCTACATGCCAGTCCACACAGAGAGAGGCACTCAGAAGTCGCGACTGGTCAAATCCGCGCTTTTTCAATCTCTTCTTGCTGACGGGCACCCATGTAATGGCATCGAATTCACCGCTGTAGCGCTCGGCGGCGCACCGGGCCATCATCTGGCCAAAACAGTCGAGGCCGCCGGTCATACTGCGGAATTTCAAATCGTGCACCGCTTTACGGACACCGTCTTCATAGTACAGCGGTGCCGTGACGCGGAGAGAACCCACCGTCCGCTCCTCCTCACACCAGGGCAGCGACTTCTGACACGCCTCACACAGCAGTTTCTTCCCCGTCGGCGTGCCGCAGAAGGGGCACTTGCGGGGAAAGAACAGATCCATCATACCGCCTATGGTTTTGTTGATGGCGTCGTTTACATCTTGCCAACTCACGGTTCACTCGCCTCCTTCAATCTCCGGCGCAGGCCGCTGTAGCGGCGCTGACGGCGATCGTCTGCCGCCATGGCACCGGGTGTGACATCGTCGCCCACCAGCACCAGCAACTCGCGGGCACGGGTAATGGCGGTATAGAGTACGCCCCGCACCATCAGTGCCGGGGCTACGGGCGCGGAGATGAGCACTACCGCCCGATATTCGCTGCCCTGTGCCTTATGTACCGTCATGGCATAGGCCAGTTCCAGCTGGGAGAGCATATCGTTGGTGTAGAGGCAGGTGCGGTCATCAAAGCACACCGTTACCAGTTCACCGGAGGGGTCTATCTCCTCGATGATGCCCACATCGCCGTTGAAAATACCGGCGCCCATGGCACCATCGCGGTTCTGCCACACCACATCGTAGTTGTTCTTCGTCTGCATGACCCGGTCACCCTCACGGAGCACCAGATCACCCCAGATCTTCTGCCGCTTGGAAGAGGATGGAGGATTCAATGCCGCCTGCAGGGCACGGTTGAGATTCACCGTGCCGCACACGCCCTTACGGGTGGGTGAGAGCACCTGGATCTCTGCGGCGGGAATGCCCATATTTTCCGGCAGGCGCTGACGGCACAGTCCCACCACCGTCTCCACCAGTGCCTCAGGGGCACGGCGACGGAGGAAGAAGAAGTCATTTTGATTGTTCTGCAGTTCCGGGGATCGGCCGCAGTTGACGGCATGGGCGTTACGGATGATGGCGGAGTTCTGCGCCTGACGGAAGATCTCCGTCAGCGTCACGGCGGGAATGACACCGCTCTTGAGCAGGTCGCTCAGTACATTACCTGCGCCCACAGAGGGCAACTGGTCGCTGTCACCCACCAGAATCAGACGGCATCCGGGCTTTAGGGCTCGCAGCAGTGCCGCCATCAGTTCCAGATCCACCATACTCATCTCGTCCACGATGACAGCATCGCACACAAGAGGATCTTTTTCATTTTTGCGGAAGGTAACCTCACCGCTGAGTTCATTGTAGCTCATACCGAGGCTGCGGTGGATGGTCTGTGCCTCACGGCCGCAGAGCTGTCCCATCCGCTGGGCAGCGCGGCCCGTGGGCGCCAGCAACTGCACCGCAAGCCCCATCCGTTCAAAGAGTGTCATGATGCCGCGGACAGCGGTGGTCTTACCTGTACCGGGGCCTCCGGTCAGCACCAGCACCCCCTGCTCTGCCGCCAGCGTCACAGCGCGGCGCTGCAGAGGCGCATAAATAACGCCCTGTTCTTTTTCAATTTCATCAATGACTTTGTCTGCATCCACCCAATGCTCCCGCTCCTCGGCACAGGTACTCCAGAGGCGCTCAGCCACATAGACCTCCGCCTCGTACATGTGCCGGAGATAGCACCCCTCCACATTGGCGATGCCGCGGCAGACGATGCGACTCTGCTCACACAGGTCATCCACGGCTTTTTCCACCGTCTCGGCACCCACATCGATGAGCTGTGCCGTTGCCGCCACCAGCTTGTTGCGGGGCAGGAAGACATGGCCGTTGCCCATGTTGTGGCTCAGCTCATACAGCACCGCCGCCTCCACGCGGCAATCATCCTCTCCGTCGAAGCCCATAGAGATGGCGATCTCATCGGCAGTGGAGAATTCCACACCAAACCGCTCGTGGGCAAGGAGATAGGGATTGTCCTTCAGCTTCGTCAGCGTCTCTTCCCCGTAGGTGCGCACCAGGGCCATGGCCATGGAGACAGGCAGCTCATAGCGGCTCAAAAACTCCGTCACGCGCTTGAGGCCCGTCAGGGCGCGGAAGGCCGAGGAAATCTCAGTGGCTTTCTTCGCCGTCATTCCCTTGATCACACTGAGCCGCTCCGGTTCTTCTTCGATCACGCGGAGGGTGTCGGCACCGAATCTCTCCACCAATCGGGAAGCTGTGGCAGGGCCCACGCCCTTGAGGACACCGGAGGAGAGATAGGCCATGATCTCCTCTTCATCCTTGGGCAGACGGCGATCCACCGTCTCGGCAGAGAGCTGCGGGCCATAGGTGGCGTGCTCCACCCATGTGCCGGTAACGGTCATACTCTCGCCGGCGGCGGCAAAGGGGATGCAGCCAACCACCGTCACCAGCTCGCCCATATCGGTCAGCAGCGACAGTACTGTATAGCCATTTTCCTCATTGCGGAACACCACATTCTGCACACTGCCTTCTACGGTGCTGTGTCCGGTCATCGCCCATCCCCTCCTTTCGAAAACTAATTATAATACGCGTTATAATACGCGTTTGAGATATTGGCCCGTGTAAGAGCCCTCCACAGCGGCCACCTCTTCGGGGGTACCCACTGCGATGATGCGACCGCCGCCGCTGCCGCCCTCGGGACCGAGGTCAATCAAGTAGTCGGCACACTTGATCACATCCAGGTTGTGCTCGATGACCAGCACCGTATTGCCCGCATCCACCAACCGCTGCAGCACAGAGAGCAGCTTTTTCACATCGTCGGTGTGGAGGCCCGTGGTGGGCTCATCGAGAATATAGATGGTCTTGCCCGTGGAGCGCTTGGACAGCTCCGTGGCCAGCTTCACACGCTGGGCCTCACCGCCGGACAGAGTCGTGGAGGATTGGCCCAGACGGACATAGCCCAAGCCCACATCCGCCAGCGTCTGAAGGCGCTTGGCGATCTTGGGGATGGCGGAGAAGAAGGGCAGCGCCTCGTCCACCGTCATGTCCAGCACATCGGAGATGGACTTGCCCTTATATTTCACTTCCAGCGTCTCTCTGTTGTAGCGCTTGCCGTGGCAGACCTCGCAGGGAACATACACATCGGCAAGGAAGTGCATCTCGATCTTCAACACTCCGTCGCCGCAGCAGGCCTCGCAGCGGCCGCCCTTGGTGTTGAAGGAGAAACGGCCCGGGCCGTAACCACGCTGCTTCGCCTCAGGCAGCGAGGTGAACAGATCTCGGATGTCGTTGAATACGCCCGTATAGGTGGCGGGGTTGGATCGGGGTGTGCGGCCGATGGGACTCTGGTCGATGGCGGTGACCTTGTCCAGATGCTCCTCACCCTCGATGGCATCGTGCTTACCGGCAAAGGTTTTCATGCGGTTCAAGTCCGCACCCAGCTTCTTGAAGATGATCTCGTTCACCAGCGAGGATTTGCCGCTGCCGGAGACACCGGTGACGCAGGTAAGCGTCCCCAGCGGGACAGAGGTATCCACATTCTGCAGGTTGTTCTCCCGTGCACCGCGGACGGTCAGATATTTTCCGTTGCCGGCGCGGCGGATGGCGGGCACCTCGATCTTCTTTTTACCGCTGAGGTACTGACCCGTCAGGCTGTCGGGGTTGGCCATGACCTCCTCCGGCGTACCGGCGGCCACCACGCGGCCTCCCAGCGCTCCTGCACCGGGGCCGATATCGATGAGGTAATCGGCCTGCCGCTGGGTATCCTCGTCGTGCTCCACCACAATGAGGGTGTTGCCCAGATCGCGGAGGCGACGCAGCGTGGCGAGAAGCTTGTCATTATCCCGCTGATGCAGACCGATGGAGGGCTCGTCCAGAATATAGAGCACACCCATCAAACTGCTGCCGATCTGGGTAGCCAGACGGATACGCTGGCTCTCGCCGCCCGACAGCGTACCGCTGGAACGGCTCAAGGTGAGATAGCTCAGACCCACCGACTGCAAAAAGTGCAGACGGGTGCCGATCTCTTTCAGAATCTGCGATGCGATCATCTGCTGCTGCTCGGAAAGCTCCAGTGCAGCGAAAAAGGCGATCTCCTCGTCCACCGACAGGGTGGTCACATCAAAGATGGACTTTCCCCCCACGGTGACGGCCAGCGCCTCGTTCCGCAGCCGCCGTCCGTTACAGGTAGGACAGGGGCACTCGGACATATAGGCCTCGATCTCCTTCTTGCTGGCATCGGACTGGGTTTCGCGGTAGCGGCGCTCCAGATTGTTGGCGATGCCCTCGAAGGCCTGATGGAGGACGCCCTTTCCGCGGGGCTGGTCATATTCCAGCGTCAGCTTTTCACCCTTCGTGCCGTAGAGGATCACATTCTTTACCGCCTCGGGCAGCTGAATATAGGGGGTGCGAAGGGAGAAATTATACTTCTTGGCCAAAGCGTCGAAATACATACGGGAGATGCCGTCGGAGCGGATGGAGTTCCAGCCCGAGGCCACCACTGCGCCGTCCAGGATGGACTTGGTCTCATCCCCGATCACCAGCGCAGGGTCAACCTTCTGCTGCATACCCAGACCCGTACAGGTGGGGCAGGCACCGAAGGGATTGTTGAAGGAGAACAGGCGGGGCGCCAGTTCTTCGATGGACACGCCGCAGTCGTCGCAGGCATAGTTCTGGGAGAAATGGATGTCCTCTTCCTCCCGCACCAGATTGATGCTGACCAAGCCGCCCGTCAGGTGGGAGGCCGTCTCCACACTGTCGGTGAGGCGGCTGGCGATATCCTCGCGGACGATGAGGCGATCCACCACGATGTCAATGTGGTGCTTGACATTTTTACTCAGCGCAATTTCCTCGTCCAGCTCATACATCTGGCCGTCCACGCGAACGCGTACATAACCGCTGCGGCGGGCGTCGGCAAAGACCTTGCTGTGTTCGCCCTTACGGCCGCGCACCACAGGTGCCATCACCTGAATGCGGGTGCCCTCGGGCAGGGCCATAATGCGGTCGATGATCTGGTCGATGGTCTGCTGGCGGATCTCCTTACCGCACTTGGGGCAGTGGGGCGTACCCACGCGGGCCCACAGCAGACGCATATAATCGTAAATCTCCGTCACCGTGCCCACAGTGGAGCGAGGGTTACGGGAGGTGGTTTTCTGATCGATGGAGATGGCGGGGCTGAGACCCTCGATGTAGTCCACATCAGGCTTGTCCATCTGGCCCAAAAACATACGGGCATAGGAGCTGAGGGACTCCACATAACGGCGCTGTCCCTCGGCGTAGATGGTATCAAAGGCCAGCGATGATTTTCCGCTGCCGCTAAGGCCCGTCAATACCACCAGCTTGTCGCGGGGAATGGCCACATCGATATTCTGCAGGTTGTTCTCCCGCGCACCTTTTACAAAAATTTCTTTCTGCATGGTTCAATCCTTACTTAGTCAACAATAATATCCGCCGTGGCGGCGTTCACCAGATCCAAGAGATCCTGGGGACGGCACTCCACTTGGAAGCCGATCTTACCCGCAGAGACCATGATGGTGTCCAAGATCTCTGCTGTCTCGTGGAACACCGTGGGGAAGGGCTTTTTCATTCCCACGGGGGAGCAGCCGCCGTGGACATAGCCCGTCAGGGACAGCAGTTCTTTTTGTGGCAGCATGGCAATGGACTTCTCCCCTACCGCCTTGGCCGCCTTTTTCAAATCGAGGCTCTCGGCCACGGGGATGTCAAAGACATAGTACTGTCCCGATGCGCCCTTGGCCACCAGCGTTTTGAACACCGTCTCGGGGTCCTGCCCCAGATAGGCCGCCACCGAAACGCCGTCCATAGCACCGCCGTCGGTGGGATAAGTGTGGGCGGTATAGGGGATGTGTTTCTGCTCCAGTGTGCGCATCACATTGGTCTTTTCTTCTTTCACTTTTGCCATATAACCGCCTCCAAACAAGTTACTCTTTTGCCAGCAGCACCACGCCGCCAAGGACACACACGATGCCCAGCACCGTCCACACATTCAGCACCTCGTGGTAGAACACCACGCCCGTCAGCGCCGCCACCACAGGCTCCACATTGGCGATGATGGAGGCCTTGCCGCTCTCCACTCCCTCCAGACCCTTGGTATAGAAGAGATAGGGCAGCACCGTGGCAATCACCACCAAGCCCGCAATACCCACCCAGGTAGTGCCCAAAGGCAGCGCGGGGACAAGTTCGCTCCAGTTGAGGAAGGCAAGAGAGCCGAGACCCGCGAAGAAAAATGTCCAGTAGATCATGGTGAGACTGTCGTAGTGCTCCAGTCCATAGTGGGCGAAGATGGTATAAGTAGCGTAGCAGAAACCGGCACCGATGCCCAGCAGCAAGCCGGTAACAGACACCGTCAGCGCACCGCTCATAATACCGCTCACCAGCACACAGCCGAGGAAAGACAGTGCCAGCGCTGCGATCTTTCGCTTCGTGATGGGCGCTTTCCAAAACAGCGCCGACATCAGTACCACAAAGGAGGGGGCGAGGTACAGCAAAATACCCGCCACTGCCAAGGAGCAGTGCATCTGGCAGTTGAAATATGTCAGCGCCAGACCCAGCACGCTGAGAAGTCCCGCGCCCAAAAAGATAGGCAAGTGCCGCAGCTGAATACGGAACACACTGCGCCGAAACAGGGCAAACACCGCCGTCAGCAGCAGGAGGCTCAAAAAGTTGCGGATGGTCACGCGATTCCACACGCTGACACCCACTGCGCCCAGCATGCGGTTAAATACGCCGATAAAACCCCAGCAGGCAGCGCCGAGGACGACATACAGATAAGCAAGTCGCTTATTTTTCATTTCTCTGTCTCTTTTCGCAATTCTATGATCTGATCACGCAGCAGCGCGGCGTATTCGAACTCCAGCATCTTGGAGGCGGCCTTCATCTCCTTCTCCAGGCGGGCAACGGTCTCCATCCGTTCAGCGCGGCTGAGTTTCTTCTTTGTCATAGCCGAGGCTTCCTCCGCCGTACGGCCGATCTCCACCATCTCGCGGACGCTCTTGCGGATGGTCTGCGGTACGATGCCGTGTTCTTCGTTGAAAGCGTGCTGCAATGTGCGGCGGCGCTCCGTCTCATCCATAGCGCGGCGCATGGAATCCGTCACCGTGTCGGCATAGAGGATCACCAGACCCTCGGCATTTCGCGCGGCGCGGCCGATGGTCTGAATGAGGCTGGTCTCACTGCGGAGGAATCCCTCCTTGTCAGCATCCAGGATGGCCACCAGTGACACCTCGGGCAGGTCAAGACCCTCGCGCAGAAGGTTGATGCCCACCAGCACATCGAATTCACCCAGACGCAGGTCGCGGATGATCTCCATGCGCTCCAGCGCCGCCACATCCGAGTGCATATACCGCACACGGATGCCGCTCTGTCGGAAATGCTCCGTCAGATCCTCCGCCATGCGCTTGGTGAGGGTCGTCACCAGTACCCGCTCGTTACGCTGAGCACGGGCGCGGATCTCGGCGCAGAGATCGTCGATCTGTCCCTCCACGGGCCGCACCTCCACACGGGGATCGAGAAGACCCGTGGGGCGAATGACCTGCTCCACCAGATTATCGGCGCGGCTGCGCTCGTACTCACCGGGGGTGGCAGAAACATAGATGGCCTGCCCCACACGCTCATCGAATTCCTCAAACTTCAGGGGTCGGTTATCAAAGGCGCAGGGCAGACGGAAGCCGTAGCGCACCAGATTCTCCTTGCGGGCACGGTCACCGTTATACATGGCCCGCACCTGAGGCAGCGTCACATGGCTCTCGTCCACCAAGAGCAAAAAGTCATCGGGGAAGAAGTCCAGCAGTGTCATGGGCGGCGAACCCACAGGGCGATTGCCGATGATGCGGGAGTAGTTCTCAATGCCGGAACAGTAGCCCAGCGACTGCATCATCTCCATGTCGTATTCCGTCCGCTGGCGCAGGCGCTGCGCCTCCAAAAGCATATCATTCTCCTCAAAATAGTGCAGCTGCTCGTCCAGCTCCTGCCGAATGACGCCCAGGGCTGCATCCATCTTGTCCTTGGGCGACACATAGTGACTGGCAGGGTACACCGCCACATGCTGCAGTGTGCGGATGGCGCTGCCCGTCACGGGATGGAACTCGGTGATGCGGTCGATCTCATCACCGAAAAATTCCACACGGACGGCCTTATCCTTATAATAGGCCGGATAGATCTCCACCGTATCACCGCGAACGCGGAACATATTGCGGCCAAAAGCCACATCGTTGCGCTCGTAGCGGTCCTCCACCAAACGGCGCAGCAGTTCATCGCGCTCCAGCGTCTGCCCCGGGCGCAGGGAGATCATCATCTTCTGAAAATCGTCCGGCTCACCGAGACCGTAGATACAGCTGACGGAGGCCACCACGATCACATCGCGCCGCTCCAGCAGCGCACAGGTGGCACTGAGACGCAGGCGGTCGATCTCATCGTTGGTAGAGGCATCCTTTTCGATGTAGGTGTCGGTATGCGGGATGTATGCCTCAGGCTGATAGTAGTCGTAATAGGAGACAAAATATTCCACCGCATTGTCGGGAAAGAACTCACGGAACTCCTCGCACAGCTGGGCCGCCAGCGTCTTGTTGTGGGCCAGCACCAGTGTGGGGCGCTGGACACGCTCGATGACCTTGGCCATGGTGTAGGTCTTTCCTGAGCCGGTAACACCCATGAGCACCTGCTCACGAAGGCCATTTTCCACACCTTCTGCCAGAGCGGCAATGGCCTGCGGCTGATCGCCGGCAGGACGGTATTCCGATATAACTTTGAAATCCGGCATAGCCGCTCCTTTCTCTTTTTTACAGCATACCGCTTTGCGCCATGCTGACAAAGTCACCGTCAGAGACAATGATGTGGTCCATTAAATCAATATCCAAGGCTTTCAACGCCATCTTTACACGGCGCGTCACGATCTGGTCGCTCTCGGAGGGCAGTGCCACGCCACTGGTATGATTATGGGCCAGCACCACCATAGTCGCATCAGCCAACAGGGCATTCTCCACCACCTGGCGCACAGAGAAAGATGCGCTGTCTGCATCTCCCTCCGAGAGCTTCTTGCAGGAGATCAGCTTCCCTTTTCCATCAAGGCAGGCCTGATAGAGAATTTCACGCCGTTCGTTAGCAAGAAGTTTCAGGAAGAAATTTCCACTGCTGTCCACACTGTTGATAATCTTTTCTTTCACGGGTGCGCGCAAGGAACGGCACATAAGGGACGGCAGCAGTGTCAGAAGCAGTGCCGCCGACTCACCTACACCCTCTACCTGCTGCAGCTGCTCCACATCGGCATGGAGCACCCCGTCAAGAGAGCCGAACTTGTTGATCAGTGCATGGGCGATGGGATTGGTATCCCTGCGGGGGATGGCGTAAAACAACAGCAGTTCCAGCGCCTCATGGTCAGCAAAGCTGTCCAACCCCATGCGGAGAAACTGCTCTTTTTTCCGTGCCCGATGACCGTCATGAATACCCACAATCTCACTTCCTTTTCTACGCCAAATTGCTGATTTTGTAAGTATACAGTATACCATAAATTGTAATCCTGCACAAGCCATATTTTGCCGCGGGACTTCCCTCTGTCCTCTTTGGAACGGGTGCAAAAAGCTTGACAAGTTTTTGATTTTGGCGTAGACTTTTAAAGATAAGAAACTTTGTCCGAAAGGGGGTCGGGAATGATGCTGGAACTGGAAAATCAGCTGGAAGAACTGGTTGAAGAAATCCAATATCTGATGCAGAGCAAGTCCTATGCCGCACTGCGCGAGACATTCCTGGCCATGGAGCCCGCCGATATCGCCCTGCTGCTGGAGGAGATGGGCGAGGAAGCCATGCCCCTTTTATACCGCCTGCTGCCCAAAGAGCCCGCTGCCGAGGTGTTCGTCGAGCTGGACAGCGACAGTCAGGAGATGCTCATCAACGGCTTTTCCAACTCCGAGCTGACAGAAGTGCTGGAAGAGCTGTATCTGGACGATGTGGCCGACATCGTCGAGGAGATGCCCGCCAGCGTGGTCAGCCGCATTCTCGACCGCGCCACCCCCGAGATGCGCAAGTCCATCAATGATATTCTGAAGTATCCCGAGGACAGCGCCGGCTCCATTATGACCATGGAGTTCCTGTCCCTGAAGAAGGCCATGACCGTCTCCGACGCTTTCAAGCGTATCCGCCGTATCGGCGGCGACATGGAGACCATCAACATGCTCTATGTCACCGACTCCCGCCGCAAGCTGCTGGGCGTACTGTCGGTGCGCGATCTGCTGCTGGCAGATGAAGAAGATCTTATTGAGGATCTGATGGATCCCAATGTGATCTTTGCCACCACCCGCGACGACAAGGAAGATGTGGCACAGGCACTGAGCAAGTACGACTTCCTGGCCATGCCCATTGTGGATATGGAAAACCGTCTGGTGGGTATCGTCACCGTCGACGACGCCATGGACGTTATCGAAGAGGAGACCACCGAGGACTTCGAAAAGATGGCCGCTATGCTGCCCTCTGACAAGCCCTATCTCCGCACCGGCGTCGTTGATACATGGAAAGCGCGTCTACCCTGGCTGATGATCCTGATGCTCTCGGCCACCTTTACCGGTATTATCCTCAACCACTACGAAAACGCGTTGGCGGCCTGTATCGTTCTCAACGCCTATATCCCTATGCTCTCCGGTACCGGCGGTAACTCCGGCACGCAGGCCTCCGTTGCCGTCATCCGTGCATTGAGCCTGGACGAGGTGGAGTTCTCCGATGTGTTGAGCGTCCTGTGGAAAGAGATGCGCGTAGCGCTCCTGTGCGGTGTGTGCCTGGGCGCTGCCAATTTCGTCAAGATGCTGCTGATCGACCGGGCGCTGCTGGGCAACGAAGAAGTAACGCTGGCGGTGTGCGCCGTGGTGTGCCTGACGGTAATGTTCGTGGTGATCTTTGCCAAAGCCGTGGGCTGCAGTTTGCCCCTGTTGGCAGAAAAGATCGGCCTCGACCCTGCAGTGATGGCCAGTCCTTTCATTACCACCATCGTGGATGCCACCAGCCTGCTCATCTACTTCACCCTCGCCTCGGCCCTGCTGAGCCTATAGCAAACAAACACATAAAATTTTCCCTGTGGGGTACACTGATCATCGGACACTTTTGTCCGATGATTTTTTATTCTTTCCACAGGAGGACAAACCTATGAACAAGACCTGTACCAACGACGGCTGCAGCTGCACCGCCAACCACGCCATTTCCTGCTCTGTCACATCCTGCGCACACCACTGCAAGAACGAGGACTACTGCGGCCTCAGCTCTATCCGTGTGGGCACCCATGAGACCAATCCCTCCATGGATCAGTGCACCGATTGCCAGAGCTTCAAGAAGTGCTGACGCAGCAGCGCGGGTGCGGTCAGCCGCACCCGCGCCCGCAGAGGTACATACAAAGGGGGGTTACACGACCATGAAAAAAGCGATCCTCTTCCCCGCCGCAGGTGTGGCAGCAGGTCTTATCAACGGTCTTTTTGGTGGAGGAGGCGGCATGGTATTGCTGCCCGCCCTCCTTCGCAGCGGCGTTCCGCCGAAGAAAGCCTTTGCCACCTGTGTGGCCTTGATTTTGCCCCTGTGTCTCGTCTCCGCCGCCGTGATGCTGCTGCGGACAGTCTTTGACTGGTCGATGGCACTTCCTTATCTTATTGGCGGAGCCTTAGGTGGACTTCTTGGCGGCAAATTGTTCCGTAAAGTAAGCCCTAAATGGCTCAAACGGCTCTTCGCCGCTTTTATGATTTACGGTGGCGTGAGGTATCTGCTATGACGGCGTGGATACTGCCGCTCCTCGCGGGACTCTTCAGCGGCATTCTCTCCGCGTGGGGCATCGGCGGCGGAACACTGCTGCTGCTTATTATGACGCTATTCCTGGAGGTGGAGCCACGCATGGCCCAGAGCATCAACCTCCTCTATTTCCTCCCCACCGCCGCGGCAGGACTACTGTACCACCGCAAGCATGACCTGCTGGACAAGACCGCCATCCGCTCCACGGCACTCTGGGGTATTGCCGCCGCCATTGCCGGTGCCGTTCTCTCCACAATACTGGACACGGCGCTGCTGCGCCGCCCCTTTGGCATCTATCTGATCATCATGGGAACAATTACACTTTTTCATAAAGAAAACTAGCGCAGATCTTCCGAACTGCGCTAGTTTTCTTACTCTTTATCGGATATCAGGGTAATTTCGAAATCGAGGATCTCCCCATCGCGGTAGATCACCAGAGCCACGGTGTCACCTGCGCGGCACTCGCGCCGCACCGCCAGCAGATCAGCGGTGGTGTATAGTTCCTGTCCGTTGGCTTTCAGGATCACATCATTGGGCTGCAGACCCTTTTCCGCAGCGTCAAAACCGTCTACCACCTCATAGACCATCACAGCAGGCGTTCCGTCGGCCGTTTCCACGGTGATAACGGTAATGCCCAGCATAGGAGCGCCATGAAACTCGCCGGTGGCGATAATGTCATTGACCACAAAGCACACATCGGAAATCGGCAGGGCAAATCCCAGTCCCTCCACGATGGTATCACGGCCTTTGTCGATGTCGGACATTTTCAGGGTGTTGATACCAATGACCTGTCCGTAGCGGTTGATCAAGGGACCGCCGGAATTGCCGTTATTCATTTCAGCGGTGGTCTGCAGCACCGTCAAGGTGATGCCGTCCACGGCAATGTCGCGGTTGATGGCAGAGATGATACCCTCCGTCAGTGTACCGCGCAGTTCAATGCCCAAAGGATTGCCGATAGCGTAAACATCATCACCGACCACGACCATCTCACTGTCGCCGAACTCCGCCACAGGCAGATCCTGAGCATCCACAGCTCGCAGCACGGCGATGTCCTCGTCGGTATCGTAGCCCACCAGATGCGCATCGTAGGTCTTGCCGGTATCCAGCGCGATCCAGCAGTTGTCAGCTCCGGCAATGACATGGGCATTGGTGATGATATAGCCGTCGGCACTCATAATGACGCCGGTACCCACCATCGCCCTCGGCCCCCCCTCTGCCACCACCAATACGGTGGAGGGGTTGCACTTGGCATATACCTGCTGAATGGTCAACTCCTCGCCGTATTCCCGCTGCACCGACAGTCGTGTATCGGTGTAGTCGGTATCGCGGGGAATATGGGTGCTATGCTCACCGGAGATATCCACGATACTGCTGGCCGCGCTGCCGTCATCTCCGGGCACGAGTTCTTCAGGCCTGTCACGCAGGACAATGGCCAGTACCAGCAAAATCACAACCAGCGCCATAGCGGACAGGAATATCCACAATCCGCGGCGGGATCGTTTTTTTACCGGTTCGCGAGGTCGGACATACGCAGGCAGTTCCCGGGGCTGGACATAGCTCCCCACTACCTCGCGGCCCTGCCGGGGTACATACCATCCCACCACCTCGCGGGATTCTTCACAGTTTCTATTCTCTCTCAAATCATCCATAACAGGGGCTTTCCTCTCAGATACTGTACGGCGGTTCTTTACGCCGCAGGGTAAAGGCAAATGTGGTCACACCGTCGGCACTGGTGACGGTGATTTTTTCCTTGTGCATATTGAGAATGGTCTTGACAATGTGCAGACCCAATCCATAGCCGTCCTTATCCTCGCTGCGGGATTTGTCAGACTTGTGGAACCGCTCAAACAGGAGCGGAATCTCCTCTGCGGGGATGGTGGCACCATAGTTCCGCACCGAAACCACCACCTGCTCATCCATAATCTGTAATCCCAGATAGAGAGCCGTGGCAGGTGTAGCAAACTTGATGGCATTCTCCAACAGGTTATAGATCACCTGCGTAATGAGCTCGCGCTCACCGATGACGGTCACGGAATCCTCGGGGATCTCCGCCTCTACATCGAGACCGCGGTCGATGATCTTCTGCTCCATGCTGAGCAGGGCAAGGCGCATACTCTCACAGATGTCAAACTTCTCTTTTTTCAGTTCCTTGGCCTGCAGCTGAGACACATCCAGCATACGGCGCACCAATTTGCTCAAACGGCGGGACTCATCGGAGATAATACGCAGGTAGTGCTCCTGCCGCTCCGGCGGGATGGTACCGTCCAGAATACCGTCGGTATAACCGGCGATGGTGGTCATGGGTGTCTTCAGCTCGTGGGAGACATTGGCGATAAAGTCGCGGCGCTGGCGCTCTGTCTCCTCCAGAGAGTCTGCCATGGCGTTAAAGGACTGGGCCAATTCACCCACTTCATCACTGCGGTGCAGCTCCGGAATGCGCACATCGAAGTTTCCATCGGCATAGGCACGGGTGGCCTGCACCATCTGGGTGATGGGTTTGATCTGGCGCATGGAGGTCAGGGAGCTGGCAGCGAAAGAGATCAGCAGAATGGTGGCGAAAATAACGAAGAACAAGCCCATAAAGGCACGCCAGACATTCATCATCTCCGCCTCGTCCATCAGGGCCACCACGATACCCAGCAACTCATTACCGGCATCGTACATAGGCACGCCGACAGCCAGTTTTTTTGCATCATAGGCACCGCTGATGTCGCTGCGGCCGTCAAAAAACGCCTCGGCAGAGAGCACTTCTTCCACAATTTCCTTTGGCAGTGTTACGCTGTGGCCACCCAGAGACTCATCGGTAGTCAGCACCACACCGCCCTGCGCCGTACAGATGAGAAAGTCCACATCGGACATACGGGAGGCCACTTCCGCCAGCTTTCCGAACGCCTCCTGCTGGTCCACACGCTGATCCTCCTCTGCGGTGAGGTAGGTGGCCGCCATCTGGGCGATCAGTTCGGCACGGGTACGCATCTCTTCCCGCTTTTCTGCAGCGGTGGTACCGTAGCTGAGGGCAAAGAAGCTGACACCCAACAGCAGCATGGTCAGCAGCACCATGCCGGCCGTCAGTGCGAACTGGTTCCAATACAGGCTGCTGTTCCGTCTTTTAAACCGTTCAATCATCGTTACTGCTTCACTTCAAACTTGTAGCCAACGCCCCACACCGTCTTGAGGGCCCACTGATCGGACACATCCTCCACCTTCTCACGGAGGCGCTTGATGTGGACATCCACGGTGCGGCTGTCGCCGAAATAGTCAAAGCCCCAAACCTCGTCGAGGAGCTGGTTGCGGGTATAGACACGGTTGGGTGTAGAGGCCAGGTGGTACAAAAGCTCCAGCTCCTTGGGCGGGGTATCCACCTGCTTGCCGTCCACCAGCAGCTCATAGCTGTCCAGATTGATCACCAGCTTGTCGAACTGCAGGCGCTTTTTCGTATCGTCGGGGATCTCGCTGCGGCGCAGCACGGCGTTGATGCGGGCCATCAGTTCCTTCATCTCGAAGGGCTTGACCAGATAGTCATCGGCACCCATTTCCAGACCGGTAATACGGTCATCCACATCGGACTTTGCCGTCAGCATAATAATGGGGGTGGCTCCTTTTTCGCGGATATGGGCACACACAGCCCAGCCGTCCATTACGGGCAGCATAATATCCAGCAGCACCATGTCGGGGGTTCGCTCGTCAAACTCCTCCACAGCCTTGCCGCCATCGTAGGCGATGCGCACCTCGAACCCCTCTTTTTCCAGATACATACGGATAAGGTCGGAGATGTTGCGATCGTCCTCTACTACCAAAATGTTTCGTGCCATAGCCAAATCCTCCCATTGTGAATGGTTTTCTACAGTATACTTCTCCTTCGGCTAAATTTCCTGAACTTTCTGTGAATTTCGTATTTTGGTAGTATACCACAGATTTACGGCCCTGTATAGTCATCAATGGTGATTCCCGTATAATACCACCGAAGAATTTCCTGCCATGACTTTCCCTCCTGCGCCAGTGTGTTGGCACCGTACTGGCTCATGCCCACGCCGTGACCGTAGCCTGTGACGCGGAATGTGACGCCATCGGCACCTGTTTCCACCGTAAACGCCGTCGAGCGCAGGGAAAACACGCTCCGCAGCTCCTGTCCCGTGACGGAAATGCCGCCCACCACCGCCGACTCCACCCGCCCCGTATCGGAGCGGACGATATCTTTTATCCACGCCTCTGCATCTCCTGTCAGCTTCGCTTCGGGATAGCGGGCCGTGAAGCGTTTTCTGAACTCCTCAGCGCTGAAGGTGTTGACAGAATGATAGTTGGGCACCGTGTCGGCGCTCTCGGGACTTTCCACACTGACCAGATAGGGCAAATCTGCCGTCCAAACCTCACCGCTGGTGGCAGTCACACCGGCGGAGGAGGAGTGGAACACCGCCATGATGGGCTCCCCTTCGTAATACATCACCTGATTATCCGTTTCGGACACGGCCAGACGAATGTTCTGCTCATATTCTTCAAATGCGGTACCCCACTTCTCCCGCGCGCCCTCCTCCGCGAGATACGCGGTGCAGCACCCGGGGTCAGCGCACACATGGGCTGAAGGATGGGCGGCTTTCGCACCCGCCGCCATCTGGTAATAGAGATAAGTACGCTCAGCCACCGTTTGTGCCTTCAGGGCTTCCATGTGGAAAGCGCCGCCCATCTCGGCACGCAAAACGCCGCGCAAATATTCCTCCACCGCCACCTCCCGCGCCGCCCCCTCTTCCCAGAGGAGAAGGGTGTGCTCACTGTCACCGCCCAGGGGAATCTCCACATCGGAACTAACACTCTGTTCCGCCTCCAGCAGCGGGTGTGGCTTGTCGGTCTGTCGCGGGGCAAACAAAAAAGCCGGCAAAAACACCGCTACCCACAGCAGTACGCCGGCACCAAAGGCCTGTCGCATCTTCGTTGCACCTCCTTGCGTTTCCCTACAGTGTAGCCGCCACAGCGGTGCGAAAACGAGGGAAGCAAGGCAGAAGTCCACAAAAAGACGAACCCGGCCCTTGATTTAATAAATATTTAACAAGTTTGTACGAACTTTTTTAACAACCTTCGGGTAAATTAAGACTTGCAAGAGACAAAAACTTTTTTCATCAATCTTCCTGCCATAATGAGCCGAAGGCGTTTCGCCTTCGGCTCTGTGGTTTTTATTGGCCTTTTTCACTCTCCCGCAGCTTGCGGAAAAAGTCGCTGAGGACGGCGGCGCAGTCCTCACCCAGCACACCGCCCACCAGTTGGGGATGGTGCGGAAAATTCTCCATAAACAGATTCAATACACCGCCGCAGGCACCCATGACGCTGTCGCGGGCACCGTAGAACACGCGGCGGACGCGGCCGTTGATGATGGCACCGGCACACATAGGGCAGGGCTCCAGCGTCACATAGAGGTCGCACTCCTCCAGTCGCCATGAGCCAAGTGCAGCATTGGCCTCGGACATGGCCTCCATCTCCGCGTGGGAGAAGACAGCCTGCTTTTCCTCGCGGCGATTGCGGCCCCGGCCAATGACAGCACCATCTTTCACAATCACGCAGCCCACCGGCACTTCACCCGCCGCCGCAGCGTCACGGGCCAGTTCCAGAGCCATAGTCATATAGTCCTCATGTGTCATAGCGAAAAACTCCTTTCGGAAATTTTCTCCTTACGGCGTTTAATCCGTGGTATATTTGTCCAAACTGTTCGTACAATACCTATGTACGAGGAGGATGTGCGCATGGCAAGGAAGAAGCAGAAGGATACGCCGCAGTCCACGGTGGCAACACTGACACGGGAACTGGACAGCGTCAATGCACAGATGAAAGAGGCTTATGAGCGGTTTAACTACACCTGTGAAAGTGAGCTCATTGATGCCTGCATCTTCGAAATCGAGTCGCTCCGCGCCCGTTCTACCTATCTACTGCGGTGCATCAAGGAACTCACCGGCGGCCCCAAGCGCCCTGTTCCGCAAGCCGTTCCCGTCAAAAGCAAACTTCCACAGAACGACGGGATAGAGGAGTATGCCGCAGCTGCCGCCGTCATGAAGGGAGGGCCTCTTTGTCGATCGTAGAAATACTCTCGCTGGGATTGGTGCTGCTGTTTCTGATCGTGGCACTGTTCCGCCTGTTCAAAACACCCGTAAAGCTGGCCCTGCGCACCGCTGCCAACACAGCGCTGGGTTTCGGTGCGCTGTGGGCGGTGAATCTCACCACCGCTTACACGGGACTTTCGCTGGGACTCAACTTCTTCAACGCCATCACTGTCGCGGTGCTGGGTCTGCCGGGGTTGGGGCTTCTACTGTTGGTCAAGTGGGTGCTGGGCAGTACATAACCCATACGGTCGCGCCTTTTGGCGCGGCCTTTTTTATCGCTCTGATCCTCCGTCGCGCCAGCCGTAGAGTGGATAACGCTGCATGGCGCCGAAGAGCTTTTGCTTCACATCGGGATAAGTTTTTTCCAGATTGGTCAGCAGTTCCTTCACCTCCTGACGGCGGCTGTGTCCGTCGAGCGGGCAGGTGTTGTGGACCACGAGCAACTTCTCCCGCACCGCAATACGCCGCACCTCATCCTCATGGCAGTACAGCAGCGGGCGGATCTGAGTCACACCGGTGCGATCCAGAAAGGTCACCGGCTGGAAGCAGCCGATGCGGCCTTCGAAGAGCATATTCATCAGCAATGTCTCCACCGCATCATCATAGTGATGGCCCAGAGCAATTTTCGAAATCCCACGCTCCGTCAGTGCCGTATTGAGACTGCCGCGGCGGAGCTTGGCGCACAGGGAGCAGGGATTCTTCTCCTTGCGTTCTTCAAACAGGATCTCATACACCGGGATCTGAATGCGGGTGTAGGGAATTTCCAGTTTTGCACATAATTCCGCCACGGGAGTAAAGTCCATCTCCGGCATACCCATCTCCAGCGTAATGGCCTCCAGTGTAAAGGGCGTAGGCAGAAATTTCTGCAGGCGGTACATGGCCAACAGCGTCACAAGGCTGTCTTTTCCGCCGCTGACGCCTACGGCAATGCGGTCTCCGGCCTCGATCATGCGGTAATCCTCCACGCATCGGCGGACCTTGCCCAACAACTGCTGCATAGTCTGTTCCTCCATGAACAACAAAAAGTGAAATTGCGATTTGAGAAATCAAGAGAAAACGAGAGATATCAAGAGAAAACAATAGATGTTCTCGCCGTAAATCAAATTGCCATTGACAAATTTGCGGGCCTATGCTATAAATATCCTTGCGCGTTTGCGCGATAGAAGTTGATTTTCTCTCTCCCGATTGTAACAAGGGAGCACGAAAATGTAAAGCAATATACATATAATAAATTTTGGAGGAAAAACACCATGTCCACTTTTATGGCAAACAAGGCCAACATTGAGCGCAAGTGGTATGTCGTTGATGCCGCCGGCAAGCCCCTGGGCAAGACCGCCGTCATCGTCGCCGATCTGCTGCGCGGCAAGGGCAAAGTCACCTACACCCCCCACGCTGATTGCGGCGATAATGTCATCGTGATCAACGCCGGCAAGGCCATCCTGACCGGTAACAAGATGGAGCAGAAGGTCTATCGCACCCACTCCGGTTGGGTCGGCGGCCTGAAGGAGACCAAGTATCGCATCCTGATGCAGGACAAGCCCGAGCTGGCTATGCGCGTGGCCGTCCGCGGCATGATGCCCCGCAACACCGTCTCCAAGGACTCCCTGAAGCGCCTGCATGTCTACGCCGGTGACACCCACGAGCATCAGGCTCAGAAGCCCGAGCTGGTCAAGTAATTGAAGGAGGATAAGAAGAATGTATCAGTCTAAGAATCCCTACATGTACGGCACCGGCCGTAGAAAGTCCTCCGTGGCCCGCGTTCGCGTTTACCCCAACGGCAGCGGCAACATCACCATCAACGGCCGTGACATCGAGGAGTACTTCGGTCTGGAGACCCTGAAGATGGTCGTCCGTCAGCCCCTGAACACCACCGAGACCCTGGGTAAGGTGGACATCATCGCCACCGTCGAGGGCGGCGGCGTGTCCGGCCAGGCCGGCGCTCTGCGTCACGGTATCTCCCGCGCTCTGCTGCTGGTGAACCCCGAGTTCCGTCCCCTGCTGAAGAAGGCCGGTTTCCTGACCCGCGATCCTCGTATGAAGGAGCGTAAGAAGTACGGTCTGAAGGCCGCTCGTCGTGCTCCTCAGTTCTCCAAGCGCTAACCGATTACCGCTTACAAGAACACACAGAGACCACCCTGCTTGGGTGGTCTCTTTTTTTGAAAAAATTTTCCTCTTGACAAATCTGTCTATCAGCGATAGACTACAGTTGTCTACTAAGAATAGACAGGAGGATTTGTCTATGATGGAATATACTTTGGGTGCGGTGGAGTCCCGTTTTGCCGATATCGTCTGGGCACACACACCCGTGAGCACTGCTGCGTTGGTGAAGCTGTGTGAATCCCAACTCAGCTGGAAGCGCACCACTACCTACACCGTGCTGAAAAAGCTGGGTGAAAAAGGCTTCTTTCAGCTGAAAGACGGCACGGTGACCGCCCTCATCTCCCGTGAGGACTACTATGCCGCACAGAGCGAGAAGTTCGTCTCCGAGACCTTTGACGGCTCTCTCCCCGCCTTTTTCGCCGCCTTCACCAAGCGCAAGAACATCTCTCCCAAGGAGCTGGAAGAGATTCGCCGCATGATCGATTCTTTTGAGGAGGGCTAAGTATGGGTGCTGTATTTCTAAAACTGCTCCACATGAGCCTTGCCGCAAGTGGACTGGTCATTGCCGTCATGCTGCTGCGGCTGCTGCTGAAGCGCGCACCGAAGGCGATCCACTGCGCATTGTGGGCGTTGGTGGCACTGCGCTTACTGCTGCCCGTCTCCGTGGAGAGTTCCTTCAGCCTCATTCCCGAGGATGTGGCAAGCGGCAATATTGTTTCGGAATGGACGAATGACTATATTGGCGATGTCGATATCCATCATCCAAATTCTGTTTATTACGACGCTGCCATCGGCGCCGGCAGAGAACCAATCTCTGACGGCGAAGGCGGGTATTATGTCGTGACAAAACATGATCAATTGGGCGAACCGGCTACCGTCGAAAACACTGTAATACCCATCCTCGGCTGGGTGTGGCTCACAGGCTGCGCCGTGATGCTCCTCTACGCCGCAGTGAGTTTTCTCCGCATCCGCAAGCGGGTACAGTTGTCCCTCCCACTGCGGGATAACATCCGGCACTGTGAGGCGGTAGACTCCCCCTTTATCCTCGGCTTCTTCCGCCCGAAAATCTATCTGCCCTTCGATATGGACGAAGGGCAGATGCAGCATGTGATCGCCCACGAGGAGGCACACCTTCGCCGCCGCGACCACTGGTGGAAGCCCTTGGGTTTCCTGCTGCTGGCGGTCTATTGGTTCAACCCCCTGCTGTGGGTAGCCTACATCCTCCTTTGCCGCGATATTGAACTGGCCTGCGATGAACGGGTCATCCGCGACATGGATGCCTCGGCGAAAAAAGCCTACTCTGAGGCGCTCCTCTCCTGCAGCCTCCCCCGGCGCATGGTGGCGGCCTGCCCCCTGGCCTTCGGCGAGGTGGGGGTGAAAACGCGCATCGCCTCGGTACTCCACTATAAAAAGCCCGCCTTTTGGGTGCTGCTGGTGGCAATTCTCGCCTGCATCGTGGTGGCCGTGTGCTTTATGACGAATCCGAAGGATAACAAGGATGTGTCGGTCATCGGCGGTGCTGATGAGCCTACAGACATTGTTTTAACATCCACTGCAGAGGCCATATGGAGTCGTGTAGACACCTCCTCTCCCACGGAGATGATGGCCTATCTATGCCAAGCCGACCTGTGGAACGATGCCATCAAAGCGCAGCGCGAGACCTCCATGGTAGGCAACTTTGACACTACCGTCTGGTTTTCCGAGACACCGAAGGATGGTGAGGCACTGGACATCGCCATGGCCCGCCGCGCCTGTCTGCTGATGCGGCTGTACCCCGACGAAGTGTTCTATGTCATGTGGACATATCCCGATGAAAACGGCAGCATTGCCCGCAGAGAGTTCCATGCAGACGAGATGGGTGCCATCATCGCCCTCAGCTCCCACACGGAGGTCATCGCACAACCCGACTCCGCCAAAAGTGTGGGGATGCAGTTAGGTTTCCTCGGCGCTCTGGATGAAAAACTCTTTATCAAATGGGCCGCGGCAGGCAACTCCCTCTCCCCCCTGTATGAGGCCCAGAAAGTTGCCGTCTGGTTCACTCCCGAGGATATCCATGACATTGAATATATGGAGTGGGTACGCCCCGACGGGCAGCGACTTCACATCGGACTGGGCGAGGGCTATGAGTATGTGGAAAGCTGCCTCAGTCAAGCTGCAAAATGGAGTTCGGCAAGCTGTTCCTTTGGGGAGAATGTACTATATCTGCACCGTGCCGATGGCATAGTGGGCAAAATCTTCCCCGCTGACGATACCTGCTGGATGTTCCTGTCGGACGGCGCATACTACCGGATCGGCGATTGGGAGGATCCGTCTTATGAACACGACAAGGAGAAGTTCTTCAGTTACTTTAAGGCAGAGAGCAGCAGCAGTTCCGTTGTTACCTCTGTCATCACCCCTGATGCCGCCGGAAGACTGCTGGATGTGATCGTTTCCTCTCCCTTGAAAGCATCCAGCCTCGCGGCCTATATGGGAGAACACCCGGAAGAGGTAGAAACGCTGCTGATGAATCCCGAGCCTACGCTGGAATATATCCTCACACAGTTTCTCAACGGCAACCAGACGGATTTGAAGGGTTCGCTGATGCGTCTTGTTCTGGATGAACTGGCTCCCGAGGCACAGCTGCGGCTCTACGCCGAGACGGGGCAGGAGTACTTCGACGAGTGGATGAAGGGTGCCGATCGAATGGCCTCCGATCACGGATTGGAGTGGCTGGAGGAACATCAGCCTGCACTGTACTTGGCACTCCAAATCCGCAGCGAAATTTATGGCCACAGTTCTCCCGTCGATATGGTCAAATTGCCAAAGGCCTTTGCTCTGGATACGGTGACGAACCGTGCCGCCTGCGATGCGATTCTGGCAAGCCTGCGCACCGGCTGGTGGACGGGCAACACGCTCAATCCTGCCGAGGAGGCCGCCGCTTTCACCTGCTTCCTCCGTCTTGACGCTGACGGTGTTATCAAACTCTACGGCTACGGCGGTTACTTCTCCCGCGATGCAGAGGGTAACGATGCCGATGAATGGAGCAACTTCACTATCGTGACATTGGATGCAGACACGCTGGAAATGGTCAATGTGTGGTGGCCCGGTGACGGGGCATATCACGATCTATCCATCACCGAAAATTTCCCCGATGATCTGGGGTTTGCCGCGCTGAACGCCTCGCCGCAGGAACTGCAAACACTCCACAAGCAGTTGAAGAAGCAGGCAGACGGCAATATGAAGCCCGTGGGGCTGCAACCCATTGCATAACTAAAGAACGCCATCGGACGATGGCGTTCTTTTTTATTGCAATCGGCGCGGTAAGATGCTATGCTGATACCATAGAATAATACGGGGAGGGAGCCAATATGGAACAGAGCAAATTTCTGGAAACGCTGGCCATTACGGCACGGCTGAAGGACACCACACGGCACTGCTACACCGCCAAGCGCCGCCACGAGAGCGTGGGTGAGCACACCACGCAGATGGCGCTGATGGCCTATTTCCTGCGGGACGAGTTCCCCCAGGTGGATATGGATAAAGTCATCCGCATGTGCCTGATCCACGATCTGGGTGAGTGCTTCACCGGCGACATCCCCACCTTTTTGAAAACCACCGCCGACGAGGGCAAGGAGGATGACCTGCTGGACAAATGGGTATCTTCCCTCCCCGAGCCCTACCGCAGCGAGATGGCGGCGCTCTATGCCGAGATGGCGGCGCGGGAAACCATCGAGGCCAAGCTCTACAAGGCGCTGGACGGTCTTGAGGCGGTGATTCAGCACAACGACTCCCCCTTGGACACATGGCTGCCGCTGGAATATGAGCTGAATTTGACCTACGCCGAGGATCGGGTCACCTTCTCACCCTATCTCACCGCACTGCGCGCCGAGATCCGCCGCATCACCGAAGAGAAGATCGCCAACGAACATAAGGAGGAACACTAAATGAAAGACTTGTCCCATAAGCTCCGCGTGGCGCTGGTACAGGCCACGCCCGTGATGTTCAACAAGGACGCCACCATCGACAAGGTGTGCGATCAGATCCGCGAGGCAGGACGCAACGGCGCCGAGCTGATCGTGTTCCCCGAGTCGCTGATCCCCTGCTATCCCTACGGCCTGACCTATGGCTTCACCGTGGGCAGCCGCACCGAGAGCTGCCGCGACGACTGGAAGATCTACTACGATAACGCCGTCCTCTGTCCCAGTGCCGATACCGAGCGCATCGGTGCCGCCGCCCGTGAGGCGGGCGCCTATGTCTCCATCGGCTATACCGAGCGGGGCCGCGAGAATGGCACACTCTACTGCTCCAATATGATCTTCGGGCCCGACGGACAGCTGCTGTGCAACCATCGCAAGCTCAAGCCCACGGGCGCCGAGCGCATCGTGTGGGGTGATGCCAACCGCGACTACTTCCCCACGGTGGACTCCCCCTGGGGCACTATGGGCGCGCTGATCTGCTGGGAGAACTACATGCCTCTGGCCCGCGTGGCGCTGTACCAGAAGGGCGTCAGCCTCTACCTCTGCCCCAACACCAACAACAATCCCGAGTGGCACGACACCATCAAGCATATCGCCATCGAGGGCAAATGCTTTGTGTTCCATGTAAATCAGTACTTCACAAAGGATATGTACCCCGTCGACTACCACGGCCCCGCAGCCGACGAGATCGCACGACTGCCGTTCGCCCCCTGCAACGGCGGCAGCGCCATCATCGACCCCTACGGCCACTATGTCACCGAGCCCGTATGGGACTGCGAGACTATCATCTACGCCGATATCGACCCCGACGAGGCCGCCCGCGCCCGCATGGAATTTGACCCCTGCGGCCACTATTCACGCGACGATGTGCTGGAGTTGATCGTCCACGAAAAGTAAAATTTTACATAACCTGATCGGCAAACACCGTAAAATTAATTTCACAAATAACGGCGCAAAAACCACAAAAAACGACACCTTCCCGCTTCCTTGTCAAATTGACTCTATATCTAAAAATAAAGTATAATAAAAAGGCAGAGTACACTGGTAAGGTGTACTCTGCTTTCATTTCCCCTCAGGAACGATGACAACGGAAGGAGATACTTCTGCTATGAAAAACAAATCCCTCGTGGCCCTTGCCCACGGCAAAGATGTACAGGACAATGTCAGCCGCGTATTTGATATGATGGGCGGCGTTACCAACATGATCGAGCCCAACTCCACCGTGGTGCTCAAGCCCAACGCAGGCCATGCCGCTCCCCCTGAGCTGGCAGTCTGCACCCACCCTGAAACGGTGCGCGCCGTCATCCGTGAGGTGAAGAAGGCTAACCCCAAGCGCATCATCATTGCCGAGGCCGCTGCTATCGGCTGTGATACGCTGGAGTGTTACGAGGTTTCCGGTATCGCCGATGTGGCCCGCGAAGAAGGCGTGGAGCTCATCGACATCAAGCGGGACAAGGATCTCATTAAGATCCCCGTCCGCGGCTACCGCTCCAATATCGACCATGTGATGCTGCCCCGCTTCCTGGTGGAGGCCGAGCACATCATCAACCTGCCCATTCTGAAGGCCCATGCCAGTATGGTTTTCTCCTGTGCCCTGAAGAACATCAAGGGCGTGGTGCAGGATAAGGTCCATATCCTGATGCACCAGCAAAATCTCACCATGGCCATGATGGATGTGTGGTATGCTGTCCGTGCCGATATCAACATCGTAGATGTGATGAACGCTGCCAGCGGCTACTCCCCTCACACCCCCGTGCCTCTGGAGGTAGACTGTGTCATGGGTTCCTACGATCCCGTGGCGGTGGATCGTGTGGCCTGCGAGCTGGTGGGCATTGACGCAGATATGGTGGATTACTTCCGCGCCGCCGAAGAGGCCGGTCTCGGCACCACTCACATGGAGGACATTACGCTGGTGGGCGACGATATCGAGAAGTGCCGTAAGAAGATGTGGGTTCCCTACATCGGCGAGATTGCCAACCGCTGGCCGGAGTACGATGTTCGCTGCTCCGGTGCCTGCTCCAGCTGTCAGGCGTTGCTGACGCTGAACATGGAGACGCTGAAAGCCATCGGCGAATATGAGAAGAACAGTGACCTGACGGTAGTGGCAGGCGGCAAGAACACCCTGCCCACCGACAAGCCCAATGAGAAGATTATCCTTCACGGCAACTGCACCCGCAAATACCTGAAGGATCATCCCGGTGCCATGTTCCTGCAGGGCTGTCCTCCGGGAGAGGGTAGTCTCTACATGACGGTGGTGCGCCGCACCCCCATCTTCGGTCAGGATCACGAGATGAAGTGGATCCGTCAGCGCATGGATGATGATGCCCCCACATGGCGCGTATATGTGGAAAAAGAGGCTGAGAAGTTCTATGGCAGCAAGTAAGGACGGACGGGACATGGTGTGCCTCGGCGAGGCGCAGCAGCTCATGGCCCTTCTGCGGGATATTTTTACCGATGAATTTATGACCCGCTATACGCGGTTTGACAATTTTGAGCACTTCTGCTTCTCCAGTGCCGTCATCGCAAACTGGAACGCCGACACCCTCATCTACTCCCAGACCCTTCTGGACAGTTTTGTCCGGGAGAGCACGGATTTTACCGATTGGGATACGATGGTACGCCGTGCCACGGCTCTGCGTTTCCACAGCGAATCGTAAACAGCAAAGAAACGCCGGAGAGGACACCGCCTCTCCGGCGTTTTTCAGAAAGGAACATACCTATGACCGTTACCGATATCAAACGCGTCGCCTGCATCGGCGGCGGTGTCATTGGCTCCAGCTGGGCCATCCAATTCGCCATGCACGGCTTGGATGTGACCCTCTACGACATCAACGAAGAACAACTCTTAAAGAGCCGGACACAGATGGACAAGAGTCTCGACTCCCTCCTGCGCTACGAGGCCATCACGGCAGAGCGCCGCGAAGAGATCGTGGAAAAAATCACCTTTACTACCGAAATGGCAGCAGCAGTACAAGGTGCCCATTTCATACAGGAGAGTGGCCCGGAGCGGTTGGGAATCAAGCAGTCCATCCTCGCACAGGTGGAGCAATTCGCCGCACCTGATGCCCTCTACGCCTCCAGCACTTCCGGTCTCCTTATCAGCGATATCACCGCACACGCCGCACACCCCCAACGGTGCATCGGCGCACATCCCTATAATCCCCCTCATCTCATTCCCCTCGTGGAGCTGACCCGCTGTGAGAAAACGGATGATGGTGTGGTGCAGTTAGCCTACGACTTCTACCAGTCCATCGGCAAGGAAGCCGTGCTGTTGCAGAAGGAGTGCCCCGGCTTCATTGCCAACCGCTTGCAGCTGGCCCTTTACCGCGAGGTGCAGGATCTTGTCATGCGGGGCGTCTGCTCCGTAGAGGACGCCGACAAGGCGCTGGTCTACGGCCCCGGTATCCGCTGGGCTATCTTCGGTCACAACATGATCATGCAGCTGGGCAACCCCGGCGGCTTGACGGGCATGGTACAGATGCTGGGGTCTTCCGGTGACCGCTGGCTGGAGGATATGGCCTCGTGGACCCATCAGCCCGACAACTGGGCCGAGGTGGCTCAGCCCGGCGTGGATCGGGAAATGGCCAACTTCCCCGACTACATCGGCCACACCAACGACGAGTGCCGCGCCTACCGCGACCGGATGCTCATCGACATTCTCAAGCTCCACAAAAAGCTGTAAGGAGAACCACATGGATACGGCAATCTTTATGAAAAAACGAACCCTCAGCATGGTCGCTGCCCTGATCATCTGCATCTGTGCCGGTGTGGGCTATGCATGGAGTGTCCTACAGACCCCCATCATTGCCGCCCACCACTGGCCCGACAAGCAGGTGTCCCTCACCTATACCATCACCGTGCTGTGCTCCACTATGGCACCGCTCCTGTTCGGCAGTGTCATCCGCAAACTCTCCACCCGCGCGGCTGTCACCCTCGGCGCCGTGCTGTTCGGCGCAGGTCTGTTCCTCACCGGCTGGATGGGCAGCGGCGTATGGCAGCTGTATTTCTTCTATGGCATTCTATCCGGTCTCGGCACCGGTTTCATCTATCCCACGCTGATGGCCTATGTGGTGCGTCTCTACCCCGACCGCTCCGGTATGGCCTCCGGCCTCGGCACAGCGGCCTACGGCTCCGGCGCCATTTTCTGGGCTCCCGTTGCCGCCGCACTCATTGAGGGCAGTTCCCTGCGCACCGCCTTCTCCATGCTGGGTGCAGGCTTCTTCGTGATCATTCTCGCCGGCACACTGCTGTTGCGTGAGCCCCCCGAGAATCTCCGTCAAATGCTCCATGTCTCCTCCGATGCCAAGACCGAGGATGCCCACGGCATCAATCTCCGCCGCAGCGAGATGGTGAAAACGCTGCCCTTCTACATGATGGTGCTGATCTTCACCTGCGGCCTTGTGGCCGGTGTCATCGTCATTTCACAGGCATCCCCCATTCTCCAGAGCGGTTACGGGTTTACCGCTCCCCGCGCTGCCGTGTTCGTCAGCGTTTTTGCCGCCTGTAATATGGCCGGCCGCTTCTTATGGGGCAGCCTGTCCGACAAAATGGGCATCCGCTCGGTTATGATCGCCGTGTTTGTCCTCTGCATCTGTTCCATGACGGTTCTGGCGCAGGCAAACAGCACCGTTGTGGCCATCCTCGCTATGGCGGTGGCCGCCTCCTGCTACGGTGGCTTTGCCTCAGTTCTGACGCCCCTGACCGCCAAGGTCTTTGGCAGCAAATATGTCACAGAGAATTACGGTGTCATGTACATCGTCTTTGGCCTCGCCAGCCTCATTGGCCCGGTACTGGCCGTACAGTTGAAAAACGAAGCTACCGGCAGCTACACCGGTGCCTTCATCGCCGCAGGCGCGCTGGCACTGCTGGGACTTGTCGGCACCATTGCCGTGAAGCTCCGGGTGAAAAAGGAGGATTGCAATGAGCAGTAAGATCACCTCCCGGGAGAAGATCATCTCCTGCTTCCATGACGGGCAGATCATCGCCGTAGGCGGACAGGCCGGCCCCCGCACCATGCCCAACCGCCTGATCGACTGCATTCTGGAAAGCGGCGCCCGTCATCTGACCATTTACTCCATCGATGCCTCCGACCCCGGTTTGGGGTTGGGCAAATTGATCCGTGCAGGCCGTGTGGATAAGATGATCACCACCCATATCGGTATGAACGCCGAGGCGGTGGCCCTCTTCGCCGAGGGCAAGCTGGAGATCGAACTCTCCCCTATGGGCAGCTTCATCGAGCGTCTCCGCTGCGGCGGCATGGGTCTTGGCGGTGTGCTGACCAAGACAGGCCTCGGCACCGTGGTGGAAGAGGGCAAGCAGGTCATCACCGTCAACGGCGAGCAGTACCTGCTGGAGACGGCGCTCCGCGCCGATGTATCCATCTCCCGCGCCTACCGCGGTGATGATATGGGTAACCTCACCTACCACGGCACAGGGACTGCCTCTCACCCCATTGTTGCCACCTGCGGCGACATCTCCATTGTAGAGTGCGACCACCTTTGTCAAACGGGTGAGATCGGCGTGGATGAAGTCCGTGTTCCCGGCATGTTTGTGGATATGATTCTGGAGGTGTAAGGGATGAATAGCAGACAGTTTATTGCCCGCCGCGCTGCACAGTATTTCCACAAGGGTGAGGTGGTGAATCTGGGTATCGGCATCCCCAGCCTCTGCGCCAACTACGCAGAAGAAGGCGTCCTGTTCCAGACAGAGAACGGTCTCATCGGCATGGGCGGCATCCCGCAAGAGGAAAATCCCAGCATCTACTTCTATAACGCAGGCGGCATCCCCTTTATCCCCGTGTCGGGAGCAAGCGCTTTCGATGTGGCCATGTCCTTCGGTGTGATCCGCTCGGGTCGCATGGCCGCCACCGTGCTGGGCGGCCTGCAGGTCTCGGCAGACGGGGATCTTGCCAACTGGGCCACTCCCGGCCGTGCCTTCGGCATGGGCGGTGCCATGGACCTGGTAAACGGTGCTAAAAAAGTCATCGTAGCCATGGAATTGTGCGATAAGAACGGCAGAGCCAAAATCGTCAATGAGTGCACTCTCCCCTACACGGGCAGAAAGTGCGTGGATCATATCGTCACAGAACTGTGTGTCATCGATGTGACGGAACAGGGTCTTGTGCTGCGGGAAGTACGCCGCGGCTACAGGGCAGAGGATATTCAGGCAATGGTGGAGCCTGCGCTCCTCATCGCCGATGATTTGAAAGAAATGGAGGAATAACACATGGCAAGAAAACCCCTCCAAAATGTGGTGGTGGTGGCCTACGGTCGCTCCGCTGTGGCAAAGGCGGGTAAAAAGGGCGCCCTCCGCGCCATGCATCCCGTGGATATGGGCGGTCTTGTCCTCCGCGGCGTGATGGACAAACTTCCCGCCGCCGTGGCAGATCATGTAGAGGATGTGGTCCTCGGCTGTGCTCTCCCCGAGCAAACGCAGGGCCTCAACCCCGCCCGCCTGGTGGCCGCACGGGCAGGATTGCCCCACACCGCCTGCGGCCTGACGGTGGATCGCTTCTGCTCCTCCTCACTGCAGGCTGTGGCGCTGGCCGCCTGGCAGATCGAGGCAGGACAGGCCGAGTGCATTATAGCCGGCGGCATCGAGTCTATGACGGCCCTGCCCATCACCGTGGATCGCAGCGGCGACTGGAATCCCTGGCTGACGGCGCATGATCCCGACCAGTACATCGGCAACGGTGAGACGGCGGAGAATGTGGCCGATCGCTACGGCATCACCCGCGAAGAGATGGATGCTCTCGCCGCCGAAAGTCATCGCCGCGCCGCCGCGGCACAGGATGCCGGTTATTTTGACGATCAGATCATTCCCCTCCCCGGCCTTGACGAGGCGGGCAACGAGATGGTCTTTGACAAAGATCAGGGTATCCGCCGCGATACCTCTGTGGAAAAGCTCTCCGCTATGAAGGCCTGCTTCCGTGAAAACGGACTTGTCACCGCCGCCACCTCCTCCCAGGTCAGCGACGGCGCCGCCTTCCTTGTTCTGATGAGCCGCGAGAAGGCTAAGGAACTGAACCTCAAGCCTATCGCCTCCTTCCTGGGCTTTGCCGTGGCAGGCCTCGACCCCGCCTATATGGGCCTGGGACCCATCTACGCCGTGCCCAAGGTCATGGACTTCGTGGGCCTCTCCGTGGCGGATATGGATGTAATCGAACTGAACGAGGCGTTCGCCGCACAGGCCATCCCCTGTATGAAGGAGTTGGGCATGGACAGCGCCAAAGTCAACCCCAACGGCGGGGCTATGGCGCTGGGACATCCCTTGGGTGCCACCGGCGCGATCCTGTCCTGCAAGGCACTTGCAGAACTGTCCCGTACAGGCGGGCGCTACGCATTGGTAACCATGTGTATCGCAGGCGGCATGGGTGCCGCAGGCGTATTCAAAGCAGAAGATTAAGGAGGATAACGACTATGATGGGCCCCTTGGCTGATTATGTGAAACTGCCTCAGTTGGAGGAATATAAAGAGTGGTTCAAGGATTTTGCAGATCTCTACCGCGAGGACGGCATTCTGCAGGTGACATGGAAGACGCTGGATGGCCCCATGCACCACAGCGGTATGTCTCATCGCGCCATGAGTCTCCTGACCCGCACCATCTCCATGGATCTCCAGAACGAGATTATTATCTACACCCACATCGGCGATAACTGGATGATTGAGTCCGACGCCAACGGCTGGGAAACCTATTCCGAACTCCCCCGCCAGCGCTTCGAGCACCAGTATTTCGATGATACCAACCTCATTAAGAATATGATCTTCGACCTGCAGGTGCCCACCATCGGCGCCATGCCCGGCCCCGGCTTCCACTGGGACTCCGCCATGCTGTGCGATGTGACCATCTGCACCGAGGATACCAAAATCGAAGTGCCACACGCACAGGGCGGTCTTGTTCCCGGAGATGGCATGGGCCTCATGTTCCAGCATTTCCTCGGCACCAAGCGGGGCAACTACTACATGATGACCTCCCGTCAGATCACGGCCCAGCAGATGCTGGACTTCGGCATCGTCTCTGAGGTAGTCCCCAAGGGCAAGGCGCTGGAGCGTGCATGGGAGATCGCACGGATGTGGAAAACCATGTCCTACGAGAACCGCTGCATCATGTCCGACCTCGCCAAGCGTCCTCTGCAGAAGCTGTTGGTGGAGGACCTGAAGCTCCATACCGTATCCGAGCAGTTCGGCTCTATGCTCCGCATTGCCGCCGGTGATCTGGGCGATGAGAACTCCGCTCAGCAGGACGAGAAGTACATCAGCCGCGTCAATGACTGGCGCTACGCCACACGCGACATGGAGCAGCCCCAGACCGCCGAGAGCTGGCGCACCATGCCCGCCAAGGCAAACGCCTGGTTCCAGAAGGTGAAGTCCGGCGAGATCGAAAACCCCTATGTCTTTGAGCACAGCAACGAGCCGGAGGGCTACGAGTATTAATCCACTACCCAATCGAGGTGATCGAATATGTCTGTGGTAACCTTGACCATCGACGGAAAAAATGTAACGACAGACGGCACCACAAATCTCCTGCAAACGGCCTTAAATGCCGGCATCTACATCCCCCATATTTGCTCACACCCCGATCTGGAGGCACAGGGCGGATGCAAGCTGTGCGTGGTGGAGATCGAGGGTGAACCCACCCCCGTCTGCTCCTGCCTCACCACGCCCCGTGAGGGCATGGTGGTGCGCACCAAGGGTGAGAAATTGGATCGTATCCGCCGCACCGCCATGCAGGTGATGATGGCCTCCCACCCGCAGTGCACCGGCTGCCGCTCCTTCGGCAACTGCGAATTTCAGGCGCTGCAGCAGTACCTCTCCAGCGTGAATCATCCCGGTATGCGGGAGTTCCACAAGGAGACGGTACATCTCAACACCAACAATCCCCTGATCGACCGGGACATGATGCGGTGCATCCAGTGTGGGCGCTGTGTCCGTGTCTGTGCCGATGTCCGCGGCGTAGGGGTACTGCAATATAACCGCAAAGAGAGCACCGGCGAGACCTATGTGGGCACGGCGGGCGACCTGTCCCTGCCCCAGTCCGACTGCCGCTTCTGCGGCGCCTGCGTGGAGGTGTGCCCCACCGGCGCACTGCAGGACAAGGAGGGTATCTTCCGCACCGATGTGCCCCGCGAGCAGTCTCTCATTCCCTGCTCGCTGGAGTGTCCCGCCCATATCAATATTCCCGGCTACCTGCGTATGGTGGCTGCCGGTGAATACGACAAGGCCGTGGCCATCATCCGCGAGAAAGTCCCCTTCCCCCACACGCTGGGCTATGTCTGCACCCACTACTGCGAGAAGGGCTGCAAGCGCAAGGGCCTCAACGAGCCCCTTGCCATCCGCGACCTCAAGCGCTTCGCCGTGGAGCATGACACCACGGAAATGTGGAAAGAGAAGGCCTATCACCTGAGCTCCACAGGAAAGAAAGTCGCCATTATCGGCGGCGGCCCCTGCGGTCTTACCGCCGCCTATTATCTGGGCAAGAAGGGTCACGCCGTCACCGTCTTTGAGCGCAACCCCATGGCTGGCGGTACACCGGCGGTGGGCATCCCTTCCTATCGCATTCCCCGCGCCGATCTGCAGCGGGAGGTGGATACCATCCTCGCCCAGTCCGGTGCCGAACTGCTGTGCAACCACAACATCACCAACGCCCCCTCCCTCCGCGAGGAATACGATGCCGTGCTGGTGTCCGTAGGCACTTCGCAGGGCAAGATCATCCCCACCAAGAACATGGTGATGGAACAGTGCACCACCGCACTGGAGTTCCTCCGTGCATCGGCATTGGCAGAGGAGAACTTCTCCCCCGCCGTAGAAAAGGGAACCCGCGTATTGGTCTTTGGCGGCGGCAATGTGGCCTTCGATGCCGCTCGTACCGCCGTGCGCCGCGGTGCACAGGTCAGCGTTGTGTGTCTGGAGAGCCGCGAGGCCATGCTGGCTGACCCACAGGAGGTCAGCGAGGCGCTGGAGGAAGGGGTCAAGCTCTACGCCGGTTATACCAACGACGGCTTCACCCTGGAGTCCGGACGCATGACAGCGCTGAATGTAACCGCTATCTCCGCCTTCTCCTTCGGCCCTAACGGCTTGGAGGTGACGCGCATCGAGGGCACAGAGGAGTCCGTCCCCTGCGACACCGTCATCTTTGCCTCGGGTCAGAAAACCGACCTTACCGAGGATTTTGGCCTCACCCTGAACCGCTTCGGTTTCCCCATCGATCCCGCCAGCGGCAAGAGTGGGTATGCCACCGGCATTGACGGCGTGTTTGCCGCCGGAGATGTGATCACCGGCACCAAGACCGTCATCGACGCTATTGCCGGCGGTCGCCGCGCCGCCGAGCTGATGGACGCCTATTTGGGCGGCGACGGCAACATCGACGAGCATCTGGTGGATGTCCCCGCTGCAGAGGAGTCCCTCGGCAAGGTGGAGGGCTTCGCCTCCCTGCCCCGCATTACACCGGAGATTCTCTCCTGCGGAGAGCGGCGGGACAACTTCGCCCTTGTGGACCGCTCCTTCTCCGAGGAGGCGGCAAAGGCCGAGGCACAGCGCTGCCTGCAGTGTCCCCTGCGGACGCATCTGCACAAACCGAAGCTGTGGACAGACTATTTGAAAACAGGGAGGGATGGACAATGACGAAATTCTGTCACAATACCACCGTCCTCTTCCCCCCTGCCGAGGATATGCTGCAAAAAAAGGCAGAGGTCTGCCCCGTATACTGGGCCATGGAAGTAGCGGAAACAGCCATGAAAAACAGCTGTGGCCGCGGTGCATTCTGCCGTGATGGTCTCAAGCAGCTCTATCTCCTCATTCGCGATATCGCCGATGGAAAAGGAACTGCCGAGGATGTGGAACTGCTGCAGGAACTGGTGGAGACCATGTCCCTGATGCCGGAGTGTCAGCTATGCGACAGCGCTGTGGCGCTGATTGCCCTGTCTCTTCGCCAACATGAGCGGGATTGGATGGGTCATGTGCTGCGCCGCCGCTGTGCCGCCAATCGCTGCCCCGGCTACAACAAGGTGGCCGCTGCGGCACAGGGCGGTGAAGGACGGCGCCGCAGAGCAGCCGCTCCCGCCTCTGCCGGCGCGCCGGTGATCGCTATCCCCGACCTTCCCATCGCAGAGGAACCAAGCGAAGCTCCTATGCCTACGATGCGCCCCGCCGCATCAAAGTTGGTGCTGCAAACCGACGGCAAACGCCGCCGTGTGGCAAAGGGCGGCATTATTGCCATTATTGAAGATTGAGGTGACAAGCATGAAAATTATGATGGAAGCCGATGTTGTGGTGGTCGCCGCCGGCATGTCCGGCCTCAGCGCCGCCGTACAGGCGCAAGAAGCACTGAACGCCACCGGCGGAGGCTATGTGGTGGCCTTTGAAAAATCCGGCACCACCGGCGGCGCCGCCAATATGGGCATGGCCATTTTCGCCGTGGAGTCGAAGTTGCAGAAAGAGGATATGTACTACTGGACCAAAGATCAGGCCTTCATGGAGTTTATGGAGTATACCCACTGGAAAGCCGATGCCAAGCTGGTTCGCCGCTGGTTCAACATGTCCGCCGACACCATCGACTGGCTCATGTCCATGGGCACCCAGTTCCAGGGCGTGTACAAGTATTTCAAGGACTCTCACAAGACCCAGCACATTGTCAAGATGCCCGGCACCAACAAGCCCACGGAGCGCTGTGCCTCCGTCAACATCAAAAACATGACCGACTACGGCCTTGAGCTGGGCGTGGACTTCCAGTTCCACACCTCCGTCAAGGAACTGATGATGGGTGATAAAGGGCAAGTGGTCGGCGTCCGCGCCGTCCGGGATGACGGCACGGAGGTGGAGTGCATGTGCAGCACCGTCATCATCGCTACCGGCGGTATCGGCAACAATGTGGACATGATCGAGAAGCATCTGGGCTTCAAGTGGGGTCAGGATATGTTCACCTTCCGCATCCCCGGCATCGATGGCGACGGCATGAATATGGCATGGCGCGTGGGTGCCAGGCAGGCCAAGATCTCCATGGAGGTCACCTACAACACCCCCGGTGTCACCGACATCTTCAAAACGCTGTCTGAAACGATGCGTCAGCCCAATCTGATGGTAAATCTGGACGGCAAGCGGTTCATGAACGAGTATTTCATGGACAACACCACCTATACCGGCAACAGCCTCCTGCAGCAGAAGAAGAACTGCGGATTTTCCATTATCGGCTCGGATATTCTGAACTACTACAAGGAAAACGGACTGGACTACATCACCTATCACCACGGTATCCGCACGCTGGATAAGTGGGACTATGAGTGTGAGCATTACCTCAGCGGCGAGGGTGTGGAGGCCTCCGGACTTTCCATGCTCCACGATAATCTGGATGAAGTAGAGGAGGCTCAGACCAACTTCTGGGTCTGCGACTCTCTGGAAGAGGTGGCAAAGGTCACCGGCATCAACTATCAGAATCTGGTAGCCACCGTAGAGCGCTACAACTCCTTCGCCGGCGGCTACGATGCCGACTTCTGCAAGAGCGCCCGCTATCTCAAGGCGGTAAAGGGGCCCAAGTATTATGTGGCCCGCCATTTCCCCTCCGGTTACGGATCTCTTGGCGGCCTGCAGGTCAACGAAAACATGGAGGTGCTGGATAAGAATCTGGATAAGATTCCCGGACTCTACGGCTGCGGCGTGGACACCGCCACCGTGTTCGGCGACAGCTATTGCTTCTATAATCCCGGCTCCACCATGTCCTACGCCATCAACTCCGGCCGCATTGCGGCAATGGAGGCGGTAAAGTACATCGACAGCGACGAGTTTGTAGAATAATCAAAAAGGAAGTACATCCATTTACGGATGTACTTCCTTTTTACAGTCTCGCGCTTTTTGCACCTTATGCATCCATGCGCCATAGTATGACCATAGTGAACGGAAATCAAAAGGAGCGATCACTATGTTGTTTATCGTTGCGCTGACTGCCCTTGCCGTAGGCGGCACTACTATGTTGGGCGCTGCCGCAGGCTACCTTTTTCGCGGTGCTGCCCATCGTCTGGGTGAAGGGTTACTGCTGTCCTTCGCCGCAGGAATGATGCTCAGTGCCGCCGTTGCAGGCCTTATCCTTCCGTCTCTGGAGGGTGGCGGTGTATGGCGCTTGCCGCTGGTACTCTCAGGCGTTCTGTGCGGTGGGGCGTTTTTACTGCTGCTCTCCCGCGCCACAGAGCGGGTAATGGCACCACAGGAGACGCGGGGTGCGCTGCTGTTTCTCATTGCCATTGCCATCCATAACTTCCCCGAGGGTATTGCCGCCGGCGTGGGTTTCGCCTCCGGCTCTGTACCGCAGGCGCTGGCCATTGCAGGCGGTATCGCAGCTCAGAACTTACCGGAGGGAATGGTGCTGCTGCCGCCTCTGCTACGCTGCGGTATTCCTCCTCGTCCAGCGCTTCTGCTGGCAATGGCCACAGGAATTCCCGAGGTGGTGGGAACCTTCCTCGGTTATGGTGCCATCCATCTCTCCAACGCCGCGCTTCCCTTCGTGCTGGCTTTCGCCGGGGGGACGATGCTGTGGGTCATCTGCCGGGATATGCTGCCCGAACACACGACACAGAAGGACACCGTGGCACTGCTGCTGGGTTTTTGCTTTATGCTGGCCATCGATGTGCTGGTTGGCTAAACTTGACGAAAAGGCAAAAACAGGCCATCTTTTCTGCCAAAAGGGCCGGAAAAGTTTTTGTTAAGTTTGTATACCCTCCCCATAGCTTTTTGTCGCAGGCCGTCGTATAATGGTAATAACCTCAGGAAAGGAGAAGCCAATGATGATCGTGCGCACCGCTATGATGAGCTGTATGTCCATGTGCTGCATGGGCATGGTTTGTTGCGCCATGAAGGATCACCACACGGCTTCTTTTGCTGCATAACCAAGGCGGCAATACAGTGTCTTTCACAGGAGCGTGTGTTTCTACTCACTCGCTCCTGTTTTTATTTTATCTTCAGAAAGGAAGTCACGCCATGTCTCTTTATCGCTCTGCCGACGCGCTGGTAGGCAACACACCTACGCTGTTGCTGGAACGCTACGGCAACTATCGCAAACTCAATGCAACCCTTCTTGCCAAGCTGGAGTGTTGCAACATCGCCGGCAGCGCCAAGGACCGCGTGGCTCTGGAGATGCTTCTGCAGGCCGAGGAGAGCGGTGCCCTGAAACCGGGCGGCACCATCATTGAGCCCACCTCCGGCAACACCGGCATTGGCCTTGCCGCTATGGCAGTGCCCCGTGGCTACCGCGTGGTGCTGACCATGCCCGAGAGCATGAGCGCTGAGCGACAGGCGTTGCTGCGGGCCTACGGTGCTGAGCTGGTACTGACCGACGCTGCGGGCGGTATGGCGGCCGCCATGGAAAAGGCCGAGGAACTGCATCGCAGTATCCCCGGCAGCATCATCGCCGGTCAGTTTGAAAACCCCGCCAACCCCGAGGCACATTACAAAACCACCGGTCCTGAGATCTGGCGCGACACCAACGGAACAGTTGATATCTTTGTTGCCGGTGACGGTACCGGCGGCACCATCAGCGGTGTGGCACGCTATCCCAAGGAGAAAAATCCCAACATCCGCATCGTAGCTGTCGAGCCCGCCGCCTCTCCCCTGCTCTCGGTTGGTCAGGCAGGCCCTCACGGTCTGCAGGGTATCGGTGCCAACTTCGTACCGAAAAACTACGATGCTGATCTGGTGGACGAGATCATCACCATCACGGAAAACGAGGCCTATTTCGCCGCACGGGTGCTGGCCCGCACAGAGGGTGTACTGGTGGGCATTACCTCCGGTGCCGCACTCCGCGCCGCCGAAGTGCTTGCCCAGCGTCCCGAACATCACGGAAAAAATATTGTTGCGCTGCTGCCCGATGACGGTGGACGCTATTTATCCACACCCCTGTGGAAGGAGGACTGATTATGTACGCCGATCATATCTGCAAATCTGCCCGCGCCATTGCCGAGAACATGGCCGAGGCCTCTCTGCCCATGTATGGCAGCCGCCTGCGTCTGCCTGACCGCAAGGCCATCATCGCCCTGCTCAAAGAAATCCGTCAACTGATGTTCCCCGCCTATTTCGGCGAGAGCACCCTCATGACGCTGGATGCCAAGGACTACGCCGCCCTCTATCTCGAGCGCATTGAGACCAATCTGACGAAGCAGCTGCAGCTGGCTCTGCCCGGTGCTGAGGCTCACCGTGCATCAGAAATCGCACGGAAGGTGACCGAGCAGCTGCCTCAGGTACAGCGTCAGCTTCTGACCGACATTGATGCCATCTTTGATGGCGACCCCGCCGCGCAGAACCGCGAGGAGGTGGCTTTCGCCTATCCCGGCCTGTTCGCCATCTTTGCCTATCGTGTGGCACATCTGCTATATCTGGAATCCGTACCTATGATTCCCCGTATGATCACCGAGTACGCCCACAGCCGCACCGGTATCGACATCCATCCCGGTGCCGAGATCGGCAGCTACTTCTTCATTGACCACGGCACCGGTATCGTCATCGGTGAGACCACTGTCATCGGCGATCATGTGAAGGTCTATCAGGGCGTAACGCTGGGTGCACTCAGTCCCCGCGGCGGCCGCCGCAGCTCCCACGGCAAGCGCCATCCCACCGTCAGCGACGGCGCCACCATCTACTCCGGTGCCTCCATCTTCGGCGGCGAGACCGTCATCGGCGAGCGCTCCGTGGTGGGTTCCAACGCCTTCCTCACCGCCTCGGTGGAGCCCGATATGCGCGTGGTGATCCAGCCTCCCGAGATCAAGGTAAAGAATAAGTAAACAATTTATTTTATATACGAAAGGAAATCACTATGGAAAACAAACCTGTTGCCAAGGCAGCGGCACTGCTGCCCATCCTCGTCTTCCTGGTCCTGTATCTGGGTCTGGGCCTCATTTTTGAGTACGCTCTGAAGATCCCCATGGGTTTCTACAACATTCCCATCGTGGTGGCATTCCTGGTGGCCATTCTGGTAGCCTGCCTGCAGAATCGCAGCGTGAAGTTCAACGACAAGCTGGTGCTGATGGCCAAGGGTGTCGGCGACCCCAACATCATGACCATGATCCTTATCTTCATGGCCGCCGGTATCTTCGTGGGTGTCACCGGCCGTTCCAGCGCCGAGGCTGCTGCCTACTTCCTGCTGAGCGTCGCACCCGCCAAGCTGGCTGTGGCTGTGCTGTTCGTGGTGGCCTGCTTCATCTCTATGGCCATGGGTACCTCCGTGGGCACCATCACCCTCATCGCACCCATCGCCGTGGCTGTGGCCGCTGATTCCGGCTTCTCCCTGCCCCTGTGCATCGCCTCCGTGGTGGGCGGTGCCATGTTCGGCGACAACCTCTCCTTCATCTCCGATACCACCATCGCCGCCTGCTCTACCCAGGGCTGCGAAATGAAGGATAAGTTCCGCGCCAACTTCAAGATTGCGCTGCCTGCTGCGCTGGCTACGCTGGTCATCATTCTGCTGATCTCCATCGGTACCGATGTTTCCACCATCCCCGAGGGCGGCCACGATCTGGTTCTGCTGATCCCCTATGTGCTGGTGCTCATCGGCGGCATTGTGGGTCTGAATGTGTTTGTGGTGCTGCTGATCGGCATTGTCTCCGGTGCCCTCATCACCCTCGTTACCGGTCAGGTAACGGCTCTGGAGCTGCTGGGCAACATGGGCGGCGGCGTCAGCGGTATGTTTGAGACCGTGATGGTCACCATCCTCGTCTCCGCTCTGTGCGGTATGATCCGCGCCTACGGCGGTTTCGAATCTCTCCTGCAGTTTATCCGTCGCTGCTTCAAGGGCAACCGCGGCGGTCAGCTGGGTGTTGGCCTGCTGGTGGGTGTCATGGATATCGCCACCGCCAACAACACCGTAGCCATCGTCATGGCCGGTCCTATCGCCAAGGAGATCAGCGAGGAGTACGGTATTGAACCCAAGCGCGCCGCATCTCTGCTGGACACCTTCTCCTGCATCTTCCAGGGTATCATTCCCTACGGTGCTCAGATGCTGGTAGCCATTTCCGCCTGCGCTACGCTGGGCTACACCATCTCCGCCTTTGAGATCATCCCCCTGCTGTTCTACCCCATCCTGCTGGCCGTCAGCAGCGTACTGTTTATCATCTTCACCAAGAAGAGCAAGTAACTCCACATACAAAAAGAACGCATCCCGGTGCCATCGGGATGCGTTCTTTTATTCCTCTTCCACAATCAGCGGACGGAAAAACTTCATCATCATTTCTGTGTTGTCCTCCACAAAACTGTTGAAGGTCACCACGCAGATATAGCTGCCACGCACCATGCACAACTGCACAGAGTGCAGCGGTACATCGCTGTAGTAGCCACTGAGACGGACTGCCTCGCAATTCTCGTCCAAAAACAACACCTGTTCCCGCAGGGTTTTCACCTCGGTGATTCCCATAGAACGGTATACCGACTCCAGTTCATCCTTGGCAAGATCTGTAAAAACGGAGATGTCCATCTTCTGCTCTGCCAGATCGAACCTGGTCACCATCACATTGATGGTCTGCAATCCGTCAGCGGTCATTGCATACATATCCTGCACCTGACCGCCGCTGTTCAAGTGTGCGCTAAGGCGCTGGGACAAGGTCTGTTCCTCCTGCCCTTCCTGCACGGGCGGCACCTCACCCAACTGCAGCAGTTCCTCCTCCGTCAGGTAATCCCAGTCGGCGGGAACGATACATTTCAGGCCAAGAGCAGCATTTTCATAGGTGCGGTCCGATACATGCCCGGGGGTAAACAGCTCTTCTTTTTCTCCGCAGCCTGCCAGCAGAAACAGAAGCAACAGCAGACATGCGGTGATACTCTTTTTCACAGGGAAGCCTCCTTTTTCACCCGTCACATCCGCAAATCGCGGCCTGCACTGCGGGTATGGACAGACATGGCGGTACGGGCACCGCGGCTGTCACCGCGGCGGATGGCATCCAGAATCTCAAGGTGCTGTTTTAAAATCACACGGCACATAGTCTCCCGCTCCACAGAATCCAGAGACTGCAGCTTTTTCAACAGAATCTCCCGCTCCACACCGGCCAGCACCTCAGTGACGATCACCGCCACCTGATTGCCGCTGGCGCGGGCCAGCGCACTGTGGAACTGCACATCCAACTCAACAAAGTGTATAAAGTCCTCAATGGCGTGCTCCTGCTGTGTAACGCAGTCCTCAAGGGCAGATACATCCTCCACCGTGGCCCGTTTGGCCGCCCATGCAGCGATGATACTGTCGTTGTTCTGACGATATTCACTCACTTCCGTCAGTGTCACACCGCCGAGGCGGATCATGTCCTGCAGGGGTTCTTCTGCAGCCTGTATGGAGGGTTGGCACACTACTGCACCACTGGTTCCCTGAGCGGTGGTAATATACCCTCCCTGCTCCAGTCGCCGCAGTGCCTCGCGGATGGTGGGACGGCTGCGCTGCAGCTCTACCATGAGAGTGCGCTCCGAAGGCAGGCGATCGCCGGGCGTCAATTCACCGGAAAGGATCCGCTGACGAAGCACCTCATAGATCTCCTCTGCAGCCCGTTTGCCGCTGGCATTTCCGCCAGAAGTTTTTTCACTCATTCCTGCCACCTCCTTCGTTGCACAGTGAAAATCTCAAAAATACGATTAGGTTGCGGCGGCAGAGCGCAGCGCACTCTGCCGCCGGAATCTTCGCAAAAGATCAGTCCTTAGTTGCCGGCCTTGGCAGCCTTGATGGACTCGATCAGCTCGGGAACGACCTTGAACAGATCGCCCACGATACCGTAGTCTGCCACCTCGAAGATGGGGGCGGACTCGTTCTTGTTCACGGCGATGATGCAC
>JAZTZR010000013.1:0-7362 GCA_045637545.1 Vescimonas sp. | reverse complement strand
GCTGCGTCCTCATGATGATCGCCGTCATCCTGGCGCAGATCCCCAATCCCTTTGAGAAGAAGGTAAAAGCGTAAATGTACATAACGAAGCATCCCATCCTTGTGGATGGGGGGCTTTTATATTTTATTCTTCGCTCTCGGTAGTATCAATATAAATATCTTCCGCTTTCAACAACGCCTCACTCAGCGTATAAACATAGGGTCTTGCCAAGGGAATTTCCTGCAAGCCATCCAATACACTATCGATTGCGCTGCAAAGAAGCGTATACATCTTTTGATAATCCGCCATTTTTATTCCTCCATAGACTACGCATAGCCTAATAGTAGCACGCATAGCCTATAAAATCAATTCTTTTCGGATATTCTTTAGAAAAAGAATGTTCGGAGGGACAAATAGATGAGTACAGTCAATACGGTAAGAGATCGTATTTTGCAGCTCTGTGAAGAGCGGAATATCAGCATTAATCATTTGGCAACCATCAGCGCACTTCCTCCATCCAGTGTAAAAAATATCCTTTATGGAAAGAGCCAAAATCCGAAGCTGCTGACCATTAAGCTAATTTGTGATGGTTTGGGCATCACACTGGGAGAATTTTTCTCCACACCTGCTTTTGATGCTTTGGAACAGGAAATCAAGTAACCAAAAACCTCCCGTCCGCAAGGACGGGAGGTTTTATGCTTTTAGAACAAACTCACCTGACTGGTCTCCGCCATGCCGGCGAAAGCACCGAGGTTTTTCAGCTGCTCAATGTGGGTCTTACTGAGCTTATTGCAGGTGGAGGAGAACTCCTCGATGGAGATGAACTCCTTACCCTCGCGCTGACGAACGGTGGCTTCCGCCGCCGTTTCACCCAAGCCGCGCACCGTCACAAAGGGCGGCAGGAGGCTGTCCTCCCCTGTGATGCGGAAATGGGTGGCGTCGCTGCGGTAGATATCAATGGTTTCGAAGGTAAAGCCCCGGAGATAGAACTCGTAGCACACCTCCAGCGTCACCAGCAGGTTCTGCTCCACATCGGTGGCATCCTTGTTGTTCTCGATCTCGCGGATCTTCCGCTTCACCGCATCGATACCGGCACAGCAGTATTCCGCGTCAAAAGCCTTGGCGCGAATGGAGAAATAGGTAGCATAGAAAGCCAAGGGACGATGCACCTTGTACCACGCGATACGGAAAGCCATCATGACATAGGCCACGGCGTGAGCCTTGGGGAAGAGATAACCGATCTTGGCGAGGGAGTCGATGTACCACTGGGGCACCTCGTGCTCGTGCATGGCCTCCTCCCAGCCCTCTTCAAAGCCCTTCTTCTTCTCCTTGCCGTTACGGACGGCCTCCATGATCTTAAAGCGCATCTTGGGATCGAGTCCCATGGCGATGAGATAGAGCATAATATCGTCGCGGCAGCCCACCGTCTCCAGAACGGTGGCCGTTCCGTTGACGATCAGGTCGCGGGCGTTGCCCAGCCACACATCCGTACCGTGGGAGAAGCCCGAGAGGCGCACCAAGGTGTTGAAATTGGTAGGCTGGGTATCCATCAACATCTGGCGGGTAAAGCGGGTGTTGAACTCGGGGATGGCCACGGCGCCGGTGGGGCCTAAAATCTCGTCGTTTTCATAGCCCAGCACCTTGGAGGAGGTGAAGATGGACATGGTATCAGGGTCATCCAGCGGAATCTTCTGGGGATCGACGCCGGTGAGATCCTGCATGTACTTGATCATGGTGGGGTCATCGTGTCCCAGCATATCCAGCTTCAGGAGGTTGTCCTCCATGCAGTGATATTCAAAGTGGGTGGTCACCGTCTCGCTTCCCACATCGTCGGCGGGGTGCTGCACAGCGGTGAAGTCCTCCACATCCATGTCCTCCGGCACGACCACCAGACCGCCGGGATGCTGGCCCGTGGTGCGGCGTACGCCTTCGCAGCCGTGGGCAAGACGCAGGATCTCGGCATTGCTGCGCTCCTCACCCCGCTCTTCCAGGTACTTACGGACATAGCCGTAGGCGGTCTTTTCCTTCAGTGTACCGATGGTACCGGCGCGGAACACCTGCGTATCACCGAACATCTCAATGGCGTGGCGGTGAGCGCGGGCCTGATACTCACCGGAAAAGTTCAGGTCGATATCGGGCACCTTACCGCCGCCATAGCCCAGGAAGGTCTCGAAGGGGATGTCAAAACCATCCTTATTGAGCTGTGCGCCGCATTTGGGGCAGCACTTGTCGGGCATATCGGCACCGCAGCCGTACTGAGGATCTTCGGAGAACTCCGTGTACTGGCAATCGGGGCAATAGTAATGGGGCGGTAATGCGTTAACCTCGGTGATACCGGACATGTAGGCCACCAGAGACGAGCCCACCGAGCCACGGGAGCCCACCAGATAGCCGTTCTCCAGACTGCGCTGCACCAACTTCTGGGCAGACATGTACACCACATCGTATTTACCCAGGATGCTCTTGAGCTCCACATCCAGACGATCCACGATCAGCTGGGGCGGGTTCTCGCCGTACATGCGGTGGCACTTGTCCCACACGCGGTCATACAGCTCCTGCTCGGAGTTCTCCAGCTTGGGCGGGAACAGCTGTCCGGGGGGCAGCAGTTCGATCTCCTCCACCATATCGGCGATGCGTCGGGTATTCTCCACCACCACCTCGTAGGCCTTTTCCTCGCCTAAGTAGGCAAACTCCTCCAACAGCTCGTCGGTGGTCTTGAAGTAGATGGGCAGGTGCGCGTCGGCATCGGCAAAGCGCTTGGAGGCCAGCAGGATATGCCGGTAGACCTCATCCTCCGGCTCCTGGAAGTGGACATCGCCGGTAGCGCACACGGGCTTGCCCAGCTCCTCGCCGAGACGGACGATGGTGCGGTTGAACTCACGGAGTTCCTCCTCCGACTGCACATCGCCGTTGCGGAGCATGAAGGCGTTGTTGCACAGGGGCTGGATCTCCAGATAATCGTAGAACGAGGCGATACGCTTAAGCTCTGCCCAGTCCTTATGCTCCTTCACCGCGCCGAACAGCTCACCCGCCTCGCAGGCAGAGCCGATGATGAGGCCCTCACGGTGCTTTACCAGCTCCGTCTTGGGGATGGTGGGCACACGGTGGAAATACTGCAGGTTGGACTTGGAAATCAGTTGATAAAGGTTCTTCAAGCCAAGCTTGTTCTTGGCCAGTAGAATGATGTGCTTGGGGAAGCGGTTGGAGCGGTTCCCCTTGGGTCGCAGGGTCAGCATCACATCGTTGATCTGCTGCAAGCGGTCGATGCCGTGCTTTTCCTGCATCATCTGATACAGGGGGATCAGCATATAGGCCACGGTGGCGGCATCGTCGGAGGCGCGATGGTGATTGAACACCGGCAGATCCAGATGCTCAGCCACGATATCCAGCTTATGCTTTTGAAGCTCCGGCAGCAGGTTCTGGGCCAGAATCAGGGAGTCCACGCAGGTGGGCTCAAAGGGCAGGCCCACCTTGCGGCAGCCGGCACGGATAAAGCTCAGATCGAAGGGTGCATTGTGGGCAGCCAAGGGGCGGCCATCCACAAAGTCGAGGAACGCCTTCAGCGCATCGGCAAGGGACGGAGCATCGGCCAGCATAGCATCGGTGATGCCGGTAAGGCCGATGATCTCCGGCGTCAATCGGCGCTGTGGATTGACGAAGGTCTGGAACCTGTCCACCACTTCGCCATTGCGCAGCACCACTGCACCGATTTCGGTGATGGCCTCGGTGGCAACCTTCAATCCAGTAGTCTCAATATCAAAGCAGACGATGTCCTCATCGAAGGACCAGTCACCCTCGCCGTACACCGCCACGCGGTCATCCATATTGTTGAGGAAGTAACCCTCCATACCGTAGAGGATCTTAATTTTCCCGCCCGCTGTATGCCACGCGTCGGGAAAAGCCTGCACGCCGCCGTGGTCAGTGATGGCGATGGCGGGATGGCCCCAGGAAATAGCCTGCTTGATGACGCTCTTGGTGCTGGTCAGGGCATCCATAGAGGACATCTGGGTATGCAGATGCAGCTCCACACGCTTGGTAGGAGCCGTATCCTTGCGGCTCTCGTGCTTGGCGCGCATAATGCCGAAGGGGCACAGCTGCATCTCCTTGCCGTCGTGGCTCAGCTCCATCTTTCCCTGTACGCGGATCCACATACCCGCTTCCAGCTTGCCGGACACGGCCTTGGCCTCGGCCTCGTTCAGAGAACGGCGCAAGGCGATACTGCTGTTGAGGTCAGTCATGCTGCCCGTCAGCATCCACAAGCCCGGACGGCGAGTCTCGTAAATCTCGATCTGGAAGAGCTGGCCCTCCACCACCACGCCGCCCATCTTGGGGTTCAGGTCGGCCATGGGTGTAATCTTACCGGTAAAGGGCTTACCCATCAGTACATCGCTGTCGCCACCCTTTTTGCCGCCCTTATCGGCATGACAATTCAGCCGCAGCTGCTTGAGATCATACTGATCCATCAGCATCTGCCGCACGGTGGCCACCAAAGCCTCCGGCAGAGGCTCCGAGGTGCGGATATCCACTTCCATCGCGCGGTTCCGGGCGTCCAGCGAGCCGCCTAACACCTCCGCATCGTGGAGGGCCAGTCCGATCTCTCTGGGCGGCACAAACCGCTCAAAAAAGTCAAAAAATGGGATTTTATCACACATAGTTCGTTATCGCAAAAGTTCCTTACAACTTCTCAATTTCATCCATCAGGGCATCTACCAATTTCTCCTGCGGCACTTTGTACAGTATCTCGCCGCGACGGAACAGAAGTCCCTCACCATCGCCGCCGGCAATGCCCACATCGGCATTCCGCGCCTCACCGGGGCCGTTGACCACGCAGCCCATCACCGCCACGGTAATGGGTTTGGCACAATCCTTCAGCCGCTCCTCCACCTCACGGGCCACGGAGAGCATATCGTATCGTGTTCTGCCGCAGGTGGGACAGGATACCAGATTCACGCCCGTCTGTCGTACACCGCTGGCAGACAAAATTTTCTTGGCCGCCGCAATCTCCTCCACGGGGTCGGCGGTGAGGCTCACCCGCAGCGTATCGCCGATGCCGAGGCACAACAAACCACCGATACCCACCGCGGACTTTACAAGTCCCATCTCCGGCGTGCCTGCCTCGGTGACACCCAGATGCAGGGGGTAGTCGGTGCGTTCAGCAAGGAGCCGATAGGCCGCCATATTGGTGGGCACATGGGAGCACTTAACGGAGAGGCAGATGTCATCGAAGCCGCAATCGTTCAAAAGACGCACATGACCCATGGCGCTCTCCACCAGTGCCTCAGCAGTAACACCACCGTATTTTTGCAGCATTTCCCGCTCCAGAGAGCCTCCGTTGACACCTACGCGGATGGGGATCTTCCGCTCACGGCAGGCATCTGCCACAGCGCGGACACGACTGGGGTCTCCGATGTTCCCGGGGTTGATGCGGATCTTATCCACACCACGGGCGGCGCACTCCAGCGCCAGACGATAGTCAAAATGGATATCCGCCACCAGGGGGATATGGATGGCCGATTTGATCTTGTCGATCGATTGCGCCGCCTCCATAGTAGGGACAGCCACACGGACGATCTCACAACCAGCATCCTCCAAAGCATGGATCTGGGCAACCGTGGCAGCCACATCCTCCGTGGCGGTATTGCACATGGACTGGATGGTGACAGGTGCACCGCCGCCCAGAGCTACAGAGCCTACATAAAGCTGCTTCGACACGGATATCCACTCCTTTCTTTCTCAGGTAAACAGTTTATACACATCACTGACGGAGATCACCAGCATCAATCCCAACAGCAGCACGAGACCGGCAAAATGGATATAGTTCTCGTACTTACTGGGGATCTGACGGCGGAACAGCGCCATCGTGATGGCATTGAGCACCAAAAACAGCACCTTACCGCCGTCCAGCGCGGGCAGGGGCAGCAAATTCATCACCGCCAGGTTCACGGCGATCAAAGCTGCCAGATAGGCAATATTGCCGATGGCCATGCCTACCGTCTCCGAGGCCTCACCCACCTCGGTGATGGTGGTGACGATACCCACAGGGCCGCTCATATCCTTAATGCCCGCATCACCGTTGAAGAGCATTTTCAAACTCAGGCGCACCAGACGCACGAAATCCAGGGTATTGTGCCATGCGTAGGCAATGCGGTCACCAAAATCAGCACGCTCAGCGCCGAAGAACAAGCCGTAACCCTGATAGAGCTGGCCGTCCTGATCCTTGTACTCACGCAGTTCCATGGGAAAGTCGTTCAGACGCACCTTTTCTCCATCGCGGCGCACCACCAGATCGAAGGTACCGTCAGTATTGAATCCGAAGAGCAGGCTCACATCACTGTAGACATAGACACGCTCTCCGTCGATGGATAAAAGGGTATCCCCCACCTGCAGACCCTCGGCCGACTCCAGAGGGCACCCTTCGGCAAAGTCGGTAATGGTGGGGGTATAAAAGCCCTGCGCGCCCGCATAGAGCAGCAGCAGGATCACCACACCAGTGATGAAATTCATGGCAGATCCTGCCACAAAAATATAGAACTTGGGCCAGAAACCCTGATTATTCAGCGCCCTGGGGTCATGGGAGTCCTCCTCTTCCCCCTCCATGGCACAGTAGCCGCCGCAGGGGATGGCACGGAGCGTATAGAGCGTCTCCCCCTTCTCGCGCTGCCACAGCTTGGGGCCCATACCGATGGAGAACTCGTTGACTTTGACACCGCAGCTCTTGGCGGCTAAGAAGTGGCCCAGTTCATGTACGGCGATCAGTACACCAAAAACCAACACCGCCAGAATGATATACAAAATCGTTGACATAGATTGTTCGTTTCCTTTTCCTTACAGTACCGCTTTCACGCATTCCCGCGCCGCACGGTCTGCTTCCAGTATATCCGCAAGGCTTGGCTGATATTTCACCTCTACCCTGTCCAGAGCCAACTCCACCAGACGGTGAATGCCGTTAAAGCCCGTAGCACCACGCAGGAATGCCCACACCGCCTCTTCATTGGCGGCGTTCATCACTGCGCAAGCAGTGCCGCCCACTGCGGCCACCTCACGGGCGATCTTCAGGCAACGAAAAACCTCCGTATCGGGCTTGTCGAAACTCAGCGCACCACAGGAGAGCAGATCCAGCGGCTTGTCAGTGCTCTCGGCGCGGTAGGGATAGGTCAAGGCATAGCGGATGGGCAGCTTCATATCGGGTGTACCCAGCTGGGCAATCATGGCGCCGTCGCGGTATTCCACCAGAGAATGGACGATGCTCTGACGGTGGATCACCGCCTCTACCTGAGAGATGGGCAGGCGGTACAGGCGCATAGCCTCGATGAGCTCCAAACCCTTGTACATCAAGGTGGCAGAGTCGATGGTGAGCTTGGCACCCATGTCCCAGTTGGGATG
>JAZTZR010000012.1:0-45693 GCA_045637545.1 Vescimonas sp. | reverse complement strand
AGAGTCTCGTTCAGGGCCTTGCGGGGATCGCCGCCGCCGGTGACACGCATAGCCTGATGGACATAAGCACGGCCGGACAGGGGATCGCGGATACAGCCGCCGATACAGGTGGCGGCGCCGCCGAAGGGCTCAATCTCAGTGGGATGGTTGTGAGTCTCGTTCTTGAACATCAGCAGCCAATCCTGCTCTTCACCGTTGACGGTGGCGTTCACATGGATGGAGCAGGCGTTGATCTCCTCGCTCTCGTCCAGCTCGGGCAGCAGGCCACGCTTCTTCAGCGTCTTGGCACCGATGGTAGCGATATCCATCAGCGTCTGGGGACGCTTGGCGGCCTTTTCTTCGCCATAGACCTCCACACGGGCGGCCAGATAGCGCTCATAAGCCTTCTGGACGGCGGGATCGTCGATCTTCACATTGTCGATGTGGGTGGAGAAGGTGGTATGGCGGCAGTGGTCGGACCAATAAGTGTCCACGATGCGGATCTCGGTGATGGTGGGATCACGCTGCTCCTCGTCACGGAAGTAATTCTGCAGGAACTTCAGATCCTGCACGTCCATGGCCAGGCCCAGCTCGTCCAGCAGGGAGACCAGACCGGCATCGTCCAGCTTGGTGAAGCCTTCTACGGTGGCCACAGAATCGGGGGTGGCGTATTCCATGGCCAGGGTCTCGGGCTTGTCCAGGGAGGCCTCGCGGCTTTCCACAGCATTGATGACGTACTTCTTGACGGCGGCGATGTCTGCGTCGGTCAGAGCGCCGTAGAGGGCGTAGACCTTGGCGGAAGCGACAGCGGGACGCTCGCCCTGACTCTGGAGCTGGATGCACTGCGCGGCAGAGTCGGCACGCTGGTCAAACTGACCGGGCAGGGGCTCCACGGCGAACACCACGGCAGCGCCTTCGAAGCAGGGCTCGTCATAGATGTTGTCCAGCTGGGGTTCAGAGAAGATGGTGGTCTTGGAGGCGTTGAACAGGGCCTCGTCGATGCCTTCCACGTCATAACGGTTGAGAATGCGCACATCCTCCAGGGCGGTCAGGCCCAGAAAAGTTCGGCAGTCAGCCAGCATTCCGGCGGCTTCGGGAGCCAGACCGGGCTTTTTTTCTACAAAAATACGGTATACCATGGTTTATTTTTCCTCCTTGGCGGCCAGAGCGCGCTGGCCGATGTCTCGGCGGTAGAATGCATTGTCAAAGTGGATACGATCCACCAGAGCGTAAGAAGCGTCGATGGCTTCCTTCAGGGTGGGCTTAACGGTGACGGCACCCAGCACGCGGCCGCCGCTGGTGACCAGCTTGTCGTCCGTCAGCTTGGCGCCGGCGATGAACACATGCTCATCCTCCTGCAGTTGGGGCAGGGTGATCTCAAAGCCCTTTTCATAAGCGGTGGGATAGCCCTTGGAGGCCATGACCACGCAGGCGGCGCAGGCATCCTTCCACTTCACTTCGGTCTCGCTCAGCTTGCCGGCAGCCACCGCCTGCATGACGGTGAGCAGGTCAGATTCCAGCAGGGGCAACACCACCTGGGTCTCGGGATCGCCGAAGCGGCAGTTGTACTCGATGACCTTGGGGCCGTTGGGGGTGAGCATCAGGGCGAAATACAGGCAGCCCTGGAAGGCTCGACCCTCGGCCTCCATGGCCCGGATGGTGGGCAGGAAGATGGTCTCCATGCACTCCTCAGCGATAGCCTCGGTGTACAAGGGGTTGGGGGCGATTGTGCCCATCCCGCCGGTATTGAGACCGGTATCGTTGTCACCCACGCGCTTGTGATCCATGGAAGAGACCATGGGGATCACCGTCTCTCCGTCGGTGAAGCTGAGGACGCTGACCTCGGGGCCGGTGAGGAACTCCTCGATGACCACGCAGTTGCCGCTGTCACCGAAGACCTTGTCCTCCATCATGGAGCGGACAGCCTCGCGGGCCTCATCGCGGGTCTGGGCGATGATGACGCCCTTGCCCAGTGCCAGACCGTCGGCCTTGACCACCACGGGGATATCGCACTTGTCCACATAGGCCAGTGCCTTCTCCGCATCGGTGAAGGTCTCGTAGGCAGCGGTGGGGATGTTGTACTTCTTCATCAGGTCCTTGGAGAAGGCCTTGCTGCTCTCGATGATGGCAGCGGCCTTGTTGGGACCGAAGCAGGGAACGCCGGCCTCGGTGAGGGCATCCACGGCGCCCAGAGCCAGAGGATCATCGGGAGCCACCACAGCGTAGTCCATGCCGTTTTCCTTGGCGAAGGCCACCTGTGCAGGGATATCCTTGGCGCCGATGTTGACGCAGGTAGCGTCCATGGCGATGCCGCCGTTGCCGGGGAGGCAGAAGATCGCCTCCACTTCCGGGTTCTTCTTCAGGGATTTGATGATGGCGTGCTCACGGCCACCGCCACCAATAACCATCAATTTCATATCTGTCTCCTCCCCTATCGCTTAGTGGTGGAACAGACGCATACCGGTAAAGCACATGACCATACCGTGCTTGTTGGCGGTGGCGATGACATGATCGTCACGGATGGAGCCGCCGGGCTGGGCGATGTACTTCACGCCGGACTTGCGGGCGCGCTCGACATTGTCGCCGAAGGGGAAGAACGCATCGCTGCCCACGGTCACGCCGGTCTGGGTTGCGATCCATGCCTTCTTCTCCTCTGCGCTCAGCACCTCGGGGCGGGAGGTGAACACCTTCTGCCACTCGCCCTCAGCCAGCACATCCTCATACTCGTCGGAGATGTAGATGTCGATGGCGTTGTCGCGGTCGGGGCGGCGCACATCGGCGCGGAAGGGCAGCGCAAGCACCATGGGATGCTGACGGAGATACCAGTTGTCGGCCTTGGAGCCGGCCAGACGGGTGCAGTGGATACGGCTCTGCTGACCGGCACCGATGCCGATAGCCTGACCGTCCTTGACATAGCACACGGAGTTGGACTGGGTATACTTCAGGGTAATGAGGGCAACGATCATGTCGATCTTGGCCTCATAAGAGAGCTCGGTGTTCTCGGTAACGATGTTGCTCAGCAGAGCCTCATCGATCTTGAAGTTATTATGGCCCTGCTCGAAAGTGATGCCGAAGACATCCTTGCACTCCTGCTCAGCGGGCACATAGTTGGGGTCGATCTGGACGATGTTGTAAGCGCCCTTCTTCTTACCCTTGAGGATCTCCAGAGCCTCATCGGTATAGCCGGGGGCGATGATGCCGTCGGACACCTCGGCCTTGAGATACATGGCGGTGTCGGCATCGCAGATATCGGACAGGGCGGCCCAGTCACCGAAGGAGCAGAGACGATCAGCGCCGCGAGCCTTGATATAGGCGCAGGCGATGGGGCTGAGGTCCTTATCGGTGTCCACGAAGTAGATCTTCTTCTCCACCTCGCTCAGGGGGGTACCCACGGCGGCACCGGCGGGAGAGACATGCTTGAAAGAGGCGGCGGCGGGCAGGCCGGTGGCCTCCTTCAGCTCCTTGACCAGCTGATAGGAGTTGAAAGCATCGAGGAAGTTGATAAAGCCGGGGCGGCCGTTGAGCACCTGCAGAGGCAGGGCACTGCCGTCCTTCATGTAGATGCTGGCAGGCTTCTGGTTGGGGTTACAACCGTATTTCAGTTCAAACTTTTCCATGTCGCTCTTCTCTCCTTTTACTGATTCTTGTTGAGGATGCGCTGCTCGTAAGCGCCGCTCTCCGTGTCGTAATAGCGGACGAAGAGGGAGATTTTATTGTCCTCGTTGAGGTTGTTCCAGAGCATATCGGTGAACTCATCGATGTTGCCGTCGATGGCCACGCGCTCGGGTTCGCCGAAGAAGGTAGGGATGGGATCGCCGTTGGTCTCGTAGGTGTGGAGGAAGTGACCCACACCGGCAAGGGCGGGATACTCGAAGAAATGACGGGTGCAGGCGCTGCCTTCGGCATCGGCAGACTTCAGGATGGAGAGCTTGTAGCTGCCGTCGGGCTGGACAAGACCGGAGATGCGGGGTGTCCAGTTGGGGCCGTCGGGCTCGAACTCGCGCGTGCGGAGCGCCTGCTCCAGCGTCTCGCCGCGCTCCATAAAGTCGCGGATGGTATCGGTCTGGTCACCGTTGGTAACGATGAGGCTGCGGCCGATCTCACGGACGGGATGATAGATGATGAGGCTGGGATCGGACAGCTTGGAGGGGTCGAAAGCCTCGGTGCGGATGCCGTCGTGTTCCTCGATAAAGACGCGGTTGCGGCTGTTGACGCTGCGACCCATGATGAAGTAGGCAGCCACAGAGGTCTTGCCGTCGGGCAGGACGCCCAGCACGATGCCGCGGCCGGGATAGGTATTGGAAGCGAGCTTCTCGGAAAGAGAGCCACAGGTATGAATGTTCATGTTATCCATTCTCCTTTTCGTTCATAATGGCCGCGGCAACCAGTTCCGCAGCGGCGGGCAGGAGCTTCCACTCTGCCTGCTCCATGACGCGGCGCTGCAGCGTCTCGGCAGTGTCCTCAGGCAGGATCTCCACTGCCTTCTGCAGCAGGATCCGTCCTCCGTCGGGGATCTCGTTTACCAGATGCACGGTGGCACCGGTGACCTTCACGCCGTAGGAAAGAGCGGCTTCGTGGACTTTGAGACCGTACATCCCCTTTCCGCAGAAAGAGGGAATCAGGGAGGGATGTACATTGATGATGCGATCGCGGTAACGGGTGGTGAACACCTCGCTGAGGATGCTCATGAAGCCGGCGAGGATGATCATCTCCACGCCATACTCCTCCAGCGCGGCACAGATGGCCGCTTCGAAGGCCTCCTGTGTACCGCCCAGTTCCTTCTTATTGCAGACCACGGCGTCGATGCTGGCCTTGGCAGCGCGCTCGATGGCGTAGGCTCCGTGCTGGCTGGAAATGACCAGCACGATCTCACCGGAGGGGAGCTTCCCTGCCATCTGGGCGTCGATCAGAGCCTGCAGATTGGTGCCGCCGCCGGAGACCAGCACGGCAATTTTCGTTTTAACCATGTTTCTTCTCCTCTGCCAACAGGCGCAGCGCAGGAATGAACATACCGCCCACGGCGTTGCCGATCACCACCAGCAGCAGGAAGGCGAACACCTCGCCTGTGAACATACGGGCGCAGAAGAAATAGAACATATCGGCAATGGAGTGTTCAAAACCGCTGAGAATAAAGACGGGGACGCAGAAGAAGATGCCCAGGGGCGAGCCCTTCTCCTTGTAGATGGCCACGGCGGTATACATGAGGATACCGCAGAAGAAGGCGGTGATCAGAATGGGCAGCACCGACATCTCCAGTCGGGGCAGGCAGCGCATCTCGGCTGCTGCCATCAGCTTGGGCTTGGCGGCGGAGACAAGAATGCCGCCGACGAAGGTGCCGATGAGGTTGCCCAGCAGCGTCAGCGCCACCTCGGCGATCTCGCGGCCCGTATGGCTCACAGCCAGAAAGCCCACCTTACCAGTGAAGAGGTACAGCCCCAGATAACAGATGGACAACAGCGCCACAGAGAAGAGGATTGCACCGACCACACTGTTTTCACAGGAGAGGAATACCGCACCGCCGATACTGATGAAGATTCCGGCGGCTACGGACAGATACAGAGATTTTTTCAGCATAGGACCACATTTCCCTCGCCCTCGACGATCTCGCCGATGACATAGGCATCCACACCCTCGCTGCGCAGGGCTTCCATAGCGGCCTCGGCAGTCTCGGGGGAGGTGATGACCACCATGCCAACGCCCATGTTGTAGGTGTTGAACATATCGTGCTCATCCACATTGCCCTTTTCCTGCAACATCTTGAAGATGGCGGGCGTCTTGATGGCAGCCTTGTTCACCTTGGCAGCCAGACCCTCGGGCAGGCAGCGGGGAATGTTCTCAAAGAAGCCGCCGCCGGTGATGTGGCTGATGCCCTTGACATCGGCTGCGTCGATGCACTTCAAAACGGGCTTGACATAGATGACAGTGGGCTTGAGGAGGGCCTCACCCAGGGTGCAGCCCAGTTCGGGGAAGAACTCGTTCAGGTCGGCGTTCTCCACATCGAAGACCTTGCGGACCAGAGAGTAACCGTTGGAATGGAAGCCGGAGGAGGGCAGCGCGATAACCACATCGCCAACAGCCATACGCTTGGAATCGATGACCTTGGGCTTGTCCACGATACCCACGGTGAAGCCGGCCAGATCGTAATCGTCGGCGGGCATCATGCCGGGATGCTCAGCGGTCTCGCCGCCGATGAGGGCGCAGCCTGCCTGCACGCAGCCCTCGGCCACGCCGGAGACGATGGTGGCCACCTTCTCGGGCACATTCTTGCCGATGGCAATGTAGTCCAGGAAGAACAGGGGCTTGGCACCGCAGCAGATGACATCGTTGACGCACATGGCCACGCAGTCGATACCGATGGTATCGTGCTTGTCCATCAGCATGGCAAGGCGCAGCTTGGTGCCCACACCGTCGGTACCGGAGACCAGCACAGGCTCGGTCATACCGGCCATATCGGGGGCGAACAGGCCGCCGAACCCGCCGATATCGGACACGACGCCGGGGATATGGGTGCGCTTGACATCAGCGCTCATCAGCTTCACGCCCTCGTAACCGGCGGTAATGTCCACGCCGGCAGCAGCGTAAGCGGCAGAATAAGAAGTATCTTTCGTCATGATTGATTATTCCTTTCCGGTCCAGCAATAGGTGCAGACCTTGTCCGGGTCGAGGCCAATGGACTCCAGCAGACCGTCCAGAGACTGGTACACCAGGGAGTCAAAGCCCAGCTTCTTGCAGATCACCTCGCGCATGTGCTTGCCGCGCTCGGTGGTGGGATCGGCGTATTCATCCACATGTTCCTGACCGATGTTGCCCTCCAGCTCCTGAATGGTTCTGCGGCACAGCAGATCCATATCGGAGTTGCTGCGGGAGAAGTTCAGGTACTTGCAGGCATACATAATGGGCGGGCAGGCAGAACGCATATGCACTTCCTTGGCACCGCTCTCATAGAGGAATTCCACCGTGCCCTGCAGCTGGGTGCCGCGGACGATGGAGTCGTCAATGAACAGCAGCTTCTTACCGTTGATGAGCTCATTGACGGGGATCTGCTTCATCTTGGCCACCTGCTTGCGGACCTCCTGATTGGAGGACATAAAGGAGCGGGGCCAGGTGGGGGTATACTTGATGAAGGGGCGGGCATAGTGCATGCTGCTGCGGTTGGCATAGCCGATGGCGTGGGGGATACCGGAATCGGGCATACCGGCCACGAAGTCCACCTCAGGCAGTGTGCCCTCGGCCATCTCCATATCGGCCATATTGGCACCGTTCTTGTAGCGCATGCACTCCACATTGGAACCCTCGTAGGTGGAGTTGGGATAGCCGAAATAGGACCAGAGGAAGGAGCAGATGCGCATCTTCTCCCCTGCAGGAGCCAGCGTCTTATAACCCTCGGCATCGAGCTTCACGATCTCGCCGGGGCCCAGCTCGTAGACCACATTGTAGTCCAGCTTCTGGGCGGCGAAGGGCTCGAAGGAAACGCAGCAGCCGTTATCGTTCTGACCGATCATGACAGGCAGACGGCCCACCTTATCACGGGCGGCAATGATCTCACCCTTATCGTTGAGGATCAGCAGTGTGCAGGAGCCGTCGATCAGTTCCTGCGCGTTGCGGATACCGGAGATCATGTCGTCCTTGAGGTTGATGAGGGCCGCCACCAGTTCAGAGGCGTTTACCGAACCGGAGCTCATGGCCATGAACTGACGGCCATGGTCGGAGAAGTATTCCTTCACCAATTCCTCGGCGTTGTTGATAACACCCACAGTGGTGATGGCGAACAGCCCCAGATGGGAGCGCACCAGCAGAGGCTGAGGGTCGGTATCACTGATGCAGCCGATACCGCTGTTGCCGTGGAAGTCCTTCAGGTCATCCTCGAACTTGGTACGGAAGGGGCTGGTCTCAATGCTGTGGATCTGGCGCTGGAAGCCGGACTTGGCATCGAAAATGGCCATACCGCCTCGCTTGGCGCCCAGATGGGTGTGGTAGTCCACACCGAAGAAAATATCCAATACGCAGTCTTTCTTGGAGACTGCTCCGAAGAAGCCGCCCATTATGCAAAGAACAGCTCAGACAGAGTCATGGGGTCTACATATTCGCCGTTCTTGTAGACACGCATGTTGCCGGATGCGATCTCGTCGATGAGCATCACATTGCCGTCGGCATCGTAGCCGTACTCAAACTTGATATCATACAGCACAAGACCCTTCTCCAGCAGGTCGTCTGCCACGATCTTGGTGATCTTCTGGGTCATGTCCTTCATATCGTCATACTGCTGCTCGGTCATGACACCCAGCACCACCAGACCGTCCTTGGTGACCAGAGGATCGCCCAACTCGTCGTTCTTGAAGGTGGTCTCCACATAGGCGGGCAGATCGGCACCGGCCTCGATGTACTGACCGTAACGGCGCAGGAAGCTGCCAACGGCCTTGTGACGGCAGATGACCTCAAGACCCTGACCGAACACCTTGGCGGGCAGGACCTCCATGGTGGTGTTGGCAAGATCGGCGCTCACATAATGGGTACGGATGCCGGCGGCATTGATCTTCTCGAAGAAGTAGATGGACATACGCAGGTTCACATCGCCCACGCCATCGATGGTCAGACCCACAGCATTCTCGCCGGGATCGAACACGCCATCCTTGCCGGTGCAGTCATCCTTAAACTTCAGCAGGTAGTTGCCGTTGTCCAGAGCAAAGACATCCTTGGTCTTACCGGTGTACACATGTTTCATAGTAATCTGCCTCCTAAAATATGTTTTAAAAATTTTGTTTGTCTATCAGTGAAAGCGAGCCATAACTTCGGCATCGGCTTTGAGCACAGCATTGCGGCCCTCTTCACGGGCGGCGTTCAGCTTTTCAGCAAGAGATGCATCGGTGATGGCCAGCATCTCAATGGCCAGCAGGGCGGCATTCTTGGCACCGTCCACCGCCACGGTGGCAACGGGGATGCCGGAGGGCATCATCACGGTGGAGAGCAGTGCGTCCATGCCGTCGAAATTGGCACCCTTGCAGGGAATACCGATAACGGGCAGCGTGGTGTTGGCTGCCAGAGCACCGGCCAGGTGGGCCGACATACCGGCAGCGGCGATCAGTACGCCAAAGCCCTTCTCACGGGCGGTCACAGCAAACTCACGGGCCTCCTCAGGGCAGCGGTGCGCCGAGAAAACATGCACCTCAAAGGGAACCCCGTACTCCTTCAGCACAGCGATACCCTTTTCCACAACGGGCAGGTCGCTGGTGCTTCCCATTACAACGCCAACTTTCATACGCAATACCTCCAAAGAATATGGTTTTCGAACAAAAAAGGGCAAGCCAAATCAACATCTCTCAGATGAAACTCGGATTGCCCAGGCGGTCGGCTTTTCGCGCATGACTCCCCTGTGGTTGCCCACTTCCGCCAGTCGCCATGCGCCCTATTTTATTGCTGGTATGAGTGTAACAAAATTCGCCTTTGTAGTCAACTCAACAGGGCACTTTTTCATCTCTTTTTGTCGGTTTTTGTTTTAATATCTGTGATAAGTTTTCCTACTGCCTTAACCATTTGTACACTCACTTTCCTTATGGTAACCGAATAAGAAAAACCACCGATGGATATCGGTGGTTTTTCGGATATTTCGGGTCAGTCGATGTAGGCAGAAGGAGCCGCTTCCACACCGCGCTTGCGCTCAATGGCATTGACGATGAAGAACACCACAACGGATACGGCACAGCCAAAGACCACGGGCAGGATGCCCCAGCCGCGGGCCAGATCGCCGCCGGTGAGCCACTGCCAGAAGCAGAAGCCGACAGTACCGGCCACAAGGGAGATGACACCGGCATTCTTGGTTGCATTGGGCACAACGAGACCGAGGCCGTAGGCCGCGAAGGGGCCTGCACACCGGATACCGAAGGCGAAGGTGTTCATCACGGCGATGGGCACACCCAGCATGGAGATGAACATGGCCACAATAGCGGCAACGACATTGCACATACGGGTGATGAAGATGATGCGTTTCTCGCTCAGTTCCTTCTTCTTGCCCATACCCAGATACAGGTCATTGATGATGATGGTGGACATGCACAGAAGGTTGGAGTCGGCAGAGGACATAGTGGCGCAGATGATGGCAGCGGAGATCAGTCCCACGATGGCACCGGGGGCAAACTGGCTGGTGACCGCCATCATGGCGTTGGAGCCGTTCTCGGCCAGCACGGGAATGCTGTCCTTCATTGCCAGCGCGGCAAGACCCAGCAGCGTGGGGAAGATGGACATGGCAGCCATGAGGATGGCGGAGAGCCAGGAGGCGTTGCGGGCAGTCTTTTCATCCTTGGCAGTCTCGAAACGGGAGACCATTTCGGGGCCGGCCAGGAAGGTACAGAAATAGTTGAAGATATAACCGAAGATGGGCACCCAGCCGATCTTGGTGACGCTCAGCTGCTCACCGGGCAGGGCGGCAGAGATGGCCTCCCAGCCACCGCAGCCCCTGACAACAAAGGGCGTGGCAATGGCAAGACCCAGCAGGATCACGATGAACTGGACAAGGTCGGAGATCTGGTCTGCGATCATACCGCCGAAGGTGGTGTAGAGGATGACCACGATACCGGCAATGATCAGTGCCACATTGGTGGGGATGCCGGTCAGCGTGGAGACCACGGTACCGGAAGCGGCGATCTGAGAAGAGGTCAGGCAGAACAGAGACAGGATGCTCAGCACGGCAGTGAAGGTGCTGGAACCCTTACCGAAGCGGCGGCCCACCACCTCGGGGATTGTGACAGCCATAGTCTTGCGGATCTTGGGAGCGAAGTAAGCCAGAGGGATCATGGCGATGGATGCGGCCAGCACATACCAGATGGCGCTCATGCCCCAGTCGCCGAAAGCCTTCTGAGCAAGGCCGGTGGTAGAGCCACCGCCGATGTTGTTGGCAGACAGAGAGAATGCCACCATGAACAGACCCATACGGCGGCCTGCCAGCATATAGTCGGAGCTGTTCTTAATGTTCAGCTTGCCAACCACGAAGCCCACGACCATCATGCCCACCAGATAGGCGACCACGATAATCAGGGGGATAATTTGCAGTTCCATAATATTCTCCTCCAAAAATGACAGAATGTTCCGTATTCTCGCAGAAGTCATTATACGGTATGATTTTGTTCATGTAAAGATGGTGACAAAAATTTAGCCTACCACTAACTTTTTCAGGTGTTTCTCCGCAAAACAGGCACAAAAGCAGACACCCTTGCGGGCGTCTGCTTTTGTCGGATTTATTCCAGAATGTTGCCTTTTGCGTCCACCAGCAATTCCACAGGCGGCGTGTGTCCGGAAAATTTCTGGGCCGTCAGTGTACAGGCATAGGCACCGGCATTCTTCACCTCAACGAGGTCGCCCACATCCAGACGCGGGCCCTCGAAGTGCTCAACCAACACATCGGCGGCACAGCAAAGATTACCGCAGATGTTCACCCGCTCGGTGACGGAGTCATCGCCGTGTGCCACCACAGGGAACGCCCATGCAGAGGTGTACAGGGGCTCATAGGAGGCCATCTTCCCCTCGGGATCTGCGTGGTGGAGCATCACCGCCAGTGCAGGCTTTTGCAGGCCGTTCATGCAGCCCTCAGTGATCACATAGGTGGTACCGCGGGAGGTCTTTTTGTCCACCACGCTCAGCCAATAAGTGCCCATCTTGCAGGTGAGGAACCGACCCGACTCGATCATCAATCGGGCGCGAAGCGTAGCATCGTTGTCCTCGGCGATGGCATCGGTATAGGTGCGGAGGACTTCCAGATCCATGGGCGCTTCATAGACCTCGTCATAAGCCACGCCTACGCCGCTACCGAAGTTCACATAGCGGAGGGGTGCGCCCAATTCTCCACTCAGGCGCTTGGCCAGCGCCCAGCTATCGCGGTAACATGCACCCAAGGTGTCGGCATCCAGTGTCTGGGAGCGGAGGTGGACATGGAGTCCTTCCACCGTTACGGGTATGGTCTTGAGCAGTTCACGAAGCTGCGGGACATCCTCCTCGTCGATGCCGAACTTGGAGCTGACTCCCTCTCCCCCTCCGAAGGCGAAGGTAGGGTTCATGCGTACACCGATGGTTTTGTGCTCTCCTCTTTTGGCGGCAATGGCACCGATGCGGGCCACCTCACCCAGAGAGTCGGCGATGATGCAGCTCTCGTCCCATGCCTTTTCCAGCGCAGCATCAGACTTGCCTGCTGCGGAGAAGAAGATGTCCTTTGCCGCCATGCCGCTGCTGCGGGAGAGCATGACCTCCCCTGCCGAGGCGGCATCGGCACCGATACCGAAGGATGCCAACGCCTTCACCACAGGCGGGAAGGGATTGGCCTTGATGGAAAAGAGAATGTCATATCGGGGAAAAGTCTCCCGCAGCACCGCCGCCTGACGGGCCATTACATCGTATTCATAGAGATAACAGGGCGCATACTCCCGCGCCAGAGAAATGAGCTTGTTAGTCATAACTGTGACCTCCTCATATTGATGGTTCGATTATAGCAGATAGCAAAAACAGTGGCAATATGCAAAAAAGACACCCTTTCGGGTGTCTTTTCTCATTTCTTGATTACAGCACGACGCCGGGGGGCAGGATGAGCCAGGTGTTGACGGTACCCACATCCTCAAAGCCCAGAGACTCATACACGGGAACGCCCATGGGAGAGGCCTGCAGGGTAGCGCAGGTGCAGCCCTGCTTCTTGGCGATAGACAGAGCGTGGAGCAGCAGCGCCTTGGCAATGCCTTTGCCACGGTAGGCCTCCAGCGTGCCCACCTCGTGAATACCGGCATTGCCGTTCTTGCAGTACAGCAGCATACCGGCTACCATCTTGCCATCCACGCGGTGCATGAGGAAATAGCACTCGGGATGATCGGCCAGCAGCAGCATACCGGGCTTCTCGGTGGGTTTACCGAAGGCCTCGGCCACCATCTCAGACCACTCCCCTACCATCTCGGCGGGGACGCGCTCAACGGCGATGGTATCCTCCACAGGATCAAAGTCCTCCAGAGACTTGAACATAGCCGCCTGCACAGGCAGAGGGTTGATATAGCCGGCTTCCTCCAGCAGAGGGGCAATCTCCTTGCGCTTATAATCGCAACCCAAATAGCTGATAATGTTGGGCATCTCCATGGTCTTGACGCCGGCAGACACCGACTTGATGCACTCTGCCAGTGTATCCTTGGCACCGGAGAGCAGATGCACGCGGTTGTACCACATGGTCTCGGGGACGAAATAGGCCTCGTATTCTGCGCACTTCTTGCTGCCCTTGGATACGCCGGCAAACAGCTCGCAGCTGTCCAACAGACTCTGAACGGCCAGATAGCACTTTTCCTGCTTGGTGTAATTCATAAATAAGCTTCTCCTTCTGTAATTAAATCATTTCTGCGATATCATAAATCAAACGCTCTGTCTTTTCCCAACCGAGGCAGGGATCGGTAATGGACTGGCCGAACACATCGCCGTCCACTTTCTGGCAGCCGTCCACCAGATAGCTCTCGATCATAAAGCCCTTCACCAGTTTGCGGATCTCGGGATTATAGCGACAGCTGTGGAGCACTTCCTTGGTGATACGGATCTGCTCTAAGTACTTCTTACCGGAATTGCTGTGGTTGGTATCCACAATAACACCGGGATTGACAAGGCCGGAGGCACTGTACAGATCGATCAGCTGCATCAGATCTTCATAGTGATAATTGGGGTGTGCTTTGCCGCCCGAGTCCACATAGCCACGGAGAATGGCGTGGGTATAGGGGTTACCTGCACTCTCTACCTCCCAGTTACGGTAGCAGAAGGAATGGGAGTTCTGTCCGGCGTTGATGGCATTCATCATGACGGACAGATCGCCGCCGGTGGGGTTTTTCATACCTACGGGAATGGCGAGGCCGCTGGCGGTCAGACGGTGCTGCTGGTCCTCCACACTGCGGGCACCCACTGCCACATAGGCCAGCACATCGTTGATATAGCGGTGATTTTCCGGATAGAGCATCTCATCGGCACTGGGAAGGCCGAACTCATCAAGCGAGCGCATATGGATCTTACGGGTGGCGATCACACCCTTGATGAGATTGGGCTTTTCGTGGGGGTTGGGCGAGTGAAGCATCCCCTTATAGCCTGCACCGGTGGTGCGGGGCTTGTTGGTATAGATGCGGGGAATGATGATGAGCTTATCAGCCACTTTGTCCTGCACCAGACGCAGACGGCCGATATACTCCATAACAGCATCCTCACGGTCAGCCGAGCAGGGGCCGATCACCAGCACCATGCGGTCATCCTCACCGCTGAACACCCGCTTGATCTCCCTGTCCCGGGCAATTTTAATACCAGAGGCTTCCTCCGAGAGAGGATACTGCGCCTTGATCTCCTGCGGGATCGGCAGCTTGCTGATGAAATTCATGTTCATAGTAGGATTCCTCCCTTCTGACAGAAACCAGTCAACATATTAGTGAGCGGCATTGTCGATGTGCAGCCGGATACCCAGAGACTGCATTTTTTCAAAAAAGTCAGGGAAGCTCTTGTTGACAGCTTCAGCCCCCGCAATGGTACCGCCCGTCACCGTCAACAGCGCCGCCAGCGCCATCACGATGCGGTGATCGTTATGACCGTAGAGCGTCACTGTGGGGCGGTGGAACGCTTTGGGCACGATCTCCACCGTATTCTCCCCCACCGTCACTTCCGTACCGAAGGCGGCAAGTTCTGCCGCCATAGAGGCAGAACGGTCACTCTCCTTGATCCGCAGGCGGTGGGTACCGGTAAAGTATCCTCCGTTCTTCGCAGCGGCTACGGCAAACAGAACAGGGCCCAGATCGGGACAGTTGGCGATATCAATGGTGGGGCATCCCTCGCAAAGGCTCTGAAAATGCTCCATGTAGACCTTATCTCCCTGCAAGCTGTCGGGGAACAGACCACCGATACTGATATCACCGCCAAGAGCATTGATGGCAGCAAAGAAGGAGGCCGCAGAGTAGTCACCCTCCACATCGGCATCGGTTGCTTTGTATGACTGACCACCGGGGATCACAAGAGTCGTATCATCACGCCAACAGGCACGGACACCGAACATCTCCATGACCTGCAGGGTAAGATCGATATAGCCGCGACTCTCCACAGGAGGCGTAATGGTGATCATGCTTTCTCTTTCCAACAGAGGCAGCACCATCAGAAGGCCCGTAATAAACTGGCTGCTGATATCACCGGGGACGGTAAAGGTATCAGGCGTAAGTTTTCCCTGAATTTCCAAAAAGTGAGGGGTCTTTTCGTAGGTAAATCCGTGCTGCGCACAAAGCCGGGCATAGACACCCAAGGGACGGGAGAGAAGCTTTTCCGTGCCGGTGAACCGGACGGTTTCTCCGCTGAGAAGCGCCAGAGGAATGAAAAAGCGCAGCGTGCTGCCGCTTTCATGGCAGTCGAGGATCTCCTGTGGCTTCGCCCGTTTCATATCCACACCGTGGACCGTGACGGTGTCCCCGTCCACATCGCACACCACACCCAAGTCGCGGAGACAGGCAATGGTGGCCAAAATATCGGCGTTGAAGTCCATACAGCGGATATGGCTGACACCCTGACTAAGGCCTGCACAGATCAGCAGGCGGTGTGCCATACTCTTGGAAGACGGCGCCATCATGTAACCGACAGCGCAGCCGGGTTCAATGGTAATATTCATACTGTTCTCTCCATTAACACATCAATGGCCTCTATATATCCGTCAAAACCTTTGCCCGTTATGGTGGCAATACAGGCAGCGCGGATATAGCTGATCTGACGGAACGCCTCCCGCTCCTCTACCTTGGAGATATGCACCTCCACCGTGGGGAGCCCCACTGCCTTCACCGCATCGAGCAGGGCAATACTGGTGTGGGTATAGGCACCTGGATTGATGACGATGCCGTCCACGCCTTCGTAATAGGCCTCCTGAATCCGGTCAACAAGGGCTCCCTCATGATTGGACTGGTAAAAGGACACCGTGATACCTTTTTGGGCGCAGTACGCCTCGATCTTTTCACACAGCGCAGTATAGTTTCCCGTTCCGTACAGATCGGGTTCACGGATGCCCAGCATATTCAGATTGGGTCCATTGATCACCAGAATCTTCATGTTAAAAGTTCCTTTCCACCAACGCTGCCGCCTGCTGCGGTGTACCTTCGTTGGCGATGACAATATCTGCCGTAGATACATATCGGGCATATCGCTCGTTGTAACGGGCGAGAATGGCTTCTTTTGTGGAAGATAAGGGACGATCTTCCGTAGGGTACAACAGTTCCACAGGCCGATCCAAAAAGAAAAGTTTTCCGTTCATACGCAGGGCGTTCACATTCTCCTCCCGGAGCACCGCGCCGCCGCCGGTGGCGATCACAGCGCCCGTTTCCATGGCGAGGCTGCGGATTACTTCCGATTCGATATCGCGAAAAGCCGTCTCCCCTTCTGCCGCAATAATCTCTGCCGGAGTCCTGCCCGTTTTCTCTATAATGCATTCGTCCACATCAAAATAGGGTCTGCCCATTCTTTCCGAAAGCAGCTTGCCCACCGTGGACTTTCCGCTGCCGGGCATACCGGTGAGGACAATATTCTCCTTACCGGACTTGATCTTACGGTAGATTCGCTCAATGGTGCCCTCGGGATGGGGTACACCCAAAAAGATCTCCGAGGCCAGCACCGCCTGTGCCACCAGCATATAGAGGCCGCCGGCAGCACGCGCACCCTTTTTGCGGGCCGCGAGAATGAACTCGCTGCGAAGAGGATTATACACCGCATCCACCGCTCCTGCAAGATGGGGAAACAGCGCCGGGTCAACGGCCATGCCGCCCTCACGGGAGAACATGCCGCGAGGGGTGGTGTTGATAAGGACTTGGGCGTCCAGATGGGCTCGCTTTACCTCGTCGTAGGTAAGGGCCCCACCCTTTCCCGTGCGGCTGACCCGATACACCTCGCCTGCGCCCAGATGCCGGGCCACCGCCGTAGCGGTATGAGAGGTTCCGCCGCTGCCGAGAACCAGCACTTTTTTACCCGCCATCTCGATACCACTGCGGCGAATGAGAGCGGCCATGCCGCCAAAATCGGTGTTGTAGCCGTAGAGCTGACCGCCGCGGTTGACAATGGTATTCACTGCGCCGATGGCGGCCGCGGTAAATTCCACCTCTTTGAGATAGGGGATCACATCCTGCTTATAGGGCATGGTGACATTGATGGCCTTGAACTCCCGCGCCGTCATAAACGCATCCAGCTCCCCCACGGGGATCTCACGGAGTTCATAGTCATACGAGGCCAGCTCGCCGTGGATGATTTTTGAAAAACTGTGAGTCAAATGCTCACCGATGCAGCCGTACTGCATGGTTCATTCTTCCTTTGCAAAATAATCTGTACCATAGCGGCCCAGAAGCATATCATAGACCGCGATGGCCGTCACCGCATCGATGACGATACGGGCACGGTGGACGATGGACGGGTCGTGGCGCCCCTTAATAGACAGGGTAGCGTTCTCACAGGTGGCAATATTCACTGTCTGCTGCTCTCTGGCAATAGAGGGCGTGGGCTTCACGGCACAGCGGAACACAACGGGCATACCGTTGGTAATGCCGCCACCGATACCGCCGCTGTGGTTTGTGGCGGTAACAACAGTGCCGTTTTCATAGCGCAGGGCGTCGTTGGCCTCGCTGCCGCGCATATCGGCAAGGGCAAATCCGTCGCCAAATTCCACGCCCTTCACCGCCGGAACAGAGAACAGGATATGGGCTAGCATACTCTCAAAGGTATCAAACCACGGCTCACCCACACCGGCGGGAAGTCCGGTAATGACTGTCTCCAGCACACCGCCGATGCTGTCTCCCTCTTCCTTTGCCGCCGCAATCGCCCGCTGCATCCGCTCACCCGCCGCCATATCAAGGACGGGGAACTGCGCTTCGGACAGCAGCGCGATATCGCTGCCCAAGTCCTCAAACCCGCGGTCATCAATTCCTGCACAGCGGGAGATGTGGGTACCGATGGAAATGCCCTTCTTCTTCAAGGCACTGTCACAGATCGCACCGGCAGCCACCAGCGCCGCCGTGATACGGCCGGAGAAATGCCCGCCGCCGCGGCTATCCTGATAGCCGTGATACTTACACTGGGCAGAATAGTCAGCGTGGGAGGGGCGCATCAGCGTCTCCATGGCGGCATAGTCACCGCTGCGCTTATCCTGATTTCGAATGAGAATACACAGAGGCGTTCCCGTGGCAACACCGTTCACCGAGCCGCTGAAGATCTCAAACTCGTCCTCTTCCTGCCGCGCCGTGGAGATGGCGCCCTGCGGCTTACGCAAACGCAGCATACGGCGCATATTCTCTTCATCGATGGCCGTACCGGGGCACAGGCCATCCAGCACAGCACCGATGGCCGGGCCGTGACTCTCCCCAAAAAGGGTAATGCCGATATGCTGTCCAAATGTGTTCTTCACGGTATCTTACACCTTTCCATTTAAAAAACGATAGACGGTTTCCTTCAGTTCCTGCAGGGACATCTTTTTCAGTTCAAAGCTACCTGCACAGGGAGCGTATACCACAGTAATGGCATCGCCGGACCGCTTTTTATCATGTACGATGGCCTGCCACACGGCATCGGCATCCACCGAACAGGTAGTGGGCAAACCCAGTTTCTCCAAAATAGCCTGCACGCGGGAACGCAGCTCGTCACTACACATGGGCAGCATACCCAGCGCCACGCATTCGCCGTGACAGAGCTTGTCCAGCCCCGCCGCCGTCTCAACGCCGTGGCCGACGGTGTGGCCGAAATTCAGCACGCGACGCAGCCCCGCCTCCCGCTCATCCTCCTGCACTACGGCAGTCTTGATGCGCAGAGAACGGGCGATGATCTCATCAATATTTGCGGGGACATCCTCCCGTTCAAACAGGGAGAGCAATGCTTCATCAAAGGTCAGTGCCATCTTGAGAGCCTCGGCAAGGCCTGCCGAAGTCTGGCGCGGGGGCAGCGTTTGCAGCACATCGGGATCGATCAGCACTGCCTTGGGCTGATAGAAAGCACCCACGCAGTTCTTGATACCGTCCAGGTCGATGGCCACCTTGCCTCCGACGGAAGAATCCACCTGCGCAAGTACCGTGGTGGGCACATTGTAGAAATCAATGCCCCGCATGAAGGAGGCGGCGGCAAAGCCCGCCAAATCTCCCACCATACCGCCGCCCACTGCCACGACACAGTCGGTGCGGGTGAAGCCGTGCTCCAGCATGGTGCGGCACAGGGCTTCAAAATTGCGGATATGCTTGCTGTCCTCACCCTGCGGCAAAGTCACAACGACAGGATCGCTGCATCGAGCTGCCACAGCCTCGGCATAGGCCATAGGCACGCCGCTGTCCGTGACCACCAGCACCTTGCGCTGCAGGTCAAAATGGGTATCGGCGCGGTACAGTGCACCGCGCTGGATAATGATGGGGTAGTCCAATTTCATACCGCACAGCAGCTCCTGCTGATAACTGCGGGAGAGGGACATCGTGCCGCGGAGAAAATCGGCATAGTATCCGCGGATATTCTCATTATCGATACGCGCAATACCGCTGCGGAGAACTTCGGCTTCACGCTCAGCATCCAAAACAGGCAAGCCGTGCTCCCGCTTATACGCGGCAACGGTTTCCACCGCCTCCATACGGCGCACGAACAGCGCTGCCATCTCGGCATCTATTTCATTGATGATCTCTCTGGCATGCTGCAGCTTATCCATAGTGCCTATCTCCCGTTGTTCGATATCTAAACACGCAATAAATGTATGATTATTATACCGCTTTTTTCCCTTTGGTCAATAGGATACGATCAGCGGATAGCCATGTATGGGCCTATCGGTAGAACCCCGCATAGTGGGTCATGGCATCCATGACGGCACAGACATTCTCCATGGGGATATCGGGATAGAGTCCGTAGATCATCATCAAACCGCCCTCAGGACACCCCACCGTCTCCACACAGTGACGGATGTGGTCGTCGATATCCTTGGGTGTACCGAATCGGGTGATATTCTGGCGGTCAATGTCCAGATCCACGCAGGTTTTCCCACGGAATTTGTCACCGATCCACTCCACGCCGTTGACACAGTCCTGCAAGTTGATAACATCCACGCCGCCGTCGATGATATCGTCCACCAGCGTGCGGATATCGCCGTCGGAGTGCATGTGGATAATCTTCCCCGCCGCACGGACAGGCTCCAACATCCGCTGATAGAGAGGCTTGATATACTGGCGGAACAACTGGGGACTAATCATTGGTCCCGTCTGCATACCCAGATCCTCTGGGATGCGCACCATATCCACATCAGCTTTGAGGAAATGCCGGATCTGGGCAAGATTAAACTGACACAGCCGCTCCAGAAGCATCTGCACCTCTTCTTCCCCGTCGCTCAAATTCATCAGCGCGTCCATATAGCCGCGGATATCACACAACTGCTGGAAGGTGTGTCCGTGGCGCAGATCACCGTAGGTCATCTCGCCCCGCGCCCGCTGCGCCGCCACCTCTTCCTCAAATGCCGCCCAATCAACAGGACCGAGGCCGTTGCTGCTCTCGGGATCGGGCAGGCGGTAGGCAGAAAACTTCGAAATATCCGCCAACGGATGCTCTGTCACGGCACCCACAATGCCGTTCATGGCCGTGTGCCACACGCAGCCGAAGTCATCGGTATAAGGCTCACCTGCCCGGGCATTGGCATCGTATTCCACTGTCAAAGGCGTGGGAGCGGGACGGAAATTGGGAAATAAAAAGGGATGCTCCGCCATCAGTCCCTGCAGGACTTCCTGATCGTAGTGATCCCAACAGGCAGCGTTGATATGGAAGGTCATAGGAATGTAGTCGGGCTTTTCGAACCGAATGGCCCGCAGCAGCGTGGCGCGGTCGGCCGAAGTGGTGGAAACATACATGGTGAAACTCCTTTATCTTCCGAAGCAAAATATCGGATCATTCGTTTCGATTGTAGCAAAGTTCTCAATTTTCTTCAAGGAGAAAATACTCTCTCCTATACGCAGCCATGCGGCGGAATTCCGAGAAAAAATGATACCGTTCAAAATCCGTTTCAAATTGTCTCTCCGGCGTCAATTTAGAAAATTTGGCTGATTTTTACATTGACCTATCGGAAAGCGTGTGCTATAGTTCCCCCTTGCGCGGATATTGCAGATTCGGTATCATAACAGGTTTTCGCGCAGGCCTGTTATATGAGGAGAGTAATGTATGCAACTGTTTTTGGACCTGTTCGGTAATGTACTGAACTTTACATGGCAGCACGGTGTGATGATCGTTGTCGGTGCGGTACTGGTCTTTTTGGCCATCCACAAAAAAATGGAACCTGCTCTGCTGCTGCCCATGGGCTTTGGCGCGATTCTGGTGAACCTCCCCTTCGTTCACACCGAGGCCATTGAAACTCTGTTCAACGCAGGTATCGCCAGTGAGTTGTTCCCCCTGCTGCTGTTTATCGGCATCGGTGCCATGATCGATTTTGGTCCCCTGCTGTCCTGTCCCAAGATGTTCCTCTTCGGCGCAGCGGCACAGTTCGGTATCTTCTTCACATTAGTGGTGGCGGTTATCGTCGGCTTCGACCTGAAGGACGCTGCATCCACCGCGATTATCGCCGCAGCAGACGGCCCTACCAGTATCTATGTGGCCAACTATTTCCAGAGCAAGTATCAAGGTGCCATCATGGTGGCGGCCTACTCCTACATGGCACTGGTGCCCATCATTCAGCCGCCCATCATCCGCAGCATCACCACCAAGAAGGAACGCAGCATCAAGATGCTCTATAATCCCAGCAGCGTTTCCAAGACCACCCGTATCCTCTTCCCCATTTTCGTGACCATCATCGCAGGTACGGTGGCGCCCAAGAGTGCAGAGCTGATCGGCTTTTTGATGTTCGGTAACCTTATCCGCGAGTGCGGTGTGCTGGACAGCCTCAGTCAGAGTGCACAGCATGAGCTGGCAAACCTCGTGACTCTGTTGCTGGGTCTGAGCGTCTCGATGAAGATGCAGGCCGAGTACTTCGTCACATGGGAGACGCTGCTCATCCTCGTCCTTGGTCTCGTCGGTTTTGTGTTCGACACCGTGGGCGGCGTATTCTTCGCCAAGCTGCTCAACCTCTTCAGCAAGACAAAGATCAACCCGATGATCGGTGCCGCAGGTATCTCCGCATTCCCCATGGCCTCCCGCGTCATCCACAAGATGGGTTTGGAGGAAGATCCCTACAACTTCCTGCTGATGCATGCAGCAGGCGCCAATGTCAGCGGCCAGATCGCCTCGGTCATCGCAGGCGGCCTGATCATCACGCTGGTGGAAAGCATTCTGTAAGGAGGGCTCAAGATGAATATCAATATGGATCTGGTTATGTCCTGCCTTGGCATTATGGGCAAGGGTATGTTGGGTATTTTTGTTGTGATTGTGGTCATCTGGTGTCTCGTGGAACTGCTGAACCGCGCAACAAAGGAAAAGAAATAAGATGCAACAACAAAACGCACGCTGCATGGAGCAGCGTGCGTTTTCTCATATCAGGATCCCGTTGCAGTGGTCGATCTCATGCTGGATGATCTGGGCAGGAAATCCCGTGAAGGTCTTGATGCGGGTCTTCATCTCCTCCGTCTGCCAGCGCACCTTGATGGTGCGGTAGCGGCGACAGGGACGAGGGCCGCCCAAAAGGGAGAGGCATCCCTCTTCCGTGCCGTAGGGCTCAGCCTGCTTGATGATCTCGGGGTTGAACATGGTCATGTAGCTGCCCTCATTATCGAAGCAGATGATCCGCTTGCAAACACCGATCATATTGGCCGCCATGCCCACGCAGCCATCCTTATGAGCCATGAGCGTATCCAACAAGTCCTGTGCTGTCTGCAAATCGTCTTTTGTCGCTGACTCGGACTTCAAACTCAAAAAAATGGGATCGTGCATCAGTTCCTTAACCATTGCCGTACTCCTCCGTGATCTTCTGTAAAATCTCCACATCTGCAGGGCAAAAATCATAGTTGGGGATCTCCGCAGGGGTGATCCAGCGGATGTCATGATGTTCCAGTCTTTTCGGTACACCCTCGGTGACAGCGGCATGGAAGATGCTCAGGTGCACCGTCAGGTCAGGGTAGACATGGACCACATCCGTGAACAGCTCTCCCACCGTCAGTGTAACGGCCAGTTCCTCGCGGCACTCGCGGATGAGCGCCTCTTCCCTGCTCTCGTCCGGCTCTACCTTGCCGCCCACAAACTCCCACAGAAGACCCCGTGCCTTATGGGCAGGCCGCTGGCAGATCATAAACTTGTCGCCCTCCCACACAAGGGCTGCCACCACTTCGGTCATCGTGTATTCCTCGCTTTGTCAAATCTTGTCACTATCATACCGCAAGAGCCGTGTTTATTCAATGAAAAAATCTCCCTTACATGAGAGAAAAGAGGCGAAATCAGCGATTGACACGGCATCAACATTGTGCTAAACTAAGCCCATAACTTTGTATTATAGAAGGTGAAATTATGGAGCATATCAAGACTATCGAGACCCGTAACCTGTGCGACAGCGCTAAGAACGGTGGCTGCGGCGAGTGCCAGACTTCCTGCCAGTCCGCTTGCAAGACCAGCTGCGGTATCGCCAACCAGAAGTGCGAGAACACTGACGCTGAGTAATTGCATATTCTGAAATGCCGCCGAAGTTCGGCGGCATTTTTTTCGTAAAGGAGACTCTGTAATATGATTCATCAATATAAGCTGGGCGGATACAACATCGTGCTGGATGTGTGCTCCGGCTCTGTCCATGTGGTGGACGAGGTGGCCTACGAGATCATCGGCCGCTTTGAAACTGAAAGCCGCGAGGCCATCCTCGAGGCCATGACCCGGCAGTTTGCCGGCCGCGACGATATCACCGCCGAGGACATTGCCGAGTGCTATGCACAGGTGGAAAGCCTGCGCCACAGTGGCAAGCTCTTTGCGCCCGATACCTTCGCCCCCATGGCCGGTGCGCTGAAGGAGAAAACTGCCGGTGTGGTCAAGGCACTGTGCCTACATGTAGCCCACACCTGCAACCTCAACTGCTCCTACTGCTTTGCAAGTCAGGGCAACTACCACGGTGACCGCGCCGTTATGTCCTTCGAGGTGGGCAAGCGGGCACTGGACTTCCTCATGGAGAACTCCGGCACCCGCCGCAATCTGGAAGTGGACTTCTTCGGCGGCGAGCCCCTGATGAACTTCCAGGTGGTAAAGGATCTGGTGGCCTATGCCCGCAGCGTGGAGAAGGAGAAAAACAAGAACTTCCGCTTCACCCTCACCACCAACGGTGTGCTGGTGGACGATGATGTGATCCAGTGGGCCAACCGCGAGTGCAGCAATGTGGTTCTGAGTCTGGACGGCCGCAAGGAGATCCACGACCGCTTCCGCGTGGACTACGCCGGCAACGGCAGCTGGGACAAGATCGTGCCCAAGTTCCAGAAATTTGTGGAGGCCCGCGGTGGTAAGGAATACTATATGCGCGGCACCTTCACCCACGCCAACCCCGACTTTTTGCAGGATATCCGAACCATGCTGGATCTGGGCTTCCGTGAGCTGAGCATGGAGCCGGTTGTCTGCGCCGAGGGCGACCCCTCTGCCCTGACGGAGGAGGATATGGCCATCGTCATGCAGCAGTATGAGGAGCTGGCGGAGCTGATGCTGCAAAAGGACAAGGAGGGCGAGCCCTTCACCTTCTACCACTACATGATCGACCTCTCCGGCGGCCCCTGCATCTATAAGCGCATCTCCGGCTGCGGCAGCGGCACAGAGTATATGGCCGTTACCCCCTGGGGCGATCTATATCCTTGCCATCAGTTCGTGGGCGAGGAGCGCTTCAAGCTGGGCAATATCTGGGACGGCGTGACCAACACCGAGATCCAGAAGGAGTTCGCCGCCTGCAATGTGTACGCCCATCCCGAGTGCCACGACTGCTGGGCACGGCTCTACTGCCCCGGCGGCTGTGCCGCCCACGCCTACCATGCCACGGGCAGCGTCACCGGTGTCTACGAGGCCGGCTCCCGCCTGTTCCGCAAGCGTATGGAGTGCGCCATCATGGTGGCTATCCACCGGGCACTGAATCCGTGATATGAAGACACCCATTTGTGATTTTGTCCGCGCCTATGCCGAGAGCGGCGCCTGCCGTCTGCACATGCCGGGACATAAGGGCACTTCCTTCCTCGGCATCGAGCATCTGGATATCACCGAGGTAGCCGGTGCCGACAGCCTCTACGAGGCATCGGGTATCATTGCCGAAAGCGAGGAGAACGCCTCCTCCCTCTTCGGATGCCGCACCCTCTATTCCCCCGAGGGCTCGTCCCAGTGCATCCGCGCCATGCTGCATCTGGTGGCACTGTACGCCGCAGCACAGGGCAAACAGCCCCGCATCGCCGCAGGACGAAACGCCCATAAGACATTCTTAAGCGCTGCGGCGCTGCTGGATCTGGAGGTGGACTGGCTCTACCCCGCCGAAAATTGCGGCTATCTCAGTTGCAATCTGTCGGCGCAGGAGTTGGAGGATTACTTCACCCACGCCAAAATCCTGCCCGCCGCCGTATATCTTACCTGCCCCGACTATCTGGGCAGCGGTTCGGATATCGCTGCACTGGCAGAGGTATGCCACAAACACAGCGTACTGCTGGCGGTAGACAACGCCCACGGCGCGTATTTGAAGTTCCTCTCCCCCTCTCTGCACCCCATCGACTTGGGTGCCGACATCTGCTGCGATTCGGCCCACAAGACGCTGCCGGTGCTGACGGGCGGTGCCTATCTGCATCTTTCCAAGGAGTTGGATTCGGCTGTAGGACAGCAGGCAAAAAACGCCATGATGCTCTTCGGCTCCACCAGCCCCTCTTACCTCATCCTGCAGTCGCTGGATGAGGCCAACGACTACATGGAGACGCTGCCTCAGCGGCTGGACACCTTCGTCAAAGAGGTCAAGGCGCTGAAAGCGCGGCTGCAGCAGCACGGGTACATACTGTATGGCAGCGAGCCGCTGAAAATCACCATCGAGGCCAAACCCTACGGCTACACCGGCGAAGAACTGGCACAGCTTCTGCACAGTGAGGGGCTTGTGGCTGAGTTCGCCGACCGGGACTATCTGGTACTGATGCTGACTCCTGAAATTGGTGCAGACGGTTTGCAGAGGTTGGAAGAGGCACTTGTGCACATTCCAAAAAAAGAGGCCATTGTGGAAGTACCTCCCGTCTTCTCTCCCGGTGAACGGGTCTGCTCCATCCGTGAGGCCATGCTGGCCCCCTGCCAGACGCTGCCCGCTGCCGAGTCTCTCGGCCGCGTGATCGCTGTCCCCACCGTTGGCTGTCCCCCTGCCGTGCCCATCTTGCTGTGCGGTGAACGGGTGGATCTGCACGCGCTTCGCTGCTTTGCCTACTATGGCATCCGGCAGTGCTGCGTGGTGAATGAATAACCCAATATACAAAAACAGCCCGACTCGGCAAAACCGAATCGGGCTGTTTTCTGTTCTTTTACCGCTTCACACCGCAGACCTGATACATGGTCTCATTGGAGATCACAGTATCCACCTGCAGGCAGTCGGCGAGAAGATCGCGGAGTTCTTCAGCAAGCATAAGGCCACGGGAGACCTTGGCCGCACTCCCCTGATGATGGCGATTGATTTTCTCGCGGCTGGCACCGTGGGACACCGTCAGGCGTCCCCCCTCCTTCAGAAGAGCGGAGAGCTGTCTGAGCAACGCTGCAGGGTCAACGAAGTGAGGAAAAGCGTTGTAGACCACAATGGCATCGTAGCGTTTTTCAGAGGTAAATACCTCGGCATCGCCACAGATCAGTGCCACGCGAGGCTCATGGCCCCACTTCTTCCGGGCCAGTTCCACCATGCAGGGAGAAATATCGATACCCGTTACGGAAGAAACGCCTCTGTTCAAGTAGTACGGAAACAGCACACCCGTACCGCAGGCCACATCCAGCACATCATTGCCTGTCGAAACACGGGCGTTATCGAGAATATGCCCGATGACGGCGTCATTGGTGACCATATCGGCATCCCAAGTAGGGGCACAGTGGTCGAAAAAGGCGATGACATCCTGTTTGTTCATAGAGGTTCCTCCGGGAAATCGGGATAGGACTTACCGCTCCTCGGCGCGGGCCATGGCCAGCTGGAAGTCCTTGGTGTCGGTGAAGATCTCGTTGGTGTAGGGGTTCTTCTTTTGCTCCACAGAGCGCTTGATGATGATGCCCAGCACCAGCGCGTTGATGGCGATGGAGAGGATGGAGATCACGCCCTGCGGCACGGGATTGACCAGCGTGGGACGGATGGCGGCATCCATAAAGCCGTCAGCATACAGCACGGGGATGGTGGTGAAGATACTGGCATCCTGGAACAGAGGGAAGACCTGTGCAAACATGCACCAGGTTGCCAGAGTGTTGGCACGGTTCTGGATCCAGCCGCCCTTGTTCCACAATGCCGCCGCCACGGTGGGTGCAAGGAGCAGCGCCAGGCCGCAGTACCATGCGTGGGTGGGGAGGTTGAGGTAGGTGTACTGGAAGTTCCACACATCGTAGGCGATGATATAGAGCCAGATCATGTCGGGCCAAAGCATATCGTGCTTGTTCTTGGAGGAGTAGATGCCCCACCAGCCCGTCATGCAGAAGATGTTGATGATACCGGCAATACCGTTGAGCCAGTTCCACCAGCCACCGTAGAGCCACACGCCCTCGCCGGAGAGCCACCAGCGATCGCCGAACTCGGCCATAGCTTGTGCGCCCTTGATGGCGGATTCGAAATCACTGGCAACGGCGATGAGGATATTGATGGCCACGATGGCAAAGGGGAAGACCTTGAACCACTCAGTCTTACCGAAGCTCCACTTATACTTGAGCATCATAAAGCCGATACATCCAGCCAGCGATGCATACAGCTTGGCATAGTGGAACCAGCCGTTCATGTAGACATAGGTAGAGTTGTTCAGCGCCCATTCTGCACCCATGGCGGCACCCACATAGATGGCGATGAAATACACCGTCAGTGCCGCAGGCAGCGCCACAAAGAAGAACAGGCCTCCCTTTTTGCTGCGGCGTGCAATCTCATTGAAGAGTACCAGTGCTACAAATACCAGCAGCCAACCCAGCAACTGATATCCTGCCCGTTCACCGTAAATCTGGAATAACATGGTTTTTCCCTCCTGTCAAGATGTTTGTTGTTCTTCCTCCGTTTCATCCGAAACGGTGATCTCTTTGATGTTAATCTCGTTGCCTGTGATGAGCCATGTTTTCTCGCTGCCGCAGTTCGGGCAGATACGCCCGTGTGCCACGGTGGGGTAGTCCTCTCCGCAGCCGTCGCAATGGGTCACGGCGTGGATGGGCTCAATAAGCAGCTCGCAGCTTTGCAGCAGCTCCCGTTTCTTCCGCGCCCAGCCCCAGCAGTCGCTAAGGTAGTCGGGGATCACGGTGGATACCTCCCCTACCTCCACCGTCACGCTGCGGATGGTGGTGAGATCATTTTCTTTTGCCACGGACTCCAGCGAGTCCATAATGTGGAAAACAATGCCCAGTTCGTGCATAGTTTCATCCCTTCTTGTGGCTGAACTTGATCTTGATGGCCTGCTTGGCGCCGTTACCCAGCACATACTTCAGCTTCTGCTCGCTGGGGATCATGGTGCTGCACTCGGGGCGCTCACGATAGAGCTTGATGGCGTTGAACTCGCACTTGGTGGTGCAGACGCCACAGCCGATACACTTGTTAGGATCAACCACCGATGCGCCGCAGCTGAGGCAGCGCGCCGTCTCGGCCTTGACCTGCTCCTCGGTGAAGGGGAGGCGTGCATCGCGGAAGGAGGTCTTGGCATCCACGCTCTTGTCGGTGTCGGGACGCTGGCGGGAGGAGTTATCGTACTGCTCCACCAGAATGTTGTCCTTATCCAACTCGATGAACTGCCGGCGGTTGCGGCCGATGGTAAGACTGGAATGGGGCTGGACAAAGCGGTGGATGGAGATGGCTCCCTCGCGGCCTGCTGCAATGGCATCAATGGCAAACTTGGGGCCGGTGTAGACATCACCACCGACGAAGATATCGGACTCGCCGGTCTGATAAGTCAGACTGTCGGCCACTGCCGCCTGACCGCGGCCCAGCTCCACCTTGGTACCCTCCAACAACTTACCCCACTGGATGCTCTGGCCGATGGAGAGGAACACATGCTCGCACTCTACCCTCACGGTGTCGTTGTCATCATAGGTGGGGCTGAAGCGTCCCTCTGCATCCCACACACTGACGCAGCGCTTAAAGACGATGCCGCGAACCTTACCGTTCTCGGTGAGGATCTCCTTGGGACCCCAGCCGCAGTTGAGGCTAACGCCCTCCTCGGCTGCCTCGGCGATCTCCTCCTCAGAAGCAGGCATACGGTCACGGGGCTCGAGGCAGTACATACTGACACTCTCAGCGCCGCAGCGGTGAGCGCTGCGGGCCACATCGATGGCCACATTGCCGCCGCCTACAACCACGGTGCGGCCGGAAACCTTGTAGCTCTCGTCGGCACCCACGGTGCGCAGGAAGTCCACAGCGGTCATGACGCGCTCGGCCTCCTCGCCCTCAATGCCGGCAAGTCGACCGCCCTGGCAGCCGATGGCGATGTAAAATGCCTTGTAACCCTCGTCGCGGAGCTGCTGGATGGTCACATCCTTACCTACCTCCACGCCGCATTTGATCTCTACGCCCATGGCGCGGATCACATCGATCTCGGCGTCGATGACATCCTTTTCCAGCTTGAAGCTGGGGATGCCGTAGCGGAGCATACCGCCGGGGCGCTCGTTTTTCTCGAAGATCACGGGGCTGTAGCCCTTTTCCGCCAGATAGAAGGCACAGCTAAGACCTGCAGGGCCTGCGCCAATGATGGCCACCTTCTCCGAGAAGTAGCCGTTGAGGGAAGGCACCACCTTCTTGGGAATGAAGCGTGTCTCAGCCTTGAGATCCTGCTGGGCGATGAACTTCTTTACCTCATCGATGGCGATGGGCTGGTCGATGGTGCCGCGGGTGCAGGCATCCTCGCAGCGGCGATTGCAGATGCGGCCGCAGATGGCGGGCAGGGGGTTATCCTTCTTAATGAGTGCCAGTGCATCGGTGTAGCGCCCCTGTGCCGCCATCTTCAGATAGCCCTGCACAGCGATATGGGCGGGGCAGGCGGTCTTACAGGGAGCAGTACCGGTATCGTAGCAGTTGATGCGGTTGTTGTCACGGTAGTCCTCATCCCACATGTGGGGACCCCACTTCTGCTCGGAGGGCAGCGGATGACGGGGATACTGCACTTCGCTGCCATCCTTGGTGCACAGCTTCTGACCCAGCTTCACAGCACCGGCAGGGCAGACCTCCACGCACTTGCCGCAGGCTACGCAGTCGCTCTTCTCCACACGGGCCACATAGGCACTGCGGGAGAGGTTGGGCGTATTGAACAGCTGAGAGGTACGCAATGCGTAACAGACATTGATGTTGCAGTTGCAGATGGCGAAGATCTTGTCGGCGCCATCGATGTTGGTGATCTGGTGGACAAAGCCGTTCTCCTCGCCCTTGCGGAAGATCTCCAGTGCCTCTTCGCGGGTGATGTAGCGTCCACCCTTGCCGGTTTCTACCACATAGTCGGCCATGTCGCCCACGGCCACACACCAGCCCTCGGGATCGTCGGCACAGCCCTCGTCGAAGGTGATACGGGACTTACGGCAGGAGCAGGGGGAGGCAGCGTACTTGCCGTCATATTTGTCCAGCCAGTGGGAGATGTGCTCGATGTCAATGGAGGTGTTTTCCGCCTCGATGGCCTTCTCCACGGGGATAACATGCATACCGATACCGGCACCTCCGGGGGGTACCATGGGGGTCACCTTCTCCAGAGGCAGACGACTCATACGCTCGAAGAATCGGCCCATCTCGGGAAACTTTGTCAAGATGGTGTCGTTCATATTGGTGAACTCGCCGCTGCCGGGCACGAACATGGGCAGTACATACTGCTTGGTGCGACTGGGATTCTCCCAGTTATACTCGATGATACCGCTGAAGGACATCTCATCCAGCAGTTCCTGCAGGTGCGCCTCCTCCATACCGGTGAGCTTTATCAGCTCCGGTAAGGTCTTGGGCTTACGCACCTCCATTTTCAGCGCCACTTCTGCCATTTCGTCGGTCAGCAGCATGGAAAGGCCCCAGTATTCGGGGTCATACTTGGTAAGCTTTTGGAAACCCAGTTTCACGGGGATGCGGTTGGTGATCATCTTGCCCAGTTTCAGGATTACTTCACGGGGTTCTTCGTTCTCCACGAAATCGGGCACGAATCCGGCCAGATAATCTGCCATGTCTCTCTCTCCTCTCCGGTTATTTCTTCCAGTTGGTTACTTCTTCTCTAAGCCATGCGGCCACGGCCTCTATGCCCTCTCCCGTCTTGGCGGAGATGGGGAAGATTTTGGCATCGGGGTTACGCATACGGATATACTCGGTGCACTTGTCCATGTCAAAATCGAAATAAGGTGCCACATCGATCTTATTGATGATGACGGCACTGCAGACCTGGAACATCAGCGGATACTTCAAAGGCTTGTCGTGTCCCTCGGGCACCGAAAGGATTGCGGCATTCTTCACCGCACCGGTATCGAACTCGGCCGGGCACACCAGATTACCCACATTCTCCAGCACCACCAGATCGGCATCCGCGGCATCAAGGCCCTCCAGTCCCTGCCGCGTCATGTCGGCGTCCAGATGGCACATACCGCCAGTATGGAGCTGAATGGCCTTAGCACCCGTGGCGGCAATGGTACGGGCATCCACATCCGAGTCGATGTCCGCCTCCATAACGGCGATGTTCATCTCCCCTTTCAGCGCCTCGATGAGCCGCGTCAGCGTGGTGGTCTTACCCGATCCAGGGGAGGACATCAGGTTCAGCAGATACACGCCCTTTTCCTTCAGCTCTCCGCGCAAAAGATCGGCGCGGGCATTGTTATTTGCAAAGACGCTCTCCTTCACTTCCAAAACACGAACCTTATCCATTGGCATCGCTCCTCTCTGTGGTCATACCAGACCTATCTTTATGAGTATATTCTAGCGCAAAAAGAAAAATTGTCAATGAATTGACAATTTTTCAGTAGTTTATATAGAGACTCCCTCTTGTTTTTGGTAAGTATATATGGTAAACTCCTTTTGTGGTATGTGGTATGACCACAGCAATTTTAAGGAGGGTTTCAATGGAGTTTGAACGGCTGTATGCCCCCAGTCTGAAAGAACTGTTTGTCCAGCAATTACAGGATATGATCCTCTCTGGCGAGATCCCCGTCGGAACGAAGCTGCCTTCTGAGCGGGAGCTGTGTCAGCAGATGCATGTGAGCCGCGCCGTGGTCAATTCCGGCATCGCCGAACTGGCCCGTCAGGGCTTTGTGGAGGTGCGCCCGAGGCAGGGCAACTATGTGGCCGACTATCGCCGCCACGGCAACATGGACACGCTCATGGCCATTATGCACTATAACGGCGGCCTGCTGGCTCACGACGAGATCCGCTCCATTCTGGAGGTGCGCTGGGGCTTGGAGCAGATGGCCATCTCCCGTGCCATCGAGAACGCATCGGATCAGGAACTGGAGGCGCTGGGTGAATCTGTGGAGGCCCTCAAACACGAAACTGCACCTGCACAGGCAGCAGAGCTTGCTTTCCAATTCCACCACGGTATGACCCTCACCGGTGGCAACAGCATTCTCCCCCTCATCTACTCTTCCTTCAAGGTACCCTGCACCGCACTGTGGATCCGTTTCTGCCGCAAATACGGCGTGGCGGCACTGTACAGCAATGTGGAGCGTCTCTACCGCTTCATGCTGGATCGGGACAAAGATGGCGCTGCAGCGTGGACCAGCGCCTATCTCAAAGAGGCAATCAACGGCGCACAGCAGATCTACGAGGCGTAATCACAACAAAAAAAGCGCCCCACGGGCGCATGCGACGATCGTATAAAATGAAGTAACCCCCGAACCGTTGCCCACTCACTGCAACGCTCAGGGGTTACTCCACGAAATAGGTGGGTTCCATCATTTACTTAACCTCTTCTTTCTACGGATTTCATGGGATTGTGCTCCCTTGTTGTGGTCTCATAGTAACCCAAAAATTCCCTTTTTGCAAGACGGAATACTGTACAAGATTTTCCGATAAATATCGGATAGATTGCGAATAGACAAACGACATTGTATGTGATATGATAAATATGTTGGGCCGCTCCGTGGGAGCGGCCCACTGCATTTCCATAATACCTTCCATCCCCTTCAACGGGAAGGAAGGGTGTGCGCGGGAAACCCAGGAGGGGTGTCCTGCGCTTTTTTAATCAAGAGTATTCAGAACCTTGCAGAGGTTCTGAATACTGAACCGGCGTGTCAAAATTGATGACACGCCGGGGCCGCTCCGAGGGAGCGGCCCCATGTTTTTTATCGGATGAAGTTGGTGACCTGACGCTGTGCTTCTTTCTCAGGCAGGCCAAACTGTACCTTGCCCAGTGCGATGGACTTCATGAGAAAGCTCATGTTCCGCGCCAGCGTGCGTACCGTCTGCAAGCCCTCGGCATCCTCGGCAGCCTCGCCGGGATTACGGCCGTGGACACTGTTCCAGTACTGGCTGGAGGCAACGGGCATACCGCTGATGGTAAAGTACTTGTTCAGCTGATCGAAGGTGGCGGAGCAGCCGCCGCGGCGTGCCACAGCAACAGATGCACCCACTTTCATGGTCTTATCGGAGGCATCGCTGTAAAACAGGCGATCCAACACCGCCGTCAGCGTAGAGTTGGCAGAGGCAAAATACACGGGGCTTCCAACCACCATGCCGTCTGCCTCACGGAGTTTTTCAGCCAGTTCGTTGACAATATCATCAATAACACAGCGATCTGTCTTAAAGCAGCTGTTGCAGGCCATACAGCCGCGGACATCCAGATGCCCCACCTGTACGGTCTCCACCTCGATCCCCTCCTGCAGGAATACCTTCTCCATCTCGCCCAGTGCCAGCGCGGTGTTGCCGCTTGCCTTGGGACTACCGTTGAGCAGTAATACTTTCATTCATTTCGCCTCCCCTGTTGATATTACAGTCATTATACAGGAAAGACTTCGACTGTGCAAGTCCCCGACCTGTCGCAAACCTGCGACAGGTTTTCCTTGTCACAGGCGGCAAATTCTGCTATACTGTAGCCATAGAAAACCGTCGGCTTTTGCCGACAGATAGCGAGGTATTGTCATGCAGTATGTAACTATGGGAGATGTGAAGCTGTCGAGAATCGTGCGCGGCTTCTGGCGTTTGGCAGGTCCCAGACCCGGCGATTGGAATATCACAGACGAGGCACTGCGGGATATGATCGCAGGTTGTCTTAAGCGCGGTGTCACCACCTTTGATGCTGCCGATGTCTATGGCAGAGGCCAGTGCGAGGTGCAGCTGGGCCGCGTGCTCTCCACTTTCCCCCGCGAGGACTATCAGATCGTCACCAAGGCGGGCATCTGCTGGAATCACGAGACCATGTCCTCCTATTACGACACCAGCTATGACTATCTCGTCTCTGCCTGCCACGCCGCTTTGGAGCGGCTGCAGTGCGGCTATATCGACCTGTTTCTCATCCACCGTGAAGATCCTATGCTGGATCCCCACGAGGCAGGTCTGGCACTGACGGACTTGAAAAAGGCGGGTCTGATCCGTGAGGCGGGCGTGTCCAACTTTGACCCCTATAAGATGGACGGTCTCAACCGCGCTATGGAGGGCACACTGCGCACCAACCAGATCGAGCTGCATCCCTGCTGCTTCGAGCACTTCAACAGCGGCATGACCGACTATCTGACGGCCAACCGTATCCGTCCTATGATCTGGTCGCCCTTGGCAGGCGGCAGACTGTTCACCTCCGATGAACCGGAATTCATCAAGGTACGGGCGGTGTTGGAGGAGTTGGCGGCAAAATACGGTGTCTCCCCGGCCACCGTGGTCTACGCATGGCTCATGCAGCACCCTATGGGCGCTCTGCCCATCGTGGGCGGTCAGAACCTCGCCCGTCTCGACGAGGCCATCGCTGCACTGGACCTGCAGTTGGAGCGCCCCGACTGGTATCGCATCTACGCCGCCAGCGGTCAGCAGAAGATCCGTTGAGAACATGGAGGAACGATCATGGCACAGGAAAACTGGCAAAAATATAAGCTGTTAAAGCTGTTGGAGATGCTGCAGCAGGAGACGGACGAGCAGCATCCCCTCCCCACCAATACCCTCTGCCGCCGTCTTGCCGAAATGGGCATCTCCTGCGAACGGAGAACCCTCAGCAAGGATATCGCCGTCCTCAACGAGCTGGGTTATGAGATTATGTGGACTTGGGTGGGAAAAGAGAAGGGCTACTATGTAGAGGACCGCAGTTTCTCCGTCCCCGAGCTGAAGATCCTCATCGACGCAGTGCAGGGCGCCAGCTTCATCACCCCGAAAAAGACGGCGGAACTGGTGGACAAGCTGGCTGCTCTCGGCGGCAGCCATAAGGCCGATATCTTAAAGAGCAACATGGTCTGCTTCAATACCCGCAAACACAGCAACGAGTCCATTTACTATAACATCGGTTATCTGGAGGACGCCATTGAGCAGCAGAAGAAGGTGTCGTTCCACTATTTTGACTTGAACGAAAACGGTGAGAAGGTCTACCGCCGCGACCATGAGCGCTACACCGTAGAGCCCATCGCCCTCATCTACAATGAGGACAACTACTATCTCCGCGCCTATAGCACCAAGTACGATGCCCCCGCCAATTACCGCGTGGACAGAATGGATCATGTGGAGATCATGGACGAGACCATCTCCGAATCTACCGCTTCCCTTCGCTCCGATGTGGAGCAGTATACGGGGCAGGCCTTCAAGATGTATGGCGGCGAGGAGGCCGACATCGTCATCGAGTTCCATACGGAGCTGATCGGCGCGGTGTATGACCGCTTCGGCGAGGATACGAAAATGATGCGTTCGGGCGAGAATAAGTGCCTTGCCACGGTGAAAGTGCAGCTGAGCCCCACTTTCTTCGGCTGGCTCTTCCAGTTCGCAGGCAAGATGAAGATCCTCTCCCCCGACAGCGTCATCGCACAGTATAAAGCACACGCTGAGAAGCAATTTCAGGACTGACAGGAGGTACCGTATGCATCACGGAATCGTTGATATGCACACCCACATCATCCCCGAGTGTTATCGCGCCGCACTGACCGAGGCAGGACGCATCATGGAAGACGGTTTCCCCTGCCCGCCCTGGAGCGCTCAGCAGCACATTGCCTTTATGGACGAGATGGGGATCGACATGTCGGTGCTCAGCATCTCCTCCCCGCACCACATGCACGCTTTGACAGACTATGAAGTGGCCTTAACGCGGCAGATAAACGATGAGATGGCGGCTATTTCACGGGAAAATGACCGTTTCCGCTTCGCCGCCTGTCTCCCCCTCCCCATGGTGGAGGAGTCGGTGGCAGAGGCTTGCCGCGCGCTGGATGAATTGGGCGCGGTGGCGGTGAAGCTCCCCACCAATGCCTGCGGCGTCTATCCCGCCGACGCCCGCTTTGCGCCACTGATGGATGTATTGAACCGACGAAACGCTGTGGTTCTCTTCCACCCCTGCAAGCCCGCCGCCGTACCCGAGGGCTGCTTTACTGCAGGACCGCTGCCGCTGTTTGAGTTTCTGGGGGACACCACCCGCGCCGTGATCGACCTGATCGCCAACAATGTACCGGCGCGCTGGCCCAACATCCGCTTTGTGGTACCACACATGGGTTCGTTCCTGCCGCCGCTGATGAACCGCCTGGCAGGGCTGTCCAGAATCCCCACTCAGCAGAAGATGGTCGATCCCATCGACCTGCCCAAGGCCCTGCAGTCCTTCTACTTCGATCTCACCGGCAATGCACTGGACGCCGCTATCGCAGGTCTGCTGACCATGACCACACCCGACCGTCTCCTCTTTGGCAGCGACTTCCCCTTCACCCCCGTCCCGATGGCAAAGGAGAATCTGCGCATTTTGCAAAACCATGCGCTGACCGCCCCCCATCTGTCTGCAATCTACTCTGAAAACGCAAAAAATTTGTTGAACCTAGAATAATCTGAAAAAACAGCACCCTTGGAATCAATCCAAGGGTGCTGCTGCATATTCGAATGATGTCACCCATTACATGGGATTCAGCTGACCGACCACCACATAGCGGGCATTACTGAACTCGTAGGAGCAGGTGACCAGGGACACCACCTTGCCTGTGGGGATACCGATATTGGAGCGGAAAGTGGACTTTGCTGCCATTCTGGAGAGCTGATCCTGACTCAGAGACAGGGCAAACACCTCATCATCGTGGGCACAGACAAAGCCCGCGAACAGATCGAGACGGTAGTTCTGGGTGGGGGTATAGATGTAGATATAGGGATGGGAGCTATAGTAAGAGGCATCCTTATACTTGCAAAGATCGGCAAACATCAGACCGGACTTCATGTGGTGGCCGTAGATGATGGTGTTCTGGTTGCCAAAACTGGGGTCGCACAGGTGCTCAATGAAGATGCTGCCGTTGGCATTGAGGTTTCCGTCCAGATCACGGTTGAGATAGAAGTCATTGGTGCTGCTCATGTAGGCGATGGGATACTGGATCCGCGTACCGGGGCTGTAGATATAGCCCACCACATCGGGATAGCGTGCCCGCAAGGAGCCAAAATCCACGCTGACACCGTCACTGCCATCGGCGGGCGCAACGGCAGAACCACCGGTGGTAACCGGTGCCTGAGAGACAGCAGGTGCAGTGCTCTGTTCCTCTGCAGGCTCCTCGTCCTCATCAGCAACATCAGCGGCATCGTCAGCACTAGTATCTGCATCAGCAGGCTGCTCTTCTTCCTCAGGTGCGACAGGCTCATCGGGCTGCTCTTCGTCCTCAGGAACAACGGGATCGGTCGTTTCAGAACTCTCGGGAGTAACATGCTCGTGGATGATGTCGCTTTGCATGTGTTCTGCAGCTGCCTTCTGCTCGAAGTAAGTAATGATCTTCGCAACAGAGAATACGAGAACGCACAGCAGGATCGCCACGACGACACGCTTGATAACACTTTTCATCATTGGAAAATTCTCCTTTATTACAAAGGCTGCATTGCAGCTTGTATACACACTAAATTATTATACACCCGAAGATATGAAATCACAAGAATTTTTTCCATTATTGGCAAAACTTGGCGTCACATTTAAAATGTAGAGTTCTCCATATGAAACTGCCTATTTTTTCGACAGTTTTCCTAAAAAACGCCATACTTCTCCGTGCAACACGCCGATTTGTGCCGCCTTCCGTTGCTTTTTTTGCAAAATAAAGTTAAGATACATTCAACTGTTATTCAAGGACAACCTTGATTCATTGAGACAGAGAAATTCAGAGGAGGATATCACCATGAAAGTTCTGGGTATCTGCTGCGGCAGAAAGAACGGCAACACCGAGATCCTGATGAAGGAAGCCTTCAAGGCCATCGAGGCCAAGTGCGGCGCCGAGTGCAACTTCGTGCGTCTGCAGGAGGCGGAGATCCGCAGCTGCGTCGGCTGCGAGACCTGCATGGTCAATCATCTCAAGGGCAACTGGGACTTCCGCTGCGTCCATAAAACCGGCAGCGACCACTTCTATTTCATTGAGCAGCTGATGCGTGAGGCCGATGCCATCATCGTCTCGGCTCCCGCTTACAACCTGCAGCCCCCGGGAATTCTGGTGCGCTTTATGAACAAGCTCCACGCCTCCGGCGATTACCGCGATGTGGTGCATAAGAACTTCAAGGTGGGCGCTACCTTTACTCTGGGCGGCACCGATTGGACCAACTACGCCCTCAGCACCACCAATATGCTCACCATGGAGCTGGTGGGTGCCTATGAGGCCATTGTGGACAAGTGCCACTTCGACTTCGTTCCCAGCGCAGGTGCCATCGTGCTGGAAGAGGATATGCTGGCCCGGATCCGTAAGCTGGGTGAGAATGTGGCCGACGCCCTGATGGAGAAGGCCAACGGCCAGAGCCCCGCCTACCGCGGAGACGAGGGCATCTGCCCCGACTGCCACAGCGTATTCCTGGAGAAGCGTGCTGACGGCTGGTACTGCCCCCAGTGCCTGACCAAGGCCACCCTGTCCTGGGAAAACGGTGAGCTGCAGGTGGCCTTTACCCCCGAGGAGATGGCCAAGAACCGCTGGAGCCCCTGGGGTCAGGAGCTGCATGACAACAACATCCGCAAGGGTCACATGAAGGCCGCACAGGGCAAGGATATCATCGCCGCCAAGCGTGCCGAGTATGCCGCCTACAAGGATGCTGTCAAGCTGCCCGAGCTGGTGAAGGAGTAATTTCTCTGCATAAATAGCAAAAGCAGCGATCGGCAGTATACATTTCACCTGAAACGACAAAGCAGACACCCACATGTAGGTGGGTGTCTGCTTTTATTCATTTTATGAGGTGGCAGATACGGCGCACATTTCTCTCCCTTAATGAGCCTCTTCGTATTCACAGTAGACCACATAGCGGCTCTGGCCGCCGTCAGTGCAGGTGAAGATAGCCAGGGGATAGGGATTGGCCTGCAGCTCCTCCACCTGCGTGGGCTTGAGCACCTGGGCATCGGCTACGCCGAAGCGGTAGGTTTTTCCACTGATGTCGGTGAAGGTGACGGCGTCACCGGCCTCCAACTGCCCCAGATTACCCAGATGGCGGTGGTAGTTGTGGCCCAGCAGGATGAGGTTGCCCTCTTCCAAGCTGCCGGAATAACGACAGGGGCTGTACTGCAGCTTTTCATAGCTCCAGTTCTCAATGATGGGCAGACGAATGCCCGCCTCCGGTGCTTCAAGGATGCCGATGAGGGCGTGGCCTTCCAACATAAGCTGGGGCATCTGTCCTTCCGGCGCTTCGGTCACGAGGCCGCTGAGTCGCCGCTCTTCCACGGCGAGGCTCAGTTCCGTCAGCAGGATCTCTGCGTTTTGCTCGGCCAGGGCTGCCTGCCGCTCATAACGGGCATAGAGTGTGGCACCGGAAAAGGCCAGCGCAAGGCCCAACAGGATCAAAACCGAGCCGCGAATCGTCTTTTTCATGGCGTTTCTCTCTTCTTTGTACACAGGTCAACCAATCCCAGCACCACCAGCAGAGAGCCTATGCCCAACAGTGCGTAAACCGGCAGCAGCCGGAAACCCGTCTGGGGCAAAGTTTCGCCGCCACCGGGGGGCGTGGGAGTGGGATAGTCGGGGAAAAACGGTCCGGGTCCGGGAGGATTAGGCGGTACGGGAGAGGGTGTGTAGCGGTAGTACAGGATGAAACCCTCGGCGATCTCTTCGATCTCCTCCAATGTATACTCCGGAACGGAGCTGCCCTCCACCGAATAGACGCCCTCGTGAGGCAAAGAGTGGAAGGTGTGCTGCCAGCGGCAGGGCTCATTGACCACCACGCTGCGGAAGGCGCGTACCTGCGGCTCAGATGCGGCAGCGCGCAGCAGCATGGCGGTATCACGCAGCAGGAACACCTCCACGCTATCAGGCCGCTTGCCGGCGGCGTTGTCATCGTCGATCCACTCTACCATCACCAGCAGCGCATGGCTGTCGGCAGAGACGGTTTTGGGCTCGGAATTGACATGATAAAGGGGTCCTGTGGATGTCTCGGCAGGCAGTGCCACCAGATAGGGCGGGAAGGTATAGCTCTGGTCGCCGCGGTCAAAAACCAGATAGATACCCTGATCCAGCACACCGAAGTCAGCCACGCCTACGCTGCTGGTGGTCACCGACCAGCTGTTGATCTCCTCGGCACGCACATACTGATACACCCGCTCGGCCTGTTCTGCAGTGAGGGCGCCCAGTTCTTCAGCAGTGATGCCCAATGCCTCGTATTCCGGCAAGAGCACCTGCTGACCGCCCTCAACGGTGGTGACGGGGAGCAGCTCCACATTAAAGTAGGGGATGGCTTCGCGCTCGGCATCCAGAATATTGACCCGCAGCGAGCAGCTCTCCTGGGCGAACACAGGGCAGCAGAATAACACGCAGCCCAGCAGCAGCGCCATAACTCTATGAAGTTGTCGCTTCATCTTGTTCACCGGGTTTCTCCTTCGGTCGTTTCTTTCCTACAAGGGCGGTTACGCCCAAACCCGCCAGCACCAGCACCACGAGGATAACCAGAACCACGGGAATCACATACACAAGGCTTACTTCTTCAATTTCATCGGTGAGGATCACCGTGCCCGAGGTGGGCTTGCCGTCCAGTATGCGGCTGCCCCGCACCAGCAGGCGGTGGGAATTGATGCCGTAGGGGGTGCACGTCAGCAGCGTCACATAGTCCCGCCCCTCTTCAATGTTGAGAAGAGAGGTGTCGCTGGGCAGCACCACATTGATGGCATCCACCTGATATTCCAGCGTTTGCCCCAACACATTGAGGTAGAACCGATCGCCGAGACGCATACGGTCAATATGGGTCAGCAGATCGGCGGTGGGCAGACCGCGGTGTCCGGAGATGACGCAGTGGCTGCTCTCGCCGCCCACGGGGAGGCTGGACCAGTCGATGTGTCCGATGGCCTGCTGCAGCACTTCTTCCTCTGTACCGTGGTAGATGGGCAGCGTCACATCAATGCAGGGGATCTCCAGATAGCCCATCATGCCGTTGCCGGAGAGGTTGAGCAGGGAGTTGTACACTGCCTTCTGCTCCTCGGTCATAGCACCTCCCCTGGGCAGGGAAAACAGGTCTTCGTTATACTGTTTGGCCTGCGAGATCATGCGCAGATGCTCTTCTGTGTTGGTGGTCTGTACATACTCCTGATAGCCGGAGACGACGCCGGATTGCATACGGGTGTTGATATAGTTGCTGACCACCGGGTACAACAGAAAGGACAACCCTGCAAGAAAGACCAGAGCCAGCAGGATATTCGATTTGCTCTTTTTCTTCTTCATTTGCAGGACTCTCCTTGGCGTTGTGGGTCAAAGGCTCCCCCTTTGGGGGAGCTGGCACGGCGCGAGCCGTGACTGAGAGGGCTCCCCCCCTGCGGGGGGCGGGCGCAGTGGCCCGCCCCTGCAGAGTCAGTTAAAAGGATTGCTTATGCCTCGTTGCGGCGCTTCATCACGAAGGCAGCAGCAGCGCCCATCACCAGCACACCGCCCACGATGTAGAAGATGGTGGTACCGATACCACCGGTGGTGGGGAGGGAGGCACCGGGGGTGTTATAGATGGGAGCCAGGGAAATCAAACCATTACCAACAGTACCGTCAACTCTGGAAGAATCAACATTGGCATACAAAGTCTTCACCTGAGCATTTTCAAACTCAGCGCTTATAGAAACGCCCACAGGCTGTGTCATCTTGTTGTAGCCAGCAGGGGGATCGATTTCCACCAATGAATAGGACAGGCTATCCAAGCCCTGAATTGTGAAGAAACCGCCCTCATTTCCGTTAACAGCAGAGGATTTCAGCACAGTGCTATCAGAGGGGTTATCACTCGTCACTTCCCAGTTGATGATTTTGTAGACATTTTTTGCGCTAGAATCCGCGTTCAGGTCAGCAGGAGCTGCAAAATTTGCATAGTAAGAGGTTTCACTATTATCCTCATTGATTACAGTGCGCATCAGACGGAAAGTAGCATCTGCCAGAGGCTTCTGGTTCGAGCTATCACGCTTTTGGAACTGAAGCTGATAAGTGTATACATTTGCAGAATCGGGCAGCTCGGAGTAAGTGATAAAGTCAGTCCAATGGTCTTTTGCTGTATCGTTCTGGATAATATTATTATGATCAAAGTCGCGCTGGTTCATGTTGTTGGTATAGAGCATTTCTGCGGTGATCTGGTTGCCGTTGCCGGTGTTGTTACCGAACACAACGCCATCGGAAGACAACTGTGCCACCAGCTTGACGACCAGCTTGTCATCATCCTTTATGTCGTAGCCACCCGGTGTGGTTGCCTCGTCATGAATGTTGCCAAAGTCAACAAAAACGGTCTTGTTATTAGAACCGGCCTGGAATGCAACAGAATACTCATTGGAGTTGAGAATGGAGAACGTAGCACCACTGGAATGCAGGACATAGGCCTCTGCAACAAAGGGTGTACCGTCTGTATTCGTTACAAAGTTCAGACCGTCAGGAAGGGTCACTTTGTAGCCCATATAGTACTGGTTGTAGTCCTCGTACAGAGAGGGGAGAGACGCTTCCAGCTTGATATAGGCAGGCGCATCAATCTCAAGATCAACATAATCGTGGAAGGTGCCGTCTACTCGGTAGTTCACGCTCATGTCAAAGGAAGAAGGGCTGTACTTAATTCTGGTAGAGGAGCCGGAGAGCAGCAGCAGATAGTCGGTAATTCTCTCGGAATCGTTTCCTACCGTGGTGTCCTCAATGAGGTAATAGCCGGATTCAGAAAGGGAAAAGGTAATGGGATCTGTAGAGGAAGCTGTAACCGAAGTTGTGGAGGTAGTAGCATAGTCGCTGATCAAATCAGCAAAAGCCTGAACACTATCTTCATTGTGAGACCACTCCTTGATCACCGTGCCGATCTGCTTGGCATCGTTGATATAAACAGATTTATCGGCAGAGAATTTGCTACCGAGTAACGGGTCAGTTTTCAAGGCTGTGACAAATTCATCCAATTTATCTCCCGGAATGGCAGTACCCCACGAAATGTCGGAAACCACACCGCCGGACACTGTTCCTTTAAAAATCTGATAGATGAAGTAAGTATGGCCTTTGGCGGGATTCTCAATGGTGATGTCATTTGGAGCCGCCACAGCCGTTGTCACCAGCATACCCATGAGCATGAGGGTTGCCAGCAGGAGTGCGAATAACTTTTTGAAAGCTTTCATGTCTCTTTTCTCCTTTTTCTGTAGATTTTGGTTTCTTTTTATTATTTTTATATTTTTTGATTCGTTTTATAGCCCTCTCCGACGCACTTTCGTTCGGCACCTCCCACGAAGGGGGAGGCTTATGAGCGCTCCGGCCATCAGCAGGAAGCCCAGTAAGTAGAAGGGCATGTCGCCGATGCCGCCCGTAGAGGGCAGGGGCCGCAGCGGCACATTGAGCACCTGAATGGAGTAGGCCGAGCTGCCTGCAAGGGCATAGGCATGGCTCTGCACCACGACGGTACCGTTGCTCTGGATAGTCAGGTAGATGGGCTCGGCCATCTCCTCATACCCGCTGGGGGGTGTGATCTCCGTCAAACGGTAGTCGCCGTATTTCAGGTTATCAAACACGATCGAGCCGTCGGCACCGGTGGTCATGGTTCGCACAAGGAACTCGCTGTCCACCTCGCCGTTGATGAGGTGCTCCAGACGGAACACCGCACCCTGCAGGCGGATACCGCCGCCGAGGTTGGTTTTCACCAGACGCAGCAGCGTACGGTAGGTGTCGTTGGTGACGGTAAAGGCCGTGTTGGACAATCGCCCGCTGCTGTCATAGGTATAGGTGGGCGGACTGTAGTCCACCAGATAGTTGACGAAGGTGTAGTTGCCCAGACAGCTCTCGTTGCCGATCTTGACCTCCTTCACCGACCAGACGATCTCCTGACCGTTGGCGTACAGAGGCAGATCTGTCCACGTGGCCGTCCAGCCGTTGCCCTCATGGAGCACCTTCGTCAGCTCCACACCGGAGATCAGGGAGGTGACGGGGGCATCGTTGGCCATCAGCTGCATGGTGACCTCCCGCCAGTCCTCCTGCGGACAGTTCCACTGCTTCGTCACCGTCACCGAGGTGTCCTCGGTGCTGTTACGGATGATCAGAAGACCGTTGTTATAACTGGCCATGGGAGAAGTGGAGAGCATCTCCACCTGCGGCGTCTCTTCCTGCGCTGCAGGCGCTGCCGCCATCATCTTGAGGGGCGGCTCCTCTTCCACAGGCTCCTCCACGGGTTCTTCCGCAGGCTCTTCCACGGGTTCCTCCACGGGTTCGTCTATCGGCTCAACGGGTTCTGTCTGTCCCGTATCATCGGGCTGTCCGGTGTCCTCCGGCTGTCCGGTATCATCGGGTTGTCCGGTATCATCGGGCTGTCCGGTATCATCCGGCTGTCCCGTGTCCTCCGGCTGTCCCGTATCATCGGGCTGTCCGGTATCATCGGGCTGTCCCGTGTCCTCCGGCTGTCCGGTATCTTCCGGCTGTCCGGTGTCATCGAGCAGCGGTAAGTCGGGGGGCGGCGGTGCCATCATCAGCAAATTCTGCTGCTGGCGATAGCCGATCTCGATGTTTTCAATGGGCGTGTAGCCCACAGGTGCCTGCAGCTCACGGACGACGATGCTGCCGTCTGCATAGCTGAAGCCCTGAATATTCAGTTCATAGTAGCCGCTGACGCTGCCTGAGAGCTCCGTGACGGTGCCGTTCACCGCATCGTAGTAGTAGGCGTTGGCAACGGGGTCGTAAGTAAATCTCAGCACCTGACCGTTCTGCATCAGCTGGAAGACGGCGCCGCCGATGGGACTGCCCGTCAGGGCGTCCTCCTTCTTGATGATGATGGAGTCGGTGTTGTGGTAGATATTGGTGAAGTTCAGCGTCAGAGGATACCACACATCCATATCGGTGGCCACGGTGGAGCTGAAGAAGTCCACCTCCTCCCCCGTTCCGTTGGAACTCTGGGGGCCGTAGGTATCCACGATGCGCCAATCGCTGTGGACGATGACGGTGGGGGTATCACCGGTGTGCTCCTCCGCCTTCCATTGTTCGCCGTAGGTCAGGCCGCTGATGCGCCAGACATAGACATCGCCGCTGCTGCGCGCAGCATCCGGCAGGATCACATCGCCGTCACCGGGCCGTTGTGCAGGATTGCTCAGGTACAGGTAGTGTACCTCCGTGCGCTCCTGATGGGAAAGTCGGATGTAGAAGCCGTTTTTGGCC
>JAZTZR010000011.1:0-36935 GCA_045637545.1 Vescimonas sp. | reverse complement strand
AACTGTTCCCCAGACTGGTCGAAACCTGCACCAACTTCCCCATGTATGACTCCGTCATGATCTATGGCTACTCCAACGACTGCTCCGGCGTCGAATTCCTGCCCAACTCCAACATCAGATTCGCTGACATTTCCTGGAACTAATTGTTCATTCGGAATTACGCTGAATACCTGATTAAGTAACCGGCAGCCCGGCATAGACTTCTATGCCGGGCTCTCTTAAACAACGCGAAAGGAGATCGTACCCGCATCCAGTGCCGGTACCGGTAATTTCTATGCTCACTACGATTATAAAACGACTTTTGCAGGGTTTACTGGTGGTTATCGCTGTTCTGGTCGTTACATTTGTGCTTCTGCGCTTGATCCCCGGTGATCCTGCGCGATCTGTGGCCGGCAACGCCTCGGAAGAAGTCGTTGAACAGCTCCGTGAGGACATGGGCCTGAATGACCCCATCTATGTGCAGTTCGTCGACTATATTAAGAATATCTTCAAGGGCGATCTGGGTTACTCCTACTTCTGTAAGGATGAGGTCGGCAATGTTATCGCCGGCTCTTATAAGGCTACGCTGGTCATGATCGGCCTGGCCTTGCCCTCGGCAATCATTTTGGGATTGCTCTTCGGCTTACTTGCTTCGATATTCAAAGATTCGATCATCGATCGTATCGTCAGTGCCTGCGCGGTGCTTGTCCAGTCCATGCCCAACTACTGGGTGGCGGTCATGCTCATTCAGATCGTGGCCGTGAAGCTGAGATGGCTGCCTGCGTCGGGCTTTAAGGGGATCGAGTACGCGATCCTGCCTGCCATCGTTCTGGGTCTGCCTCTGGCCGGCGTTTTCGCAAGAAATGTCCGCGTCAATATGCTGGGCAGTATGCAGCAGAACTTCTCCAAGGCAGCCAAGGCACGCGGCGTCCCCTATTTCACCACGCTTATCGGCTATTCCTTCCGCAATATCCTGGTGCCCTTCCTGACCCTGGTTGGCTCCCAGCTGGGCTTCATGGTGGGTAACTGCCTGGTTATTGAAAATATCTTTGGCTATCCCGGCCTCGGATTGCAGATCCTGAATGCAATCCTGCGCCGTGACTATTATCTGGTACAGGGCCTGGTGGTGCTGTTGGCCGCAATCTTCATCATCATCAACACCATCATCGACATCTCTTATCTGTACCTCGATCCCAGAATCCGTAAGGCACAAGGAGGTCTGTAATATGGCAACGAAAGTTTCTAAAGAGGCCTCGGCCGCCAAGAAGGGCAACTGGCTCAAGAGCTTCCTGAAGTTCTGCAAGAAGAACCCTGCCTTTACCATTGGCTTTGTGATTATGCTGGCCATCGTGATCATCGCGGTATTTGCCGAGCAGATCGCACCCCATGATCCCACGCTGAACAACCCCAAGATCGCCCTGATGAAGCCCTTTACCGACCCTGAGTACATTCTGGGTACGGACTACATCGGACGCTGCCTCCTGTCCCGTATGATCTTCGGTATCCGCACCTCTGCTCTGTTGTGCGTCACCGCCGTTGTCTGCGCCGTGGCACTGGGCGTGTCCGTGGGCATCATCTCCGGCATGAACTATCCCGGCAAGACCGACAGCGTCCTCATGCGCGTGGTCGATGTCCAGATGGGCTTCCCCTTTATCGTTCTGGTCATCATCCTTATCTCTCTGTTTGGTACGACCCATCCGGCACTGATCCTGGTGCTGGCCCTGTCCTTCTGGGCACCTTATGCTCGTAACATCCGCGGTACCGTCATGGTGGAGAAGGAAATGGACTACATCTCTGCCGCCAAGCTGATGGGTGCCAGTAAATTCCGTATCGCCACCAGATACCTGGGCCGCAATGTGCTGCCCGGCGTGCTGCCCGTGGTTCCCATGGACCTGTCTGCCGCCATCGTTATCGAGTCTCTGCTGGCATACATGGGCCTCGGCGTCCAGCCTCCCGGAATCTCTCTGGGTAACATCATGGGCGACGGTAAAAACTACATTGCTACCCACTGGTGGATCACCGCTATGTCCGGTATCCTGATCGTCATCATGGCCATCGCCCTGACGCTGATCGGTGATGCACTGCATAAGCACTTCGATCCCAAGCTGAAGGACTGATGTAGTGGAGGTATCTAAACATGGAAAACAAGAATAATGATATGCTGTTGGAAGTCAAGGACCTCCGTACCTACTTCCATATGCCCAACGGCACGGTGATCAAGGCCGTTGAGGGCGTGAACTTTACGCTGAAAAAGGGTAAGGTTCTGGGTATTATCGGTGAGTCCGGCTCCGGTAAGAGTGTTACCTCCCGCGCGATCATGCAGATCGTGGATAAGCCCGGTCGCGTCGAGAGCGGCGAGGTCATCTTCAAGGGAGAGAACCTTCTGGAAAAGAGCGAACGCGAGATGTCCCGCATCCGCGGTCAGCAGATCTCCCTGATCTTCCAGGACCCCAATACCTCTTTCAACCCCTATATGACTATTGGCGCTCAGCTGCGTCAGGCATACCGTGTCCATAAGAAGAAGGCCACCAAGCAGGAGTGCGAGGACGCCGTGCGCGATGCACTGAAGCTGGTGGGTATCAACAACTGGGAAGAGGTCTGCAAGTGCTATCCCTGCCAGTTCTCCGCCGGTTTCCGTCAGAGAATCTTTATCGGTATGGCCATGATCTTCAAGCCCGACCTGCTGATCGCCGACGAGCCTACCACCAGCCTCGGCATCACCATTCAGGCTGAGATCATTCAGGCACTGAACGACATTAAGGAGAAGGTGGGTAACTCCGTTATCATCATTACTCATGACTTCGGTGTTGTCTCCCAGTTTGCCGATGACATCTTCGTCATGTATGCCGGTCGCTGCGTGGAGTATGCTCCCAAGCGCGATCTGCTGGTGGCCCCCCGCCATCCCTATACGGTCGGTCTGCTGCGCTCCGTGCCTCTGCTGGAAGCACGCAAGACCAAGCGCCTCAAGTCCATCCCCGGCTTCCCCCCCGACATGGCCAATCCTCCCAAGGGTTGTCCCTTTGCCATCCGCTGCGATCATGCCCAGCCCAAGTGCTTCGAGGAGCAGCCTGAACTGGTGCATATCAGCGAGGATCGTCTGGTGGCTTGCCACTATCCGCTGATGGATTACGAGACGTCTCAGGATACACGTTTGGAGTGAGGTGAAGAGCATGGCTGAACCTATTTTGAAAGTTGATGGCTTGAAGAAGCATTACCCCATCTGCAAGGGTATGTTCAACAAGCAGGTTGCCACCCGCTATGTTGTGGATGGCGTCGATATTGAAGTGTTCCCCGGCGAGACCGTGGCTCTGGTCGGCGAGTCCGGCTGCGGTAAGACCGTGCTGCTGCGCGTGCTGCTGGGTATTGAAGAGCCCACCGAGGGCGATGTCTACTACTACGGCAAGAACCTCAAGGAGATGTCCAAGGCCGAGCGCCGCGAGATCCGCCGCAAGGTACAGATGATCTTCCAGGATGCCGCCTCCGCACTGCATCCCCGTTTCTCCATCCTTGAGTCCCTGTCTGAGCCTCTAATCCTGGGCGGCATGACCGACAAGGAGGAGATCGATAAGCGCGTCTGCGAGACACTGGAGAAGGTGGGTATGGAGCCCAGCTACCGCTTCCGTAACCCCGACTCTCTCTCCGGCGGTCAGCGTCAGCGTATTCTGATTGCCCGTGCTCTGGTGGAGCGTCCTGAGCTGATTTTGGCCGACGAGCCTATCTCCGCACTGGATGTTTCTCTGCAGGCGCAGGTGCTGAACCTGCTGATGGACCTGCAGGACGAGTACAAGCTGGCCATGCTGTTCGTGGCCCACGATCTGGCCGTGGTGCGTCAGATTGCCACCTATATCCTTATTATGTATGCCGGTCATATTCTGGAGTCCGCCCCCGCCTCCGAGATTTACAACAACGCTCTGCATCCTTATACGCAGGTGTTGCTGGAGTCTGCACCCAGCATTTCCAAGGGTGTGCGTAACGAGGACTTCAACCTGAACCTGAAGGTGGGCGACGCCCCCGACCCGGCCAATCCTCCCTCCGGCTGTGTGTTCCACACCCGCTGCGTCTATGCTGACGAGCGCTGCCGCTGCGAGGTTCCCCAGCCTGTCGAGATCTCTCCCCATCATATTGTCCGTTGCCACAAGGCAAAGACGGCCGCAGAGTTCGCCAAGGAGAAGGTTGCACAGGACTAAATTGAGCAGGGAGAAAATAGACACATGGAAAACCGATTTGTTATTGCTTACGATTTGGGCACCAGCGGCGTAAAAGTAGCGCTGGTCAGCATGAGCGGAGAGGTGTTGGCTGTTGCCACTGCCTCCTATCCTCTGTATGTAGAGCACGAGGGCTGGGCAGAGCAGGATCCCGAGCTGTATTGGGATCGCGTCTGTCAGGTGACCAAGGAGGTCCTGGCCAAGAGTGGCTTTGACCCCGCCAATGCCGCCGGCATGGCCTTCTCCACCATGTGGAAGGGCATCATTCCCGTGGATAAAAACGGCAAGGTGCTGCACAACTCCATCATCTGGCTGGATTGCCGCAGTGTGGAGCAGGCCGCACGCCTCAACGCCCACTTCGGTGAGGGCCGCTTTGTCCCCAGTGACTACTGGCCCAAGCTGCTGTGGCTCAAGGACAACAAGCCCGAGGTGCTGGAGCAGGCCGAGATGGTACTGGAGGTCAACTCCTTCCTGAAGTGGAAGGCCACCGGTGCTGCTGCTGTAGATATCTCCAACAACTTCGTCCACTCCTTCGACGGTGAGCTGGACAGCTTCTACAGCGAGATCATGGACTTCTGCGGTATCGATAAGGCCAAGTTCCCCGGTTGGGTGGATGCCTCCGATCTGGTGGGTCACATCACTGAGAAGGCTGCTGTCGAGTTGGGCGTGGTGCCTGGTATTCCCGTCTTTGGCGGCTGCAGCGATATCTCTGCTATTGCCATTGGCTCCGGCTGCTCCGATCTGAGCCGTGTGCATCTGTATTTCGGCTCTTCCGGTTGGGTGGGGCACTGCCTCGATCACGGTTTCAGCAAGCTGTTCAATTCCCCCTTCGATACAAAGAAGGATATTTCCATTGACAGTATGCAGGCTATCGGTCTGGCCTTCAACTGGGTGGTGGACCGTCTCTACGGCCACGAGCATAAGGAAATGGGTGACGGTGTCTATGATCTTATCAATGCTGAGATCGCCGAGATCGGCCCCGGCAGTGATGGCGTGATCGCCACGCCCTGGTTCTACGGTGAGCGTCCTCCCATGCTCAGCGAGACCTCCCGCGGTTCGTTTATGAATCTGGCAGCGACTCATGATCGCCGCCACATGGCCCGCGCCATTCTGGAGGGTGTGTGCTACACCCTGAAGCTGCGCAGCCTCCACCGTCAGGCACTGGAGGGGACTCCCTGGCCTCCTGCCGTGCTCAACGCCGTAGGCGGCGGTTCGCTCAGCGATCCGTGGATGCAGATGCTGGCCGACATTATGAATGTGCCCGTTTGTGTGCCCTATTCCACCCGTCATGCCGGTGCTGTCGGCACGGCATACTGTGTGTTTGTGGGCCTCGGCGTGTGTAAGGATTTGAATGAAGTGGCTGAGACGATGCGCTTTGAGCGTCGTTTTGAGCCCCGCAGTGAGTCTGTGAAGGCCTATGAGGCCGGTTATGCAGCATTCCTGCGTACATGTGGGCTGGAATAAGTCCATGGAAGGAGATGTTTACAATGAGTGAGCGTAAACGTGTATTGGTCTGCGAATTCCATCAGGAGAGCGACACGTTTAACCCTCTGGTATCTACCCTTGAAAATTGTTTCGAAAAGGTACGCTGCGCCGAGGGCAAAGAGGCCTACGATCTGGCCAAGGCTGTCCCCTGTGCACTGCACGGTATGATCGACGCCGTTGAGGAGTTCGGCGGTGAGCTGATCCTCTCCCAGTCCCTCTTCGGTGGCTCCGGTGGCCGTGTGGCCGATGATGCACTGGCATTTTTGAAGGAGAAGGTTCGCGCCGATCTGGAGAAGTACGGCCCTGTGGACGCCGTCTTTGCCTCCCTCCACGGTGCCTGCTGCACCGAGAGCGAGGATGACGCCTCCGGCGCTCTGCTGGCCTACATCCGTGAGCTGGTTGGCCCCGATGTGGTCATGGCCGCATCCTGCGACCTCCATGCCAATACCACGCCCCAGATGCTGGCCGCTGCCGACATCATCTGCGGTTATCAGACCTATCCCCATGTAGATTTCTACGAGACAGGCTATCGCGCAGCCTCTTTGGGTATGCGTAAGCTGGCAGGGGAGAGTGTGCGTCTGGCTGCCACTACCATCCCCATGATGACGCCTCCTGCCGGTTATACCACGCAGGCCGAGCCCTTCAAGAGCGTGGTGGACTATGCCAAGTCTCTGGTTGCCGACGGCACGCTGCAGGACTACACCATCTTCAATGTGCAGCCTTGGCTGGATATTGATACCATCGGCTGCACCATTATTGCGGTGGCATCCGACGAGGCTGTGGCTTGCCGTTATGCCGACGATCTGGCCCAGCGTTTCTTCGCCATCCGTGACGGCCTGTGGCCCGACCTGATGAGCGTGGACGAGATTATCGACCTGGCTGAGAATCCCGACACGCCCAAGCCCGTGATTCTGGTGGACAGCGCCGACTCGCCCAATGGCGGTGCCGTGGGTGACAGCGCCTATGTGGCCCTGCGTCTGCAGGAGCGTAACGCTACCATCCGCAGCGGTATGTTCGTCAAGGACCCCGAGGCTGCCAAGAAGGCTTTCGAGGTGGGCGTTGGAAACAAGGCTTACTTTGAAGTGGGCAACAAGTTTACCCCCGATATGCCCGCACCTCTGAAGGGCGAGGCTGTGGTGCGTTCTCTCCACGACGGCGACTTCCTGCAGGAAGGCCCCGCCGGTAAGGGTCTGCACTGCAATGTGGGTATGGCTGCTGTGTTGAGCTTCGGTTTCGTGGACATCATGGTCTGCGAGCAGCCCGGTGCTTCCGGCGATCCCCAGATCCTGCGCCACTTCGGTATCGAGCCCAAGGTGTATGATCTCATCGTTGTCAAGGCCAACACCTCTTTCCGCGTGCCCTACAGCGCCTTTGCCAGCGTGATGTGCAACGCCGATACCCCCGGTGCCGGTACTTCCAACCTGAAGCGTCTGACCTGGCGCAAACTGCCCAAGAATTTCTATCCCTTCGATCTGGCTGAGGACTATGTCCCCGCTCCCGCCACCATCCGTCGCGGTTGATCGAAACACAAACATAAAAAACATACACCGCCGTTCTTTGGAACGGCGGTGTATGTTTTTATATGAGTAATTGTTATCAGTTGTTGCCGCGGTTGAAGATAGCCAGAATGTCATCGAAGGACTTGTCCACTTCCTGGGCAGACTCGGTGGCAGCTGCACCGTCGCCGGGCTCAGCGGCCACGGGAGTGGGGGCAGCGGCCTTGTACTTGCCCTCGCCCTCGGCAAAACCGGTAGCGATGACGGTCACGCGCATCTCGTCGTCCAGCGTCTCGTCGAAAGTGGCACCGAAAATGGTGAGCGCCTCGGGATGCACTGCCTGCTGTACAAGTGTGGCAGCCTGTTCCACCTCTTCGAGGCCAATGTCGGGAGAACCGGTGATGTTGATCAGCACACCGCGAGCACCCTCGATAGAAGTCTCCAGCAGGGGGCTGGAAATAGCCATACGGGCGGCCTCCTCGGCCTTGCCCTTACCGGCGGCACGACCCACGCTCATGTGGGCAAGGCCGGCATCCTTCATAATGGCGGTCACATCGGCGAAGTCAAGGTTAATGAATCCGGTGTCACGGATCAGGTCGGAGATGGACTGCACTGCCTGACGCAGCACATCATCGGCGATCTCGAAAGCGTTGGCAAAGGTGATCTTCTGATCGGTGGCGTACTTGAGACGCTCGTTGGGGATGATGACCAGCGAGTCCACCTTATCCCGCAGGGCCTCGATGCCGGCCTCGGCGGCACGCATGCGGCGTGCTCCCTCGAAGCCGAAGGGCTTGGTGACCACACCCACCGTCAGCACGCCCTGCTCACGGGCGACCTCAGCCACCACGGGAGCAGCGCCGGTACCGGTGCCGCCGCCCATGCCGGCGGTGACAAACACCATATCGGTGTCCTCCAGTGCCTTGCTGATCTGATTGCGGGTCTCCTCGGCAGCCTGACGGCCGATATCGGGGTTGGAGCCGGCGCCCTTGCCGCCGGTGAGCTTCTCACCGATCTGCAGCTTGTAGCCGGCAGCAGAGGCGTTCAACGCCTGCTTATCGGTATTGACAGCAATAAAGTCCACGCCCTGAACGCCGTTGCGCACCATGCGGTTGACCACATTGTTGCCGCCGCCGCCCACGCCGATGACTTTAATTTTTACCACATTTTCCACGCCAGTTTCCATTCCGAAAGCCATATTGCATCCTCCCACAGAGATGGTATATCAAGAGGTTTTATCCTAAGTGAAAATACTATATCTTGTATTATATTGCGATTTTCCCTGCAGGTCAAGTGGAAAGCGGCGATTTATGAAAAAACTTATGCATGCTGCGGAATAAAGCTGGCTTTATCCTCCTGCGTCATATCGATGCGTCCCTTTTCGTTGACCTCCAGCCGTTCTACCACGGCCAGCAGATAGTCCAGCTTGTAGTCCAGATCCGCATCCCGCTGCAGTGTTACATCAAAGCGATCCAGATACCGCAGTGTCAGAAGCGAGCCGTCTCCCAGGTCGATCTGCTGCACCTGTGCCAGCATATTTTTCTGCGCCAGCAGCGTTAGCAGTTGCTGCAGCAGCTCCGCCGAGGCGGCGTGCTCCTCCGCCACGGTGATGACACTGCCCACCTGTGCACCGGTGAGAGGCAGACCCAACACCTGCGCATAATCCTTTGCGGCTGCGGCAGGCTTGCTGTCCACCACTTTGCACTGGGCGGAGAGAAGCCACGCTTTTCCGTTGTATGTGATGGCTGCCGGTGCTGAGCACTCCGTCACCGCGATGATAAGTCCGTCGGGCAGCGCGCGGCGGATCTGCACCGTCTCGATGTAGGGCAGGGCAGAGGTGATGTCATCGGATACCTGATACTTGTTCATAAAGAACATATTGTCCTCCAACGCAATGCCGGAGGCCGTGACGATCTGCGTCTGGCTGTAGCGCTGGTTTCCGGTGACGGTGATATCCTCCACCTTAAAGAACATGGTCAGTGCCACCGCAATGGCGGCGCAGATAACCACAAAGGTCAAAAACTTATACAGCAGGGAAAAACCGCCCCGCCGCCGTTTGCGGTTGTAACGGTTGCGTCGTGCCATGCGATGTCACCTCCTTCATTGCTTCCTTGGTAAATCTGTGCGCCCAAGGCGCTGAAATTGCCTGTCACATCCTCGTAACCACGCAGGATGTGATGGATATCGTGAATTTCTGTTGTTCCATCGGCGCTTAGCGCCGCGATCATCAGTGCCGCGCCGCCCCGCAGGTCGGGGGTACTGACCTGTGCTCCGCAGAGCCGCTCTACGCCGCATACAGCGGCACAGCGATCCGCAAGGCAGATATCCGCTCCCATCTTCTGCAGCTGCGGTACATGGCGATAGCGGTTTTCAAATAAGGTTTCGATGAATGTAGTCTTGCCTTTTGCGCGCAAAAGTGCCGCCATCAACAGGGGTTGTGCATCGGTGGGGAAGCCTGGGTAGGGTGCGGTGCGTACCGTATCCACCGCATATAGCTGCCCGTCAGAGGAGAGGGTGATGGTGTCCACTGTGGAGCGGATGGTGCAGCCAGCCTGCTGCAGTGCCGTCAAAATGGGGCTCAGATGTCGGTAATCGACATCCTTTACGGTGATCTGCCCCCCTGCGGCCGCGGTGGCGCAGAGATATGTAGCGGCCACGATGCGGTCACCGATGCAGCGGTGGCCGGCATTGTGAAGCATCTGCCTGCCACGGATGGCGATGGTGGAAGTTCCCGCCCCATGGACATGGGCTCCCAGTTTTTGCAGAAATGCCTGCAGATCCGCGATCTCCGGCTCCCTTGCGGCGTTGGAGATGACGGTGATCCCTTCGGCGGCGGTTGCGGCCAACATGGCGTTCTCCGTGGCCCCCACACTGGGGAAGGGCAGATATATATCCCGCCCGCGAAGGTATGGTGCACAGCAGCGGAGCGTATCGCCCCGGACCGTGATCTCCGCACCCAGTGACTGCAGTGCCGAAAGGTGCATATCAATGGGCCGCGGGCCTAAGCAGCAGCCGCCGGGAAAACTAAGCTCCGCCTCGCCGCAGCGCCCCAGCAGCGCCCCGAGAAAGAGCACCGATGCGCGGCACCGATGCATGAGGGCGGGGGGAATGGTGCAGCGCGTCAGGTCAGTGGCATCCACCAATAGGTTGCGCCCCTGCCACGCCACGCGGCAGCCCAGGTGCTGCAGGATATCGATTGCCGCCTCCACATCGGACAGGGATGGACAGTCCTGAATGCAGCTTTGTCCGCGATGGAGCAGCGTAGCGGCAAGAACGGGCAGAACGCTGTTCTTAGCCCGCTGCAGCGATACCTCGCCCCGCAGAGGGGCGGTACCGCAAATGGTGATGTGGCTCATGTTGCCCCACCTTTCTGAAATGGAAGTACTCCATTCTATGCAGGGCAGCGCTTCGGTGTCACAGCAGTGCCATCACCGTTTCGTATAGCCGCGCCGTGGCATCGGGGATGCCTAGGCCGCGGGAGACGGATTCCATTTGCTCGCGCTTGGCCGTATCCGAGAGGATGGCGGCCGTTGCCTCGTAGAGGGCGGCGCCGGTTGCTTCGGACTCCAGCATCATCACTGCACCACCGTGCCGGTGAAGCAAGGAGGCGTTCTTCTCCTGATGGTTGGCCACCACAAAGGGAGAGGGGACGAGAATAGATGCCTTGCCCAGCGCCGTCAGCTCACTGACGGTACTGGCACCGGCGCGGGCGATTACCAGATCGGCCGCCGCCATTACCACATCCATGTCATGGATATACTGGCGCAGGTCGAGGGCGGTATCGTGCAGTCCCAGCTTTTCCACCGCCTCGGACAGGGTTGCCCAGCTGCCGCTGCCTGCGGCATGGATGTGGTGGAAGGGGAAACAGTCTGCCTTCTCCCGCTGGAAGAACTCCAGCATCCGCTCGTTCATGGTAGAGGCACCCAGACTGCCCCAGAAAGACACCACTACGGGTTTGCTGTCCGTGTAACCCAGTGCGGCGCGGGCCTCTTCTTTGGTGCGCAGGAACAGGTCGCCACGCACCGGCGTACCGGTCACGGCGATTTTCTCCGGGTGCTTGTAGTGGCGGCGGCAGTCCTCAAAGCCCACCATCACGCGATCGACATGCTTTTCCAGCATTTTGGTGGTGAGGCCGGGGATCATATTGGACTCGTGTACCGCCGTAGGGATGCCCTTGGCGGCAGCGGCCTTGACGATGGGAAAGCTGGCGTAGCCGCCGGTACCCACCACCAGATCGGGCTTGAAATGTTTCAGCACCGCCTCGGCTTTTGCCTTGGCATCCAACAGCACCTTCACCGTGCGGAGATTTTGGCGGATGCCCTGCACGGACAGCTTCCGGCGAAAGCCGCGGACGGCAATACCCTCGAAGGCAAAACCAGCCTTTTCCACCAGACCACGCTCCATGCCGTCGGGTGTGCCCACAAACAGTACCTCGGTGGTGCTGTCTTTTTCCTGCATATACCGTGCCAGCGCCAGCGCGGGGTTCACATGGCCTGCCGTGCCGCCGCAGGTGAAAATTACCTTCATAGTGTTGCTCCTTCTGTATACGATAAAAGCATCGTAGAAATCAAATCATTTTTTGCCGCTGGATGTTTCAGCCCTCCCGCTTGGCGGGGATCTGACGGGATACGCTCAATACAATGCCGATCTCAAACAGCTGCAGAGCCAGTGCCGTTCCGCCGTAGCTGAAGAAGGGAAGGGAGATGCCGGTGGCGGGCACCAGACCGGTAACCACCGCTACATTCAAAAACACCTGCAAGCCCAAGTGCGCCATGACGCCCACCACCAGCAGTGTGCCGAAGCGGTCACGGGCGTGGAGTGCGATCCAGAAGCCACGCAGCAGCAGCAGCGCGAACACCAGCAGGATCAGCGTGGCACCGATGAGACCCAGCTCCTCGCACACGGTGGAGAAGATGAAGTCGTTGCTCTCCTCGGGGAGATAGAGGAACTTCTGACGCCCTTTGCCCAGACCTGTGCCGAGAAGTCCACCCGAGCCGATGGCGATCAGGCTCTGTACCATCTGGTAGCCCTCGTCGGAACTGTCCAGCCACGGGTTATGCCACATGTTGATACGGCTGGCACCATAGGAGATGATACCGGCGTCCACCGCTGAGACAAAGCCCCAACCAATTGCGGCCACACCGCCCACACCGGCACCGATCAGCCATCCGGGGATGCCGCCTACCGCCATCATAATGGCGCCGGTGCCCACGATGAGGATGGTACCGGACAGGTGGGGCTCCAGCAGCATCAGAATGGCGATCACGCCCAGGATCACGCCGTAGGGCACCACACCCTCCCGGAAGGAGGACATGCGCTCTTTTTTCTTGGAGATGCTGTCGGCGAAATAGATGATGACGGCCACCTTGGCGATCTCCGAGGGCTGGAAGGTGAACACGCCGTCGATGCCCAACCAGCGGGTGGCGTTATTCTTGGTGATGCCCACGCCGGGGATGATCACCAGCAGCAGCAAAAAGATGGAAAAAACCAGCAGAATCTTTGCCAGAGGCCGAAGGCCCTGATAGTTAAACCGCGCCATGATCAGCATGGCCACGATACCCATAGCGGCAAAAACTGCCTGTCGTTTGAAGTAGTAGCCTGCGCTGCCCGTCTCATAGTAGGCCGAGGGGAAGGATGCCGAGAACAGCATCATCAATCCGATGCCCGTCAGCAGCAGCGCCAGCAGCAGGAAGGGAATGTCCATGGAGCCTTTGCCCGCTAAGTAGTGTTTGCGGGCCATTTCTTTTTGGTGCTCCTGCTGTGCCTTACGGGTGTAGTGTTCCTCCCGTGTCACGGATATTCCCTCCTTTCTGAAAAAGTCTGCGGCATTTACCGCGGAATTATGCGTCGATTATGCCATCAAGAAGCGGCCGGCCACGCCGAAATAGGCGATCAGGCAGCCAACGGTACTCACCAGCGTAAACACCGCCACCACCTTGCGTTCATTCCAGCCGCACATCTCAAAGTGGTGGTGTAGGGGCGCCATCTTGAAAAAGCGTTTGCCGTGGGTCAGCTTGAAATAGCCCACCTGAATGATATCCGACAGGGTCTCGCAGATGTAGACGATGCCCACGGGAATCAGGATCAGGGGCATATCATAGGCGAAGGCCAGCGCCGCCACGGCGCCGCCCAGGAAGAGAGAACCCGTATCGCCCATAAAGACGCGGGCGGGATAGTGGTTGTAGAGCAGGAAGCCCAAAAGACCGCCCAGCAGGGCAGCGCCGAAAAGACCCAACTGCTCATAGCCTGCCCAAGCCACGCCCACTGCCGTAAAGAACACGGCAACAGGCAGCGTCACAGAGGAGGACAGGCCGTCGAGACCGTCGGTGATGTTCACGGCGTTCACCGTACCGACGATGACGAAGGCGGCAAAGACCAGATACAGCCACCAGGGCATCACCAGATGGGTGTGGGCAAAGGGGATGTAGAGGTTGGGGCTCAGCATACCCTCATAGCGCATCAGGCAGAGAAATGCCACGGCGGCGGCCAGCTGCAGCAGGAACTTCTGCCGTGCAGTAAGGCCCGTGTTCTGCTTGCGGCGGATCTTCTGCATATCGTCGATGCAGCCGATACCGCCGAAGATGAGGGCAAAGACAAACACATAGATGTGGCGGAAATCACCCGCCAGCATACCCTTCCAACCCATCACGACGATGGCAATACCGATGCCCACCATAAACATCAAGCCACCCATGGTGGGCGTGCCCTGCTTGGTCATGTGCCACTTGGGGCCAATCTCCTTGATGCTCTGTCCCGCCTTCAGTCGCTGTAGGGCGGGGATGAGAAATTTACCCACCACGGCGGTAACGGCAAAGCTGATGACGGCTGCCAAAATCATGTTTTTCATAGTTCTCTCGCTCCTCTTGCCCCCCTGTCAGCAGGGGGCATTGTTGTTCCTTAGTGTTTCAAATGTTCGGCCACGATGACGCGCTCATCCATGGGGAAGTGCTGATGATTGATCTCCTGATAGTCCTCGTGACCCTTACCTGCCAGCACGATCACATCGTCGGGCAGTGCATTGTCCATGGCGTAGTGAATGGCCTTGACGCGGTCGGGCTCCACCACATACTGCGTGCCTTCCGGCATGCCTGTGAGGATCTCGCTGATGATGAACATAGGATCCTCCGTGCGGGGGTTGTCGGAGGTGACGATGGAGAAGTCGGCAAGCCGTGCGGCAATCTCGCCCATGACAGGGCGCTTGGTGCGGTCACGGTCGCCGCCGCAGCCGAACAGCACCACCACGCGGCCCTTGGCAAACTCCTTCGCCGCGATCAGTACCTTCTCCAGTGCGTCGGGCTTGTGGGCGTAGTCGTTGAGGATGGTGTAGTGTTTACCGGGGGTGGGGATGATCTCCATACGGCCCTTGACACCGTGGTTGCGGGCCAATGCGTCGGCGCAGTCGGCCAGCGACACGCCCAGATTCCAGCAGCAGCTGACGGCATCCAGCGTATTATATACCGTAAACTCCGCGGGAATGCCTACCCGCATGTGGTTCCACTCAATATCGGCCTCAGCGTCGAATTCCACGCTGCCGCTGAGGAGTCGGACATTCTTGGCCATCAGATCGGCCTGACCGTGTACGCTGTAGCCGAAGGTACGGCAGGGGCAGCCCTCCAGCATCCGTGCAGACCAGGGATCGTCGGCGTTGTACACGGCCAGATCGCAGCGCTGGAAGAGGATGGCCTTGGCGTCACAATACTCCTCCATAGTTTTATGGAAATCCAGATGGTCGCGGCTGAGATTGGTGTAGATACCTACGGCGAAACGGATGCCGTAGACCCGGTCAAGGCTCAGCGCGTGGGAGGAGACCTCCATCACCACATGGGAGCAGCCGCTATCTGCCATCTCGCGGAAGAGCTTGTGCAGTTCAAAGGATTCGGGGGTGGTGCGCTCGGTGGGTAGTACCTTGTCACCGATCATGTTCTGAATGGTGCCCACCAGACCCACCTTGGCACCGGCCTTCTGCTCCAGGATGCTCTTGATGAGGTAGGTGGAGGTGGTCTTGCCACTGGTACCGGTGACACCGATCATGGTCATCTCCCGTGCCGGATGGTCGAACCAGTTGCCGCCCATGAGGGCCAGCGCCTTGCGGCTGCTGTCCACCACCACATAGGGGATGCCCTCCACAGGGCGCTCCACCACGGCGCAGACGGCGCCCTTCTCCGCGGCCATGGGGACGAATTTGTGTCCGTCTACCGCCTCGCCGGAGATGGCGACGAAGATATCGCCTGCTGCGGTGGTGCGGGAATCGTAGCTGACGCCGGTAATGTCCATGTCCATATCCGCCGTGGCGGAGAGGATGTTCAGGCCGTGAAGCAAGTCTTTCAGTTTCATGGTCATATCTCCTTTTGTTCCGTAATGTTGGAAAAACGCAGTCAGCGCCTATCATAACAGCTGCAAGGGGGATAGAAAATAGCGATATGTGCGGAAGTTTTGCAAATAGTGCCTTAATCTCGCACTGCCGTGTCGCCCAGACGCACAGTGATAACGGTGCCCGCCTCCACCTGTGTGCCGTGCTCGGTTTCTTGCGAGAACACGCGCACCGTGCCGGACTCGGTACCCGTGGTGCCGGTAAAGCGAAGGAAGAGGCCGGAGTTGGCCATAACGGCGTTGGCCTCCGAGGGGGTCATACCCACCAGATTGGGTACAGTGCACAGATCCGTGGGCTTCTCGGCATCCAGATAGAGGATTACCGTGGACTTACCGGGGATCAGTACGCCGCCGATGGGCGTCTGATCGGTGACGGTGGTACCGTCGCCCACGGTGCGGAAGGCAAAGCCGCGTTCGGTGAGTCTGGACTTAGCCTCCTCAAGACCCATGCCGATGACGCTGGGAACGGTGGTATCGATACCCAGCAGTTCCTCGGCGCTGTAGCTGGGCTCGAGACCCAGATAGGGGAGGATTTCAGCCATAATGGCGCTGGAATAGGGGGCCACCATGTTACCGCCGGAGACATACACACCGGTGCTGCGGCTGGGGGTATCCATGGTGATGAGCATCATGATCTCGGGATCGTCGGCGGGGGCGAAGCAGAGGAAGGAAACCACCACATCGCCGGTCTGTCCCTTATCGGCTGTACCGGTCTTGCCGCCGATACGGTAGCCGGCCACCTGACCGTTCTTACCGGTGCCCTTTTCCACCACATATTCCAGACACTCCCGCACCGTGGCGGAGGTCTCCTCGGAGATCACCTGACGGATGGGGGTGGCATCGTGGCGGTAGAGGATATTGCCGTCGCTGTCGCGGCTCTCAGATACCAGATATGGCTCGTAGAGATAGCCGCCGTTGACACAGGCCGCCTGCGCCGCGATCAGGTTCAGGGGCGTGACGGTAAAGTTCTGTCCGAAAGCATAGCAGGCCAGGTCCAGTTGGGTAAAGGCGTTGGGGTCGGCAAACACGCCGGTGGCCTCGCCGCCCAGGTCCACGCCGGAGGTGCCCATAAGGCCGAAGGACTGGAGATAGTCGTAGAAGGTGTTGGTACCCAGTCCCAGACCATAGGAGATAAAGGCGGGGTTGCAGGAATTACCCACCGACTGCATCAGTGTCTGTGTACCGTGTCCCTCTTTCTGGGAGCAGTGGATGGTGTAGTCGGAGATCACTGTATGGCCCGAGCAGTAGGCGGTGGAGTTCAGATCCACCACATTCTCCTCCAGCGCCGAGGCCAGCGTGATGATCTTGAAGGTGGAGCCGGGCTCATAGGTGTCGTTGAGGCACTTGTTGCGCCACTGTTTCAGCTGTGCCTCTGCCTCGGTGATCTCCTCGCGCTCCATCTGTTCCAAAAGCGTCTTGTCTGTGACGGTGGCAAAGTCGTTCAAGTCGTAGTTGGGATAGGAGGCCATGCCCAGAACGGCGCCGTCTGTTACCCGCAGGACAACACCGGCGGCACCGTTGGCGGGGGAGAAGGCGTCACACATCTCCTCAATGCCCTTTTGCAGGTAGTACTGCACCGTGGCATCCAGTGTCAGGTCCAGATTCTCACCGTGCTCGGGTGAGAAGTACTGGGAGTACTGGTGCAGCATATCGTTGCCCAGATTGTCCTTGGCGGTGACCACCAGACCGGATGTGCCCTGCAGATTTTTCTCATACTGCGCCTCCAGACCGTACAGACCCGTATAGTCGGTGCCTACAAAGCCGATGACATGGGAGGCCAGATTGCTGTAGGGATAATAGCGTTTGGCATCGGTGGAGAGATAGATGCCGTGGACATCGTATTCGTTGATAAATTCCCGCACGCGGTCGGCGATGTCCTCCTCTACACGGAAGGCCAGCACCTCATATTCGGAGAAGGTGCGCTCCATCTTCTTGTAGATGCTCTCCTCGGAGATTTCGAGAATTTCAGCCAGTGTTTCAGCCAGCAACGTTTTCGTCCATTTGGCGGGCTTTTCCGTATCTTTCAGCTGTTTCTCCAACTCCAGCGGGGAGAGAAACACCGTCTCGGCGGTGGAGGAGATGGCCATGATATTGCCGGAGGCATCATAGATGGTGCCGCGGGAGGCAGTGACCACAGTGGAGCGGGTCTGCTGACTTACCGCTTCGGACTGGAGCTCTTCATGGCGCAGGATCTGCAGTGAGAAGAGCTTACCAAACAGCAGCACAAACATACCCACGCCCATTATGAGCATGAGAATGAAGGTGCGACGCTGAATCACACGGTTTGCACGGCGTATATTCTCGTCTTTTCTGTTGTGCTGAGAGGTGGAAAATGCCACTGCAGAACCTCCAAAATCGTCGAAAGTGGTGCCCTTGCACCATTTATAAAGGCCAAGCAAGGAGCAAGAAGGCATCCTTCTTACTCCTTGCATATCATCTTAGAAACTATACGCCGCCATCATCGGAAAAATTCCACCACCGAGGCTGCGCTTTGACGCACATCGGCAAAGACCCGGGCGGTCACACCCGGCTCACCGGTGTACACCACGGCGGTATCACTGCCGCTGAGGTCGATGTACTGAATTTGTCCCGAGGTGGGCTTGGACATACCGGCCGCCTCGGCAGTTGCCTTGATGGTGGCCAGATCGAATGTCTTTTCATACTCCGTCAGCAGTGCCACATGTTCGGTCTGCAGCGTGCTCAGATCATTATTCAGCTGGGAAACGGAAGCCGAGGCCGCGGTCAGCTGCACATAGCCCAGCAGCAGCACTGCCACCAGTGCGCACATGGTGACGATGCCGCCCACCGTAAGGGCAGAGGGGCGGGTCTTGGCCTGTACATGGGTTTCACTGCGGCGGCGTTGCACGGGCTCAGCCTTGCGCTCGTCCCGGCGCTGGGGCATGGCACCGGCCTCTTCCAGCTGACGCTCCAGTACCAGAGCATCCAGATCATAGGCGAGGCTGCCGTAGGTAGCTGCGCCGTTATGACGATATTTCTGTGCCACGGAAACCCCTCCTTTTTCATTGGATGTTGATTATAGCTTCTCCGCCACCCGAAGCTTTGCACTGCGGGCGCGGGGATTGTATTCCAGTTCCTCGTTTCCCGATACGATGGGTTTGCGGGAGACCAGTTTCATCTTCGGTTTCTTCCCGCAGACGCATACGGGGAAATTGGGCGGGCAGGTGCAGCCGGTTGCAAGCTCCTGCAGCGTTTTTTTAATAATACGATCCTCCAGCGAGTGGAAGGAGATCACCGCCAGCCGCCCCCCCACATTGAGGGCGTCGGCCGCCGCCTGCAGCATAGGGGGCAGTGCATCCAACTCGCCGTTGACGGCGATGCGGATGGCCTGAAAGCTGCGCTTGGCGGGGTGCTGCTTCTCCCGCAGTGCCGCGGCGGGCATGGAGGACTTGATGATGTCCACCAGCTGTGCCGTGGTCTCGATGGGGGCAGTCTCTCTTGCTTTGCAGATGCCCTTGGCGATGGCGGGTGCATAGCGCTCCTCGCCATAGTCGAAGAGAATGCGCCGCAGCTCCTCGTAGGGCCACTCGTTCACCACATGCCGTGCCGTCAAGTAGGCGGTACGATCCATGCGCATGTCCAGAGGTGCGTCGTTCATGTAGCTGAAACCCCGCTCCGCCTCGTCCAGCTGAGGAGAGGACACACCCAGATCAAAGAGCATGCCGTCCACACCGTCAATGTGCAGGTCGCGGAGAATTTCATCCAGTCGATCGAAGTTGCTGTGTACCAGCGTCACCCGATCCATGTATTCGGCCAGACGCTCTTTCGCCGCCTCGATGGCGGTCTCGTCCCGGTCGATGGAGATGAGCCGTCCCGTTGTCAGGCGGCGGGCAATCTCCAGAGAGTGTCCGGCGCGGCCCAAGGTACCGTCGATATAGATGCCGTCGCCGCGGATGTTCAAGCCCTCGAGGCACTCGTCCAGCAGAACGGGACGGTGTCCGTAGTGGAGGTCCTGCGCGACATCGTGTACCAGTTTCTCACTCACAGGCCCAGCTCCTCCATAGCGGTCTCCAGATCGCCGCTGTCAAGGGCGGCGCTCTCCAGCTCAGCCCAGCGCTGGGCGTTCCAGATCTCCACCCGATCGAAGCTGCCGATGACCACCACTTCTTTTTCCAGATTGGCGTATTCCCGCAGCTTGGCGGGGAGGAGGATGCGGCCCTGTCCGTCGGGTTCACAGTCAGCGGTAAGGGCGAACATGGCACGGAGGCGCTTAACCTCGGAGTAGTTCATGCTGCGGAGCTTGTCCATAAAGGCGGCCCAGCTCTCGTCGGAATAGACGCTGAGACAGTGGTTTTGTCCCACCGTCACATGGAAGGTGCTGCCCAGCTCTTCGCGGAGCTTGGCAGGGATGAACAGACGGCCCTTTGCGTCGATGGTATGTGCGTAATGACCGGTCATGTTCTCACCTCCTCACATCAGCTTCATTCCGGCATTTTGGGAAAACCGTGGGAAACTTCCCCACAAATAGGGGCACTAACCCCACATTTCCCCACCTATGGACTTAGTATACATAATGAAGAAAAAGATTGCAAGAAAAAGTTTTTATGTAAATCGAGGGAAAAACGCCCAAAATCGCCATTTTTTGCCTCGAAAAATGCAAAAAATAAAACGCCTGTTTCAGAAAAAGCGGACGAAAAAAGTCGAGACACAAGATGTTGTGTCTCGACTTGGTGAAGCTACAATATATCGGATGTTAGAAGATTTAGAGAAATTCTATCCGAGTTTTTGTCAGTTTTTCACAAAGGATTATTTGCCCTCGGCAGCGCTCTGACGCAGGTGCTCCTGCGCTGCCTGCATCTGCTCCTGAGAGACGGTGCGGAACTGGGCGCGGGAGGATTGCACCTCAGCCAAAGCTGTCTGAATGGCCTCCTCGGTGCGGCGCAGGGCATCCTCGGTGTAGGTGTTGGCCACGCGGTAGAGCTCACGGCTGCGTTCCTCGGCGCGGCGGATGATGTCGTTGCCCTTCTGGCGGGCCTGCTGGATGATCTCGCTTTCGGAGACAATGGTCTTGGCGTCCAGCTCGGCCTGACGCATCATCTTATCCACTTCCTTCTTGGCACCGGCCACATACTCGTTGCGGGCGGCGATGAGCTCCTTGGCCTTTTTCAGCTCCAGAGGGAGCTTGCCGCGGATCTCGTCGAGGATATCCAGTGCCTCGTCACGGTTGATGGTGCATTTTTCGGCGCTGAAAGCTACGCTTTTGGCATCGTCGATCATGCTGTAGAGCATATCGAGCAATCTCTGTACATCCTTCTCTTCCATTGCTCAGTCCCGTCCTTTCATCAGTTCCTCCGCGACTACCGCGGGAATATACTTCTCAAGGGGTTGGTTATAGCGGATCATCTCCCGCGCCATGGTGGAGCTGAAGTGCTCAAATTCGGCGCTGGCGGGCAAAAACACCGTCTCCAGCGTGGGCTCGATGCCGCGGTTGATGCGGGCCATCTGCATCTCCGAATCGAAGTCCGTCACATTGCGCACACCTTTAATGAGGATGCGGGCACCCTTCTGTCTGGCGTAGTCGGCCAGAAGACCGGAGAAATCCTCAGCCTCTGCGTTGGGGATGTGGGCGATGGCCTTTTGGATCAGTTCCAAACGCTTCTCGCGGGTAAACATAGGCTGCTTCTTGTCACAGTTCACCATCACGCACACATACACCTTCTCAAAACAGGCGGCGGCGCGCTCGATGATGTCCAGATGACCCAGTGTAATGGGATCGAAGCTGCCGGGATAGATGGCGATACTCATTCCTGATCCTCGTTTCCGCTGCGATGATACACACTCAGCTTGATCTTGCCGTAGCGGTACTCCCGATACAGCGAGTAGGGAGCGGTTACCTCGGGCAGCACGGTGTCCACGGCGCTCTCTGCGACAATTATACCATGTTCTCGACAAATGTCAAACGCTGTGATCTGCTCCAGAGCCTGTCCCAGCAGGTTGGAACCATAGGGGGGATCGAGGAAGATGATGTCGAACTTCTCGCCGCTCTTGAGGTAGGCCATGCCGTCGCCGCAGCGGACGGTGGCCTGCTCGGAAAGACCGCAGATCTGCAGATTGTCGCGGATCAGGGCGGAGGCATCCTTGCGCTGGTCGATAAACACGCATTCCCGGGCGCCGCGGCTCAGTGCCTCGATGCCCAGCTGACCGGTACCGGCAAACAGATCCAGTACACGGCGTCCTTCAATATCGAACTGCAGGATGGAGAACAGACTCTCCTTCACCTTGCCGGTGGTGGGGCGGGTCTCCATGCCCTCCAGCTCCTTCAAGCGTCTGCCGCGGGCAGAACCGGTGATCACTCTCATAGTATTTATCCTCGTTTCTTACTTTGTTCCGTATGGTTCGAACTGCTCGAAAATCACGCAGCAGCCGTCCTTTTCAGCCGCGGTCATCTCCTGACGATCGGTGATGGTCCAGCTGAATTCTTTCACTTTATAGAGCTTGCGGCACAGCTTCAGCGCAAGGCAGTTGCGGTCGCAGAAGCGGTAGGCGATAAAGTCGGGGCGGGTGAGAAAATTGGTCAGGAGATTGCCCACCATCCACAGCACGGCGCGGCCATGACCGCCGCCCTCGCCGTGGCGCAGGAACTGCTCACTGAGCTGACCGCGTACGATCTCATCCCGGTTTTGTTTGAGCCACATGAGGCAGCGAGGATCGAAGGACTCGATGCAGTAGAGCACCTTGTACTTGTCCAGTTCCGCCACCGCCGCGGCAGCGAGGGCATCGTGGTTGCCCCGCTCGGCCTTCAGCTCCACAATGAGGGGCGCGCGTCCCTCGTAGAGAGCCAGCACCTCTCCCAGCAGGGGAATGTGCTCGTCGGTGCCCTCAAGGCGATAGCGCTTTAAGTCCTCCACCGTCAGATCCTCGATAGCCACATCCACACCCGTCGTCCGCAGGAGGGAGGAATCGTGGATGACGGCCAGATTGCCGTCGGCCATCAGGTGTACATCCAGCTCTGCGCCGTAGAAATTATCCAGTGCGCGGCGGAAGGCCGCCATGGAGTTCTCGGGTACGGAGGGCTTGTCGTGGAGTCCGCGGTGTGCGTAGCGGAAGGAGGAGAGCACCTTCAGCGCGGGGTGGTTTTTGCGACACTGCAATGCCAGAAACCACAACTCTGCAAGAATGATCAGCGCCAGTACGATACAAATTGCCGTCGTCATTCCGATGCCTCCGTATCCTCTATGACGGTGGGCACATCCACAGCGGGGGTGCTGTCACCGTGACGGACGAACCACATGGTGAGGAAGGCCAGCGCCACGAACACAGCGGCGTAGGGGAACAGGACGCGCATACCCATCTTGTCCATCAAAAGACCGGAGAGCATGGGGGTGGCGATCTGCGCCGCCATGGAGGCGGTGTAGTAAAGACCCGTGTACTTACCCACATTGCCGCCCGATGCCAGCTCCACCACCATGGGGAAGGAATTGACATTGATGGTGGCCCAGCCGATGCCCGCCAGTACAAAGAGAATGTTCATCACCATGGCAGGGCTGTTGGCACCGATGAAGCAGGCACCTGCAAAGGCCGCCGCCAGCATGACGATACCGGCCTGAATAGCCCGCTTGCGGCCCACCTTGGAGGAGATGATGCCCACCGGCAGATAGGCGATGATGGCCGCCGCCTGCGCAATGATGAGGGTCAGGTTATAGTCCTTATGGAGAATATTGCTTGCGTAGACAGAGTACTTGCTGATAACGGCATTATAGCCGAAGAACCACATGACGATACTGAGCATGATGAACACCAGTGAGCGGCGCTCGGCGGGGGAGAGCCTGCGCTGGGCGGCCTTGCCCTCGGCGTTGGCCTCCTCGATGCCCTGCCGGATGCTCTCGCGCTCCATCTCCGCGCTCCACTGAGGCTCACGGACGGTCAGTAGAAAGATGATCAGCGAGGCCAGCATCAGCGCGGCCACCACACCAAAATAACCGGTGTAGTTCATCATAGCGTTTTTCGTGGCGGCGGTGGCAAATACGATGCCCAGCGCCAGCACCAGAATACCGCCCACGGCGCCCATCAGATTGATGACGGCATTGGCCTTGGAGCGCAGGGGTTTGAGGGTCACATCGGGCATCAGCGCCACAGCGGGAGAGCGGAATACCGCCATCGACAGCAAGATGAAAAACAGCAGTACCACAAATACGATCAGGGTAGAGGGGTTCTGGCCGGTGATATCGTGGACATAGGCCTGACGGGCGGGCACCACGAAGTTGGTGTATTCACTGTTGGTGACCAGTTCACCGCCCTGCTCCACCTGAGAGGTGATAGAGGTGAACTCGTCCTCCGTGAAGCGCTGGCTCAGCACGAAGTACTGGCCGCCGGGTGTCATCAGCTCCGTGTCCTTCTCGGCTTCATAGATGATCTGCAATCCTGCGGGGTTATCCACCTCCGACACGGCGGAGATGTGCTTGAGCTGTGCGTTGTCGGCAAAGCTCAGGGTGATGAGCAGCACGGCGGCGCAGAGGGTGCCCACCACGATGAAGGGGGTGCGGCGTCCTGCACGGCTGCGGCACTTGTCCGACAGCGTACCGAACAGGGGCAGCAGCACCAGCGCCAGCACATTGTCGGCGGCCATGATGACGCCGGACAGCGCCTGAGACATACCGAATTTGTTGGTGAGGATCATGGGGATGATGGCATCGTAGGCCTGCCAGAAAGCGCAGATGAGGAAGAAGGCAAAGCCCACCAGAATCGTGCGTCTGTAGTTCAGTTTCATGCATTGTCCTCCATTTGGCGGTATAGCTGGGCGATGTCGTCCATCACCCATGTGGGGTGGATGTCCATATCTTCGATATCCTGCCGTGTGCCCTCTCCCGAGAGGACAAACACGGTGTCGATGCCTGCGTTGACGCCGCAGGCGATGTCGGTATACAGTCGGTCGCCCACCATGACGGCTTCGTGGGGGGCAAAGCCCGTTCTGGAAAGGGCAAGGTGCACCATGTCGGGCCGGGGTTTGCCCAAGAAGCGGGGCTCGCGGCCCGTGGCCCGTGTCAGCATTTGGCAAAAGCTGCCGCAGTCGGGTACATAGCCGTAGGCAGTGGGGCAGACCCAGTCGGGATTGGTGGCCAGCCAGGTCACACCGCGGCCTAAGAGGATGCAGCTGTCCTCCAGTTTCCGGAAGGTCAGCTCCCTGTCAAAGCCCCACAGCAGCAGATTAATGTCGTCCTCCAGCTTGTCCGTTACGGCGATGCCCGCCTCTGTCAGCTGGCGGCGGAAGGAGGCTGTGCCTGCGGCGTAGCAGCGGGCAGTGGGATATTCCTGTTTCAGTACGGCCACGGTGGCATCCACCGAGGTGAGGAAATCCTCTTCCTCGGCCTCGATGCCCAGACGGCGCAGTTTCGATACATAGTCCTCTACGCCGCGGGAGGAGTTGTTGGTCAAAAAGAGGTAGCGGCCGCCCCGTGCCTTCACGGCGGCGAGGAAGTCCAATACGCCGTCAAACAAGTTGTCATCTAAGTAGAGCGTCCCGTCCATATCCAGCAAAAACAGCTTTTTCTCAGCCAGTGACACGGTACAGCCACCTCCTTGTGCGCATACTTTCTCTAATATCACACAATACCACGATTTGCGAGCATAGGCAATATTTTTCTCCCCGAAAGGGCATACTAGAGGAAAATTGCGAGGTGAGCAAACATGGAAATGAAAAAAACAGGCCGCGTGGTAAATTTCACCCGCGGGATCAGCGTCCTCTCCTGCGGCGCGGTAGGGGGCAAGCAGGAGGGGGAAGGACCCTTAGGCCGTCACTTTGACCAAATTGACACCGACTCCTTCTGCGGCTGCCAGACTTGGGAGCAGGCCGAGTCGGAGCTGCAGCGTCGGGCACTGGAGACGGCCTTGGAAAAGGGGGGCATGGCGGAAACGGATGTGGACGCAGTACTGACGGGTGACCTCCTCAATCAGTGTGTGGGGGGAAGCTTTGCCCTGCGCAACGAGCCCATGGCCGTGGCGGGGCTGTACGCAGCCTGTGCCACCATGGGGGAGGGCTTGGTACTGTCCTCGCTCTTGATTGCGGGCGGCGCTTTGAAAACGGCGGCGGTGATGGCCTCGTCCCACTTCTGCGCCGCCGAGCGACAGTACCGTATGCCCCTGCCCTACGGTTCGCAGCGCAGTCCCACTGCCCAGTGGACAGCCACGGCGGCGGGTTGCTGCATTTTGGGAAGGGAGGGGGATGGCCCCTATGTGACCCACGCCGTCCTGGGCCGTATCGTGGATATGGGCATCACCGATGCCACCAACATGGGTGCGGCCATGGCCCCCGCTGCCATCGATACGCTGACGGCTCTGTTCCGCCACACCCATACCAAGCCACAGGACTACGATTTGATCGTCACAGGCGACTTGGGAAAGATCGGCCATAGTATCGTGGCCGACTTGATGGGGCGTGACGGCTTTTTGATGGATGAGCGCTATACCGACTGCGGCTTGTTGCTCTATGACCGCAAGAAGCAGGATATGCACGCCGGCGGCAGCGGCGCCGGGTGCAGCGCCTCGGTGCTGTGCGCCTATCTCCTGCGGGGGATGGCTGCAGGGCGCTGGCGGCGCATCATCTTCGCCCCCACGGGGGCGCTCCTCAGCCCCACGACTACCTTCCAAAAAGAGAGCATCCCCGCCGTGTGTCATGCGGTGGTGTTCTCCACCCAAAACTAAGGAGCAATGATTATGATAGACTATCTCTGGTGTTTTCTCTGCGGCGGCGTCCTCTGCCTCATCGGCCAGATCCTCGTTGACCGCACGAACCTCACGCCCGCCCGTATTTTGACGGGCTATGTGGTGGCGGGTGTGGTGCTCACCGCCGTGGGCATCTACGAGCCGGTGAAGGAACTGTGCGGTGCAGGTGCCACCGTACCCCTCACCGGTTTTGGCTACTGCCTTGCCAAGGGGGTGGAGGAGGCGGTGAACAAGGATGGCTTCCTCGGCATCTTCAGCGGCGGCTTCACCGCCTCGGCCTGCGGCATTGCTGCCGCCGTCTTTTTCTCCCTGTTATTCGCCATGCTGTTTCGTCCCAAGGAGAAACGCTGAAAGCGAAAGTCACTTGAAAAAAGACGGCGAGTGTGCTATACTTCCCTCAAGAGTTACCTTGCGCTAACCGGGAAAGGAAGTGAGGAACAAATGAAGGAAAAATTCGCCGTCACAGGCATGACCTGCGCCGCCTGCTCTGCCCATGTGGAGCGTGCCGTATCGAAGCTGGAGGGCGTGAGTGAGGCCTCGGTGAACCTGATGCTGGGTTCACTGTCGGTGCAATATGATGAACGGAAAGTAACCGCCGACGAGATCATCGCCGCCGTCGCTTCCGGGGGCTACGGTGCCCGGCGTGCCGCCGAGGCGGAGAAGCGGAACCTGGATGATGAAAATTCCCGCGAGATCCGTGCCATGCGCCGCCGCCTTGTGTGGTCGCTGGTGTTCCTGGTGCCCCTTTTCTATCTGGGCATGGGCCATATGATGGGTCTGCCCATCCCTGCGGTGTTTATGGAAAAGCCCATGCTCTACGCTGTGGCACAGCTGGTGCTGACGGTGCCCATCCTCATCTTCAACCGCGCCTACTTTACCGTGGGATTTTCCCGTCTGGTGAAGCTCTCCCCCAATATGGACACGCTGGTGGCCTTAGGTGCCGCGGCGGGTCTTGTCTACAGCTTCATCGAGATGGGCCTGTTGGCCGCAGGACGGGCAGAGGGCGGTATGCTCCACCTCTATTTCGAGTCGGCAGGCATGATCTGCACGCTGGTGACGGTGGGTAAGTTCTTAGAGACCCGCTCCCGCGGCAAGACCACCTCCGCCATCTCGGCACTGCTGGCGCTGGTGCCCGCCTCGGTGACTATCAGGCGTGAGGGGCAGGAGATCACTGTCAGCGCCGATGCCGTCTGTGTAGGCGACACGGTCATCGTCCGACAGGGCGGCACCGTGGCCGTGGACGGCGTGGTATGTAGCGGCGGAGGCTCGGTGGATGAGTCCGCTCTCACGGGTGAGAGTATGCCTGTGGAGAAAGGGGTGGGTGATCCCGTCACCTCTGCCACCACCCTCCGCAGCGGCTACCTGGAGTTCACTGCCACGGCGGTGGGGGAGGACACCACCTTGTCCCAGATCGTCCGTTTGATGGAGGAGGCCGCCTCGGGAAAAGCCCCCATCTCCCGTCTGGCCGACCGCGTCAGCGGCATCTTCGTTCCCGTGGTCATCACCATCGCATTGGTTGCGGCGCTGCTGTGGGGCACACTGGGCGGGCAGGATATCCACTTCTGCCTCTCCATCGCCATCGCCGTGCTGGTCATCTCCTGTCCCTGCGCGCTGGGCCTTGCCACCCCTGTGGCCATCATGGTGGGCACAGGTAAGGCCGCCGAGCAGGGTATCCTCATCCGCTCTGCCGCTGCGCTGGAGCTGATGGGTCGGGTGAAAATGGTGGTGCTGGATAAGACCGGCACCGTCACCGAGGGCAAGCCCAAGTTGACCGACATAGCCTGCAACAAGATTGATGACACCCAGCTTCTGCGTCTCGCTGCGGCGGTGGAAGCACCCAGCGGCCATCCTCTGAGCCTTGCTGTGCTGGAGGCCGCCCGTGAACGGGGAATCAATGTTCCCACCGTTACCGATTTTGCCCAGCGTGAGGGCGGCGGTGTCACTGCTGTGTGGGAAAACCACCGCCTCTACGGCGGCAACGGCCAGTATATGACCGAGGCAGGCGCGGATATCGCCCCCTTCGAAAAACTGGCAGAAAGCTGGGCCAATGAGGGCAAGACCGTCCTCTACTTTGCCGCCGAAACGGTGCTTCTCGGCGCACTGGCTGTGGCCGACACGGTGAAGGCCGATAGTGCCGCCGCTATTGAAGCCCTCCAAAAGAGCGGCCATAAGGTGGTGCTACTGACGGGCGACAATGAGCGCACCGCCCGCGCCATCGCCGCGCAGGTGGGTATTTCCGAGGTCCGTGCCCAAGTCCTTCCCGCTGACAAGGCCGCCGTGGTGGCGCAGCTCCAAAAGAGCGGCGAGTTGGTGGCCATGGTGGGCGACGGCGTCAACGATGCCCCCGCCCTTGTGCAGGCCGATGTAGGTCTGGCCATTGGGGCAGGCACCGATGTGGCCATCCGCTCGGCCGACATCGTGCTGATGAAGAGTCGCCTCACCGATGTCTCCGCCGCCGCTGACCTGTCCCGCGCCGTGCTGCGGAATATCCGCCAGAATCTGTTCTGGGCATTTTTCTACAATGTGATCGCCATTCCCGTGGCGGCAGGTGCCCTGTTCCTGCCCTTTGGCATCACCATGAATCCCATGCTGGGTGCGGCCTGTATGTCCTGCAGTTCCGTGTTCGTGGTATCCAACGCCCTGCGTCTGCGCGGATGGAAACATACCGTGGAAAAGCAGAAAGAAAGTATAGAAAACACAGTATACAAAGAAGAAAGTGAGGAAATAACCATGAAGAAAGTGATGACCATCGAGGGTATGATGTGTATGCACTGCTCCGGCCGCGTGGATAAGGCACTCAACGCGCTGGAGGGCGTCAGCGCCGTGGTGGATCTGGAGGCAAAGACCGCTACCGTCACCGGTGATGTCAGCGACGAGGTACTGCGCAAGACCGTGGAGGATGCCGGCTACACTGTGGTGAGCATCGATTGAAAAACAGATATAAAAATACCCGAACCGCCGTCGGTTCGGGTATTTTTGTTGCAAAGTTTACTTCTTGGGAGCCTTGATGCGGTTGAGCTTCTTGTTGATTGCCAGCAGCTCTTCCTTGTCGAAGCTGATGTTGGCCATGCCCATCATGGAGGTCAGGCGCAGAACGGTGAAGCCGCCCAGCATCTGGCCCATGCCCTTGATGCCCTTGAGGTCGATGTCGAAGCCGCCCTTCTTCTCGCCCTTTGCCTCGGCCTTCTTGTTGCCGTCCATCTTCTTCTTCATGGTCATCATCATGCTGGCCAGCCACAGCTTGCCGTGCAGGGTGGACATGATATCGCTCATCTTGGAGTTGAGGTTGAAGTAACCCTCACGCTCCGTGATGTCGAACCAGTTGAGGATGGCACCCTCTTCCTTCATACGGTAATCCTCGTTGAAGGTATCCACCTTACGGATGAGGCTCTCGTCGCGCAACTCGCCTGCCACAGCCTCCAGCTTCGTCTCGCCCACATTGGCGACTTCGAAGTAGAAGAAGTGGTCGCTTGCTGCCTTCTTGCCCAGGCTGACGCCGTTGGCGAACAGCTCCACCTCGGGCTGGTTGGAGTACACGGTCACCTTCGTCACATCCTCCACGCGATCAATGTAACGCTTGGAGCACAGGTGGACGAAGGGCTCGTCGCTGAGCCATGCCTTGTAGGCGTAGAAGGAATCCTTCTTATACTTGCGGTCGAAGGTCACCAGACCCTTGTGGTTCTGGCCGTTCTCGCCGCCCTCGGCACGGGCATCGGCGCCGAAGTCAAACATGTTCCACACATGGGTGGCCCACATGTACTTACGGGTGAACAGCTGGCGGATCAGTTCCTCGTGATAGAAGGCCTGATACTCCTCGGTGTAGTCGCCCTGAGTGGGGTTGGAGGTGTGCCAGTTCAGCGCCTCGCAGCCGTACTCGGAGCAGCCGATGGGAATGGTGGGATGGGTGGCGTGGAACTTATCGAACCAGGGGCCGTTCATGGAGGTGTCGCCGCCGTACCAGCCGAAGTAGTGGTTATAGGACACCACATCGGGGATCTGCAGATAGGGATCGTCCATCTTGCACATAGACACGGCTGCGATGGTGGTCAGACGGGTCTTGTCCATCTCGTGGCACAGGTCGTTGAGGATGCGGTGGTTCTCCAGCAGGTCGTCGTTGCTGCCGCCGATGGAGATCTCGTTGGAGAGCCCCCACACCACGATGGAGGGATGGTTGTAGTTCTGAGCGATCAGTTCCTTCATCTGGCTGATGGTGTTCTCGCGGCCGGTGGGCATGTGCTTGGAGATATAGGGGATCTCGGCCCAGATGACCATACCGCGCTCGTCGCACAGATCATAGAAGAACTGGTCGTGCTGATAATGGGCCAGACGGATGGTGGTGCAGCCCACCTCGCAGATCAGATCCATATCCTCGGTGTGATGCTCGGGCAGCAGGGCGTTGCCGAAGCCCCAGCGGTCCTGATGACGGCTCACGCCACGGAGGGGATACTCTTCGCCGTTGAGGATGAAACCGCGCTGGGGGTCGATCTCAAAGGTGCGGCAGCCGAAACGGGCGGATACGGTGTCCACTGCCACGCCGTCCACGATCAGCTCAGCCTTGGCGGTGTAAAGATAGGGATCCTTGCGGCCGTGCCAGCGGCGGACATTTTCAATGACGATCTCAGCCTTGGCCTCGCCCTCGGTGGCGGCAACCTGATTGCCCTCGCCGTCGGAGACGGTGTAGCGGATGATCTGGCCGTCCTTGGCGTTGGTGATCCAGCTCTCCAGTGCTACGGTGGCCTTGTCGCCCTCCACAGTGGGGGTGACCATCAGACCGCAGGAGCCGAAGTAGTCCAGATCAAAGTGGGTATCGTCCACGCAGATGACATTCACATCGCGGTACAGGCCGCCGTAGAAGGTGAAGTCGGCCATCTGGGGATACACGGTTTCGTTGGCGGCGTTATCCACAGCCACCACCAGCAGGTTCTCCTCTGCCATGGCCTCGGTCATGTTGACGCGCCAGGTGGAGTAACCGCCGTCATGGTGTCCCAGGTGCTTGCCGTTGAGATAGACATCGGCAGAGGAGTTGGCGCCGCGCAGCTCCAGATAATACTGGGCGTTCTCGGGCAGCTCGCTCTTAGCGAAAGTCTTGGCATAATGGCAGGTGCCGCGGAAATAGTCGTTGCCGCCGTCCTGACCGTCGATGGCGTTCCAGGAGTGGGGCAGAGAAACCTGCTCCCAATCGGTGGGCATGGCGGTGGGAAGGGCAGTGCCCTTACCGAAAACCCATGCAGCGTTGAAATTCAGTACAGTTCTCATAGAGTGGATTCTCCTTTATTCGCCCACGCTGTCGCAGTTGACAGCGGCGTGACGGGCAGCCAACTCGTCGTTCATGAGATTGAGAGTCTTCTTATCGATGTTGTAGATGAACTTGATGGACAGGAACATCACAACACCGGAGAAGCAGTACAGAGCTGCCACCAGCCAGCACATGTTGTAGGAGGTAGCCAGGCTCTGGCCGGCGGTACCCAGCTCGGAGACATAGCCCAGAGCGCCCATGATCAGCAGCACGATGGAGGGGCCAACGCCCTGAGCCAGCTTACGGAAGAAGCTGTGCAGGGAATAGATGGTGCCTTCCTCGCGCTTGCCGGTCTTCCACTCGTTGTAGTCGATGGCGTCGGCCATGAAAGCCCAGCTCACGCAGGTGTACACGCCCATGCCCAGACCGAAGACAATGAGAGCCACCAGATAGACGATCAGGGCCAGACCCTTGTTGGCCATCAGGGGGAAGATGAACATCACGAAGCCGCCGATCATGGAGAACAGGGCGCCCACAGCGGCGCACTCTTTCTTACCATGCTTGTTGACCAGCTTCTTGATGAAGGGCATGAAGATGAACATGGGCAGGAAGCCGATGAGCTGCACGATGCCGGACAGGCGTGCCTGACCGAAGTAAGTGGCGAACATGATAGTGACAGCGGTGGTGGCAGCCTGCATACCCAGGAACATAGCCATGGCAGCCACGGTGGCGCCCATGGCGGCGCGGTTGCGCAGGAAGTTGCCAAAAGCCTTGATGACGTTGAACTTTTCGCCGCCCTCGTTGGTCTTGACGGCGTTCTCATCCACGCGGATGGTGATGTTCTTCAGCATGAACAGGAAGAAGATCAGGCCCAGCACGCCCATGATGAGGGCAGCGAAGAACACGCGGTTACCCAGCAGGGTCTCCACCTGCACGCCGGTCTCGGGGTTGATGACGGGGTTGCCGGCAGCATCCACTTCCTTACGCCAGATCAGCATGGGCAGCAGCACCATGGGCAGGATATTGCCGATCATGGAGCCGATGGAGCGCCAGGTGGACAGCTGAGCGCGCTCACCGGCATCCTCAGACACCAGAGAGAGCATGGAGCCGTAAGGCACGTTGGCCACGGTGTAGCAGGCATCCCAGATGACATAGCCGAGGATGAACAGGATAGCCTTCATCACCACGCTGGCATTGGGAGCGGGGATGAACACCAGTGCGCCTGCCACGGTCAGGCCGATGGCGCCGATGAGAATGTAGGTCTTAAACTTACCACGCTTGTAGCTGCGGCGGTCGGCGTCGATCATGGAGCCGATGATGGGGTCATTGATAGCGTCCCAGATCTGCACGATCAGCAGCAGAGCGGACAGCAGGCCCGTCTCCATCATCATGAAGACCAGCCAGAAGGTCTGAACGGTGCCCTTCAGGGAGAAGCTCATGTTGCAGCCCAAATCGCCTGCGGCGTAGGCCACGCAGTCGCGCATACCGAACTTGCGGTAGCCCTTGGCATCCAGCTTGGGGGTTTTCTTAGCCATTTTGGATTTCCTCTCTTTTTTGTTGTTTTGTTTCTGTATCTGACCCTTTTCTGCCCATTTTTCGTGTACAGAAAAGGGTGAAATACGAATGATACCTATATACTACCAAGAAGTACTTCAAACAGTGAGTAAAATTTTCATCTTTTTTAGTAATTTGTTCATATGAACTGTTGAAAAACCAACACAATTATGGAATAATAGGAACAAGGAAATGAAAAAACTCTCCCCGTAGGGGAGAAATGAAAAAGGGGGAGCAGCAAATGAGCCAAAAGGCTGCACTGGACTATCTCCTGAAGGTGCTGGCGAAAATGCGCCTGCAGGCGGTGCTCTATACCCGCGAGGAAGAGGAGAGCCGTGTGCCGGACATGGGTCTGCGCCGCTTTCTGGGCGTAGAGGAGGTGTATCGCCGCCGCAATATGGATCTGCATGAGCGGACGGTGTACAAGATCACCGACGAGTTCCTCTGTCGCTATATCGCCCTGCGTTTCGGCGCGGAGATGGAGGCAGATGTGCTGCTGATCGGCCCGTATATGTCCTTTGAACCCACTCCCGAGCAGCTGCTGGAGGAGGCCGAGCGTCTGGGGCTTTCTGCCCTGCAGGTGCCCGGCCTGAGGCAATACTACTCCACTGTTCCCGTCATCGCCGATGAAGGCGACTTGATGATCCTTATCAACGCTTTCGCCGAGACACTGTGGGGCGAGGGAAACGCCTATCGCATTGAGGAACTGAGTCGCGAAGGTACTGTACCCACCGCAGCCCTGCGGAATATGCGGGGGGACAAGGACGACATCCTCATGCAGATGCAGGTGATGGAGCGGCGCTACGCCTACGAAAATGAGATGATGGAGACGGTGGCCAAGGGGCTGACCCACCGGGCCAAGATGATGATCAGCCGCGTGCCGATCAATATGTTCGAGCAGCGCATGGCCGACCCTGTCCGCAACGCCAAAAACTACCTCATCATCTGCAATACCCTGCTGCGCAAGGCGGCCCAGCAGGGTGGCGTCCACCCCCTGTATCTGGATCGCATCTCCTCGGATTTTGCCGCCCGCATTGAGCTTTTGCGGGATGCGGAGGAGGGGCGCAGTCTGATGGGTGAGATGATCCTCGGCTACTGTCGTCTTGTCCGCAAGCATACCCTTCACCGCTATTCCTCCCCTGTGCAGAAGGCGGTAGCCTATATCGAGGCCGAGCCTGCCGCAGACCTGCACCTGCAGCATCTGGCCCATACCCTCAGCCTCAGCGCCGGATACCTCTCCACCCTGTTCCATAACGAGACGGGCAAGACGGTGACGGAGTATGTCACCCATGTGCGAATGGAGACGGCGGCCAACCTCCTGCGCAGCACCCAGCTGCAGATCCAGACGGTGGCACAGCACTGCGGCATCACCGATGTAAACTACTTCTCCAAAGTGTTCAAAAAGCACTCCGGTGTGACACCGCGCCAGTACCGACAGGAACAGAAAGAAACTACAAAAAAAGAAAAAAAGACCTGATTTTCTTGGGAAATCAGGTCTTTTTTTGCTTTATGCCAGCGTTCCGGAATCCTCCCGCGGGGCGTGTCCGAACTGGGCGCGATAGAGGCGATAGAAGGCCGAGTAGTCGGAAAATCCGCATACCTCGCAGGCGCTTCCGGCGTTTTCCCCCCGCTGGATCATGGCACGGGCCGCCATCAGCCGCTTGAGGGTCACATACTTCCACAGGGACGAACCTGTGGCCTGCCGGAAGATGCGCTCCACCTGCGAGCGGCTGCGGTAGAAATCGTCTGCCACCGTCTGCACCGTGATGTCATCGAAGAGATGCTCGTTGACATAGGTTACCAGCTCGCTGCCGAGGCCTCGGGCCACAGTGACCTTTTCCGGCTGATACATACCGTTGAGAGTGGTGAGGAACAGCAGCAGCAGCCCCGTCAGGTGCAAGCGCACATCGGGGATGGCACTGAAGGAAAAATCGCGGAAAATGGCGCGCAGCCGTCCGGTGGGATCGTTCCCGGCATGGTAGCGGTTGTGCTGCCCCAGCGGGCGGTCCAGGAAGGGCCGCAGCAGCCGCCCCTCGGGGTCGATGGACTGGAGAAGGGCAGGGGAGAAGTGGATGGCGATGCGCTCGTAGGGGGCGTCATCGTCCAGCATCAGCTTGTGTGTCTCGGCGGCACGCATAATGAAAATGTCGTGGGGCTCGAGGGGGTAGTGCTGGCCCTCCACCAGATAGGTGCCATGCCCCGAAATGCAATAATAGATCTCCATCCACTCGTGGGCGTGCATGGAAAATGACTCCCGATCGGGGTGCAGATCCAGCGAGTGATGGCTATAGAGTTGGTCATCGCGATAGGAAAACAACGGTGGCATAAGGGCACCTCCCGTGCATTTTTGTACATGGTAGCACAAAATGCGTCAATTTGCAATATTGTTTCAGAGAATATGCAATTCCCTTGTATTTCCCTATAGGGTACAATAGCGCCATAGAGTAGAAAAATAACCTTCATCCATACACATAAGAAAGGATCGAACCGCTATGGAACTGAATCTTCGCAGCAGCTACCGTTACGCTATCGCCTGCCCCACCTCTATGGGCGTCCGCATCACCCCCGACAACCGCATGGCCGTTCACAACAGCAACCATTTCTATATGCAGGCCACCTCTGCCGAGTCCAATGTGCTGAATGTTGCCTCCTCTCTGGGCAACGAGTGTCTGGTGCTGACCAAGTTCGTCAAGGACAGCCCCATCGCCCAGTTCATCAAGTCCGACCTGCGCCGCCGCAACATCAACTTCGAGGGCGTGGAAGTGGAGCAGGGCGGTCCCTGGGGCTACCGCCATCAGTTCAACATCGCCGATTCCGGCTTCGGCCTCCGTGCCCCCCGCGTGTGGAATGACCGCGCCGGCGAGGTGGGTACTACGCTGAGCGCTGATGAGTTCGATTTTGAGCGCATCTTCGGCACCGAGGGTGTGGCCATCCTCCACATCTCCGGTCTCATCGCCGCCATGAGCCGCTCCACCACCGAGTTCTGCCTGGCCGTGGCCCGCGCTGCCAAGGCCCACGGCACGCTGGTGTCCTTCGACCTGAACCACCGCGCCACCTTCTGGAAGGGCCGTGAGGAAGAGCTCCGTCAGGCATTCCACGAGATCGCTTCCGTTGCCGACATTCTGGTGGGCAACGAGGAGGATTTCCAGCTGTGCCTGGGCTTCACCGGCCCCGAGGCCGGCGGCAAGGATCTCAGCGGCAAGATCGAGAGCTTCAAGGCCATGATCCGTCAGGTAAAGGCCAAGTATTCCAATGCTAAGGTCTTTGGCACTACCCTCCGTCAGGTCATCTCCGCCAACGAGCATATGTGGGGCTGCCTGATGCTGGCAGGTGAGGAGTGGTTCGTGGAAGAGCCCCGCACCATCCCCGTCATGGACCGCATCGGCGGCGGCGACGGCTTTACCGGCGGCCTCCTCTACGGCATCCTGAAGGGATGGGAGGCCGAGAAGTGGCCCAAGTTCGGCTGGGCAACCGGCGTGCTGGCCGCCTCCAGCCTCAATGACTACGGTGAGCCTGCCGACGAGAAGCAGGTCTGGGACATCTACGCCGGCAATGCCCGCGTACAGCGATAATTTTGGGAGGATAGAGAACGATGAATAAGGCAAACATTGGCCTGGTGGGTCTGGCTGTTATGGGTGAGAATCTGGTGATGAACATGGCCTCCAAGGGCTTTACCGTCGCCGTGTACAACCGCACCACCGAGAAGGTGAGCAACTTTGTGGAGGGCCGTGCCAAGGGCATGAGCATCATCGGCACCTACTCTCTGGAGGAACTGGTGGCCTCTCTGGAAAAGCCCCGCAAGGTCATGATGATGGTCAAGGCCGGCTCCGCTGTGGACGCCCTGATCGACCAGCTCATTCCCCTGCTGGAGGAAGGCGACATCATCATCGACGGCGGCAACAGCCACTTCCCCGACACCGCCCGCCGCACCGCCTA
>JAZTZR010000010.1:0-8163 GCA_045637545.1 Vescimonas sp. | reverse complement strand
GCTTTCTTTCCTTAGTCATGATAGATATCCTCCAAAAAATAAAATTTGATAAATCCGTAATGTAAAGGAAACAAATATGTCCGAAGAAAAAATTATAAACGCCTCCCTTCCACAAGGATGGGAGGCTTCGTTATGTACATTTATGCTTTTACTTTCTTCTCAAAGGGGTTGGGGATCTGTGCCAGAATGACGGCGATCATCATGAGGACGCAGCCGAGGTACTCACGGCCTGTCATCTGCTGATGCAGGATGATGGCACCGGCGATGACGGCGAACACGCTCTCGAGGCTGAGAAGAATGGTGACCACCGTGGGGTTGGAGTCCTTCTGTGCCAAGATCTGCAGGGTATAGGCAACGCCCGAGGAGAACACACCCACATAGAGGATGGGCAGGATGCAGGCCCAAATGCCCGCCCAGTCGGGCACGGCGAAGATGGAGGTGGCAACGGAGGTGTCGCCGATGCCGCCGAGACCGAGAAGAGTGCAGACTACCTTGGCAAGAGTGGCCCATACGGCGGCCACGAAGAACTGCACGCAGCTCAGCTTGATGCCGTCCACCTTGGCGGTGAAGCGGTCGATGACCAGAATGTGGATGGCGAAACACACGGCGCACACCAGCACCAGCACGTCGCCCATGGCGAGGGAGAACTCACCCTTGATGCACAGAAGGTACAAAGAGGCAACGGCCAGCACCACGGCGATCCACACGGGCAGGCTCACCTTGCGGCGGAAGAACAGACCGAACAGGGGCACCAGCACCACATAGAGGGCGGTCAGGAAGCCTGCCTTGCCCGCCTCGGTTCCGGCGGCGATGCCCGCCTGCTGGAAGTTGGAGGCGATGGCCAGCGCCGTACCGCAGCAGAAGCCGCCAATGAGCAGATCACGGCGGGACTGCTTCTTCTGGGCGGGAGTCAGCTCCACCTTATCCTTTTTCAGCTTATCGAAAATGAAGATGATGACCAGCAGCACCACCACGGCGATGTAGGAGCGGGCGGCGTTGAAGGAAAAGGTATCGATCACATCGGCGCACAGATCCTGTGCCACAAAGGCAGTACCCCAAATCAGCGCCGCCAGAATGGGGAAGAGGACTTGTCTTACCTGATTATGCTTCACTTTGTTTCTCCTTTCTCTTGCGGAGCATCCTTGTGCCACTGGAACTTGTTCTCTGTTCCTTTCACAAGGCGGACGATATTGCCTCTATGGCACCAGATGACCAGTGCAGCCAGCAAAAGGCAAAGAATGGTATAGAGGGGATCTGCGTCAAAGACGAAGAAGGTGGTAATGGGGGCACTGGCAGCGGAAACTACCGAGCCCAGGGATACATAGCGGGTGGTGAGCCACAGCAGGGCGAACAGCAGCCACGCCACCAATCCCACGCGCCAGTCAATGAACCACAGCAGCGTACCGCCGCTGAGAATGCCTTTGCCGCCGCGGAAACCGAAGAATACGGGGAAGACATGACCGAGAGAGCAGCCGATACCGGCGATCAGCACGCCCAGTGTCCATGCCCCTGTGAAATAGCGGAAGAGGAGACCACCCAGCAGACAGGCGATCACCGTCTTGCCCATATCCAGCGCGATGACGCTCAGAGCGTACCGTGCGCCGTAGGTGCGGTAGAAGTTGGTGAGGCCCGCATTGCCGCTGCCGTGGGAACGCACATCATCCCGGATCAAAAAGTGGGAGATCAGCACCGAGCCGTTGAGACAGCCGAGAAAATAGCTCAGCAGCAATACGATCAGTGCCATCAGCAGCAGTGCGCCAATAAGTCCTGTCATTACTTATCCTCCTCGCCCTTTTGGCGCACCGTCATAATGACGGGTGTACCCTCCAGACCGAACACGGAGCGGATCTGGTTCTCCAGATACCGGCGGTAGGAGAAGTGGAAGAGCTTCTTCTCGTTGCAGAACACCACGAAGTGGGGAGGCTTGACACCCACCTGCGTCATGTAGTAGATCTTCAGTCGCTTACCCTTATCGGAGGGGGGCTGGACGCGGGTCTGGGCATCGGTGAGGACATTGTTCAGCATACCGGTGGTGATGCGCATGGCGGACTGATCGTTGACATAGTTGATCAGCTCGAACAGGCGGGGCACTCGCTGACCCGTCAGTGCGGAGATGAACAGGATGGGAGCGTAGGGCATGAAGCTCAGGTCGCGGCGGATCTCCTCGCGCATGCGATCCATGGTCTTGTCGTCCTTCTCGATGGCATCCCACTTGTTCACCACGATGATGGAGGCCTTACCGGCCTCATGGGCCAGACCTGCCACCTTGGTATCCTGCTCGGTGACACCCTCATTGGCGTCGATCATAATGAGGCAGACATCACTGCGGTCGATGGCCATGGTGGCACGCAGGACGCTGTACTTCTCGATGTTGTCATCCACCTTGGACTTCTTACGCATACCGGCAGTATCGATGAAGTTGTACTTGCCGTGTTCGTTCTCGAAGTAGCTGTCGATGGCATCGCGGGTCGTACCGGCCATGTTGCTGACGATGACGCGCTCCTCGCCGAGAATGCGGTTGGTGAGGGAGGACTTGCCCACATTGGGCTTGCCGATGATGGCCACCTGAATGACCTCGTCATCCTCATCGTCCTCCGTCTCATCGGGGAAGTACTGGAAGCACTCGTCCAGCAGGTCGCCGGTGCCGTGACCGTGGACAGCAGACACTGCAACAGGATCACCGAGGCCCAGGTTATAGAACTCGTAGAAGTCGGGGTTCATGTGGCCGGTGGCGTCCATCTTGTTCACTGCCAGCACGATGGGCTTGCGGGAGCGCTGCAGCATACCGGCCACCTCCTGATCGGAGGCGGTCATGCCGGTCTTGATATCAGTGACGAACACGATTACATCGGCGTTGTCGATGGCGATCTGTGCCTGCTCGCGCATGAAGGCCAGAATCTGGTTGTCGGTGCTGGGCTCGATACCGCCGGTATCCACCAGACGGAACTTGCGGCCGCGCCACTCGCCCTCGCCGTAAATACGGTCGCGGGTGACACCGGGGGTATCCTCCACGATGGACAGGCGCTGACCGATCAGCTTATTAAACAGCATGGACTTACCCACATTGGGGCGTCCGACGATAGCAATCAAAGGTTTCGGCATCGTATATCACTCCATTTCTAACATCAGATCCAACAGTTCGCCGCCGTCGGCACCGCTCACCTGAACGGGAACGCCCAACTCGCAGCTCAATCGTTCTACGGTGTAGTCATCCAGGAACACCGTCTCGCCGTGGCGCAGCATGTGGATGGGGATCAGCACGCGGCTGCCCGTCATCCTGCCCTTTAGCTGTGCGGCGATATCCTGTCCTGTCACAAGGCCTGCCACATCGATGGTGTGGCCGAAGAAATCATTCTTCACAGCGATGACCTCACCCTGCAGACAGGGGAATTTTTCTTTCGCTTTGTTTACCAGCTCCGTAAGGAACGGGGCTGCCGCCACGCCGGTGGCGATGGTAAAGGGTGCGGGCTCTTTTGTAAGCTCTGCGTACTTGAGGGCGGAGAGGAACTCCTCCTCCAGACTCCGCAGGAGGCCCACGCCGTTCTCCAAATGGCGATAACCCTCATAATACTCCTCGTCGGGGAGGGGGCGCTCGGCCTTCAAAAACAGTTCATCGGCGCAGAAGAACATCCGCGTGCCCCGCTCGGCCAGAGCCTTTGCTCCGAACTCCTCGGCGATGTCGATGATGGCACCGGCGGTTTCCTTCGTGACAGGCTCTAATTTGGCAAGCCCCTTGCGGTACTTGGTGATGCCCACCGGCACGAGGCAGCAGGCGGCAAAATTCATCTCCATGAGATCTCCCAGCGTCTGACGCAGAGCATCGCCGTCGTTCCAGCCGGGGCAGACCACGATCTGTCCGTTCATCACGATGCCCGCCTTGCCGAAGGCACGCATATATTCGAGGGAACGGCTGGCCTGCTTATTACCCAGCATCTTACAGTGGAGGGCATCATCCGTAGCGTGGACGGAGACATTGATGGGGCTGATGTGCAGGTCGATGATCCGCTGTGCCTCACGCTCAGAGAGGTTGGTGAGGGTGGTGTAGTTACCCAACAGGAAGCTCATGCGCTCGTCGTCATCCTTGATATAGAGAGAGGGACGCATGTTGGGGGGCATCTGATCGACAAAGCAGAACACGCAGTGGTTGGCACAGGTGTGCATCTGGTCGATGAGATATGTCTCAAAATTCAGACCCAGATCGCGGCCCTCTTCTTTACGGATGGTGACGGTGCGCTCTACACCGTCCTGCTCCAGCGTCAGCGTAGTCTCGCTGTCGTAGCCGTAAAAACGATAATCCAAAACATCCACCACGGTGTGGCCGTTGATGGCGCGGAGAGTTTCACCCACGCGCACACCCGCACGCTCAGCAGGGGAGCGGGGGTCGATGGAAGTGATCACAGTACTCATAAATCAAAGCTCCTTGACAATAGGGCATACTACCTCATAATAACCAAACTATTTTACCATATAAAAAAGGAATTCGCAACAAAAAAGTAAGGAGGGAAGATCGAAATCTTCCCTCCTACAAAGGACACAATGTGAAATTACTTCTCGGCGACGGCGGACTTGATCTCCTTGACCTGACGGCCATTGTAAGTACCGCACTCGGGGCACATTCTGTGAGGCATATGCAGAGCACCGCACTTGGTGCAAGCCACCAGAGCGGGAGCGGTCAGCTTCCAGACGGAGCTGCGGCGCTTATTGCGTCTTTGCTTAGAAACTTTTCCCTTAGGGACTGCCATGGTTACACCTCCTTGGTCTAAAACGGCTTTGCCGTATATTTATGATAGTAAAAATGCGTGGGGTCTTAGTTGTTCTCCAACAGCTGCGCCAGCTTGGCAAGACGGGGATCTACCGCCTTCTTGCAACGGCAGGCCTCATGATTGAGGTTTGCGCCGCAGCCGGGGCAAAGACCCATGCAGTCGGGAGAGCAGAGGGTTTTCGTATCCATCTCGAGGACAAACGCGGTGCGAGCCACTTCGCCCAGATCCACGGTATCATTCTCCAGCAGCACGATCTCGTCATCGTCCTCGCTCTGTCGCTCCTGCGCCAATACGCAGTAGTGCTCGACAGTTTTCTCGGCGGTGAAGGGTTCGTTGCAGCGGTCGCAGATACAATGTAGCGTCGTATTTGCAAGAAGAGAACAATGCAGGACGCCTGCCTTGTTCCGGATCCGGCCTTCCACAGTGACCGGCTGGGACACGGGGTAGTTGCCGCCAAACTCCAGATCGTGCAGATCCATCTCAAATCGGACTTCCTGCTGGGAATCCGGCGTATGCAACAGCTTGTTCACATTCAAAAGCATAATACACCTCGCAATGACACGCGTAGTATTATAGCGTGAAAGAACGGGATTGTCAAACATTTTTCGCAAAATATTTGACTTTTTTTTCCCGCGACAGTACAATGGGGAAAACGACGAAAAAACAGGGGAGAGGAAGGGCGAGAAATGAAGGAATTTACCATCGGAAAAAACGATGCAGGACAGCGTTTAGACCGCTTTGTGTCCAAATCTGTGCCCCTTTTGCCTGCAGCACTGCTGCAGAAGTACATCCGCTTAAAGCGCATTAAGTGCAACGGTGGTCGTGCCCAGCGCGATCAGCGCTTGCAGGAAGGCGATGTGCTGCAGCTGTACATCAACGACGAGTTCTTCGATAAGCCCCGCGAGGACAATATGTTTTTGACCCTCTTTAAGCCCTCGCTGAACATCGTCTACGAGGATGAAAACCTCATGCTGCTGGACAAGCGCCCAGGCCTCGTTGTCCACGCCGACGAGACGGAGAAGGTCAACACCCTCATCAATCACATCCAAGCCTATCTCTACCAAAAGCGGGAGTGGAACCCCAAGTGGGAGAACGCCTTTACCCCCGCCCTCTGCAATAGAATTGACCGCAACACAGGTGGCATCGTCATCGCCGCGAAAAACGCCGAGACACTGCGGATCATAAACGAGAAAATCCGTGACCGCGAGATCGACAAGCGCTATCTCTGCATCACCCTCGGCGCGCCGAAGCCTGCGAAGGGCTCTATCCGCTGCTTTATGGTGAAGGATGAAAAGCGCAAGGAGATGAAGGTCTACGACCGCCCCGTGCCCGAGGGCAAGACCGCCATCACCCACTATGAGACGCTCCAAGTGAAGGGGGAGCTGGCACTGGTGGAGGTGGGTCTCGAAACGGGCCGCACCCATCAGATTCGCGCCAGTTTTGCACACATCGGACACCCCCTCTTGGGCGATGGAAAGTATGGCCACGGTGATACCAACCGCCGCTATAACGAGACGCGGCAGGCGCTGTATTCTTACAAGCTGACCTTCGATTTCCCCACCGACGCGGGAATCCTGAACTACCTCAAAGGCCGCAGTTTTGAGGCCGAAAACGTGCCCTTTGTGGGACGGTATTTTAAGGGTGAAAAGTGAGGGAAAGGACATGAAAGTGAGGAGAATTTTCAGTTTTTGCCTTGCTGTGATGCTGCTGGCGGGATTGCTGGCAGGGTGCGGCAGTGCGCCGAAAAACACCACGGCGGCAACGCCTCTTACCGCCGAGGAAGATGCCCACTTGAAAGCTGAACTGCAGCAGGATATTGACGCTATCTTGAACACGGAAACCACGATCGTCCACTCCGATACCTACATCCCCGGCGAGACCTACACGGGCACGGCCTACTATGTTTCCAATGACGGCAATGATAATAATGATGGTTTGACACCGGAAACTGCGTGGCGCACTTTGAAAAAAGTAGCGGAAGTCAACGGCTTTTGGGGCGATGCTCCGCTGCTCAAGGCGGGCGATGCTGTATTCTTCCGTCGTGGCGATATTTTTCGTATGAAAGAAATTGGCTGGGATCCCTATTTGGCGGATGAAGCGGCCTTGCATCTTAAAGTGGACGGCGTTACATATTCCGCTTACGGCGAGGGCGAAAAGCCCATTTTTACGGAATCCACGGAAAACGGTTCCGGTGTTGAAAAATGGAATCTTATTTATGAAGATGATACCGGAAAGAAGATCTGGCAGTATTACCGTGATATGCGTGATGTGAGCAGACTCGTTCTGAATGACGGCGAGGTGCTTACTCCCCGTGTCTACGAATACTACAACGAAAACGGATATATCTCCTGCGAAGCGACTGGCTGGTGGCAGCATGAAGCAGAGGGCGTGACTCTTTTGGATACTTTGCTTCCGCTGGAAGAATCCCTGACGGAGGATTTGACCATCATCAGCCGCCCTGTCCGTTTGGAACCGGAAGCAGATTGGATCAACGGCGAGGTTGGCCCGCTGTATCTGCGCTGCGATCAGGGAAATCCCGGAGAACTCTATCACTCGATAGAATTTACGGAATATCAGCTGAACGGGATTATCCAGCTGCGTGCCAGCGATGTTGTTTTCGACAATATCAGCTTCCGCTGTAACGGAAGTGCCTATATGAAATCCAGTTGGGAATCCGAAGCATGGAAGGAAGTCCAAAATACTGTCATCCAAAACTGTGAGTTTGCCTATGGCGGATGCTGCGTTACCTTCTATGAAAAAAGAGAAGGAGACGATGCGGCGGTTGTGCCGCAGGGCGATGGTATCTACAACATTGTCAGAAACACCACCATTCAAAATAACTATTTCCATGACGGAGCGACTTCCAGCGTAACTTACGAGGGAGACAATTTTGACGATAAGGATGCTATAGACGGATACTTTCACTATTTGGACAATGTGACGGTCAATACAAATGGCATTCGTCTGGACAGCACTGCCGATGCGCTGAAATATTTGGATTCCGTCAAGGTCTGCGGCAATCAGGTTTGGAATACCGGACGCATGGACAGCGGGAAATATGGTTATTCCGAGGGTTCTCTGGTGATGATGCCCAACAACTACGGCGAGTGTGTCGTTTCGGATAATGTGTTTTACGGCACTGAAAACGGTCATCCTATGAATGCCCTGCTGGATATTTTCCTGTATGACTTTGAAGATGCGGGATATACAAGACCTCAGTTTGGGAACAATATCTATGTTCAGTATGCAGACCGGAACTTTGGCGATTTTCTCATGCAAGGCTCCGAAACATGGGCAATGGATGACCCGAAATTGGTGCCCAAAGCCGCCGATCTGTTGGGCGATACCGCAACCACTTTTTATATTATCCCAACAGAATAAAAGATAAAATACCAACACC
>JAZTZR010000009.1:0-53775 GCA_045637545.1 Vescimonas sp. | reverse complement strand
GCATGCGGCCGAGCAGCTTGACCAGTTCATGGTGAATGCCGTGCAGATTGGTCTCGAAGATGGCCTGCTCGCCGGCCTCATGGGCGCCGAGCTGGGTGCCGATGTCGACGCCGCCAACGGCGCAGGTCTCCTGCACGATATCGGCAAGGCACTGGACCACGAGTTCGAGGGTACCCATGTGGCTCTCGGCGTGGAGTATGCCCGCAAGTACAAGGAAAAAGAGGACATCATTCACGCCATGCAGGCCCATCACGGTGATGTGGAGTGCAAGACGCTGGTGGCCTGCCTGGTGCAGGCGGCCGACGCTGTCTCCGCCGCCCGTCCCGGCGCCCGCCGCGAGAATCTGGAGAACTACATCAAGCGTCTGGAGAAGCTGGAGGAGATCACCGGTACCTATCCCGGCGTGGAGAAGAGTTTCGCCATTCAGGCCGGCCGCGAGGTGCGCGTGATGGTCAAGCCCGAGCAGGTCAGCGAGGACGAGATGACCATTCTGGCCCGCGAGCTTGCCCGCCGCATCGAGAACGAGCTGGAGTATCCCGGCATGATCAAGGTGCATGTTCTCCGTGAGACCAAGGTCGTGGAGTACGCCAAGTAAAAAACTTCGATTGGGCGCGTTGCGTGTTTGCAACGCGCCCAAATTGGTATACTAAGAGCAAAGAGAGGAGGAACCCCCCAATGCGACAGGAAAAATCTACGCGCCGCGTGTGGCCCGTTGTGGTCATCATCCTCATCCTGCTGGCCATCATTGCAGCTTTGGGCTACGGCTATTGGAGCAAGCTGCAGGCCGAGAGCCATCTCCCTGTGGAGGACGTGAACACCCCCCTGCCTCCCGTGACGAGCGCCCCCGATGGGCCTGACCCCGTCCCCGACGAGGCGGCGCCCTTTACCTGCCGGGTGAACGGTTTCGTCGATCCCGCAGGCGCGCCCCTCACAGAGAATCACACCATCCTTATGGGCGAGTTCATGGACGCGTGGTATACCCCCTTGGCAGAGTTCGGCAGCCCCGATCTTGATGCGCTCTTCACCAATGCAGAGGATGCCGATACCCACGGCGACGCCCTCCGCACGCTGATCACCATCCGCAAGCTGGGTCTGACCGATCTGCGGATGGAGTCTGTGGACTATACCCTCACCGTCACCGATGTGACCGAAGAGGACGGCTTTTTGCGTGTGGAGGCCAATGAGAATACGGTGATGCGCTTCGCCGCCACTCCCGACACCGACTCCGTTCTCTACGATCTGCCCCACATCTTCATCTTCGATGACCGGGGTGAGGAACTGACACTCTACCACCACGAGGCCGACGATAATCCCTACTTCTCCTTCACCTACGCCGAGGGTAGTGGGTACGATGCCAATATCGAGTATATCCTCCGCTCCATCGAGCGCCGCCAGCTGACGCGGGGGGAAAATGCCACGGTCCATCTATCGGCAGAGCACCCCTACGACCGCAACGCTGCCCTTGACTACCTCTACGAGTACTGCGGCAAGCGCAACGATAAATGGTACGCCTACGATGCCGTGGGCGGCAACTGCATGAACTTCGGCTCACAGGTCTTGCTCGCCGGCGGTATCCCCGAGGACGAGCGGGGCGAGGCGGAGTGGTACTGGGACGGCCAGAACGATCTGGATCTGTCCTGGATCAATGTGGGCCGCTTCTATGACTACTGCTGTGACAATGAGGGCTTCGGCCTCGTGGCCGATCCCGAGGCGGGCTACTACACCGGTGAGATCGGTGATGTGCTGATCGTGGGCTTTGACGGCGATCACCGCCACACCACCATCATTTCCGATGTGGTCTTTGACGAGAACGGAGAAGTGGTGGACTACCTTATCTCCTGCAACACCACCAATTACCGGGATTTCCCGGCAAGCGCCTATTACTACACCTTCCATCGTTTGATCAAAATCATCGGGTGGAACGGCTAGTTGACCGGAGACTATCCCCCTCTTTTGCCTGCAAAAGGGCAGAAGAGGGGGATGTTTTGTAGGGCGGCACAAGTGCGTCGGCAAAGGCAAACAGCTCTCTGTTCAAGAAAGAAACCACAGTTTTGCATGGGGAGAGCGCGAGAGAGGAGGGGATGACCCTCTCGCATTTTTAATAGGCACAAGTGCGTTAGCACTTGTGCATTTTCTATAAATCTCACCTGCAAAATTTGGCAGAGATTAGCAAAGAAAATGCTTGAATTTTTAATAATTGGCTCGTATAATGGGCAAGAAAAATCACGAGGGAGGATACGGATATGATGTTGACGATCACCTGCACCGCCGCTGCCGTTCCCTCTATTGGTGTTTTTGTTTGTAATCCCTGACCGATGATTTCATCGGTCATTTTTTTATGTTTGAAAGAAAGAGAGGAAAATCGCAAATGAAAAAAGAGCTTGGCCAGGAGGCCATCTACGACGCCCGTACGCTGGGTACGCCCCGCATGCTGGTGCTGGGTCTGCAGCACCTGTTCGCCATGTTTGGCGCTACCGTTCTCGTTCCCATTCTGGTGCAGGGCTACGGCCTGCCCCTGAGCATCCAGACCACCCTGCTGATGGCCGGTCTGGGTACCATCCTGTTCCACATCTGCACCAAGTTTAAGGTGCCCGCCTTCCTGGGTTCCTCCTTCGCCTATCTGGGCGGCTTCTCCACCGTGGCTACCCTGCCTTCCTATGAGGGCATGGATCCTCAGCTGAAACTGGCCTATGCACTGGGCGGCGTGGTCATCGCCGGTCTGCTGTATCTGGTGCTGGCTCTGCTGTTCAAGCTGGTGGGCGCCAAGAAGGTTATGCGTTTCTTCCCCCCCATTGTCACCGGTCCCATCATCATCCTTATTGGTCTGAACCTGGCCGGCAGCGCCGTTTCCAATGTCATGACCTGCTGGTGGCTGGCTGTCATCGCCATCGCCGTGGTGGTCATCGCCAACATCTGGGGCAAGGGCATGATCAAGATCATCCCCATCCTGCTGGGCGTTGTGGTCAGCTATATCGTGGCCCTCATCGCCGGTCAGGTGGATTTCACCGCCGTGAAGGACGCCCACTTCGTTGGTCTGCAGCAGTTCGTTATCGCCAAGTTTGACATCTCCGCCATTCTGGTCATGGCTCCCATCGCCATCGCCGCTATGATGGAGCACATCGGTGATGTCTCCGCCATCTCCTCCACCACCGGAAAGAACTTCATCGGTGACCCCGGCCTGCACCGCACGCTGCTGGGCGACGGTCTGGCCACCGCTCTGGCCGGCTTCTTCGGCGGCCCCGCCAACACCACCTACGGTGAGAACACCGGTGTGCTGGCCCTTTCCAAGGTGTACGACCCCCGCGTCGTCCGTCTGGCTGCCTACTTCGCCATCATCCTCTCCTTCTCCCCCAAGTTCGATGCACTGGTCAACTCCATCCCCGCTGCCATCGTGGGCGGCGTCAGCTTCATCCTCTACGGTATGATTTCCGCCGTTGGTGTGCGTAACATTGTGGAGAATAAGGTTGACCTGACCAAGTCCCGCAACCTCATCATCGCCGCCATCATCTTCGTCTCCGGTCTGGGCTTCACCTCCGTGGGCGGCATTACCTTCACCGTGGGCGGTGCAGCCATCACCCTGTCCGGCCTGGCCATCGCTGCCATCCTGGGCGTGGTGTTCAACGCCATCCTCCCCGGCAATGACTATGAGTTCGGTGCCTCCGTCGAGGGCGACAAGTCCGCTGACCTGGGTAGCTATTAAGCTTCGCTGAATAACATTCATACAACGCAAAAAAGAGAGAGCCGTTTGGCTCTCTCTTTTGCTATGTACGATTATTCCTCTTCGGAAGCTTCGGCTTCGTCTGCCTCCACCACGGGGGGGAGCTTTTCGCAGCGGTCGTAGTTCTCCGTCATGCGGCGGATTTTGGAGGCCAGCTCTTCGCTTGCCTCGCCCTGGAGCATACGCCACTGCCAGTTGCCGGCGCTCTCGCCGGGAGTGTTCATACGGTGCCCCATACCCAGACCCAGATAATCCTGCATCTGTGCCACGAACAGATCGGCCACGCTGCCGAGGCCTCCACGGAGGATGCCCCAGTGAAAACCCTCCCGCTCGCTGAGGCCAAGGTACTCCGTGGCATAGGCGATGTCAGCGGGGGCTGCCTCACGACGCCACATCTCCAGAGGAGCATTGTCGTGGGTGCCGGTGTAGCAGACACAGTGACGGGGATAGCTGTGGGGCAGGTAGCTGCTGGAGTCGCGGGAGTCGAAGGCGAACTGCAGCACCTTCATACCGGGCCAGCCACTATCGTTGAGGAGGCGGGCCACACCGGGGGTGGGATAGCCCAAGTCCTCGGCGATGAAGCTGAGGTTGCGGAACCAGCCGTTCAGAGCGCCCACCAGATCCATGCCGGGGCCGGGAAGCCACTGGCCGTTGCGGGCGGTGGTCTCACCGTAGGGCACGGCCCAGTACTCGTCGAGGCCGCGGAAATGGTCGATGCGGATCACATCATAGAGCTTGCCGGCGCCGTCGATGCGGCGGATCCACCAGCCGTAGCCGTCGGCCTTCATGGCGGCCCAGTCATACAGGGGGGTACCCCACAGCTGACCGTCGGCGCTGAAGTAATCCGGCGGCACACCGCTGACGGCGGTGGGCACGCACTGGTCGTCCATCTGGAAGAACTGGGGCTCGGCCCACACATCGGCACTGTCCAGCGGCACATAGATGGGCAGGTCGCCGATGACCTGAATACCCTTCTCGTGGAGGTACTCCCGCAGGGCGTTCCACTGGCGGAAGAAGAGGAACTGGATGAAGATGAACAGCTCCATGTCCTCTTTGAGGGCTACGCGGTGGGCGGCCATGGCATCTTCCTTGCGCAGGCGGATGTCATCGGGCCACTCTGTCCAGGCGCACATACCGTAGTGGCGCTTGCAGGCCATGTACAGGGCATATTCGCCCAGCCAGCGGCTGTTCTCGGCGCTGAAGGTGGCAATCTCCTCGGCGTACTTGTCCCAGCCACGCTCCTTGGCGAGGGTCAGGACAGCAAAGCGGTTTTCGTATACCTTGCCGTAGTCCACGGCGCGGTCATTGCTACCCCAGTCGCGGCTCTTCACCTCGTTCTCCTTCAGCAGACCCTCCTCAATGAGCATATCCAGATCGATGAGGTAGGGATTACCGGCGAAGGTAGAGAAGCTCTGGTAGGGGGAGTCGCCATAGCTGGTGGGGCCCAGCGGCAGCAGCTGCCAGTATTTCTGACCGGCGGCGGCAAGAAAATCGGCAAAATCGTAAGCGGCCTTGCCCATGGTGCCGATGCCGTAAGGCGAGGGCAGGGAGGACACCGACAGCAGGATACCTGCAGAACGTTCCATAGTGTTTTTCTCTTTTCTCCTGAAATTATGTTAGGTAATCTTGGCTCCCCCTTCTGGGGGAGCTGGGTGAGCAGAGCGAACCCTGAGTGGGCTGTAATTGGCATGAAAATCGAAGATTTTCTGCCAAGGCGTCATCCCTTCACTGCGCCGGCGGCCACACCCTTGATGATATGCTTCTGGCAGCACAGATAGAACACGATGACGGGGATGATGCTCATGAGAATGAGGGCCATGGTAGCACCCAGATCCACGGTGCCGTAGCTGCCCTTGAGGTACTGGATGTGGATGGGGATGGTACGGTACTCGTTGATGTCCAGCACCAGATAGGGCAGCAGGTAGTCGTTCCAGATCCACATGATCTCCAGAATACCCACGGAGATAAGGGTGGGCTTGAGCATGGGAACCACCACATTGAAGTAGGTGCGCACCGGGCCGCAGCCATCGATGGCGGCCGCTTCCTCAATGGACAGGGGGATGGACTTGACGAAGCCCACGAACATGAATACCGCCAGACCTGCGCCGAAGCCCAGATAGATGACGGGGATGGTCCAGGGGGTGTTCAGATCCAGCTTATCGGCGGTACGGGAGAGGGTGAACATCACCATCTGGAAGGGGACCACCATGGAAAAGACACAGCCAAAATACACAGCGCGGCACAGCGCACTGTCCACGCGGGAGATGTACCATGCGGCCATGGAGGTGAACAGCAGGATCAGGAGTGTGCCCAGCAGGGTAATGACCAGGGAGTACAGGGCGGACTTATAGAAGGGGTAGTTGCCGAAGGTCATACCCTTGATGAAGTTCTCCCAGCCGGCAAACATCTCGCCGGAGGGCCATGCAAAGGTAGCGGTCTTGACGAAGGTGTTGAACTTGAAGGAGTTCATCAGCACCATGAACACGGGGATCACATAGACCACACAGATGACGGCGAAGAAGGCAGACAGCACTGCCTTACTGCGGGAATTGCGCTTTGCCATTACTGCTGCACCTCCTTACTGCGGGTGGCACGGAGCTGGATAAGGCCCATTGCGGCCACCAGAATGAAGAACAACACGGCCTTGGCCTGTGCCGTACCGCGGGAGTGGAGTCCCGAACCGTTGAAGGTGCTGACGATATTCAGCGCCAGCATTTCCGTGGTTTTGATGGTACTGCCGTCGGGGTTGATGATGAAGGGCAGACCGTCGGTCAGGGCCAGGTTCTGGTCATAGAGCTTGAAGCCGTTGGTGAGGGTGAGGAAGGTGCAGATGGTGGTGGAGGGCATCACATTGGGGATGGTGACCTTCCACAGAGTCTGCCAGCGGGTGGCACCGTCAATACGGGCAGCCTCCAGCATATCCTCGGGGACAGCCTGCAGACCTGCGATGTAGATAATCATCATGTAGCCGATCTGCTGCCAGCACAACAGGATCACCAGACCCCAGAAACCGTAGCGGGTCTCCAGCAGGATGGAGGTATTGAACTTGGAGAGGATACCGTCGAAGATCATGGACCAGATATAGCCCAGAACGATGCCGCCGATCAGGTTGGGCATGAAAAAGACGGTACGGAACAGGTTAGCACCCTTCATCTTCTGGGTCAGGGCATAGGCTACGGCAAAGGCCAGCACATTGATGAGGACTACCGTCACCACTGTGAACAGAGCCGTGTACCAGAAGGCACGGCCGAAGGACTGGTCGGAAAAGGCGCGGATGTAGTTCTCAAGTCCCACGAACTTGGCGTTCTTGGTGATCTTGAACTGGCAGAAGGACAGGTAAATGCCCTGCAGGAAGGGCCAGACGAAGCCAATGCAGAAGGCCGCCACCATGGGTCCCATGAAGAGGGGGAACCAACGGCGGATGGGCCGACGCAGGAGCTTACCGTTGACCGCAGATTCATCGCGTTTGCGCTTCATTGTCAGATCTCATCTCCCCGGTAAAAATGATAAAAATATGTCTGTGAGCCCTGCTGCCTCGTGCGGCGGTAGGGCTCGTATTTAATGAATGATGCATAATGTTTGCGCAGGGGAAGGGCGTGCGAAAGAAACCCGCAAGGGTGTCTTTCGCCTATAAAAGCAAAACACAATTGAACCTGATAAGGGTCAATTGTGTCACCCCTCGAAGACCGAGAAACAGCGTTTCGAGGGATGAAAAGGGGGCGGGCGTAAAGCCCGCCCCCTTAGTATACGCGTTTTGCTATGTTATGTCAAAGCTTAATTAGCCGTTGACATTGGCGTAGCAGGTAGCCCAACCGGCAACGAAAGCGGTCTCAACGGCCTCCCACTTAGCATCGGTGGGATCGGCGTTGTACTCGTTCAGAGCGGAGACCAGAGCGGCGCGATAGTTGTCAACATCGGGCTGATAGTTGGTGGCCCACCACATGTTGGCCTTGCCGGCGCCGGCCAGCTCGTTAGCCATGGCCAGGAAGGGGTTGGCGGAAGCAACAGCCTTGGTGTAGGGCATAACACCGAAGGTCTCGACGGCCAGGGCGGAAGCCTCAGCGTCGGTAACCAGCCAGTACATGAAGTCCAGAGTGGCCTTGATGTCGTCCTCGGAAGCCATGGCGTTGACGGCCCAGTAGTTCTCGGTACCGCAGTTCAGGCCCACATTCTCCTCGCCCTCGACGCCGGAGTAGTAGGGGATCATAGCCAGATCCTCAGCGGTGAAGACCTCGGACAGGGAAGCCCACTCCCAGTTGCCCTGGGGATGGAACACGGCCTTGCCGGCCTTGAACTCAGCGGTAGCATCGTGACCGCCGGTAGCCAGATCGGTACGGGCGACGGTGCCGTTAGCGAACATCAGATCCATCAGGTTGCGATAGTTATCCATGTAAGCGCCGGTCAGCTCAGCGGGAACGGAAGTCCAAGCCTCGGGAGCGTCAATGCTCTCCCAGTAGTACTCCAGGTTGGCAACATGGCCGGTGAAGCGCCAGGAGGAAGAGGAATCCATGTCAGCAGCGGTGAAAGCGGAGAAGCCCAGAGCGTCCTTGCGGGCGGTGATGTCCTCGACGATAGCCTTCAGGGAATCGAAGTTGGTGATGTCCTCAACGGCATAGCCAGCCTCGGCCAGCAGAGCCTTGTTGACCATGATGCCGTAGCACTCATAGCAGTAACCGATGGAGCAGACCTTACCCTCAGCATCCTTCAGGATGTAAGCGTCGGTGTTCAGCTCGTTGAACACATCGGTGCCGGACAGATCGTAGCAGAACTCGCCCCAGGTGTTCACAGCGGCGGTGTTGCCGACGACGAACATGGTGGGAGCCTCGTCCTTATCCATCTCGGAGGTCAGGGTGTCGTTGTAGGTGCCGGAAGCAGCGGTCACGACCTTGACGGGCACACCGGTCTTCTCGGTGTACAGCTTGGCAATGTTCTGCAGAGCCTCGTCGGACTCGGGCTTGAAGTTCAGCCAGTAAACACGGCCGGCAGCCTCGGTGCCCTCATCGGCAGCGGGAGCCTTCTCGCCGCAAGCGACCAGACCCAGAACCATGACCAGGGCCAGCATCAGAGCAAGAAACTTTTTCATACTTTGATAATCTCCTTTTAAAAAATTTTCGTTTCTTCTTTATATTTTCACAGTCTTACTGTAAAAATCAAATGAGTTTGCGCACACTCGCACCGCGGCGGCGAGTGGTGCTCAGCAGCATCTGTCGATGCTCAGTGCCACCGTCCATTAAATACAGGAGCTGTCTGACGCTCTCGCGACCCATCTCCTCCATCGGCTGACAAAGGGTGGTCAGGGGCGGCTCGATGTAGGCCGAGAACTCCAGACCGTCGATGGCGATGACGGAGCAGTCATCGGGGATGGTGCGGCCTGCGTCCCGCAGGGCGCGCATAGCACCGATGGCCATATTGTCGGAGATGGCGAACAGGGCTGTGAAGTCGCCGCCGCCGTCACGGGCAAGCTCGGCTTTCATAGACTCATAAGCGCCGCGGATATCGTAGCTGTCGGTGCACAGTACGGCGGCGGGGGAAAGACCGGCCTCGTCCAGTGCACGGAGGTAGCCTTCGTAGCGCAGCTGGCTGATAGAGCGGTCATGGGGATTGGTAATGAGAGCGGCGATGCGACTGTGTCCTTGTGCGATCAAATACTGCACAGCCTCATGGGCCGTTTCCTCGTCGGCGATGGAGACGGAGGAGTAGCCTTCGTCTTTCAGCGTGCCGTAGGGGTTGGTGTAGGAACAGCAGACGAAGGGAACGGTGATGGAGGACAAGTCCTCAGCCGTATAGTCGAAGCGGCCGCCTAAGAAGATGATGCCCCGCAGACGCTTTTCCCGCTGCATGACGGCTCCGTGGCCCACCTCGTCTTTGTCCGAGCCGATCTGCTGCATCACCAGCGTGAAGCCGGCATCGGTGACGGCAGACTCGATGGCATGGATGATGTCGGTGTAGAAGGGGTTACTTACACCGCGAACCACAAGACCGATGTTGTTGGAATCGGTGCGCACCAGCTCGCGGGCGGAGTTGTTGGGGATGTAGTTGGTGCTCTGGATGACCGCCTCCACGCGGCGGCGGCTCTCGTCGCTCACATCGGGACGGTTGTTCAACACGCGGGATACAGTGGTGACACTGACGCCGCTGAGACGGGCGATATCTTTAATGGTCACGGCCGTATCCTGCATCTTTCATGGCAAAATTTGGTACTGAAAACGGTTGCGGTATCGTTTTCATAAACACCTTTGGTAGTGTATCAAGTTTTCGCATCAATGTCAAGAGGGTGGAGGATTTTTGCCGTGTATTTCTGAGACTTTACGGTTTCTTCGCAGTTCTTTACAAACGGCAATACCTGTGGTATAGTGGGCGGGAATGAAACGAGGAAGGATGAAAGACGATGTATTTGTCTACACTGTGCTATATTGAAAATCCCAAGGGTGAATACCTGATGCTCCATCGGGTGAAGAAGGAGAACGACCTCAACCACGACAAATGGGTGGGCGTGGGCGGCAAGTTCGAGATGGACGAGAGCCCCGAGGAGTGCGTTGTCCGCGAGACACTGGAGGAGACGGGCCTGAGACTCACCGATTATCGCTGCCGCGGACTGGTGACATTCCTCTCCAGTGAGTGGGAGACGGAGTATATGTTCGTGTTCACCGCCACGGGTTATGAGGGCGAGCTCATCGAGTGCAACGAGGGTGATCTGGAGTGGATCCACAAGGATGCGCTGTATCAGCTGCCCCTGTGGGCGGGGGATAAGCTCTTCTTAGAGCGCATCCACGAGAGCGATACCCCCTATTTCTCCCTGAAGCTGCGCTACGAGGGGGAGAAGCTGGCCTATGCCGCGCTGGACGGGAAAGAATTAACAATTGACAATTAATAATTAAACGCACCTCCACGCACACTATGTGTATGGAGGTGTTTTTATGAGCTATCAGGGCAAGACCACGCTGGAGGATGTGTTGAACAACGATGCACGGGCCTATCAGTACTACTACGACCTGTCGCCACGGGTGCAGACGCTGCTGCAGATGAAGGATATCAGCAGCTTTGCTGAGATGGAGCAGGCAGTGGAGGAAATGCAGCAGAAATCGAAAATTGATGTGGTGTGAGAAAAAGCAGAGCGCATCGCGCTCTGCTTTTTAGTGTGGGGGTTCAGGAAAATAAAACATGCTATTGCCTTATTTTAGGCAACAGACAACTCTTTTTTCAGTATAGATGAAAGCATATCTTTTTCATTTCTATTGTGTTATACTGAAAGGAGAAAACAATGGCGATAAAAAGTGCTAAGTACAAGTATTGGCTTTCGATACCGGACGCGAGGCGTTGCGTTTCTTGCAAGAGATTGCAAGGAAAAGTCTACACTAAGGATTCATCGAACCTGAGGAGCGATTCGTTTAATCCTGTGAAACCTCCACTACATAATCTGTGCCGTTGCAAACTTGTGCAGATGGAGGCTAAGCACGCAGGAACAGCGACGAAGAGAGGTCTTTCGGGGGCGGATTGGTGGATTAAAAAGTTTGGACATCTGCCGGACTATTACATCAGTAGAGATGATGCTGAAGAAATAGGATGGATTCCTGCATTAGGAAATCTAAAGAGAATGGCACCCGGAAAAATGATAGAAGGTGGCATATTTGAAAATCGAAAGCAGCAATTGCCAACAATTTCGGGACGAATTTGGTATGAGGCAGATATCAACTATGATGGTGGCTTTCGTGGCAACGATAGAATTGTTTATTCAAATGATGGATTAATTTTTGCTACCTATGACCACTACAAAACTTTTGTTGAGATTATTTGAGGAGGAAGGAATATGAACAAAGGCTGGTATGTGACTGAGGGGTTCCCCTACATTCTTGACCTCACCGATTGCCGTGATTGGCAAGACCTCCACGACCGCATCCGCAAACTGTTTGCCTTTCCCGACTACTACGGGGAGAACTGGAACGCCATGTGGGACTGCTTGAACGATCTGTTCAGAAAAGACGACAGCGGCGAGATTATTGTCCGCGGCGCGGCCACCATGCCCAAGGAAATGCAGGAGGAACTGGAAGATTTAAAAGAAATCTTTGCCGACCTCCACGACAAACGCTGTCCCGGGATCGTCTGTCGGTTTGAGTGAATAAAAAAGCAGAGCGCATCGCGCTCTTCTTTTTGTGAATTTGTCAATCAGAACTCCAGGTTCTTCTCGGTCTCCTTGGAGAAGACATGTGCCACATTGCCAGCGAAGGTCAGGTTGACCTCGGTGCCCATGGGGAAGGAGGTAGCCTCGCCGTTGGTGGGAACGATGACGATCACATCGCGGCCCTCGGCATCAATGTGCAGGTGCACGGAGGAGCCCATCAGCTCGCTGACATCCACCTTGCCCTTGATGCCGTTGTCGCACAGGGTCAGGTGATCGGGACGGACGCCCAGGATCACATCCTGCTCGGGGACATTGTTGGCCTTCAGGCGCTCCTGCTTGTCGGCGCTCAGCTCCACGGTGGTGCCGTTGGCGCTGACCACATACTTGCCGTCCACCACGCTCAGGTGGCCGTCGAAGTAGTTCATCTGGGGAGTGCCGATGAAGCCGGCCACGAACAGATTGGCGGGATGATCGAAGACCTGCTGGGGAGTGCCGATCTGCTGGATGAAACCGTCGCGCATGATGACGATACGGTCGCCCAGAGTCATAGCCTCGGTCTGGTCATGGGTAACATAGATAAAGGTGGTGTTGATGCGCTGGCGCAGCTTGATGATCTCAGCGCGCATCTGGTTACGCAGCTTGGCGTCCAGGTTGGACAGGGGCTCGTCCATCAGGAACACGGCGGGGTCACGGACGATGGCGCGGCCGATGGCCACACGCTGACGTTGACCGCCGGACAGAGCCTTGGGCTTGCGATCCAGGTACTGGGTGATGTCGAGAATCTCGGCGGCCTCGCGAACCTTGCGGTCGATCTCAGCCTTGTCAACCTTCTTCAGCTTCAGGGAGAAGGCCATGTTCTCGTACACGGTCATATGGGGATACAGAGCGTAGTTCTGGAAGACCATGGCGATGTCGCGATCCTTGGGCTCCACATCGTTGACCAGCTTATCGCCGATCCACAGCTCGCCGGAGGAGATGTCCTCAAGGCCGGCCACCATGCGCAGCGTGGTGGACTTACCGCAACCGGAGGGACCGACCAGCACGATGAACTCGCGGTCAGCGATCTCCAGGTTGAACTCCTGCACGGCCACGACGCCCTCGTCAGTGATCTGCAGGCTGGTCTTCTTGACCTCTTCGCCCTTCTTGGGCTTCTTGGGTGCTTCGCTGTTGGGATACACCTTCTTCAGGTTCTTCAGCAATACCTTTGCCATTTCGTATTCACCGTAGCTGCGCCGCCTCCGCGCGCGCCGCCTTGCAGATCGATGTTCCACGGTCTGCTTTACGACAGGTCTCCACACTGCCGCACCGCCGGTGATGGGCGGAACTTCCTCCTTAATTGTTACGCCACGGCGGCCAGAGTAGTGGAGTGGCCGCAATAACGCATAATAAGACAACTACAGTATAATCGCAATTTGTGCCGATTGCAAGAGGTTTTTGGGAAATTAACAAGGAATAATTAGGAATTGAGGGCTTCTTGGAATGTTGTAGGGGCGGTTATTAACCGCCCGTCAACATACCTCATTCGAATCGGCAGACAATACCGGGGAATTCTGCATGGAGATCGTTAAAAATCTCTTTCAGCGTTTCTATGTCCTCTTTCATGTCTTCAGGCATGGTATCAGTGCCGCGGACGATAATTTCACCGCTGTCAGAAGAACCAAATAAATCTGTCAGGCAATCCCACATGGCGGCCCAGTTTTCACCGTAATAGTCAGGGAAGGCAAACAATTTCCGAATACGGTCATGGAAATCGCCCCAATCGCAGCAACCGGTCATATCCAGCACATAGGGAAATCCATCCGTCACATACCAACCTCTATTCATATTGCTGCCTCCTTAGATAATTTCAATAAATGTTCTGTAGTGGTCGTAGGTAACAAAAATCAATCCGTCATTGGAATAAAGGATTCGATCAGTTCCACGGAAACCACCATCATAATTAATATCTGCCTCGTACCAGATGCGCCCCGCTGCGGCGGGTAATTGTTGTTTTTTATTAAAAAATACACCGCCAATGAGCATTTTTCCGGGTGCAACCTTCCGGAGATTTCCTAAAGCGGAGACCCAGCCAAGTTCCTTTGCTTCATTTTTAGTTATGTAGTAGGAAGGTAAATGGCCGAAAGTTTTTATCCACCAATCCGCTCCAGAAAGACCGTTCTTCGTAGCGGTTCCTGCTCGCTTTGCATCCATCTGCACAATTTTACAGCGGCATAGTGGGTGTAGCGGAGGCTTTAAAGGGAAAAAGGAGTCGCTTAAGGGATTAGAAGAAGACTTAGTAAAAATCTTCCCTTGTAAGTTCTTGCAACTACCGCAACGACGCAAGTCGGATACGGAAAGCCAGTAGCTGTATTTGGCGCTTTTCATCACCATTCTCCTTTCAGTATAGCATAATGACAGCAAAAAAGATACGCTTTCACTTATACTGAAAAAATGGTTGTTTGTTACCTTGTTTTGGGCAACACTACGAAAAATTTTATGACAAGCCTCTTTAGCAGGAGATGCCTCCCCCGCAAAAATCCTGTCATTGTTGCATTTACAGCAGAGAAATGCTAAAATATGGGGTAAACTAACAGCATACCAAAGAAAGAAGGATTCCCCATGCTGACCTTTCGTCCCATCACCGCCGAGGATTTTCTCATCCTACGACCCTATTATGAACACTGCACCTATCGCCTGTGCGAGTATAGCGTAGGCGTGAAATACATGTGGCAGCACACCCTCCACAGCGAGTATACCATCGTGGAGGACTGTCTCATTATCCGCAATACCATCCACGGCAGAGTCATGTACGATTTCCCCATCCCCGGCCCCAACGGCAGCGTGGAGAAGGGCTTGCTGGCGGTGGAGGATCACTGCCGCGAGCTGGGACAGCGCCCCGTGTTCTCTGTGGTGCCAGAGAGCCAGGGCTGCCGTATGGCCATGCGCTATGCCAAGGTCAGCATCACCAACGAGTGGTCGTGGCGGGACTATATCTATCTCTCCCAAGACCTTGCCAAGTTTGAGGGCCGCCGCTACAGTGGTCAGCGCAACCATATCAACAAGTTTCGCAAAAATCACGAGGGTGCGGAGTTCCTGCCCTTGACGGCGGAGGATCAGGCCTTGATCGAGCAGTTCTGGGTGGACTACGAATCGGAGTTTGCCAAGGAGAGCGAGAGTGCCAAGAAGGAGTTGGCGGTGGCTAAGGACCTTTTTACCTACCTTGATACGGGTATTTTTCGCGCCGGCGGCATCCTCTATGAGGGGAAATTGATTGCCATTGCCTTGGCGGAGAAGTGCGGCGACACGCTGGTGTGCCATATTGAGAAGGCCCTCTACTCCCATGCGGGGGTCTATCCCACTATGGTGCAGGCTTTTGCAGGGTACTATGCCGATGACTGCCTGTGGATCAATCGGGAGGATGACGGACAGGACAAGGGCCTGCGCACCTCCAAAATGCAGTATCTCCCCACTGAGCGGGCGGGAAAACTCTGTTTCGCCGTGGGCAATGAGTTGGATAGCCTTGAGGAGATCCCTACCTTGAGAACCGCCCGATTGACGCTGGACGCCTTTACCGAGGCAGACAAAGCAGCCTATAACGCCCTGTGTCTCGACGATGAGCGAAACCGCTACTGGGGCTATGACTACCGCAAAGACTTGGTGGGTCAGTTGACGGAGGACTATTTCCTCGATGTGACGCACCGCGATTTTGATGCCCGCTTGGCGGTGAACTTTGCCATCCGTCTGGAGGATAAGTGCATCGGTGAGGCGGTGCTCTACAACGGCGACTGGCGCGGCGGTATGGAACTGGGCTGCCGCATTGCTCCGGAATATGCAGGACAGGGCTACGGCACCGAGGCCTTCGCCGCCGTAGGAGAGTGGGGCCTGTACAAGCTGGGGCTTGCCAGGGTGGTGGCCAAGTGCTACCGTGAGAATGAGGCTTCCTATAAGATGCTCTCGGCCACCATGCGGAAGGTGCGGGAGGATGAGGAGTTCTTCTATTTTGAAAAATTGATATAAAAAAAGAGAGCCAATTTTGGCTCTCTTTTTATCCTTTTTGAATCCTCCCAAGGAAGAAGGACACGCAGAAACCGATGACGGTCAGCGAAACATACCAGATGGAGATGGGGGATAGCGGCAAGCGGCACTGAGGTGTCAGCATATTGGGGATCATGGAGAGGAACACGCCGAAGATGACGGAGAAAGCGGCGGTGTGGAAGCGCCTGAGAAGGCGGGACATGAGGAAGGACACCACCACTGCACCTGCGGCGAGGCCAATGACCATAGGCAGGAGGATGGCGAAATCCAGTTCCGCCAGCGCTGCCACATACAGTTCATACAAGCCCAGAGAGGACAGGAGTACCGCCGGGTCAACACCGGGAACGATGGCGCTGGTGGCCACGGCGAAGCCCAGCACCAGCTTGTGCCACAAGGTAGGGGCGGTTACCTGTGTGAAGGAATCGGCGTTGAGGGTGAACAGGGCGATGCCGCCGGCAAAGGCAGCGGCGATCACCAACCAATAGTACCATGCAAATCCCTTTTTCCGCACCTCCTGATAGAACAGGGGCACAGTGCCCAAAATGAGCCCGAGAAAGCAAAAACGGGTGGGAACCTCATGATGCTCCAGCAGGTAATTGAGTAGCTTGCTGAACAGCAGTACGCCCGTCACCATACCCGCCACGATGGGCAGGAGGAAGCGGATCTTCTGTTTAAAATTGCGAAACAGCGTACCCAACGAATCCAGTACCGGCTCATACAGGCCGAACAGGATCATCAGCACGCTGCCGCTGAGCCCCGGCGAGACACCGCCGAGGCCGATGATGATGCTTTTGAGATAGAGTTTCATACACTTATTCCCCGGAGCGGTGTTTCTTTTTGGAATGTTCAGCCTCCCAACAGCGGCGGTTCTCCTCGCGGCGGGCGCGGCGCTCGTCACGGGCGCGGCGGATGGCCTCGATGGCGGCTACGCGCATATCGTGGAGGACACCCAGCGTGTAGGTGTCGTGGGGGAAGAGCCACTTCAAAAGGGCGATAGCAATGCCCACGGTGACGATCTTCTCAGGGGTGAAGGGGAACCACAGCATGGCAAGGTACGCCCCTGCCACCGCCTTCATCCAGCCCACATCGGTAAACGACCCCAGACCGAGAAGAAAATAGGCCCAGCCGTTGGTGATGATCCAGCCGATGCCGAAGCACAACAAAAAGCGGGGGTTCAGCAGGAACTGCAGGAGCTTTTTCAGTTTTTTCAGGAGGGATTTGATAAATGGTATCATAAAGGCTGGTAAATTTCCTTTTCAAACAGTGTCCACGGATACTGATGCGGAGGCGGGGCGGTGACAGATACAGGCTTTTTCGTCACGGGATGGATAAAGGCCAGATGGTGCGACCACAGAGCGGGGGAGCAGTCGGCCTTGGAGCCGTAGCGAATATCCCCCAGCAGGGGCAGCTTGCGGTGGGAGAACTGGACGCGGATCTGGTGGGTGCGGCCCGTGTGGAGGCGAACCTTCACCAGCGTCAGTCCCTCTTGCGCATTGTATCCCAATACGCGGTAGCTCAGCCGCGCTTCCCGTACACCTTTTCGCTCACGCTGCACCACAAAGCTCTTGTTTTTCGTGGAGTCGTGGAACAGGAGGTCGGTCAGGGTGTCCTCCTCTTTCTCGGGGCGGCCACGGAGAATGGCCAGATACTCTTTTTCGATCTCGTGCCGTGCCACCAGTCCCGTCAGCTTGCCGGTAACGGCACTGTTGCGGGAGAAGAGCATCACGCCGCCTACATGGAGATCGAGACGGTGCACCGTGGAGATGGAGGTGGGCTGATGCTGCCCCTGAAAATGCTCCCGCAGGAGCTGGGGCATACAGCGGCGTGTAGGGTGATCTTCTGACAGGACGCCTACGGGTTTGATGGCCAGACAGAGGTGGCGATCCTCATAGAGAAGTTCCATGTGACCCTCCCCTTAGAAGCGGCGGCCGCGATAAGAGCGGTGACGGGGACGCTTATTGCGGGGATTGCCGTAGCGGCGGCGCTGCATAATGCGGCGGCCGAAGAGGAGAATGAGGATGATGACAATGACCAGCAGCACCAGCGCGATATGGACGAGACGGTTGGAGAAGAAATTGATAAGTCCCGTTTTCATAATGAGAAAGCGGGAGGCGGAGATGTCCGTCATGGCCAGCAGGGGCACGGTGGCATACTCCGTATCGCCGTAACACAGGGTGATCTCACCGAGACGGTCGCCGGCCATAATGGGCGCGTTGACGATCTCTCGGTCAAGAGTGACGACGCGCTGGAGATCCTCGACTTCCAGATCGTTGGGCAGCACGGCGGTAGTGTCCTCGGCGGGACGGACCACCACATAGTTGGTCTGCTGACTCAGTGCTACGGGTACCTCGCAGATCATCTCATCGGCGGTGAGGACGGTGCGGGTGGAGAAGTTGGAAAAGCCCCAGTCGAACAGGCGGGGCGTCTCGATAAAGGTGTTGGCCACGGTGCCGCCGTTGATGGGATCGGGGACGGCCTCACAGCCCAGCATCACGGACACGAGGCTGCGGTCGGCGCGGACGGCGGTGGAGACGAGGCAGTGACCGGCAGCGTCGGTGGTGCCCGTTTTGATGCCCTGTGCACCGCTGTAGAGGTAGCCAAGGGCGCGCCAGTTGGAGATCAGCAGATTGGTGGAGTGGAGTTCGTGAGTCTCGTCGATGTCGGCCGTGGCGGGATCATCGGCGATGGCGTAGGCCTTGGTGTTGCACACGGTCATGAACAGCTCGTACTTCATGGCCTCGCGGGTGATGAGCCAGATGTCCCATGCGGTGGAGTAGTGGTTGTCATCGGGCAGGCCGGAGGTGTTGACAAAGTGGGTGTCCTCGCAGCCCAGCTCTTCGGCACGCTTGTTCATCTCACCCACAAAGGCGGTAACGGTGCCGCACAGCTCCTCAGCGAAGATGTTGCCCACCTCGTTGGCCGAGACTACCAACAGGCAGTACAGCAGCTGCTCCACCGTCAGTGTCTCGCCAGGATCGATGCCGGCGGTGGAGGCATCGGCGGGCAGGGAGGCTACGGCGTTGGCCGAGGCGGTGATGCGCTGTTCCAGACGCAGCTCGCCCCGGTCAATGGCCTCTACCACCAGCAGGGCCGTCATCACCTTGGTGATGGAGGCGGGGTAGCGGCGCTCATGGGCGTTCTTCTCGTAGAGCACCGTCTCACTCTCGCCATCCAAAAGCAGTACGGCGGTGGCATCGATATCAATGTCCTCTACGGCGTAGGCGGGAACAACAGCCGTCATCAGCGTCAGGACGATGGCGAAAAAAAGAGCGGTAAAACGGTGCAATTTCATAATGACAATTTCTCCATTTATGGTATAATGAATGCAAATAAAATTTATTTCTCTTTATTATACGGCATCCCCGCCCGCTCGTCAACGGGGGGAGATTTTGGAATTGTAAAAGATTTGGAAACGAGGTGCAGGATATGGCGATGAAGATCCTTGTGGTGGATGACGAACAGCTCCTGGTCAAGGGCATCCGATTCAATCTGGAGAACGAGGGCTATGAGGTAGCCGTGGCCTACGACGGTCAGGAGGCCGTGGATCTGGCGCGAAAAGAGAACTTTGACCTCATCATCCTCGATGTGATGATGCCCCGTAAATCGGGCACCGATGCCTGCATGGAGATCCGCACCTTTTCCGATGTGCCCGTCATCATGCTGACGGCCAAGTCCGAGGACAGCGACAAGCTGGCGGGCTTTGCCTGCGGTGCCGATGACTATGTGACCAAGCCTTTCAACATTCTGGAACTGAAAGCACGCGTCAAAGCACTCTTAAAGAGAGCATCCCGCGTTGCTGCCGCTCCTGTGGCGGAGAACAGTGCGCTCCTGACGGTGGGTCAGATCACGCTGGACACCATGCAGCGGGCTGCACTCTGCCGCGGTGAGACGGTGGTGCTGACGGCCAAGGAATACGACCTTTTGGAACTGCTCATGCGCAATCCCAAGCGCGTGTACAGCCGCGAGACGCTGATGGATCAGGTGTGGGGCTATTCCTTTGCAGGTGAGTACCGCACGGTGGATGTCCACATCCGCCGTCTGCGCGAAAAACTGGAGGAAAACCCCTCTGAACCGGCACACATCATGACACGCTGGGGGGTGGGTTACTATTTTCAAGGGGAAGATAACGCTGCAAAATAAGTTCGGCATCAGCTACATCTGCGTCATTCTGGCAGTGCTGGTGCTGCTGAACACCTACCCGCTGCTGGTGTCACAGGACTTGGTGTTCAAGTCCAAGGAGACATCCCTGCGGGGCAGTGTCAAGCTCATTGAGTCGTATCTCAGCGGTTTGGAGACGCTGACGGTGGACAATGTCTCCGCCGCCCTCAGCTCCATGACGGAGACGGGAGTGAACCGCCTGCTGGTGACGGATGCCGCCGGCCGCATCCTCTACGACAGCCGTAAGGAGAACGGCGCCGTGGGCATGTACGCTTTCTACAGCGAGATCGCCGAGGCTCTGTGGGGCAACGATGCCTTCTATTGCACCTATGATGAGCAGGCCTTTTTCAGCCGCATGGCTGAGCCTGTGGTGTACCACAACGAAATCGTGGGCGCGGTGTATGTCTACGAGTACGATACGGCACAGGCGGAGTTGCTCAAGGGTTTCCAGCAGAACCTGATGTCCATCTCACTGATGGTGGCGGCGCTGGTCATGGCTCTGTCCTTTGCACTGGGCCGGATGCTGACGGGTTCCATCACCAACCTGCTCACCGCCATCCGACAGGTGCGTGAGGGTGAATATTCCACCCGTGCCTCTGTCCGCGGCAGTGACGAGATCGCCCAGATCGCCGCGGAGTTTAACTCTCTGACCGACCGTTTGGCCACCACGGAGAATGCCCGTCGCCGCTTCGTCTCCGATGCCAGTCACGAGATGAAAACCCCTCTGGCCGGTATCCAGCTGATGTCCGACTCTATCTTGCAGACCGAGAACATGGACAGCGCTACCGTACGGGAGTTCGTCTCCGACATCGGACGGGAGGCCCAGCGCCTCAACCGCATCACCGAGCATCTTCTGGCGCTGACCCGCCTTGACAGCGGCTCCGTGCCGCAGGTGGATGAGCATACCGCCACCGCGGTGTCCGCCGTCATGGAGCGCGTGGTGCGCATGTTGGCGGTGGTGGCACGGGAGAAGAGCGTCACACTTACATGGGAGTGTGACGAGGGTGCGGTGGTCCGCGCCACAGAGGACGATGTGCATCAGATCCTCTACAACTTAATGGAAAACGGCATCAAATATTCCTCCCATTCCGGCTTTGTCCACAGCCGCGCTACGGTGGAGGGGTCGGAAGTGGTCATTACCGTGGAGGACAACGGCATCGGCATCCCCGAAGAGGACCGCGACCATATCTTCGAGCGATTTTACCGTGTAGACAAGATGCGCTCCCGGGCCGAGGGCGGCACGGGTCTGGGCCTTTCCATCGTCAAGGATGCGGTGGAGTACCGGGGCGGCACCATTACGGTGGATGGCCGGGGCGTACAGGCCGGCACGGTGTTTACTGTCCGTCTGCCCCGCAGCGAGGGAGGTGGTATTGCATGAAGCGTGTGATTTGCCTTTTGCTGATGCTGCTGTCGGTACTGAGTTTTGCATCCTGCGCTGTAAAGGAGGAGCCGGTGGAGGGTTTGACCCTCTACGGCCTGGCGGCGGAGGAGAACCGCCTCGGCGGTGATATCATCAGCAGTGAAACGGTTGTGCCCTGGGAGGAACTGCCTGAGGAGCGCGAGGAGCAGGTGCAGGCCGTGATGGAGCGGCTGATGAACAGTACAGAGGGGTATATCTCTCCTCTGCCCGAGAGTGTACAGCTGCGCGGCGTGTCCCTCAGCGGCTCTACCGCCTGTGTGGATCTATCGGTGAATTACTCATTCCTCAGCGGCATGCGGCTGACGGTTGCCGACTACTGCATTACCCTGAGTCTGACCCAACTGACGGGCGTGTATGCCGTGCGCGTTACCGCTGATGGCCGTGAGGTGGCCCACCGCAGCAAGCAGCTGCTGTTGGCAGGCGATGTGCTGCTCTCGTCCATGGACGATGTGGTGCGGACGCTGACAGCGAAGCTGTATTTTGCCAATGAGAACGGACGGTTGGAGAGCGAGGAGCGTCTGCTGACCCAGTACGAGGGCGAAAGTGCGGCACAAGTGGTGCTGGACGCCCTTGCCGAGGGACCCGAGAGAGATGAACTGCTGCCGCTGCTGCCGGAGGGCTTTACCGGTATGACGGCCCGCATGGAGAGCGGCGTGTGCCACCTGAACATCCCCGGTGAGAGTATGGTGCTGCTGGGTGAGCGTGAGACAGTGCTTTCGGCTGTGGCCCGGTCGCTGCTGAGCACCGAGGGAATCCGTCAGGTGCAGTTGTATGTGGACGGTACGCCACAGGGAGAAATCAGATAAAAAAGAGAGCCGAAAGGCTCTCTTTTTTTGTCAAAGAAGGAGTCCGTTTGCCTTTGCTCTTTTCAGGACAAAATGCCACATTTTCCGTTTCTTTTTGAAAGGGGGAATGTTGTGATGACTTCCTATGACAGCGTTTGCACCTGCTGCGATCAGTGCGGAGGGGAGATCTATCGGGGTGAGGAGTATCACCGCATCAACGGGGAAAATGTCTGCGACGATTGCTTCGATCGCTTTGCCCGAGTGCTCTTGCGTCCGTTTTTGGTGGGAGGTGTCGATTGATGGAAGAGAACCGGAACACGGTGCTGACACAGGCGCTTCAGTGCCTCAGCCGCGCCTGTCAGCGCTTTGGCGAAAAGTTGGAGCGGGACGAGGCAGGGGTAAAGGAACTGCGGGAGTTGACGGCGGTGATGAAGGAACTGGCGGCGCTGCAGCGCCAGCTCAGCCCTGTTGAGGATACCGCCAACACCACGGTGGAGATCTCCTTCGATGACGAGGGGGAGGCGTGGAGTAAATAAAAAAAGCACCCGCAAGGGTGCTTTTTTTATGCCCGCTCCAAGTCGTCGATGCGGTGGTTGGCCGCCTTCAGACGCTCGGTCAGCACCGCCTCCTGCTCTTCGAGACGATAGGTGCGCTCTACCAGATTATTGTGGGCGGCCACTTTTTTCTCCAACTGCTCCAGACGATAGAGCACCAGCGATGTGGAGTGGCGGTGGGCGATGAATGAACCGGAGAGGGTACCGGCCAGTGCCAGCGTCGCCACCACGATTTCGGTGATGTATTCCATTGGGAAACTCCCCCCTTTCACAAAGAGGGCGTTTTCCTCTAGCTTTGTCCTGAAAAGAGCAAAAAAGCCACCCGGTCGGGTGGCTTTTTTATTGCTTTTACATCTCAGCCTTGGTCTCGCAGTAGCGGCAGCGATACACATGCTTGGCAGCGTCGGTCAGATCGAAGATCTGGGGCAGCTCCTGCTCCACGGAGGTGATGCAGCGGGGATTCTTGCAGCGCACCACGCCGCGGATGACCTCGGGGAGCTTGAGCTGACGCTTCTCCACGCGCTCGCCGTCCTTAATGATGTTGACGGTGATGCTGGGATCCACATAGCCGATCAGATCCCAGTCCAGCTCCAGCAGGGTGTCGATCTTGATGATGTCCTTGCGGCCCAGTTTGCCGCTGGTGACATTGTTCAGCAGAGCCACGGAGGCATCTACCTTGTCCAGCTTCAGAATGCGGTACAGGTCCATAGCCTTACCGGCGGTGATATGGTCAATTACGATACCGTTACGGATTGCATCGATAGTCATAGTTCAGTTACCTCCCTTACTTATTCAGACCCAGCAGCTCCAGGATCAGAGCCATGCGGATGTAGCGGCCATAGCGCACCTGGCGGAAGTAGGCGGCGCGGGGATCATCGTCCACAGCCACGGAGATCTCGTTGACGCGGGGCAGGGGGTGCAGGATGGTCAGATCCTTCTTGGCGTTCTTCAGCTTCTCGGGAGTCAGGATGTAGCTATCCTTCAGGCGCAGGTAATCCTCCTCGTTGAAGAGGCGCTCACGCTGCACGCGGGTCATGTACAGGATGTCCAGCTGAGGCATAGCAGCTTCCAGATCGGTGGTCTGCTCGTAGGGGATGTTGTTGTTCTTGATGTAGGTCTCCTTGACATAGCTGGGGACCTTCAGCTCCTCGGGGGAGATGAGGACGAACTTGGTGCCGCTGTAGCGGGACATGGCAGCGATGAGGGAGTGGACGGTACGGCCGAACTTCAAGTCGCCGCAGAGGCCCACGGTCAGGTTGTCGAAGTGACCCTTCTCGTGGTGGATGGTCAGCAGGTCGGTGAGGGTCTGGGTGGGGTGGTTGTGGCCGCCGTCACCTGCGTTGATGACGGGAACAGTGGTATTCATGGAAGCCACCAGAGGAGCACCCTCCTTGGGGTGACGCATGGCGATGATGTCGGCATAGCAGCCAACGGTGCGGATGGTGTCGGCCACGCTCTCGCCCTTAGCGGCGGAGGAGGAAGAGGCCTCGGAGAAGCCCAGCACCTGACCGCCCAGAGACAGCATGGCGGACTCAAAGCTCAGGCGGGTACGGGTAGAGGGCTCAAAGAACAGTGTGGCAAGGATCTTGCCGTCGCACTTGTGTGCGTACTTTTCGGGATTGTCGATGATGTCGGTTCCCAGGGCCACCAGCTCGTCAATCTCGGCGGTGGTCATCTGCATAATGTCGATCAGGCTTCTCATAGTTTTAGTTTCCTCCTTTAATCCAGCTCTCGTCCGAGGGATTGGCACGGAAGCGCAGCAGGCGGTCAATGTCCTCAGGCTTGATATAATTTTCCTCCGCCGCCACCTGTGCGATGGTGTCGAAGTCAGTTAAACTAATGTTTTTCACATCGGCAGCGGCCATGCGGTCAAGGCCTTTCTGCATACCGTAGGTGAAGATGCTGGCAACGCCCAGCACCTCTGCGCCCGCCTCGCGGAGCGCCTCCACCACCTCGATGCAGCTGCCGCCGGTGGAGATAAGATCCTCAATGACCACCACCTTCTGGCCCGCCTCCAGGCGACCCTCGATGCGGTTCTGGCGGCCGTGATCCTTGCTGCCGCTGCGGACATAGCCCATGGGCAGACCCATGATGTGTCCCACGATGGCGGCGTGTGCGATACCGGCGGTGGATGTGCCCATCAGCACCTCAGCCTCGGGATAGAAGCGGCGCACCACCTCGGCAAGGCCATTTTCCACATCGTTGCGCACCTCAGGTGCGGTGAGGGTCAGGCGGTTGTCGCAGTACACGGGGCTTTTGATGCCGCTGGCCCAGGTAAAGGGCTCCTCGGGACGGAAGAACACGGCCTTGATCTTCAAGAGGTCCTTCGCGATCTGAATTTTGATTTTCTCCATCTCTCTCTCCTTTATCCGACAAATTCTGCCACGCAGCGGCGATAGGCCGCCACGGGATCTTCAGCCTGCGTGATGGGACGGCCCACCACGATGTAGTCCGAGCCGATCTCCTTGGCCTTTACAGGGGTGGTGACGCGGGCCTGATCGCCCACATCGCCATCGGCGAAACGGACACCGGGGGTAACGGTGAGGAACTTCTCACCGCAGGTTTCGTGCACCTTGCCGCTCTCCAGAGGGGAGCACACCACGCCGTCCAGACCTGCCTCGGCGGCACACTTACCGTAGTGCATTACCACATCGTCCAGATTCTTGTCGATCAGCAGGTCGGCCTTCATGCGCTCCTCGGTGGTGGAAGTCAGCTGCGTCACGGCGATCAGCAGGGGACGGGTGCCGTCGGCGCGGGTCAGACCCTCCAACGCTGCCTCCATCATGGCGCGGGTTCCGGCGGCGTGGAGGTTGGTCATGTCTACATCGAGACCGGACAGTACGGCCATGGCCTTCTTCACGGTGTTGGGGATATCGTGGAGCTTCAGGTCCAGGAAGATCTTGTGGCCGCGGGCCTTGATCTCCTTCACAATGGCGGGACCCTCGGCGTAGTAGAGTTCCATGCCAATCTTTACAAAGGGCTTCTCCTGGGTGAACAGGTCCAGGAAAGCCAAAGTCTTTTCGCGGCTGTCAAAATCCAGCGCGATGATCACATCTTTACCCATGGTGTGCGCCTCCTATGATAGATTCCAGAGATTCGATTCCGTACTGTTTGCAGACTGCGGGGAGAGAGTCGATGATGTCGCGGCAGAGGAAGGGGTTGGCAAGATTCCCTGCGCCGATCTCCACGGCGGTGGCGCCTGCCAGCATCATCTCAATGACATCCTCGGCAGAGCTGACGCCGCCCATGCCGATGATGGGGATCTTCACCGCCTCATAGACCTGATAGACCATGCGCAGGGCTACGGGGAACACGGCGGGGCCGGACATACCGCCCATCTTGTTGGCCAGAATGGGAGCGCGGCGCTTGAGGTCGATGCGCATACCCAAAAGGGTGTTGATGAGGCTGATGCCGTCGGCGCCGGCCTCTTCGCAGGCGCGGGCGATGGCGGCGATATCCGTCACATTGGGGCTGAGCTTCATGAACACCGGCTTGGTGGTCACTTCCTTCACCGCCGCCGTCACCTCGGCTGCGGCCACCGGGTCAACGCCGAAGGCCATGCCGCCGTTGTGGACATTGGGGCAGGAGATGTTCACCTCCAGCCAGCCCACCTGATCCTCGCGGTCCAGCTTCTGGCAGGTGTAGACATAGTCCTCGATGGAAAAGCCGCTGACATTGGCCATCACGGGCTTATGGAAAATCTTCTTCAAAGCGGGCAGCTCCTCGGCGATGACCTTGTCCACGCCGGGGTTCTGCAGACCAACCGAGTTCAGCATACCCGAGGGGCACTCGGCGATGCGAGGTGTGGGGTTGCCGTAGCGGGGGTCTTTCGTGGTGCCCTTGAAAGAGAAGGTGCCCAGACAGTTGATATCGTACAATTCGGCAAACTCCTGACCGTAGCCAAAGGTGCCGGAGGCGGGGATGACGGGGTTATCCAGCTCGATGCCCGCCAGATTTACTTTCATCTTCACCATACGACCTCCTCCTTTGTCAGCACAGGGCCATCCTTGCAGATGCGCTTGTTGCCGTATTTGGTCTTGCAGGTGCAGCCCACGCAGGCGCCGAAGCCGCAGCCCATCCGCTCCTCAAAGCTGAGAAGACCGGAGGTGGCGGAGGCATCGGACACGGCCTTGAGCATGGCCACCGGGCCGCAAGCACAGAAGAAGTCGTATCCCTCGCCCAAGGCTTCAGAGACAAAGCCCTTCTGCCCGTAGCTGCCGTCCACCGTCACAATGCGGGTCTCCACGCCGAGAGCGCGGAACTCCTCTTCGTAAAATACATCACATTTGCTGTTAAAGCCCAGCACCGCGATGGGGTGCTTGCCCTCGGAGAGCAGCTGCTTGGCCGTGCCGTACATGGGGGGCCCGCCCACACCGCCGCCGATAAGCAGCGTCTTGTCGCCGCACAGCGCCGTGTCGAAGCCATTGCCAAGACCGGTGAGGATGTTCAGCACCGTGCCCACGGGCATGGCGGTCATCTCCTTCGTGCCGTGGCCCAGCACCTTATAGATAATGGTGATGGTCTTTTCGTTCCAGTCGCAGATGGAGATGGGGCGGCGCAGGAAATGACCTGCCAATTTGATATTGATAAACTGACCCGGTGCGGTGATGGCGGAGGTGTCGCCCTCCAAGACCATGCGCCACACATCCTGTGCCAGCATCTTGTTCTCGATTACGGTGTACAGAGACTGTTTCATATTGTTTCCTCCTGCCATACGACCATTCCGTCCTTCATGGTCAGCAAGCACCGACCGTACAGCTCCATGCCGGTAAAGGGGGTGGCCCGTCCCATGGTCTTGAACTCTGCGGGGTCAACGGTGTAGCTGCGGCTTAAGTCAAATACGGTGAAGCTGGCCGCACCGCCCTCCTTGAGCTCCGTGCCCACACCGAAGCGGCGGCGGGGCGCCGTGTGCATCAGCTCCACAAGGCGCTCCATGGTGATGACGCCGGGCTTGACCAGATGGGTGTACATGGCGGCGAAGGCCGTCTCCAGACCCACCACGCCCATGGCACTCTTTTCCAAACCGCGACCCTTCTCCTCGGCGCTGTGGGGTGCGTGGTCGGTGGCGATCATGTCGATGGTACCATCCACGATGCCCTCGATGAGGGCGGCTCTGTCCTCGGCGCTGCGGATGGGGGGGTTCATCTTAAAGCGGGCATCCTCCTGCAGATCCTCGTCGGTGAGGATCAGGTAGTGGGGCGCCGTCTCGCAGGTGACATCCACGCCGCGGGCTTTGGCCTGACGGATGATCTCCACGCTCTCGCGGGTGGAGATGTGGCACACATGGTAGGCGCAGTCCATCTCCTCGGCCAGCTTCAGGTCGCGGGCGATCTGCCCCCACTCGCTCTCGGAGCAGATGCCGCGATGGCCGTGAGTCTTAGCATACACGCCGTCGTGGATGTAGCCGCCGAAGAGGAGGGCGTTATCCTCGCAGTGTGCGGCGATGATCTTGTTCAGAGCCTTGGCCTTAGCCATGGCCTTGCGCATCATATCCTCATTCTGCACGCCCCGCCCATCGTCGGAGAAGGCCACCACATAGGGTGCCATGGTCTCCATATCGGCCAGCGTCTCGCCCTGTTCACCCACGGTGATGGCACCGTAGGGCGTCACATCGATGCAGGCACCCTCGGCGATGCGGCTGAGCTGCACTTTCAGGTTGTCCATGCAGTCGGGGACGGGATTGAGGTTGGGCATGGCGCACACGGCGGTGTAACCGCCCCGGGCAGCCGCCGCCGTTCCCGTCTCCACCGTCTCTTTATAAGAAAAACCCGGCTCACGCAGATGCACATGCACATCTACGAAACCGGGAAAAACAACAGCTGTATTCTCAAAATCAACAACGGTAGCGTTGGGAGCGGAAGCGGGGGCACCAATGGAAACAATACGGCCATTACGAACAAACACATCGCCCGTGGTGGTCGTTCCGTTCATCATCACCGCAACATTCTTCATCAGGAATTCCATGGTTCGCGCTCCTCTCATATTCATTATTCTATCCCTAATATTCTATCAAAAAATTTCTCTCTGTCAAGAGAAAACCACCCATCCCAGGGCCACAGTTTTTGACAAAATTTTCTATCATTGAAAAGGTATGTTTTATGCGATATAATCAAGAGGCTGTGTCCTGCTCCCCTCTTGACGGAACGGACAAACCGTCATAGAATAGAGCGGTAAGTGAAGAATAGAAAGAGAGTATCTATGATCATACTGGATTTAGAGTGGAACCGCGGCTACGATAAAAAGCCTATCGACGAGATCCTGCAGATCGGTGCGGTGAAGATCGAGGGCGTGGGCGGCCCCATCGTGGACAGCTTCAACGCCTATATCAAGCCCGTCATCCACGCCAAAATGGACATCGGTGCCCGCAAGCTGCCTCAGCTGCAGGACTATAAAGATCAGGGCACTACCTTCCCCCGCGCCATGAAGGCGTTTCGAGCCTGGTGCGGCGAGGAGACGGAGTTCGCCTCCTGGGGCGGTGACGACCGCCGCGCCATCGAGCAAAACTGCAAATATTACCGCCTGCCCACCTTTGAGATGAAGACTTTCCACGACCTCCAGCGTGCCTACTGCCACGCTGTGGGCGCCGACGGACAGCAGGTGGCGCTGTGGCGCGCCGTGGACTACCACGGTATTCCTGCTATCTACGACTACCACGACGCGTTGTACGATGCCATGTACACTGCTCTGGTGTGCCGCTATCTTCTGCCGGAGGATCTGGAGTGGAAGCCGGTGAAGGTCAAGCGTGGCCGCCGCAATATCACCTTCTCGTCCCAACCCTTCCCCAAGCAGCCCCGCCGCCGCATCGGCCCCTTTGAAAAGGCCGAGGACGGCGCCGCCGACCGCTCTGCCCGCAAGCCTGCCTGCCCCTTCTGCGGCCAGCTCAGCAGCGTCTCCCGCTGGAACTATGACAGCAGGTGCAAACCCGGCCAGCAGGTATACTACGCTCCCTTCCGCTGTGAGAACCACGGCTATTTCCTCACTCGTGTTACCATGTCGCAGGCCGAGGACGGTCAGTGGTGGGGCCGCGTGACGGTGCCGTCCTTAAGTGAGGAAACGGTGCGGCAGTACACCCATATCCAGCGCTGCGAGGAACTGATCTGCCACGCAGCCCCCGGCACCAAGCGTCGCCGCCGTCACCGCTCCCGCAAGGGTAAGAAGTCTGCTGCAGAGAATTGATTTTCTTTTATATAAAGGAAAGGAACTTGTATGAGAAACACCATCTGTGACATCGCCGATATGCGCAAGCGCGTCTTTGCCGAGGTGGCAAAAATGGCCTATGCACAGGATTATGCCCGTATGGATCGCCTGCCCTACGAGATCCTGCCCGGTGATGAGACACGCGATACCATCTTTCTCGAGCGCGCCATCGTGGGCGAGCGTATCCGTCTGGCCATGGGATTGCCCCTGCGCTCTATCGCCGAGCACTCTCTGCTCTCCAACGGCGTGGAGCAGAGCGCCGTGGCGGAGAAGTACTATGACCCGCCCCTGATTAACATTATTAAATACGCCTGCAACGCCTGCCCGCCCACCCATTATGAGGTGACCAACATGTGTCAGGGCTGCCTTGCCCACCACTGCTCCCATGCCTGTCCTAAGGATGCCATTTCTTTTGTCAAGGGCAAGGCTGTCATCGATCAGGACAAGTGCATCAAGTGCGGCAAGTGCAAGGCTGCCTGTTCCTATCAGGCCATCATCCGCTTCGAGCGCCCCTGCCAGCAGGCCTGCGGCATGGATGCCATTACCTCCGACGAGTTGGGCCGCGCCCATATCGATCAGGACAAGTGTGTCTCCTGCGGTATGTGCCTGGTCAACTGTCCCTTTGGCGCCATCGTGGATAAGGGACAGCTGTTCCAGTTGATCCACGCCATCAACCGCGGTGAGAAGGTCATTGCCATCATCGCCCCCGCTTTCTGGGGTCAGTTCGGCGAGAATGTCACCACCGGACAGGTGAAGGAGGCCATGAAGCGTCTGGGCTTCGCCGCGCTGGAAGAGGTGGCGGTGGGCGCCGACCTGTGCGCCATCGAGGAGGCCGAGGAATTTTTGCGGGATGTGCCGGATAAGCAGCCCTTCATGGCCACCTCCTGCTGTCCTGCGTGGTCTGTTATGGCCAAGAAGGAGTTTCCCGGTATGGCCCCCTATATCTCCATGACCATGACCCCCATGGTGCTGACCGCCCGCCTCCACAAGCGCCGCAATCCCGGCTGTAAGATCGCCTTCATCGGCCCCTGTGCCGCCAAGAAGCTGGAGGCCAGCCGCCGCACGGTGCGCAGCGAGGTGGACTTCGTCATCACCTTTGAAGAACTCCGCGGTATGTTTGAGGCCAAGGAGATCAAGTTCTCTGAGATCCCTGACGAGCCCGCCTACTACGAGGCCAGTGCCCCCGGCTGTGGATTTGCCGCCGGCGGCGGTGTAGCTGCGGCGGTGGCTGAGGTCATCCATCGCATTGATCCCGACCGTGAGGTCAAGTCCGTCAGCGCCGAGGGTCTGCGGGAATGCCGCCAGATGCTGCGCATTGCCCGCACGGGTAAATATGACGGCTATCTTTTGGAGGGCATGGCCTGTCCCGGCGGCTGTATCGCCGGTGCCGGTACGGTGCAGCTTCCGGAGAAGTCCAAGGCCCGCCTTGCCCAGTACAAGGCCACCGCACCCCTGTCCAATCCGTTGGATACGCCCTATATGCATGAGATCCGCCTGCTCCACGAGGAGTACGAGGACTGGGAGCGTGTGGGAAGACATTAACGATAATACAAAGGAAACGACCACCCCTGAGGGTGGCCGTTTCCTTTTTTGAAAAGAGACAGAGAAAGAGAGTGAGACAACTTCTTTTTTTAACAGTTTACAGGGACTCGATGATGTCCACCAGCTCGGCGCCGATGCGCTTCTGGGCCTCCTTGGTGCCGGCACCCACATGGGGCATACAGGCAACATTGGGGTGGGCGGCCAGCTCCCAGTTGGGGTCCTTCTCGCTGAGCCACACATCGATACCGGCGGCCTTCACCTTACCGGAATTGAGGGCATCCAGCAGGGCCTTCTCATCCACATTGGAGCCGCGGGAGACATTGACGATCACCACGCCGTCCTTCATCTTGGCGATGCTCTCATCATCCACCAGAGGCTTACTGCCGCCGGGAGCGCAGAGGATGATGATGTCGGACTGGGCGAAGAGTTCATCGGGTGTGACGAACTTCATGGTATCGCACTCGCAGCCCTCGGGCTTGTGGCGGTTTACATAGCTCAGCACGCTGGCACCCAGTGCCTGACACTTCTGGCCCACCATCTGGCCGATGCGGCCGTAGCCGATGACGCCCACCACCTTGCCGGAGACCTCGAAGCCCTTGGAGTAGGCCTTCTTCTCCCACTTCTGCTCACGCATGGTGTGGCCGGCGATGGAGATATTGCGGGCGCAGGCAAAGAGCAAGGCGATGGCCAGCTCTGCCACAGCGTTGGAGGAGGCGCGGGGCGTATTTTTCACCACGAAGCCGTTTTCCTCGGCGTACTTCACGGCGATGTTGTCCACGCCCACACCGGCGCGGATGATGACCTTCAAGCGGCCACCCTTGGCCGCGTCGATCTGGGGCTCTTTGATTTTGGTGGCGCTGCGGATGATGACCACATCGAAATCCCGGAGCGCTGCGCCCAACTCATCGGGCTCATAGAACTGCTCAACTACTTCAAAACCGTCTGCACGCAGCTTTGCCACGGCGGAGGCATCCATACCGTCGGTAACAAGAATACGCATGGTAATATTCTCCTTATCTTATACAGAATGTGAAGGGGTGAAGCCTGGCTCAATTTCGCGGCCCGCAGGACGCGAATGATTTTAATCATTTTTGCCGCGATTTCCGTGGCAAAAATACCCTGACCCAGCCGTCTTGGACGGCGACACCAGTGACCGAGGTCAACTGGTGGTGGGGGTTCTAAAGGGGGAGCCTGCTCCCCCTTTAAGAGCTTTAGTGTTTTGCCTCGAAGTCCTTCAGGAACTCCACCAGAGCCTCGGCGCCCTCGATGGGCATGGCGTTGTACACGCTGGCGCGGAGGCCACCCACAGACTTGTGGCCCTTCAGGTTATCAAAGCCTGCTGCCTTGGAGGCGGAGACTACCTCGGCGTCCAGATCCTTATCGCCGGTGACGAAGGGGATGTTCATGAGGCTGCGGTCGCCGGGGACGACGGCGCCCTTGAAGAGCTTGGAGCTGTCGAGGAAGTCATAGATGACCTTGGCCTTGGCAATGTTGCGCTTCTCCATCTCCTCCAGGCCGCCGATGCTCAGCAGATACTTAAAGACCTTGCCGCAGCAGTAGATGGCCCAGCAGTTGGGGGTGTTGTACATGGAGTCGGCGTCGGCGTGGGTCTTGTAGGACATATACACGGGAGCCTTGGGATCGAGATCGTCACGCAGCAGATCTTCGCGGATGATGACCACGGCCATACCGGCGGGGCCCACATTCTTCTGCACGCCGGCCCAGATGAGACCGTACTTGCTTACATCGCAGGGACGGGAGAGGAACATGGAGGACTGGTCAGCCACCAGAATGTGACCCTTGGTGTTGGGCAGGGTATTCCAGGTGGTACCGTTGATGGTCTCGTTCTCGCAGATGTACACATAGTCGCAGTCCTCGGGAATGTCGAGGTCACTGCAATCGGGGATGTAGGAGAAGTTCTTGTCGGCGGAGGAGGCCACGATCTTCACCTCACCGTACTTCTTGGCCTCGGCGATGGCCTTCTTGGACCATGCGCCTGTCTCCACATAGCAGGCCTTGCCGTTCTTCATCAGGTTGATGGGTACCATGGAGAACTGCACCGTGCCGCCGCCCTGAACGAACAGAACCTTATAGTTGTCGGGGATACCCATCAGCTTGCGGAGATCTGCCTCGGCCTCCTCGGCGATCTGGATGAAGGCCTTAGAGCGGTGGCTCATCTCCATGACGCAGGTACCGGTGCCGCGATAGTTCATCATCTCGTCGCGGATCTCCTCCAGCACAGGCTCGGGCATCATAGCGGGACCTGCGGAAAAGTTAAAAGAACGATCGTACTTCATAGAAATATCCTCCTGAAATGTTCAATAGTAGTTTTTCTGTCTCTTAGTTGTGCTAATGGCTGATGTTTATTTTACTTATGGCTATAGTATACGGCAAAGATTCACAATAATCAACCACTAAAACAAAAATTTTTTAAGAAAATCAAAAAATTTTTTAGTACCGAAAACAGGCGAGCCTTTTTTGTCCGTCTCCCGAACCACCCTTGACCGGGGCGGGGGAGAGGAGTATACTGACGATGTATGTGGAAAGACGCGAAGGAACCTCCTTCGCTTGAGAAAGAGAGTGACAAACGGTGGGACTCTGGGAGCATATCAAAAAGCATGGCGTCCACATGGGTGAATATGTTGCCACGCTGGTCAAATGGGTGGCCATTGCCTTCGTGGTGGGTGTCATCGGCGGCGGCGTAGGCACGGCCTTTCATATTGGTGTGGAGCGGGCTACGGAGCTGCGTCACGCCCATCCTCAGATTCTGTGGCTGTTGCCTGTAGCGGGCGTGGTGATCGTGGCTCTGTACCGCGGTTTGCGGCTGGAAGGGGAGGGCACCAACAAGGTTATCGACTCGGTGCACTTCGGAAAGCATATCCCTGTGATGTTGACGCCTCTGATCTTCGTAGCTACATGTCTGACCCATCTGGTGGGTGGCTCGGCAGGCCGCGAGGGTGCAGCGCTGCAGATCGGTGGCGGCATCGGCTACCATACGGGTCGATTGATGCACCTGACGGAGAAAGAACTGCCCCTGACCACCCAGTGCGGCATGGCAGCCCTCTTTGCCGCCCTCTTCGGCACACCCCTCACCGCGGCCATCTTCGCCCTGGAGGTCATCTCCGTGGGCGTGATCTACTATGCCGGACTCATTCCCTGTATCACCGCCGCCGCCGTGGGCTTCGGTGTTTCCAAGCTCATGGGTGTGGCACCTACCAGCTATGCTGTGGCCGTTCCTGTGGCAGATGTGCAGATGCTGGTGCGCGTGGGCATTCTGGCGGTAGCCTGCGCCATTGTCTCCATCATCTTCTGCCGCGGTCTGCACCATGTGGAGCACTGGGTACACCGATTTATCACCGGTCCTTACCGCCGCGTAATCTTCGGCGGTTTGCTGCTGTTGGTGATGACTTACGGCTTCGGTACGGAGTATAACGGCGCCGGCATGGATGTCATCGCCCGCGCCCTGCTGCAGGGTGAGGCAGAGCCCTGGGCGTGGGTCATCAAAATTTTGTTCACTGCCATCACCATCGGCTGCGGTTTCAAGGGCGGTGAGGTGGTACCCTCTTTCTTCGTGGGTGCTACCTTCGGTTGCGTTGTTGCCCCGTTTCTGGCTCTACCTCCTGCCTTCGGTGCGGCAGTGGGTCTCATTGCCGTGTTCTGCGGCGCGGTGAACTGCCCCATTGCCTCCATGCTGCTGGGTATGGAACTCTTCGGCGGTGAGGGTATGATGTTCTACGCGCTGGCTTGCGCTGTCAGCTATCTCATGTCCGGCTACAGCGGCCTCTACACCAGCCAGACCATCCTCTATTCCAAGAAGCGGGCACAGTACATCAATGTCCACACAAAAGAATAAGTGAAAAAATAAAAATCAACTCTTGACAAGGACCACTTGGTATAGTATAATGACCCTCGGACTTCAGGTTCGGTGACATAGCCAAGTGGTAAGGCAAGGGTCTGCAAAACCCTCATTCCCCGGTTCAAATCCGGGTGTCACCTCCAACGAAAAAGCGACACGCATCTGCGTGTCGCTTTTCTTTTTTATTCCACCAACGCCCGCACCTGCGCTATCTTGGCAGGGGAGATGTGGCAGTACCCGTGGGGATTCTTCACCAAATAATCTTGGTGATATTCCTCGGCGGGGAAGAAGTTCTCCAAAGGACGGAGCTCTACATAAAAGCGGGGGTGCTTTTTCTTCTCTTCCGCTGCCATCCGCTCCACGACTGCGCGGCTCTCGGCATCGGTGTAGTAGATGCCCGTCTGATACTGTGGGCCCATGTCCATACCCTGCCGATTGATGACGGTGGGATCGATGACGGCAAAATAGGCGATGAGGAGCTTTTCCAATGATACCACTGCATCGTCGTACACCACCTTCACCGTTTCCCGAAAGCCCGTCAGCCCCGTGCATACGGCGGGATAGTTGGCCAGTTCTGCACCTCTTCCGTTGGCGTAGCCGCTCTCGGCATCCACCACTCCGGGGAGTGACCCCATGAGATGCTCCAAACCCCAAAAACAGCCCCCCGCCAAATAGATAACTTGTTTCATACGCCATCCACCTCCTTTTTATAATAGTATACCCGCCCCATGGGAATTGGTAAGTGACTATTGCAACAAAAAAGAAGACCGCTTGCGGTCTTCTTTTTTATTTAGCTTAGTTCCACCAGCACGGGGCAGTGGTCACTGCCGAAAATCTCACCATGGATCTCCGCTGCCGCCACGCGGGGGAGAAGACGCTCTGACACGAGGAAGTAGTCAATGCGCCAACCTGCGTTTCTCTCGCGGGCTTTGAAGCGGTAGGACCACCACGAATATTCTATCGTATCGGGATGGAGGCGGCGGAAAGTGTCTGCAAAACCGCTGTCCAGCAGCGTTTTCAGCGCCGTCCGCTCCTCGATGGTGAAGCCTGCATTTCGCTCGTTGGCCTTGGGATTCTTAATATCCATCTCCGTTGCCGCCACATTCAAATCGCCGCAGTAGATTACCGGCTTGATGGCATCCAGCTCCATCAAATACTCCCGCAGCGCCGCCTCCCATTCCAGACGGTACTCAAGGCGCTTGAGGCCGTCCTGGGAGTTGGGGGTATAGCAGCACACCAGGAAGAATTCCTCGTACTCCGCCGTGATGATGCGCCCCTCGTGGCGGTGGATGTCCTCGCCGAAGTCGTAGGTGACATTCAAAGGCTCGGTGCGGGTAAAGATGGCCGTGCCGGAATAGCCTGCCTTGTCGGCGCTGTTCCAGAACCGGTGGTAGCCCTCCAACTCAAAATCCGCCTGTTCCGGCTTCATCTTCGTCTCCTGCAGGCAGATCATGTCGGGATCGAGGCTGGCCATAGACTCCAAAAAGCCCTTACCCAGCGCGGCCCGCAGGCCGTTCACATTCCAAGATACCAAACGCATAGCCGTTTACCGATAGGAGCGCTCGTAGATCCCAACGCAGTCCTCATCGGTGAGGGGGCTGGGGTCCAAATCGAACTGGGAGCCCATGGTAGCGCGGGCATCGTGTGCCATCCGGGGGAACTCCTCGGGGGTGATGCCATAGTCGCTCATCTTCAGCTGATCCACACCGCAGGCTTTCTGCAGTGCCACCAGCTCCTCCACGAAGTCCATGGGATCGTTGGCGTCGGCCCTACCCAGTGCCTTGGCCATGGCGATGAGCCGCTCGTCGCAGGCGTGGCGCTGGGCAAAGACCGTGTACCACTCGCGGGAGATCATAATAAGACCTGCGCCGTGTGCCAGCTGGGGATGGAAGGCACTGAGAGAATGCTCCAGCGGATGCTTGGAGCAGGTAGCGCTGAGCATCATGGCATAGCCCGAGAGCATATTGGCAAAGGCCATGCCTTCTCGGGCCTCCATGTCGCTGCCGTCCCGGTAGGCGCGGGCCAGATACTTGCCCACATTTTCAATGGCGGTGAGACAGACCATGTCGGACATGGGATTGTGGGTGTTGGACAGATATACCTCCGTGGCGTGGAACAGTGCGTCAAATCCCTGATAGGCGGTAAATTCCGGCGGTACCGATACCATCAGCTCCGGGTCGACGATGGCCATCACGGGGGTGATGCTCTCGTGGACGAGGCCGGTTTTTTCCTGCGTGTCGGGATTGGAGATCACGCCGCCGAAGTCCACCTCGCTGCCGGTACCGGCGGTGGTGGTGATGGCCACCACGGGCAGAGAATCGTTGGGTGCCACCGCGCGCTTGGAGGTGGGGGCGGCCACATAGTCCCACACATCGCCCTCATTGACTGCCATCAGTGCCATGGCCTTGGCTGCGTCCATGACGCTGCCGCCGCCCAGAGCCACCACGAAGTCGCAGCCATTGTCCCTGCAGAAGGCGGCGCCCTCCATCACCACATTGCGGGTGGGGTTGGCTCCTACCTTGTCAAAAACCACCGTCTCCACGCCGCCGCCCTGCAGCAGGGCCAGCGTCCGGTCCAGTGCGCCGCTTTTTTTGGAGGAGTTGCCGTTGGAGATGACCACCATGGCCTTGCTGCCGGGCATCTTGCGCTTGCCCAGCTCATTCAAAGCACCTGCGCCGATAAACACGCGGGTGGGGATATAGATCATGTAACTCATGGGTTCACTCCTGTCGTGCAAGTTATGCCAGCGTCATGAACATCTCCACGATCTCGGGATCGTAGTGCTTGAAGAACACCGTCTGCTGCTGATCCAGTGCGCGGATGGCGTTCATCTCCTCATCCGTCAGGGCGAAGTCGAAGATGTTGATGTTCTCGGCCATGCGCTCCTTGCGGGAGGACTTGGGGATCACCACCACATCGCTCTGGACCAGGAAGCGGAGGATGGTCTGTGCCGCGGTCTTGCCGTACTTCTCACCGATGGCGCAGATGACGGGGTTCTGCAGCAGACCGTTCTTGCCCTCACCCAGAGGGGCCCATGCCTCGTGCACGCAGCCGTACTTGACCATGTACTCGTGGTCGATCTTGCGCTGGTGGATGATATGGGTCTCGATCTGGTTGACCATGGGCTTGATCTCGGAGAAGTGGTGCAGATCGATCAGTCTGTCGGGGAAGAAGTTGCTCACGCCGATGGCGCGGAGCTTGCCGGCCTTATAGGCTTTTTCCATAGCGCGCCATGTGCCGTAATAGTCGCCGAAGGCCTGGTGGATCAGCATGAGATCGAGATAGTCGGTCTTCATCTTCCGCAGTGTCTCGTCGATGGACTTCATTGCCTTCTCCTCGCCGGACTCGCTGATCCAGATCTTGGAGGTGAGGAACAGCTCCTCGCGGGGAATACCGCACTTGGAGATCGCGGCTCCCACGCCCTCTTCGTTTTCGTACTGCTGGGCCGTGTCGATGGAGCGATAGCCCACATCCAGCGCATCCAGCACGCAGCGTTCACACTCCTCCGGCGGCACCAGATACACACCGTAGCCCACCTTGGGCATCTGCACACCATTGTTCAGCGTAATGAATTCCATAGTTAGCCCTCCTTAATACAATTGAATAATATAATGCAAACAAAACTGTTTTTCTCTGTTTGTGCAGACAGACCCCGCCACCCGGGTCAGGGCGTCGGGGTCTGCAAGAAGAAGCGTTTCCTGACGGATGTATGTCTGTTCAGCTCAGGACTCCTCGTCCGCATCATCGGGCTCGTCCACGGCAGGTGCCAGAATGACATCCAGATTGCGCCACTTGCTCAAGCCCTCCCGGAACTCATCCTCCAGATTCTCGTCGGACACCACCACATCGATCTCGTCCAGACCGCACACAGAGGCAAAGGCATTGGTGCCGAACTTGGCGCTGTCCACCACCAGCACCGTCTGTTGTGCCCGGCGGATGATGGCCTGACGGACGATGGCTTCCTCGCTGTTGTAATCGGAGATGCCGCCCTCCAACGTCACGCCGCCGGCACCGATAAAGGCCCGGTCCACAAAAAACTGCTGCAGCGCATCGGTGGTAACCTTGCCGTACATGGACAGTTCATCTGGGTTGAGCCGTCCGCCCAGACAGAAAACGGTCACCGGTTTGCCTGCCAGTTCGTTGATAATAGGCAGGGAATTGGTCAGCACCGTAATGCCGCTGATGTTGCTCAGATGACGGGCGATCTCCAGCGTGGTGCTGCCGATGTCCAGAATAATGGTCTCGCCGGATTTGATAAGGGAGGCCGCTGCCCTGCCGATAGATGCCTTCTGTGACCGACGCACATGGGCGTGAGAGGGCTGGTGCGGTCCGGCGGTATTGCTGCCCAGTAAAATGGCACCGCCATAGATCCGCTTGATGGCCTCCGTGTCCTGCAGATACTCCAGATCGCGCCGCGCCGTCTCGTTGGAAACGGAAAAACGCCGGGAGATATCTGAAATTTTGATGATCCCGTCTTTTCGCAGGATCTCCATAATGATCGCATGCCGCTCTTTTGCCAGCATTTGCTCACCTCCGCAGTATACTGCTCTGTGGCAGTGTCTGTGTTATTGTGGTATCCGCGCAATTAGGGTATAAATAAACAAAAAGATCGAACAGAATTTATTGAAAAATAACAGTGTCCATGTGTGGAGTACCAAAAGTATACCACAGCATTACACAAAATGCAATAGAAGTTGCGAAATACCACACAAAAAATGTAAAACGCCAAATTGCGTGTGGGATTTCCACATTTTAGTTGAATAGATTAGGCGAAAAAACGACATAAAATAGAAATTTATCTCTTTATACAATTTTTTTAACATCTATTAGTGAAAATGACGAACAAAATTCAGGCAAAAAAGTTTCGTAAACAATCAAAAAAAGGGGAAAAACGCAATATATTTGGAATATATTTGGGTTTTTGAAAAAAGTTGTGTCAAAACAAACAAAAAAGGGGAGGTGCAGTTGACAAGCAGAAAAAAACTTGCTAAATTGCACTTACAGAAAGCTGCGGCGGCGGGGTGTGCCCCTTTGCGGCCGCACTGCTGCTGTGAAACACGGAGCGGACGGACAAGTCCCCAAAACCCCTAGGGGTTTTTCCTGTTTGCACAAGGCAAATAGGAAAGCATTTGCACATCTATGGTAAGAAGGAGTAACGGCAATGAAAGAGGAAAAGAGAAAGGTCGCAAAGCGGCGTTTTTTGACAAAGGATCAGCTGATACCTCTTTGTATCCTGATTGTGATCTGTGTTGTCAGCGGCATCGCCAATCCCGTGTTCTTTACATGGGCTACTTGGCAGAACATTCTGATGCAGGTATCCAATGTGGGTATCATCGCTCTGGGCGCCATGTTCGTGGTAGCCAGCGGTGGTCTGGACTTTACGGCAGGTGACGGTGTCTCTCTGGCAGGCGTCGCTGCAGCCTTTACCTTCCTGGCTACCGGCTACAATGTGGTGCTGACGGTTCTGGCCGGTGTCCTCACCGGTGCTGCCATGGGTGCAGCCAACGGTCTGATCATCACCAAGCTCCGCATCAACCCCTTCGTGACCACGCTGGCTATGATGACCCTGATCAAGGGCGTGATGCTGGTGGTGGCCGAGGGTCACATCATCCACCTGGATATCCCCGAGTCCAACTTCGTGCAGATCGGCCGCGGCATCATCCCCGTGTTCGGCCCCGGTAAGGGTCTCCCTGTTGCCTTCTGTATTCTGGTTGGTATGGCCATCATCGCTTATGTGCTCCTGCGCCACACCCGCTTCGGCAGCGCTGTGCTGGCACTGGGCGGCAACGAAGAGGCAGCCCGCCTCAACGGCGTGAAGGTCAAGTGGTATCGCTTCCTGGTCTTTATGGTGGCCGGCACCTTTACCGGTATCGGTGCTATCGTCACGCTGGCCCGCGTGGGCGGCATCGGTATCACCCTGGGCGGTACCGTTCTGCTGATGGATGTTATGGCGGCCGTGGTTATCGGCGGCACCAGCGTCTCCGGCGGTAAGTGCAATGTCTTTGGCGTGGTAATCGGTACATTCGTTATCATTACCATTTCCACCATGCTCACCTACATCCACATCGACACCAACTGGCGTGATGTGGTTAAGGGCGCCATCATTCTGGCTGCTCTGATCATCGATGTGGTGGGTAAGAAGTTCGAAGAGGCCCGCGAGGCCAAGGCTATGGCCGCTCTGAAGGCTGAGCACCACAAGGAACTGATCGCCCAGCGCGACGCACAGGCATAATCGGTTCTGACCCCATTCTTTTCATTCGGTGATTCCCCCACAGGGGTTTCATAAATACACACAAAATTTTTAGGAGGTACCAAGATGAAGAAGGCTTTAGCTATTTTGCTGGCTCTGTGCATGATGTTCGCACTGGTTGCTTGCGGCGAGAAGGCTCCCGTTGCTGACGATGCTGGCACTGATGCTCCCGTTGTTGAGGATTCCGGCTATGTGTTCGGTGCTGTTATGCAGTCCCTGAGCGCTCCCATCTGGATCGAGCTGATGGACTACGGTGATCAGTGCGCTGCTGAGTACAACGCCACTGTTGACTGGAAGTCCGCCGAGGGCTCCCTGGAGAACCAGATCGCTCTGATCGAGGCTTTCATCGAGCAGGGTGTGGATGTCATCCTGATTGACCCCATCGACAAGAACGCTCTGATCCCCGTCATCCAGCAGGCTCTGGAGGCAGGCATCGGCTTCGTTACCATGGGTAACCTGGTCGAGGGCGGCATCTCTGACGATGTCTACAATGTCTGCACCACCTATCCCGATGCCCGTGACTCCGCTGCTATGACCGACCTGCTGATCAAGGCCGGCGGCCCCGGTACTTATGTCATGGTCAATGGTTCCGCTGGTAACTTCGTCTCCGACGTCCGCGGCGAGGCCTTTGCTAAGGCTTGCACCGACGCTGGCGTGAAGTACGAGATCCAGGACGGTAACTGGGATCCCACCACCGTCACCAAGGTCACTGAGGATATGGTCACCGCCGCTGGTGCCGATCTGAAGGGTCTGTACAACATGGACGACTCCTGCCTGGGCTACTCCATGGGCGTCACCATGCCCGAGGGCACTGTCCTGGCCGGCCACAACGGTGAGGAGAGCATCTACACCGCTATCGAGAACGGCGATGTCATGGTTACCACTCTGATCGGTGGTGCCCACATCGGTTACTGGAACATCCTGACCGCTTGCAAGATCGCTGCTGGCGAGGCTGTTCCCCATCAGGTTTACCTGAAGACCTACCTGGTCATGACCGAGGAGACCGAGGCTACCTACTGGGCCGGCGAGCTGGCTGAGAAGTATCCCTCCATCGAGGTCCTGACTCCCGCTGAGGCTCGCGTTGTTGCTTACGAGCCCGCTGAGATGGTCACCGCTGAGCAGATCGGCCTGGCCTAATCTGAGTCTATATACTGATACCGCATTCAACCTCTGTTGATCGAACCGGTATAAAGTAAACCGCAACCCGGCGGGGCACCGCCCCGCCGGGTTTTTCTCAAATCAAGTGTTCCCCCGTAAATCCCGTAAGTTTGGAGAGTAAAGCTATGAAAGGGTTTGTGAAAAGAAATGCACGAGAACTGATTCTGGTACTCGTCATCGTTGTCCTGATCGCTTTGTTCAGTGCTGTGTCTGACAGCTTCTTCGCTGTTGGTACGCTGATGAATTTCCTGAGGCAGAACGTCGTGCTGCTGATTGCTTCCCTGGGTATGTTGCTGTGCATGCTGACAGGCGGTCTTGATCTGTCTGTCGGTGCAACGGGCGGTATCGCCGCCATGTGCGCGGCGCTGACTATGCAGGCTGTTGGCGGTGAAGGTTTCGCTACGGCACTGGTCGGCTTTGTAGTAGCCACGGCAGTTGGTTGTCTCGTCGGCTGCATCAACGGTTATTTCATCGGTTATGTGGGCATCAGCCCCTTTATGACCACTCTGGCAACACAGGCTATGTGCGGCGGTGCTATGCTGGCTATCTCCGGCAACACCCGTGTTGCAGTCGCTCCCAAGGCCTATTTGTGGCTGGGCGCTACCAGCATCAAGATCCCTCTGGGCGGCACCACGGCAAGACTTCCTGTGTCTCTGCTGCTGGCCGTCGTCGCGGTGGTGTTTGTCTACATCATCCTGCGTAAGACCGGCTACGGCCGCAAGGTCTACGCTGTGGGCGGTAACCAGACGGCAGCTACCTGCTCCGGTATCCGTTCCAAGAAGATCATTTTCAGTACTTATGTCATCAACAGCACGATGATGGGTATCGCCTCCATCATCTGGGTGGGCCGTACTATGGCCGCCACCCCTGTTATGGGCGATGGCCTGGAGTTCCAGGTCTTGACCGCCGTCATCCTCGGCGGCGCCTCTCTGGCCGGCGGTTCCGGTACCATTATCGGTACCGTTCTCGGTGTCATCATCTACGCCACCATTTACACCGGTCTGAGCATGACCAGCGCACCTCAGTCACTGATTTATGTTATCCAGGGCGTGCTGATCATCATCTCCGTCTACATTGATATCACCATGCGTACCGCCGGCGGCCGCAAGAAGAAGAGCAAGAAGGATGCCGTCAAGGCTGCACCCGTCCATGCCGAGAACGACGAGGTTCTCAAGATGGTGGCAGCTGACACCCAGAGTGTCCTGCAGCTGCGTGACATCTCCAAGAGCTTCCCCGGCGTCAAGGCACTGTCCGGTGTCAGCATGGACATCCAGCGCGGTAAGGTTCACGCCATCATGGGTGAGAACGGCGCCGGTAAGTCCACGCTGATGAAGATCCTCACCGGTGTGTACACCAAGGATGAGGGTCAGATCATGGTGGACGGCCACCCCGTCAACATCAAGAACCCCACTGAGGCACAGCGCCTCGGTATCTCCATCATCTATCAGGAGATGGCACAGGTGCCTCTCATGACCGTGGCGGAGAATATCTTCCTGGGTAAGGAACTGAAGAAGAAGTTCCCCCTGTTCCTCGATCGCGGCACCATGAAGGCCAAGAGCCGCAAGCTGCTGGATGACTTCGACCTGACCATGGATGTGGATACCCTCATTCAGGACTGCCGCGTCGGTCAGCAGCAGATGGTTGAGATCGCCAAGGCCATTTCCGCCAAGTCCTGGGTGGTGGTCATGGACGAGCCCACCGGTGCTATTTCCGAAGAGGATACCAAGCGTCTGTTCAGACTGATTGCCGAGCTGAAGAAGCAGAATGTGGCCATCGTCTACATCTCCCACCGTATGGCAGAGATCTATGAAATCGCCGATCAGATCACCATCCTCCGTGACGGCCAGCACATCCTCACCAACGAGGTGGCTGACATCACTGAGCAGGAGCTGATCCGCGCCATGGTCGGCCGCGATGTCAACAATGTGTTCGACCGCGAGAAGGCCGAGATCGGCGAAGTGGTGCTGGATGTTCAGAACATCAGCCGTCAGGGTGTGTTCGAGCCTATCAGCTTCCAGGTCCATGCCGGCGAGGTGCTGGGCTTCTCCGGCCTCATCGGTGCAGGCCGTACCGAGATCATGCGCTGCATCTTCGGTCTGGATAAGATGGATAGCGGTACCATCACCCTCAACGGTCAGCAGCTCCGTATCCACGGTGTTGCCGATGCCGTCAAGGCCGGTATCTGCATGGTTTCCGAGGACCGTCGCCGCGAGAGTATCGTGCCTCTCATGAGCGTCAAGGAAAACATCGCTCTGCCCTCTTTGAAGCAGATGTCCAAGAACGGTATGCTGGACTTCAAGGCTATCGACGAGACAGCACAGCACTATGTGGATTCCCTCAGTATCAAGACGCCTACTCTGGAGCAGCAGCTGGGTAACCTCTCCGGCGGTAACCAGCAGAAGGTGTGCCTTGCCAAGTGGCTGGCCCGCGACCCCAAGGTGCTCATCTTCGACGAGCCCACCCGCGGCATCGATGTCGGTGCCAAGGCAGAGATCCACAAGCTCATCGAGCGTCTGGCCAAGGCCGGTATGGCGATCATCATGATCTCCTCCGAGCTGCCTGAGCTGCTGGGTGCTTCCGACCGCGTCATCGTCCTCTACGAGGGTATCAAGACCGGCGAGTACATTGTGGATGAGACTCTGACTCAGGAAAAACTTATGGCAAGCGCATCGGGTTTGACTACCTGTTGAGCGATATAATCAGCAAAGCGTATATTTTATAAGGAGGTTTGCAGAATGTCCTACGATAAAGCATTTAAGATGAGCATGTATCGCAACATGCTCGAGCAGCGTGTATTTGAGAAGGCAGTGCAGGAGCAGTACGAAGAGGGTAACATCCCCAACTCCGCCCATCTGTATTTGGGTCAGGAAGCCATCGCAGCCGGTGTCTCCATGGCACTGCGTCCCGATGACTACATCCTGCCCTCCCACCGTGGTCATGCCCAGATCCTGGCAAAGGGCTGCGACATGAACCGCATGATGGCAGAGCTCTTCGGCCGTGTTGACGGTTACTGCAAGGGCAAGGGTGGTTCCATGCATCTGGCCGTTGCTGAGCACGGCGTGCTGGGTTCCATCGGTATCGTCGGCTGCAACATGGCTCTGGCCGTGGGCGCCGGTATGGCTGCCAAGAAGAACGGCACCGGTCAGGTGGCTATCTGCTACTTCGGTGACGGCGCTTCCAACCGTGGTACCTTCCATGAGGGCATGAACCTGTGCTCCATCCAGAAGCTGCCCGTCATCTACGCTCTGGAAAATAACCACTACGGTATGTTCTCCGACTATCGTGACATGGTCAATGTGGAGAAGATCTCCTGCCGCGCCGCCGGTTACGGCGTTCCCGGTGAGACCGTGGACGGCAACGATCCCTGGGCCTGCTACGAGGCCGCCAAGAAGGCTATCGACCGCGCCCGCGCCGGCGAGGGCCCCTCTATGATCGAGTTCATGACCTGGCGTCACAACGGTCACTTCGAGGGTGACCCCGATGCCCGTGAGTTCCTGTTCCGTGATCCTGAGGAGCACGCAGCATGGCTCAAGCGCGATCCCATCGTCGTGGTGCGCAAGCAGCTGATCGACGAGGGCACCTGCACTGAGGACGAGATGGTCGCTATGGAGGCCGAGGTCCGCAAGCAGGTGGACGAGGCTGTCGCTTTCGCTCACGCCTCCGCATGGCCTCCCGTTTCCGAGGTCTACACCGACGTGTACGCCGACTGACCGGGGCAGTGATATCATAACGATAGAAAGGATGTATTGAGTATGCGTAAAATGACTTATAGAGACGCGATCATCGAAGCGTTGGATATGGAACTGGCCCGCAACCCCAAGGCATACATCGCCGGCGAGGACGTTGCCAGTAAGATGGGCGGTGCCTTCGGCGCCACCAAGGGTCTGGTTGACAAGTATGGTAAGGATGTCGTCATCGACACCCCCATCAGCGAGACCGCTCTGATGGGCATGGGCGTTGGCTCTGCCGTTCTGGGCTATCATCCCTTTATTGAGATTATGTACATGGACTTCATCGGTGTCTGCATGGACGAGATCATGAACCAGGCCGGTAAGTTCCGCTACATGTTCGGCGGTCAGATGAGCGTGCCTCTGATGATCCGCATGGTCGGTGGTTCCACCGTCTACGGCGCAGCCCACCACTCTCAGTGCCTTGAGAGCATGCTGTGCCACATCCCCGGCATCAAGGTCGTGTGGCCTTCTACCCCCGCTGATGCCAAGGGCCTGATCGCTGCCGCTGCCCGTGACAACAACCCCGTCATCGTGGTGGAGCACAAGGGTCTGTACAACATGGTCGGCGATTGCCCCGAGGGCGAGTATATCGTTCCCATCGGCAAGGCTGAGGTGGTCCGCGAGGGCGCCGATGTCACCGTCGTCACCTGGGGTCTGATGCGTCATAAGTGCATGGAGGCCGCTGAGAAGCTGGCCGCCGAGGGTATCGATTGCGAGGTCATCGACCTGCGCTCCCTCAAGCCCATCGACACCGAGACTCTGTTCGCTTCCGTGGCCAAGACCAACAAGCTGGTCATCGTCCACGAGGCCAACAAGACCTGCGGTCTGGGCGCTGAGATCGCCGCTCTGATTGCTGAGAGCTGCATCGACGATCTGGATGCTCCTATCGTCCGCGTTGCCGGTCCCGACACCTCTGTGCCCTTCAGCCCCCCGCTGGAGGAGGAGTTCCGTGTCGCACCCGAGAACATCATTGCCGGCGTCAAGACGCTGTTCTAACTGAGACTCACGAGAACGCCGTATTATACCAATAATACGGCGTTCTCTATCTTATCGAGGAGGAATCAATTTGGCACAGAAAGTTATCGTCCCCCGTCTGGGTCAGACCATGACCGAGGGTACCGTTGCCCGTTTCTTTGTAAAGGACGGCGATAAAGTCCAAGAGGACACCAATATTTACGAACTGGAATACGACAAATCCACCGCCCCCATCCCCGCCAAGAAGGCCGGTACGGTGCGTCTGCTGGTGGCCGAGGGCGCCGTGGTGCCCGTGGGTCAGCCTGTTGCCGTTGTTCTGGAAGATGGCGAGACGCTGGAGAGCGTGAATCTGGGCGCTCCCGCTCCCAAGGCTGAGCCCGCTCCTGCTGCCGCTCCCGCCGCTGCTCCCGCTCCTGCTGCTGCAGCCCCCGCCGCAGCACCCGCCGCCAAGAGCGCCTACTCTGCCGCTCCCCGTATCAAGGCTCTGGCCAAGGAGATGGGCATTGATCTGGCCGCTGTGGTGCCTGCCAATGGCAAGCGCATCACCCAGGAGGATCTGGAGGCCTTTGCCGCAGCCCAGAAGGCTGCCGCCGCTCCCGCTCCCGCCGCTGCCGAGGAGGCTCCCGCAGCCGCCGGCGCCTACAAGGTATCTCCTCTGGCCCGCAAGCTGGCTGAGGGCAAGGGCATCGATGTGAGCAAGATCGTGCCCAAGGATGGCAAGCGCGTCACCCGCGAGGATGTGGAGGCCTACGCCGCTTCCCAGACCTCCGGCTCCGTGGATTTCCATGGTGGCCCCGAGTGCGGCACCACCTGCCGTCGCTGCAACTGGACTGCTCCCGCTGCTCCCACCGGCGATCGCCGTGAGAAGATGAGCGGTATGCGTAAGGTGATCTCTCAGCGTATGACCGAGAGCGCCAACCTGTATCCCTCTGCTACGCTGACCACCAAGGTGGATATGACCGAGCTTCTCAAGGTTCGTCAGCAGCTCAACAAGGAACTGGCCGCCCGCGGTGTGAAGCTGACCGTCACCGACCTGTTGGTGAAGGCCACCGCCAAGGCGCTGCGTGAGAATGAGATCATCAACACCACCCTCGAGGGTGATGAGATCGTCTATCGCGCCGATGTGAACATCGGCATCGCCGTGGCTCTGGACAACGGCCTGGTGGTTCCCGTGGTGCGCAATGCCGACAAGCTGAGCCTCCCCGAGATCAACGCCGAGAGCAGCCGCCTCATCAAGAAGGCAAAGTCCGGCGGTCTGGGCGGTGCTGATATGGCTGATGGCACATTCTCCATCACCAATCTGGGCATGGTGGGTATCGATGCCTTTACCCCCATCATCAATATGCCCCAGAGCGCTATTCTGGGCATCGGCCGTACTGTGGAGGAGCCCGCTGTCTACAACGGTGAGATCACCATCCGCTCCAAGGCCGTGCTGTCCATCACCCACGACCATCGCGTCATCGACGGTTATCCTGCAGCACTGTTCCTGCAGTCCATGACCAAGTACATCGAGAATCCCGTCCTGCTTCTGCTGGACTGATTTCCGGTAGTTAAGGAGGAAACAAAATGGCACAGAAAGTAATTGTCCCTCGTCTCGGTCAGACCATGACCGAGGGTACCGTTGCCCGCTTCTTCGTGAAGGACGGCGACAAGGTGGAAGAGGGTACCCCTATCTACGAGCTGGAATATGATAAGTCCACCGCTCCCATCCCCGCAAAGAAGGGCGGCACCGTCCGCCTGCTGGTGTCCGAGGGCTCCGTGGTCAAGCTGGGCAACGCCGTGGCCGTGATCCTGGAAGACGGCGAGACGCTGGAGAGCGCCGGTTTCGCCGCTCCCGCCGCTGCTGCCGCTCCTGCTGCTGCAGCCCCCGCCGCAGCACCTGCCGCTCCCGCTGCCAACTATGATGCCGATGTGATCGTCATCGGCGGTGGCCCCGGCGGCTATGTCTGCGCCAACAAGCTGGGCATGCTGGGCAAGAAGGTCATTCTGGTGGAGCGCGACCGCGTGGGCGGTACCTGCCTCAACCGTGGCTGCATCCCCACCAAGGCTCTGCTGCAGAGCGCCGAGCTCTATGAGAGCGTCAAGAACGGCGCTGCCATGGGCGTGGAGGTGGAGGGCCTCAAGGCCAATCTGGCTCAGGTGGATGCCTTCCGCGAGAAGATCGTCAACGGTCTGGTCCGCGGTGTGGAGAGCCTGTTGCGCGCCCGCAAGGTGGAGACCGTCCGTGGTCAGGCCAGCTTCGTGGATGCCAAGACCATCAAGGTGGTGGACGGCGCCAACGAGCGTAAGCTGACGGCCGAGAACATCGTCATCGCCACCGGCTCCAAGACTATGAATCCCCCCATCCCCGGTCTGGACGGCAAGAATGTGCTGACCAGCACCGAGGCACTCCATGTGACCAACCTGCCCCAGAGCGTTGCCATCATCGGCGGCGGCGTCATCGGTATGGAGCTGGCCGTGGTCTACGCCAACTTCGGCGCCAAGGTCACCGTTATCGAGGCTCTGGATAAGCTGGTTGCCATCATGGACGGCGAGGTCTCCGACGAGTGCGCCCGCCTGCTGAAGGACAAGATGGACATCCGTCTTTCCGCCCGCGTCTCCTCCGTCTCCGATAAGGGCGACAAGAAGGTCGTCACCTTCACTGAGAACGGTCAGGAGCAGCAGGTGGAGGCCGATTGGGTCCTGGCAGCTCTGGGCCGCGGCCCCGAGTTCGACGGTCTGGGTCTGGAGAACATCGGCATCAAGGCCGACCGCAAGAGCGGTATCCCCGTGGACGAGAACTTCATGACCTCCGTCCCCGGCGTGTACGCCATCGGCGACTCCAACGGTATGGGCATGCTGGCCCATGTGGCCTCTGCTGAGGGCATCACCGTTGCCGAGCACCTGTGCGGCCATGCTTCCAACATCAATATGAAGGTGGTTCCCAGCTGCATCTACTGTGAGCCTGAGATCGCCTCCGTGGGTATGACCGAGGAGCAGGTCAAGGCTGCCGGTATCCCCTATAAGACCGGTAAGTTCCCCTTCCGCGCCAACGGTCGTTCCATGATCGTGGGTCAGCCTGTGGGCTTCGTGAAGATCATCGGCCAGGCCGAGACCAACGAGGTGCTGGGCGTCCACATCATCGGCCCCCACGCCACCGAGATGATCGGCGAGTGTGCTGCCGTGATGAAGCTGGAGGGCTGCGTCGAGGATATCGCACAGACCATCCACGCACATCCCACCGTCAGCGAGTCCATTATGGAAGCTGCCGAGTCCTACATGGGCGGCTGCATCCACAGTCTGTAATCTTAACTCATTGAAACGAAAGGTAGGAAACCAATATGAAGCGTAAGATCGGTTTTGTCGGCGTCGGCAACATGGGTAAGGGCATCTGCCACAACCTGATTCTGGCCGGTAACGATGTCAGCATCTTCGATGTGATGGCTGACAATATGAAGCGTTTTGAGGGCGAGGCCTATATGTGCTCCAGCGCCAAGGAAGTCTTTGAGCGTAGCGAAGTGACCTTCATGTCCCTGCCCAACTCCACCGTCATCGAGGCCACCATGGCTCAGTTCTTCGAGGCCGGTGTGGAGGGTAAGGTTGTTGTGGACCTGTCCACCAGCTATCCTACCTCCACCAAGGAGTTGGCTCAGAAGATGAAGGCCGCCGGCGGCGCCATGATCGACTCTCCTCTGCTGGCCGGTCCTCAGGAGGCCTGGGACGGCACGCTGCCCGTGGTGGTTGCCGGTGATAAGGAAGTCATCGACAAGTATGCCGATATGTTCGAGAGCTACAGCGGCTCTTGGAAGTATGTGGGCGAGAGCGGCACCGGCCACCTGATGAAGCTGGCCCAGAACTGGGCAGGTCTGCTGCAGGCTATCATGTATGCTCAGCTCTATCCCGTCATGGCTGCTCACGGCTTCGCTCCCGAGAAGCTGTACGATGTGCTGAACACCGAGTTCTATGACACCTGGTTCTTCCAGTTCTACTCCAAGAAGTACATCGAGAAGAACTATCATATGGACTTCGCTCTGAATCTGGGTCTGAAGGATCTGACCTACATGAAGAAGCTCTGCGACGAGGTTGGCGTTCCCGGCTTTATGCTGGACGGCGCAATCGACCTGTGCCGCGTGGCTCTGAAGGAAGGTAAGGATCGCGGTATCGTGCAGGATATGTCCCATGTCGCCGATACCATGTATCAGTATGTTGGCCTGGAATAAATCCTGACAGCGTATTCGCAACAATGTAACTGTGCGCCGCCGTTCAGATGACCGGCGGCGCACAATTTTGGCAAAACTGGGTTTTGCAGGAAAAACAGTAAACACAGCGTCAGTTTTGCGACAAACTTCATGTAAAAGTTTTGTAACAAATTTTGTCTATTTTCACGAACTGTCTCTGGGTGTTCTTTGGGATACAAAAGATTGTGACCTAAAATTTTATTTATTTTGCAAAAAAGCTGTTTGCCTGTTTTAGGCAAAACAGAGACGTTAAAAAATAAACGTTTGGAATATCCCACAATATTTTAGGGAGAAGTGGCCTGCTTATGTTGGGGTTGCCACAAATAAACTTGACAATTCGGTCATTCTTGTTATAATTTTTAACAAGAAGTGTAGCGTATCCATAATGCTGCCTTCTGATATTGTTGTAAAGACACGGGAAACCGTTCTTTAATACAAACTAGGAGGAACAAGAAATGAAAAAGTTTTTGGCACTTTTCCTGGCTCTGCTGATGACTATGGCCGTTGTGACCGGTTGTGGCAACAAAGAGCCTGCAGCTGATGGCGGCGACGATGCTGCCACCACTGACACCCTTGTGGTTCTGTCTTCCGGCGCATTCCAGGGCACCTGGGATCCCACCGGTAACACCATCCTGTCCAACAAGCATCTGGAGTGGGTTGTCTTTGATCACCTGATCCGTAAGGATGCCAACGGCAACCATGTTCCCGGCATGGCTGAGTCCTGGGAGTACATGGAAGATGGCTACACCCTGCAGATCAAGCTGCGTGAGGGCATCAAGTTCCACGATGGCTCCACCTTCGACGCTGAGGACGTTGCCGCTACCATCGAGTGGACCACCCGTCCCGAGTCCTCCCGTTACGGCGACTGGGGCTGCAAGTGGGAGTCCGAGATCATTGATCCTCTGACCATCAAGATTTGGCCCACCAATCAGATGCCCTGCGCCGAGCTGTATGACCTGCTGTACGTGGACGCCATGCTGTCCGCTGACGATGTCGCTGCCGGCACTCTGAACGATACCATGAACGGTACCGGTGCTTACAAGTTCGTCAAGTTCGAGAATGAGACCGCTTACCTCGAGGCCTTTGCTGATTATTGGGATCCCGCCAATGCAGCCAAGATGCCCAAGTGTGAGTATAAGTATGTTGCTGAGTCCTCCACCCGTATGGCAGCTCTCCAGACCGGCGAGGCTCACCTGATCGAGCGTGTTGACATCGAGCAGGTTCCCGTCCTGGAAGCCGATCCTACCGTTGAGGTCATCAAGGCTTACGTGGACGAGCAGAAGTACATGATCTTCAAGTGCACTCAGGGCGTGATGCAGGAAGAGCTGGTCCGTAAGGCCATCTCCTATGCTATCGACCGTGAGACCATCGTCAATGACATTCTGCAGGGTTACGGCGTCCTGGCTGATGCCTACACCTCTCATGTGAACCCCATGTATGCTCCCGCTGAGGGTCTGCCCACCTACGATCCTGCCAAGGCTGCTGCCCTGCTGGAAGAGGCTGGCTATCCCGGTGGTGCAGGTCTGCCCAAGATCAAGTACATCACCTCCACCGGTCTGTATCCCAAGACCAAGGAGTACGCTGAGTACATCGTTTCCACTCTGACCGAGGTTGGCTTCGACATCGAGCTGATCGTTGAGGAGACCGCTATCTGGGAGCAGCACCTCTATGAAGAGGATTCCTGCCTGATGATCGACACCGGTTGGATGAACGTCGGCGGCGCTACCAACTTCATCCTGGGCACTCACTACAGAGGACCCGGCCGCTGCAACTTCTCCAGCTATCCTGAGGTCGATGCCGCTCTGGACGCTGAGTCCACCTGCACCGATCCCGCTGCCCGTAAGGACATCATCCAGAACCAGCTCTATCCTCTGCTGGTCGAGACCAACACCAACATGCCTCTGTTTGACTCCGTGCTGGTGTATGCCTGCTCCGCTAACCTCCAGGGTCTGGAGATCATGCCCACCTCCAACATCAGCTTCGCTGCTCTGTCTCTGGGCTAATTCCCTGAAAGCAATTTAACGAAGATGTAGCTTCGGTGGTCCCGGATAGGGTTTCCCCTATGCCGGGCCTTTTAAAAA
>JAZTZR010000008.1:0-23390 GCA_045637545.1 Vescimonas sp. | reverse complement strand
AGGTCCGCAAGACCGGTCTGGTGAACTATCTGCGTCCCGACGGCAAGACCCAGGTCACCGTGGAGTACGACGAGAACAACGCCCCCAAGCGCATCGACGCAGTGGTGGTGTCCACCCAGCATGGCCCCGAGGTGGAGCTGGAGCAGATCCGCAAGGACATCATCGAGCTGGTCATCCGTCCCACCGTCCCCGCTGAACTGCTGGACGAGAACACCAAGTTTTATGTCAACCCCACCGGCCGCTTCGTCATTGGCGGTCCTCAGGGCGACTCCGGCCTGACCGGCCGCAAGATCATCGTGGACACCTACGGCGGCAGCGCTCCCCACGGCGGCGGCGCTTTCTCCGGTAAGGATCCCACCAAGGTTGACCGCAGCGCCGCTTACGCTGCCCGCTGGGTGGCCAAGAATGTGGTGCCCGCCGGTCTGGCCACTCGCTGCCAGGTGCAGCTGGCTTACGCCATCGGCGTGGCTCGTCCCGTCAGCGTGCTGGTGGAGACCTTCGGTACCGGTAAGGTGTCCGACGAGGCTCTGGAGGCTGCTGTGGAAAAGGTCTTTGACCTGCGCCCCACCGCTATCATCCGCGATCTGGACCTGCGCAAGCCCATCTATCGCCAGCTGGCCGCCTACGGTCACATGGGCCGTGAGGATCTGGGCGTTGCCTGGGAGAAGACTGACCGCGTGGAGGCTCTGAAGGCCGCTCTGGGTCTGTAAGGCGTTTTGCGACAGAACTTACCCCTTGTCAGCACGGATAGAATCTGTTAAAATGAGTGCCCCGCCGGTTTCGGCGGCGCACTTTAGATAGCCGGGCAACAGCGCAGAAAATCAAATAGCCGGGTGTAGCGCAGTTGGTAGCGCGCCTGCTTTGGGAGCAGGATGCCGGGAGTTCGAGTCTCCCCACTCGGACCAACAATGAAAGGGCGGCGTTTGCCGCCCTTTTATTGTTATTTAACGGGAGACTCGAAGATCAAATTGAAACAGCCCGGTGGACTGTTGCTGCCACCAGTGCGGACACTGGTGGCTTCCTCAATGTTTGCCCAATGGACAAACATGCAAACGAGTCTCCCCACTCGGACCAAACAAAAACGGAGAGAGGCAATCGCCTCTCTCCGTTTTTATTTCTCAGAAAATCAAATGGGCAAGGATCGCCACAACAGGCAGTGTAACGATGGTTCTTTCAAGGAAGATGATAAAGAGCTTCACAAACGAAACGGGAATCTTGCTGCCCATAATAATGCTGCCGATCTCGGACATATAGATCAGCTGCGTCACACTGGTAGCCGCCACCACAAAGCGGGTGATATCACTCTCGATGGAACTGGCGATGACGCTGGGCAGGAACATATCGGCAAAACCCACGATGACCGTCTGGCTGGCCGCCTGCGCCTCCGGAAGCTGCAGCAGCTGATACAAGGGAATAAAGGGGAGGCCCAGAATTCGGAAAACAGGAGTAAACTCGGCGACGATCAGCGCCACCGTGCCCATGGCCAGAATCACCGGCAGCGTGCCGAACCACATCTCAAATACATTCTCCGCACCGGTTTTGACAAGGGCTTTGATACCGGGTGCGTGCTCTGCCTTTTTCAGCGCCAGCTCCATACCGTACCGCACGGCGCGCTTGCCCTTGGGGATATCCTCCCGATTGGGCGTTTCCGTATAGTAGGTATCGGGAACGCGGGACAGAGGCGGCAGCTTGGGAACAACGATGGCGGCCACAATACCCGCCGCCGTGACGATCAGGTAGAAGGGGATAAACAAATGCTCCAGATTCACCTGCGTGATGACCACCAGAGAGAAGGTGATGCTGACGGCGGAGAAGGTGGTGGCTACAACGGTGGCCTCGCGCTTGGAGTAAAAGCCCTCTTCATACTGCTTGCTGGTGAGCAGCACGCCAATGGAGCCGTCACCCAGCCAGGAGGCCACGCAATCCAGTGCGCTGCGGCCGGGAAGATTGAAGATGGGGCGCATGACCTTGATCAGCAGGGCACCGCAGAAATCCAAAAGGCCGTAATCCAGCAGCAGGGCCAGCAGAATACCCGCCAGCAAAAAGACGCACACCAGAATGGGCAGCAGATCGTGGATCACCAGGCCGCCCGTCAGATCGCCGATGATGAAATCGGGACCGAGGTTGAAGTAGATCATATTGACAAAGACAAAGCCCACCATACGGATCCAGAACCAGATTCCCTTCACACCGAAAAGGGCGTTCATCTTGGAATTCTTCTTCAAAAAGGCAAAGCCGAAAATCTTGTGCAGGACGGTGAGGATGGCGCTGAGACTGATCAGCACCCAAATCACGGTTAACGCGGCATTTCCCATAAAATCCAGCAGCGCATTGGCTGCCACGGCGATGGGAATTGTCAGATTGCCACCCTGATTGATGGGCGTCACGAAGAGAAACGCACCGATCAGTGAGGGAATCAGAAATTTATAAAAACGCTTGTCTTTCAAGAGCTTCATACGGTTATCCTTATTCGTGTCAAAAATTGCATAAAAATGCCAACTTTCTTAATCTATACTATTCCAGACAAATAAGCAACCATATTTTATAAATTTTTTATAAGCAAACGCGTTTTTGTACTCCAATATAGAGGGTGACCAGCGCCGCCGAGAGAAGTATGCCACCGGTAATATCGGTAAACCAGTGGACACCCGAGAAAAGCCGTCCCACTACGGTAATACCGATTACCAGCACGGCAAGTATGTCCACGCATAGGCACAAATCCTTTCTGTGGGGGCACAGGGCGCGAAACTCCATGACAGCCGTGGACATGAGGCACAGCACCATCACCGTATGGGAGGAGGGATAGGACGCCTCCAAATTGCCGCTCATCAGCACGGGGCGATAATTGATGACCACCTGCTCAAAGAAGAGGTAACAGCCTATCACCAGCAGATAAAAGCCACCCAATACCAGAATACTGCCATCTACCCTACGGATACTTCTGCGCCGAATCCACTGATACAAGCCCACGGCAGCAAAACCGAGGGCCAACGCGATGGGTACAAGTCCCAGCCAATCGGTGAGATGATACCAAAACCGGTGCACACCTATCCTATCAAAGATCCAACCGTTGAGGTTGGCAAGGCCAACCATCGCCCCCTGAGGGCCGATGGGCTGCACATCCACACAGGTGAGCAGCACCGTGAACAGAACAAATGCCATCCATAATGCGCCCGTGATAAGCCAAATCTTTCTCTTCATTGTTTGCTCCTCGTTTCTTTGGTTTGTCAGGTTCAGTATTCCCCGAAATCCTCCAAAGGGCAAGAAACGCTTTTTCACAAGCCACAGCACCCGCGACACCAACCGTGTCGCGGGGGCGTGTTTTTTGATTGAATTCGATTCTCCTGTTTCAGCAGTGCTACTTTCACCATCAACAACAAAAACAGCAGCGCGGTCATATAAGGTTGGCGGGACAGCGTAAAGAGCAAAATAGCAGCAGCATGGATAATGAAGGACGGATATTTCCACTGCCGCCGCAGAAGCAGCTCTATGATGCCAATCACAGCAAGCACCGCAGGAGCAACAGCATATATCGCGCGGAGGCCACTGCCTACGGCGGTATAGTGCCATAGCGTCACAGCGCGAATATAGTCACCCTCCTGCTGACCGAAGAGAGGCAGGAACAGCAGCGTCACCGCCATGATATCCAAAACAGCAAATGCAAAAGACGATACGCGGCGAATGTTCCTGCGATTCTCCGTTTCGGCGACCTCCAGCAGTTCCTCACTTGACAACAGCTTGTCCAGCGAGATACCGAACAACTTGGACAGACTCTTCAGCGACTCTAAATTCGGATATCCCCGCCCGCTCTCCCACTTGGACACGGCCGTGCGGGAGACGAACAATTTTTCCGCAAGCTGCTCCTGTGTCAGCTCATGCTGACGGCGCAGCTGCTGCAATTTTTCGTGGAACTCCATGACGCACCTCCTATGGGGACTGTTTTGATTATAGTATGTCCCCCCTCCCCTGTCAAAGAAAGGCCGCGATACTTATCGTCACATAGAGAAACCTCCAATTTTGTAAAGTTTACTTGACAAACATGCCTTGCTGTGATATTATCAAGCCAAGATATGTAAAGTTCGCTTTACCAAGGAGGTCGGTGAATTGAAAAATAATATTGAGGCCATCCGCAAGGAGCGGAACATACGGCAGGAAGATTTTGCGCGGGCGCTGGGTGTGTCGCGGCAGACCATCAGCTCGCTGGAGAACGGGCGGTATAACCCCTCCATCCTGCTGGCCTATAAGATCGCCAGGTATTTTGACATGACGATTGAGGAAGTATTTCTCTTTGAAGAGGAGGTAACGGAATGAAGCGTGACAGACGCATGATTGCCAGCATCTGCTATGTGGTGCTGGGCGCGGTGCTGCTGGCACTGGGCATCATGGAAGTAGTAGATGAATTCTGGAGCGGTATGGGCGGTGCGCTGATTGTGGTGGGTATCCTGCAGGTGGTGCGCTTTTTCCGCTATCGCAACAACGAGGAGTATCGCGAAAAGACGGAGATCGCCAATAAGGATGAGCGTAACCACTTCATCCGCAATAAAGCGTGGGCTTGGTCGGGCTATCTCTTCATTTTGATCGCCGCCGTAGCCACTATTGCCTTTAAGATCGCTGGACAGGACACGCTGAGCTTTGCCGCTTCCATGGCGGTGTGTCTGCTGCTGGTGCTGTACTGGGTATCGTTCCTGATACTGAGCCGCAAGTATTAAACAAAACAAGGGGCATCCTGTAGGATGCTCCTTGTTTTATATTCGCTGCATAATACTGCTGCCCTCTTCTTTCAGCCATTGGCGGTGGCGGCGGTAGTCGGGCATGACGCGCTCCACCTCCGCCCAGAAGCGGGGTGAGTGATTCATCTCGCGGCGGTGACACAGCTCGTGTATCACCACATAGTCCCGCACCTCCTCGGGGCAGAGTACAAGCAAACAGTTAAGGTTGATGTTACCCTTGGCCGAACAGGAGCCCCAGCGGGTACGCTGACAACGGATGGTAACACGATTGACACTGACACCTGCCAGTTGTGCAAGACGCCCTGCACGACGGGGCAAGTCCTCTTTTGCCGCCGCCATCAACGCGGCGATCTCCTCCTCGGTAAGAGGTGGAAGTTGAGGGGCGGTACGGGACAGATGCTTCTCGATCCAACTGCGCTTACTTTCCAAAAAAATCTCAATCTTCCGACCGCTCATCCATAGCGGTGCCCGCACCACCACGCGTCCGTCATGGGTAACCTGCACCGCCACAGTGCGCCGCGATGAGCGGATGACCTCGGCATCGAATAGCATTTGCGCTCCCTCCTCTCCCCTGTTTTTTTCCTATTCTACCGCCTCAAGCCGCCAAATGCAACGGAATTTCTCTTGCACCAAGAGCTACGGTAGGGTAAAATACAAACAAGATCGCGAAAAGGAGAATTGTCCCATGATCGTCTATTTTTCCGGCACCGGCAACAGCCGCTACGCCGCCGAGTTTCTGGCGCGGCACCTGGAGGATGCCTGTATCGATGCTTTTCACTTCATCCGCGACGGCATTGCCGCCGAGTTCATCAGTGGTAAGCCCTGGATCTTCGTCGCCCCCACTTACGCATGGCAGCTGCCCCGCGTGTTTGCCGACTTTATCCGCAGCGGTAACTTCGACGGGCATGAAGACGCCTACTTTGTCATGACCTGTGGCAGCAGCATCGGTGGTGCGGGAGCCTATAACGCAGCGCTGTGCCGTGAGAAGGGGCTGCACTATCGCGGTACGCTGCAGGTAGTGATGCCGGAGAACTATGTGGCCATGTTCTCCGTCCCCGAGGAGGACGAGGCACGCCGCATCGTCCACGCCGCACTGCGCAGTCTGAAGAAGGCACTGCGCCATATTGCCGCCGAGGAGGACTTCCCCCATAAGAACGCAGGCCTGGGCGGTAAGATGATGTCGAGTATCGTCAACGGTCTGTTCTATCCCCTGTTTGTCACAGATAAGAAGTTCCGCGTGTCGGACACCTGCATCTCCTGCGGCAAGTGCGCCGAAGGGTGTGTGACAAACAGCATCCACATGGCAAACGGCCGCCCCGTGTGGACGGGACGGTGCACCCACTGCATGGCCTGCATCTGTAATTGTCCCACCGCCGCCATCGAATATGGCCGCGCCTCTGTAGGTAAGCCCCGCTACCACTGCCCCGAGGTGGAAGAATAAGGAATCTCCCCGCCGCCGTGCCTCACGGTACGGCGGCAGTTTTTCTTTGAAAAATTTCCTCTTAAAAATCAAAAAAAGGGTATTGACAAATCTTGTCTAATGCGTATAATAAGTAATGTTCGACAGGACACAGCGGGATTGTGTAATGGTAGCACAGCGGACTCTGACTCCGTATGTGAGGGTTCGAATCCTTCTCCCGCTGCCAAAGAGACTTGAGCTTATGCTCAGGTCTCTTTTTTGTTTGCACTTTTTCCAACGATGGATTCGTAAAACCCTCACATATATTTTAATAAAGCGCGTCAGCCCACGAAGCCGCCGCAGGCGGTCTTCGAGGGTTCGAATCCTTCTCCCGCTGCCAAAGAGACTTGAGCTTATGCTTAGGTCTCTTTTTTTGTTCCTCTTGCACCTCTTACTCAAAACTGCTATAATCATACCAACAATATCCGCATACAGGGAGGTTTTACCATGGAAAACGCCGTGCTGCAAAACATGAAGACCCGCTTCTGCTGCCGTAAATTCAAATCCACCCCCGTAGAAAAGGAAAAACTGGAGGCCATCCTCGATGCTGCCAAGTATGCTGCCAGCGGCCACAACGCACAGGGCTGGCATTTCACGGTGCTGACCACCGAGGAGAGCAAGTCAGAACTTCTCGCCGCCGTATGCCCCGAGCCTCCTGAGTTCAAAAAATTGGCTCCCAAGGGTGCTACATGGCCCTTCCCCGCTGATTTCTTCGGTGCCCCCGCGGTCATCATGGTGTCCTACGACCCAAAGTGCCCCTGGCCCGACTGCAGCGCCTTTATGGCCGCCGCCAACATGATGAATGCCGCCCACGCACTGGGTCTCTCCGCCTGCCCCCTGACCGTCTATTCCAAGGATGTGTTTACCACCGAGGAAACGGCCGTCAATAAAGCAAAATTCATCCCCAAGGGCTATCAGCTGTACCTGTCCATGGTGGTGGGCTACCCCGAGGTATTGACCATCTCCAAATCTCCCCGCCGCCAGAATGTGGAAACCTGGCTGTAATTGTGATCTATATCCCCTCCCACTGTGGGAGGGGATGTTTTTTCTTTCCATCATTTTCCATCTCCCTGCACTTGATAATGCAGCGCGTTTGGTGTAAGATAAACCCAAGAGAATATCTCACAAGGAGGTACATCAATGAAAGTAAAGCTGATTTCTCTGCTGCTTCTGTGTCTGCTGCTGACGGGCTGCGCCCACCAGTTGCCCACTCCCGACCTGTCTCCTGCGCCGCCGGTACAGGATGATACACAGGTCGACGATGCCGTCCCTGTTCCCAAGGTCTACACCGCCGCAGAATTGTTGGATCTCTCCGGCGCAGAGATCATCGCCATCTACGGCAAGGACTATACCACTGTGATTCCCGAGGGTGACCCACCCTATTTCTATTATGAAAATCTTGGCCATGTCCCCTACCGCTTCATCGGCAAGCCGGAGGATACACATATCCAGGCCGTGGCCTCCGATGCGGTGGGCAGTGAAATGCTGGGTGTCATCTGTGTAGGTGACAGCTACACTGATCTGGAAACAGAGGCCACAGCACTGGAGGGGTACGAATTCCGCGCCCCTGCCAACTGGTATGATGACGGCTTCGGCGTGTACGGCTGGGCCCATGTGATGGGTGCGCGAGAGCAGTATGTCTGCTACATTATGAACGAAGTGCTGGTCTCCTACGAGTGCCGCGCTATGGAGTAAGGGAAGGAGAAAAACGATGCTGTATATCTTTTTGGCTGAGGGTTTTGAAGAAGTCGAGGCGCTGACAGTGGTAGACCTGCTGCGCCGCGCCAAGTGTGACATCACCTCCGTTTCCATCACCGGAAACAAGGCTGTGTGCGGCAGCCACGGTATCACCGTGATGGCCGATGCCCTCTACGAAGAAGTAAACTTTGATAATGCCAAAATGCTGATCCTCCCCGGCGGTATGCCCGGCACCACCAATCTGCAGGCGCACGAGGGCTTGACCGCCCTGCTGAAGGAAAATCACGCACAGGGTGTCATGCTGGCCGCCATCTGCGCCGCCCCCATGGTCTTGGCACAACTGGGTCTGCTCAATGGTGAAAAGGCCACCATCTATCCCGCCATGAAGGATGAGCTGGAAAAGGCCGTGTACTCCGAGAACATGGTGGTCAAGAGCCGCAACAACATCATCACCTCCCGTGGCCCCGGCACGGCCATGTACTTCGCTCTGGCCCTCATTGAGGAGCTGAAGGGCACGGAGATGATGGAGAACATCAAAGAAGGCGTACTGCTGTAATGATAAAAAATACCTTCCGTTCCAAAAGAACGGAAGGTATTTTTTATGCTCACACGACTCCTTGCTTGCGCTGCTGCAATCTGATGCGGTCGGCGATCATGGCGATGAACTCACTATTGGTAGGCTTGCCTTTGGCCGAGTTGACGGTGTAGCCGAAATAGTGCTGGAGGGTCTCCAGATCGCCCCGATCCCACGCCACCTCGATGGCGTGACGGATGGCCCGCTCCACGCGGGAGGGCGTGGTGCCGAAATGCTTGGCAACCGCCGGGTACAACGCCTTGGTGACAGCGTTGATGATCTCCACATCCTCCACTGCCAGAATGATGGCCTCGCGTACATACTGATAGCCTTTGATATGGGCCGGAACACCCACATCGTGGATAATGGCGGTAACGGCGCTCTCCAGAGAGGGCATCCGCAGAGCAGGCTCCTCCGGCTGTACGGCGCGGCGCACATGGTTGACCAGTGTCTCGGGGTTAATGGGCTTGGACATGAAGTACCATGCACCCATCTGCTGGGCATCTCCGATGACACGGTCACTGCAAAAGGCGGAGATGACGATGACCTTGGCGCTCTTGGCTGCATGACGCAGCAGGGACATTCCGTCGGCACCGGGGAGGATCACATCCATCACCACCACATGGGGCTTTTCCTTATCCATGATCTTCAGCAATTCCTCACCGTCGCCGGTGCAACCGCAGAGATTGACACCCTCGGAAGAACGCAGATATTCACCCAACAGCAGGCGGGATTCCTCATTTCCGTCTACCAGTACTACCTTGACTTGCTTCTCCATCGCCTGATCCGTCCTTTTCAATCATCATTCACGGCGCATTTCGCGGCAAAGACCATCAAATCGCCGTGTCGGTGAGTAAAATACCAGATTCGGACACACTTTTCAAGGTTATTTTGTCGAATGACCATCTTTTTCGTAATAATCGTTCGACATATTAGGGAATATTTGTAAATTACACTTCTTCAGAATACAACAAAAACACCCCATATTCCAAAGGAATATGGGGTAGTCTTTACTTTTTCTTACCCAAAGAGAGGGTAAACATAATGGGCAGTTTGAAAAGGGGTGTCTTTTTCACATGGTTGGTGTAAAAGTCACGGAACGGCATCTCCTGCCGGGCGTAGGAGGTGTTGTAATAGTGAAAATTCTCGCCCTCGCCGCGACGGAGAAACACATAGTGTTTCGTCTTGCCGGTGTGGTACCACAGGATACCCGCCTCCACACCGGAGAGATTGCGATAACGGACGCCCTTTACCCGCAGTCCAAAGTGGTACACGCCGCGGGCCAGATGGAAAAAGGTAGTGCCCAGCACACCGCCGAGGAACACCTGGCGGTGGAAAAAGCGGTGCACCTGCTCCTCCGTATAGGGCCGGGCAAAATAGCGCACGGCATTGTATACGGCGATGAAGCCGCAGCCCTTTCGGTCGGCGGTATAGCGGCCGTAGGGCACCTCAGTCATGAGGCTCTGGTGTACCAAAAAGCCGTCCTCGGTGCGGCAGCGAGTGGGAAGATACATAGACAGCTCCTTACTCAATAACCGCATAGCCCTTCTCGCTCAGCGTGGTATACAGCTGCTCGATGTGGCTCTTGTTGCGGGTCTCTACCACCAGACGGACGCGGATGGCGTTGACACCGGCCTTCATGCTGGAGCGGTCATGGTGGACCTCCAGCACATTGACGCCCACGGCAGACACCACAGAGAGGAAGGTGGCCAGCGCGTTGGGCTGATCGGGCAGCACGGTGGAGAAGGAGCAGACGCGGCCCTCAGCGGTAAGACCGTGCTTGATGATGCGCTCCAGCGTGGTCACATCCACATTACCGCCGGAGAGGAGTGCCACCACATTCTTGCCGGCGACATCGATCTTTCCAGAGGCAACAGCGGCCACGGATACGGCACCGGCGCCCTCGGTGATCAGCTTCTGCTTCTCCAGCAGCCACAGAATCGCCTCGGCGATCTCACTCTCGGAAACAGTCACGACCTCATCCACATACTGGCGGCACATTTCGAAGGTCTTGTCACCGGCGGTCTTGACCTTGATGCCGTCGGCGATAGTGTCCACCTTGTCCAGCGTGATGATCTCATCGCGGCGCAGTGCCTCCACCATGCTGGCTGCACCCTCGGACTGGACGCCGATGACCTTGCAGGAGGGCTTGAGCTGCTTGACAGCATAGGCAATGCCGGAGATCAGACCGCCGCCACCAATGGCCGTCACGATCATGTCCACATCCTCCAGCTGATCCAGTATCTCCAGACCGATGGTGCCCTGACCGGCCATAATGGCGGGATCGTCAAAGGGATGAATGAAGGTATAGTTGTACTCGTCCCGGAGGCGGATGGCCTCGGCATAGGCATCGTCATACACACCGGGTACCAGCACCACCTCGGCGCCGTAGCTGCGGGTAGCCTCGATCTTGGAAAGAGGGGCGCCTTCAGGGATGCAGATGACGGCATGGATTCCCATGTCGCGGGCAGCGAAGGCAACGCCCTGTGCGTGGTTGCCGGCAGAGCAGGCAATAACGCCGCGGCGTTTCTCCTCCTCCGTAAGGGAGGCGATCTTATAATAGGCACCGCGCAGCTTAAAAGCACCGGTCTTCTGCAGGCACTCGGCCTTCAGATAGAGAGAACCTCCGTTAACCTCACCGGCGGGAATCAGGGGCGTTTTGTTGATAACACCGGAAAGCACACTGCGTGCATTCCAGATCATTTCCATCTGCAGCATGATTGTTTCCTCCTTGGCATCATTTTGTATTCTATACGCGTACATTTTTCTTATATTTGTCTTTATAATAGCACATCACTGCACCAAATGCAACGATAATCTTATGTTTTTTCCGGAATATTGCCGTATTCCCCCCCTCTTTTCTCCCCATTGGTAAGGCAAGTATGGACTTGCAGTGGAAGTTGTGCTACAATATTACTATCTATGCGAACAAAGGAGGGTCGAGACATGACAAAGACCTCTCACACCCACAAGCGGCATCAGGTGTTCTTTTGCATCCTCTGGCCGATCATCTGGATTTTCACCCGCGTGTGGTACGGTTATCGGACAAAGACATTCCGCATCCGCGAGGGTAAGCAGTACCTGATTCTGTCCAACCATCAGGCACTGTTGGATCCGGCTTTCGTGCTGCTGAGTTTTTCCAAGATGGCCTATATCATCGCTTCGGATCACCTCAATTCCGATAAGTTCTTCCCGCGGCTGCTGCGCTACTGCTTTGCACCCATCTATAAGCACAAGGCCGCCGCTGATATCAAATGTATCCGCACCTGCCTCAAGACAGTGAAGGAGGGTGGCTCCATCCTCCTCTTCCCCACCGGCAACCGTGTGTGGGCCGATTACTCCTTCTATGTGGATCCCTCTGTGGTGAAGTTGATCCGTATGCTGAAGATTCCTGTGCTTCTCTACCAGCTGCAGGGTGGCTACGGCATCAACCCCCGCTGGAACCACAGCAAGCGCCGCGGCCCCTTCGAGGGCAAGGTGGTGCGCGAGCTGAGCGTAGAGGAGATGGCCGCCATGGACGATGCCACCCTTTACAAGACCATCGTAGACGGCATGCGCTACATCGATTCTGAGCACGGCAAGTACTACCGCTCCTCTACCCGCGCCGAGTATCTCGAGCGGCTCCTCTTCCTCTGCCCCCACTGCGGCAAGACGGGCACGCTCCGCTCCGAAGGCGCCTATGTCCACTGCGACAGCTGTGGTCTTGAGGTGGAGTACGGCGAGGATCTGCTGCTCCACTGCGACGACAATACCTTCCCTCACCGCCGCCTGGTGGACTGGTACAACGCCCAGAAGCTGTGGACCGCACAGCAGGAGATCGGGGAGGATGCCGTGATCTGGCAGGATAACGGCGTACAGGGCTGCCGCTACAGCGGCACCGAGCGCCATGATCTGGGTGAGGTCACCGTGACACTGACGGACAAAACCCTCTCCTTTGGCGAGGTGATCCTCAACACCGCCGACATCACCGCCGCCACCATTATCTCCGGTGCTAAGCTCTCTATTACCGCCGGCGATGAGGGCTATCTGCTACAGGGTCACGCCCGCTTCAACGCCATCAAGTATGTGCTGATGCTCAACCGGCTGGAGACCTCCATCAAGGAGGACCACTACTACAGCCTTGAGCCGGAACAGTAAGAGGGAGATATCTATGGACAACAAGTTGAAACAACAACTGCTCAACGGATGCAAGCCCCTCGGCACCTTCTGCGGCCTCAACAGCCCCACCGCCATCGAGTGTCTGGGTAGAACGGGACTTGATTTCGTCATCATTGATTGTGAGCACTCCCCCGCCGAGGCGGAGACGGCTATGGAGCTCATGCGCGCGGCGGAGTTGAGCGGGCTTACGCCTCTGTGCCGCGTCCGCGATTTGAGCCGCAGCGCTGTGCTGAAGCTGCTGGATGTGGGCGCGCGGGGACTGATTGTGCCCAATATCCACTCCGTGGAGGAGGTACAGCAGGTTATCGATTGGGCCAAGTTCGCCCCCATCGGCCAGCGTGGCTTCTGCCCCACCCGTAAAGATGGCTGGGGTTTCGATACCGAGCGCACCACCGCCGAGACGATGGCTGTGATGAACGAGTCCACCTTGCTGCTGCCCCAGTGCGAGACGAAAGAAGCACTGGAGAACATTGAAGCCATCACCGCCATGGAGGGAGTGGACGGTATCTTCATCGGTCCCTTTGACCTGTCGATCTCCTTGGAACTTCCCGGTCAGTTCGACCATCCCACCATGCAGGCGGCATTTGCCCGCATCCGCAAGGCCTGCCGCGAGAGCGGAAAGTTCTGCTTCCTCTTCACCGGTACACCTGTCGGTGTGGTCGACGGCTTCGCCACCGGATACGATGCCATGGTCATGGGCATCGACACGCTGCTGCTGATTTCCGGCGTAAAAGCCCAGGTGGAGGCCGCCCGCGAGGCAACAAAGGCATAAATTGAACAAATTACGAAAACACCGCCATAAAAAGCGGTGTTTTTTCTTCATTTTTCGGCATTTTGGGGCTTGCATTTCCCCGAATTGAGGCGTAATATAGCGGTGTTTGTGTTATTAGCAATTTCTTTATTATATTGTGTGCTGTGAGGTCAGAATTATGAAATACTTTACTCCCATGCTCTTCACCACTCTGAAGGGGTACACCCGTCAGCAGTTGGTGAAGGATATCGTCTCCGGTATCATCGTTGCCATCATCGCGCTGCCCCTGTCCATCGCACTGGCTCTGGCCAGCGGCGTGGGCCCTGAGCAGGGTATCTACACCGCCATTGTAGCCGGCTTCCTTATCTCCTTCTTTGGCGGCTCCACCGTGCAGATCGCCGGTCCCACCGCCGCCTTTGCCACCATCGTGGCAGGCATCGTGGCCACCAAAGGCATGGGTGGTCTGGTGCTGGCCACCGTCATGGCCGGTATCATCCTCGTGGTGATGGGTCTGTGCCGTTTCGGCGGTCTCATTAAGTACATCCCCTACACCATCACCACCGGCTTCACTGCCGGTATCGCTGTGACCATCTTCATCGGCCAGTGGAAGGACTTCTGTGGCATCAGCTACGCTCACGGCGAGACCCCCATTGAGACGATAGAGAAGCTGGAGGCTTTCTTCCACAACATCGGCTCTGTAAATCCCTGGGCCATTCTGGTGGGCGCCGTTTCGCTGCTGATCCTCATTGTCTATCCCAAGATTGAAAAGCGTGTCCCCCCCTCCCTCATCGCCGTGGTGGTGGGCGCTCTGATGGTGAAGCTCCTGAACCTGCCGGTAAACACCATCGGTGATCTCTATACCATCTCCAACAAGCTGCCCGCACTGTCCATCCCCGCCATCAACCTCAAGGACATGGGCGCCCTGCTGCCCGATGCCTTCACCATCGCCATTCTGGCCGGTATCGAGTCCCTGCTCTCCTGCGTGGTGGCCGACGGTATGGTCTCTTCCCGCCACCGCTCCAACATGGAGCTGATTGCGCAGGGTATCGGTAACGTGGGTTCTGCCCTCTTCGGCGGCATCCCCGCCACCGGCGCTATCGCCCGTACCGCCGCCAACATCAAGTCCGGCGGCCGCACCCCCGTGGCCGGTATGGTACACGCCATCGTCCTGCTGCTGGTACTGGTGGTGCTGATGCCCTACGCTGCATTGATTCCTATGCCCACCATTGCCGCCATCCTCTTTATCGTGGCCTACAATATGTGCCAGTGGCGTCCCTTCGTCCATCTGGTCAAGACCGCACCCAAGTCCGACATCCTCGTGCTGGTGATCTCCTTCGTGCTGACAGTCATTTTCGATCTGGTGGTGGCCATCGAGATCGGTATGCTGCTGGCCTGCCTGCTGTTCATGAAGCGTATGTCTGATGAGACCGATGTCCGCGGCTGGAAGTACGCCGACAAGCCCGAGGACAGCATCCACCTCCGTCAGGTGCCTCTGGCCGTCCGCGTCTATGAGATCCGCGGTCCCCTGTTCTTCGGTGCCGCCGACCGCATCGCCGAGATCTCCTTCAAGGACTTCACCCGCTGCATCGTCATCCGTATGCGTGCAGTGCCCGCCGTGGATGCCACCGCTATGAACGCACTGGAGAACCTCTACGATCGCTGCGCCGCCAAGGGCATCCACATCGTGTTCTCCCACGTCAACGAGCAGCCCTGGCACACCATGGAAAAGGCCGGCTTTATCGATAAGGTTGGCCGCGAGAACTTCTGCCCCCATATTGATGATGCCCTCGAGCGCGCTGCTGCACTGGCAGGCGAGGAGTACTCCAAGGCAGAGTAAATTATTGCAAACAAAAACATCCACCCGTGGGGGTGGATGTTTTTTTATCTCTGCGAAACTTACTATTGCATTTTTCTCGCAGGTATAGTATGATGTCCTTGAACACAACGGAATACTGGTCTTCGGGGCGGGGTGAAAGTCCCCACCGGCGGTGATAGTCCGCGAGCCTACGGGCAGGAATCGGTGCAATTCCGATACCGACAGTATAGTCTGGATGAGAGAAGGCGTGTACGGCATATTGCTATGCTCTTTTTTGTGATGCGTGCACCTTGGAAGACTGCTTTCAGGTGTGTTACATTACGAAAAGGAGTATTTTTTATGTCTCACAACACTACCCCCGCCAGAACCGCCCGCGTCAAGAAGCTGGTGACCCTCGCTATGCTGACCGCCGTCACCTATGTGGTGATGTTATTGTGCAAGAGCATCCCCGATGTTGCCGGATTCCTGCAGTTGGAGGTTAAGGAGACCATCGTGTGCATCGGCGGCTTTATCTACGGCCCTGTCTCTGCCGCCATTATCGCCCTTGTGGTGGCCGTCATCGAGATGTTCACCGTCAGCGGCACCGGCCCCATTGGCTGCATTATGAATGTGCTGGCCACCGCCGTGTTCGCCTGCACCGCCTCTTTCATCTATAAAAAGAACCACTCCCGTAACGGCGCCATCATCGGCCTCGGCGTTGCCACTCTGGCACTGACCGTGGTGATGATCCTGTGGAACTACCTCATCACCCCCCTGTATATGGGTGTCCCCCGGGATGATGTGGTAAAGATGCTGTTGCCCATCTTCCTGCCCTTCAATCTGGTCAAGGGTGCACTGAATATGGCCGCTACCCTCATTATCTACAAGCCCGTGGTCACCGCCCTGCGTAAAACCGGCCTTGTTGCCCCCTCCCACGATGTCCACGCCGCACCCAAGAAGCTCAACGGCGGCTTCTGGCTCTTCACCATCGCACTGCTGGCCACCGCCATTGTCACGGCTCTGGTGCTGATGGGCAAACTGTAATCCTTATAATGAACAAAGACCGCGTATCTTTCGATACGCGGTCTTTTCTTATTTAGAAGAACTTAAAAATCTGGTTCAGCTTTCTTGCGGTGCGGTAGATGGGGCCTTCCAGCTCTGAGGCAGCCTCTTTCAGCTTTTCGCGGATAGGCAACCCCTGCGGGCAGTGCTGCTCACACTTACCGCAGCCGATGCAGTTGGAGGCGGAGGTAGGCTGGCGACGCAGGGCCGTACACATGGCGTACTCGGCAAGGCCGCGGAGTTTTCCGTCGCTGTAGCGGCGGTTATAGGCGGCGAAAGTACCGGGAATATCCACATGCTTGGGACAGGGCATACAGTAGCCGCAGCCGGTGCAGCCCACCTTCATCCTGGCGTTGATGGCCTTCACCACCTGCTGCAGCATGGTCTGGTCTGCCTCCGTCAGCGCGCCGATCGCGGCATCACAGGCGGTGTCGATGTTGTCCTGTACCTGCGCCATGGCGTTCATGCCGGAGAGGATGCAGGTGACCTCCTTTTGGTCCCACAGCCACCGGAGGCCCCACTGGGCGGGCGTGTACTTCGGCTCGTGGGCGGCAAAAATCTTCTCTGCCTCCTCGGGGAGATGATTCACCAATCGACCGCCGCGAAGGGGTTCCATGATGACCACAGGAAGACCCTTCTCATGGGCGTAGTTCAGGCCGCGGCGTCCTGCCTGCGAGTGCTCGTCCATGTAGTTATACTGGATCTGGCAGAAGTCCCAGTCGTAAGCGTCCACAATGCGGCAGAAGGTCTCACTGTTACCATGGTAGGAAAAACCGATCTGACGGATGGTACCACGGCGCTTCTGCTCTTCCAGCCAATCCACCACGCCGAGGGCTTTCAGCTTTTCCCACGCACCCACATCCGTCAGCATGTGCATCAGGTAGTAGTCGATATGATCGGTTTTGAGGCGGCGCAGCTCCTCGTTGAATGTCTTTTCCGCGCCCTCCACGCTGCGGATCAAATAATGGGGCAGCTTGGTGGCGATATAAACCTTGTCACGGAGACCGTTCTTATGAAGGATATCGCCTACAGCGGCCTCGCTGCCGGGGTAGATGTAAGCGGTATCGAAATAGTTCACGCCACTGTTGATGGCGTGGAGCAGCAGTTCCTCAGTGGCGGCCATGTCGATCTTACCCAGCGTCTGGGGAAAACGCATACAGCCGAAGCCCAGTGCGGAAATCTGATTGCCGTATTTATCGGTGCGATATTGCATAGCGGTCTCCTCGTTTAAAGCGATTTTCTCCATCATACTCCAAATGGTGGAAAAGTACAAGTGCGGCTTTACTTTGGTGGATAAGTGGGGTATACTGTTCTCGAACATTTGCACGAGAGGAGGCGTAAGAGAAGATGAAAGACCGGGTGATTTTGCACTGCGATTTGAACTGCTTTTACGCCTCGGTGGAGCTGCTGGATTATCCCGCTCTGCGGGATGTGCCGGTAGCGGTCTGCGGCGACCCCAAGTCGCGCCACGGCATCATTCTCGCCAAAAACGAGGCGGCCAAGCAGTTGGGTGTCAAGACGGCGGAGACCATCTGGCAGGCAAAGCAGAAGGCTCCCCATCTCATTACCCTGCCGCCCCACCACAAGCTCTACGCCCAGTACAGCCGCCGCGTTAATGAGATCTACGGGCAGTATACCGACCTTGTAGAGCCCTTCGGCATCGATGAGAGCTGGCTGGACATTACCGGCAGCATGCACCTCTTCGGCAACGACGCAACGGCCATCGCAGATGCGCTCCGTGAGCGCATCAAGCGGGAGCTGGGACTCACCATCTCCGTGGGTGTCAGCTTCAACAAGGTCTTTGCCAAGCTGGGGAGCGACTATAAAAAGCCCGATGCCACCACCGTCATCAGCCGCGAGAATTGGCGTGACATTATTCGTCCCCTCCCCGTCAGCGACATGCTGGGTGTGGGCAAGGCGGCGAAGAAGCTGCTGCATCAGTACGGCATCGACACGCTGGGACAGCTGGCAGATTGTGAGCGGGAACTGTTGGAAACGCTGATGGGCAAGCTGGGCGGTCAGCTTCACGACTACGCCAACGGTCTGGACAACAGCCCTGTGCGGCCCCAGCACATCCATGAGCAGGTAAAATCGGTTGGTAATGGTACCACCTTCCCCCAAAATCTTACCCACCGCGACGAGGTACGACGGGGGCTGATCCTTCTGGCCGATAGTGTGGCTTCGCGGCTGCGGCATCAAGGGCTGTATTGCAGCGGCGTGTCCGTCACTATCCGCTACGCCGACTTTAAGCAGTTTTCACGCCAGATGCGCCTGCCCTCCCCCACCCACCTGATGAAGGACATCGCCGAGGCCGCGTGGCACTTGACGGAGCAGTCGTGGCGCGCCCCCGATCCCATCCGCGCCCTGACGGTGACAGCGCTCTACATCACCGACAGCACCGAGAGCTACGAGCAGGTGGACCTGTTGGGTGGCACTGCGGCACAGCGCAACGACAGGCAGGAAAAACTGGAGGGCGTACTGGACGCCATCCGCGATAAATATGGCAAAAATGCCATTGCATTTGGCAGCGGCGGCGTACTGGATGAAGAATAAAAGACCTTGTATCGCAAGATACAAGGTCTTTTTCATCTGAAAACTTAAAACCACATTTCTGTCGTCTCTTCCACTATCGGCTCTTCTGTCGCAGGCGCATCCACCACAGGCGGGGCCTCGGGGCCGTTGAGGACAAGGCGGAGATAGTCGTATTGGATCAGCGCACGGGCGTAAGCATACTTGGCATCGACCACAGCATTCACTGCGTTGACATAGCCGTCACTTACCGCTACACCGGGATTGGGTGTAAAGGTATTGCTCACCGCCTCATAGGAGCCCGCCGGCGTAATCCAGCTGTTGCCCACAGGGGTAGGCAAAATCACAAGGGGCATAGAGGTGGTGGGATAATTGGGGCTATAGTTGGTGGCAAACACATCGCGGCCGGAGAAGAAGCGGGAGTCATATTCCAAGCCGAAGAGGTTACTGAGGGTAGGCACAATGTCAATGGTGCTGCAGGGGGTATCCACTACCACCGGAACCTCCATATCGCCGCTCCACAGCAGCCATGTATTGCGATAGCGGCTGATGTTGTTCTCTGTATCCACCGTACCGCTGAGCTCGTGGTAGTAGTCCACTTCCTCTGTCACCAGTGCGTAGGGATAGTGGTCGGCAGCGAGGCAGATGACGGTATCATCGGCGATACCCGCCTCCTCCAGACGCTCCACCAGATAGCGCAGGGCGTACTCCACCTCCAGATTGGCAGCAATATAGCCCTGAATTGGCTGCGTAGCATCGGGATAGGCTGTTACCGCCTCTTCACGGTGCTTGGAAGACATGGCGTTGCCCCAGCCCCAGTTGGCATGGCCGCTGACGGTCATATAGTAGGTGTGGAAGGGCGTACCATTCTCTACATAGTCGGTGATATAGCCGTCCACCGTCAGGCGGAACATCTCTTCGTCGGAGTAGGGCCAGTTGCTGCCGCCGGTCATCTCCAATCCGTTACCCACGCCATAATAGTCGTAGCCCAGATTGGGATGGGTGAGATGACGGTTATAGTAGGTATAGGAGTTATTGTGATAGGCCAGTGTGGTATAGCCCAAGGCGCGGAACTGATTGCCCAGTGCAAAGGGCATATAGTCCCGATGGGAAACATAGAAGCTGAGGTTGTTATTGATCCATGTGGGGATGATGCCGGTCATAACGGCAAACTCACCGCCGGTGGTAGACTGTCCCCAACCGGGCTGATAGAAATTATTGAACACGAAGCCCTCATGGGTCAGACGGTACAGCGTAGGCGTCAGTTCCTCGCTGATGACATAGGGCGAAAATGCCTCGGCGGTAATGAGAACCAGGTTCTTGCCCTTGAACAGACCCGTATACTCGTTCTGCTGGGTCGCCGCCTTGGCACTGAAATAGCGGTTGAGGGAATTGATACTGTTGTCACCGGACAGTGCAGTGAAATCGATATCCAGTTTGTTGTAATCATACCGCTCCAGAGAGGGATGATCCACCGCATCGATGTCCACATTCTCTACGATATCATCCAGCGGTGCTTCGGGAATACCGAAGATGGCGTACTGCACCTCAAGACGCACCGTAGCATTCAGACCACAGATTCCCACAGCATGGTCGGGGGTATAGTTGTAGGTATAGCTGTCCTTCTCCGAACCCTTGAGACACAGCAGCGAACCCAGCGTCTGGGCCAAGACCAGTATCACCAACAGGATAATACCCGCCCGCTTGCCCAGACTCTCGCAAGGCAGCAGATGGCGGCGAAGAATAATCAGGCACAGCAGGGGCAGCAGAGAAAGACCGATAAAGGGCAGACGGGCCAGCACCACCTCTACGGCGGTGGCAGCAAAGTCGGTCATCACCTGACCTGCCATATTGGCCATATAGCTCAGGCCAAAATAGGTCTTGAAATAGCTCTTACAGCAATATTCTACACACACCAGCACCGTCCAGAGGCTACACAGGATATAGCACAGCACAGCGCGGAACTTATGACCGCGGGGCAGATGCACCAGCAGGGTCACCAATGCACCGGCTGCCAGCGTGAACAGCACGGTATAGAGAAGGCCGATGCGGAAAAACGGTATGGTATTGTCAAAAGCACGCAGCAGCAATTCAAAGTAGAGCAGTGCCACCGTGGGGAAGCACAGCGACCACCCTTTTTTAGGCGGATGGGGTGCTTCCAGATGCTTGGGCAATTCCTGATTCATATTGACTCCTTACGAGGTGAGTTTCAGTTGTAAACAGGGCCCAACAGCCCAATTTAACTATATTATTTTACCACAATACAACCGATATTTCAACGCATCTATAAAAATTTACAAATTCTCCTCCAACGCCTCCGCCAGCTTTTCCAGTGCTTTTTTCTCAAGGCGGGAGACATAGCTGCGGGAGATTCCGTAGGCGGCAGCTACCTGCCGTTGGGTCTGCGGTTTCTGTCCACCCAAACCGTAACGGCGGCGGATAATGTCGGCCTCCCGCTCCGTCAATCGTTCCTCTACCAGACGGCGCACCAGCAAGCGCTCCTCGGCATCCTGCAGGTCTTCCAAGAGTGTGTCGGCGCTGCCTACCACATCGCTGAGGTACAGGTCTCCCCCATCGCCGTCCGTCTCAATGGTTTCACTGAGGGACACCTCCCCCTGCATCTTACGGCAGATACGAAAGTACATCAGAATTTCATTCTCAATACAGCGGCTTGCGTAGGTTGCCAAACGGATTCCTTTATCTGCCTTGAAAGTATTGACCGCCTTGATGAGGCCGATGGTGCCGATGGAGATGAGGTCATCCTGATTGTCGGCCTGGGTGTAATATTTCTTGATGATATGGGCCACCAGACGCAGATTGTGCTCCACCAAAGTATTACGGGCCGCCATATCCCCCTCTGCCCAACGGGCGAGGCACTCGGCCTCTTCCGCGGCAGACAGCGGTTTTGGGAAAGACGATGGCGGCATACTCAGGTGCAGTGTTAGAAACAGACTCTGCTGCAGCAGCAACATGGATAACAGCATACGGAACATCACTCCCCTTTTCTTTCCTCGTAAGGGTATGTGTCCACAGCGCGTCCCTATACGCAAAAATAAAACCGCCTCACGGAAGTGGTTACTCCCATGAGGCGGTTTTTTACTTAGTCGATTTCTTCGTATTCCGTATCGTTGGGGACGCGGGCGTTTTGAAATTCAAACACGCCGTCGATCTCACAATCGGGACACTGACCGAAGCTATCACCCAGCGCCGCTAAAAGGCCAAGTTCAGACTTGAACTTCTTGCCGCAGCGAGGGCAATGATAATACATGAAGCAAGGGCCCCAAGTCATGTTAGTTCAGGCCCAGGATCTCGCGAGCCTCGGCGGGGGTAGCGGGCTCACGGCCGAACTCCTTGATGACGCGGACGGCACGCTCAACGAACTGAGCGTTGCTGTCGGCCAGCTGGCCCTTAGCGTACATGACATTGTCCTCCATACCGACGCGGACATGACCGCCCATAGCGACGGCACCGTACAGCATCTCCATAGCGGAAGCGCCGACGCCGAAGCAGCTCCAGGTGGAACCGGGGCACAGCTGATCCATGGTATCCTTCATGAACACCAGGTTCTTCATGCTGCCGGGGATACCGTTGGCGCAGCCCATGCAGAACTGGAAGTGCAGGGGAGCCTTCAGCACGCCCTTCTTCAGATAGTAAGCAGCGTTGGCGATCATGCCGGGATCGAAAGCCTCGATCTCAGGCTTAACGCCCCACTCCTGCATATTCATGCCCAGCTCCTCCAGGAACTTGGGATGGTTGATGAACAGACCGGTGTGCAGCCAGTTCATAGAACCGCAGTCGTAGGAACCCATCTCGGGCTGCAGCTCCTTCAGGTGGATCTGACGGGTCTCGTCGGTAGCGTTCAGATCACCGGAGGTGGTCATGTTCAGCACGATATCGCAATCGGGATAGCGCTCGCGGATCAGCTTCTTGGTCTCGCGGAAATTCTCGATGTTCATGGTGCCGTTGCCGTTCTCATCGCGCATATGCAGATGGGCGACAGCTGCGCCGGCCTTCCAGCAGGCGTAGACATCATCGGCGATCTCGGAGGGGGTCATGGGAACATTGGGGTTGTTCTCCTTCTTGGGCCAAGCGCCGGTGGTAGCAACAGTGATGATGCACTTATTCTTCAGAGCCTTCATATCAGCCATGGGAATAACTTCCTTTCAAATTTATAAATTTAAAATATACGGGGAATGTGTGGGCGCGCAAAACGCGCCCACACATTAACGAGCGTAGGTTCAATTACTTATTGCGATTGAACAGCTTCTGGATGTACTCCAGGCCGGAATCGCCGTTGCCTTCCTTCTCGCCGTAGCCGGTGCCACCGTACTTGTAGGTACGGGTGGGAACGCCCTTGACCAGCAGATCCTCGTCGATCTCAGCAGAGCAACGAGCCATGGAGCCGTCGCCCATGTACCAACGCAGGGGGAAGCAGTTGAAGCGGAACCAGACTCCGGGAGGAATCATATCCAGATCGCCGCCCAGGTTCTCAACGCCAACGATGCCGTGGCCCAGCATCTGCTTGTGGCAGGGCTCCCAAGTGCCCCAGCAGCCGATGGCTTCCAGATCGCCGAACTTCTCGTCGTAAGCGGCCTGGCCGTGCAGCTTGATGTAGTCGAACTTGTCGAACTCAG
>JAZTZR010000007.1:0-44363 GCA_045637545.1 Vescimonas sp. | reverse complement strand
GTGGATCTCCTCCACCGTCAGCTCGCGGCAGGTCTTGTCCAGCCAGCGGTGCTGAATGGGAGAAGGCGCCACAGGATGGTCGGCACCCTGATCCTCGGGGATAGACACGCGGCCAAAACCGCCGGACATCATAAGGAAGATCTTGCTGCCGTAGGCGTGAATACGCTCGGTCATCTCTTTTCCGGTACGGATGAACTGGTGGGGGTTGCGGGTGGGGACAGGCACACCGGGACAGCTGTGCTCCTCCACCGTGTAGTCGGAGAAGGTCACGCCCGTGACGATAAGGCCGGTGCCGCCCTTGGCTCGCTCGGTGTAGTAATCGATGCCCCGCTGATTGAAGGCACCGTCGGCATCACCGAGTCCCAGCGGCCCCATAGGCGCCATCAAAAAGCGGTTCTTCAGCTCCACATTGCCGATCTTCACTTTCTCAAATAGAATCTTATACTGTTCCTTCATCTTGTCCTCCTTGCGGCCGACCATAGCGGCCTGTTCTTTCGGTGGAGTTTTCCCAGACTCATTGTTAGTATTCTACCACATGATCCCCGATCTGTCGACAAAAACGAAAAAAGCGCAAAAAAGAGAGCCTTCCGGCTCTCTTTTTATGGTATTCAGTTGTTACTTGCGCTTCTTCCGTACCACCATGACAGCCAGCACCACTACGATAGCAGCCAGGGCCACGATGCCAACGCCGACCCACAGGCCAGCGTTGCCGCCCTGAGGCTCGTCTACCGCAGGAGCATCGTCCACAGCACCGTCATCAATGACGGGTGCTTCGTAGTCGATCATGTACACAGACAAGTGGTTAGTCTCCCAGTTGACACGCTTCTTTGTACTGTCATAGCTGGTCTTGCACTTCTCGCGGTTACCCGCATCGTCCACATAATACACCACGATACCGTCGGCACTCTCACCGTCACGCAGCTCGTAGGGAGCATGGATGACGATCTTGCCGCCCATATCAGAGATATGCACGCCGCCGCTGGTCACATTAATGTCGAAGGCCACGCGCTCACCCACCGTCTGCTGCTGGGCAGCACTGAGGATGGTCTCCACCACATGTTTGATGGAGATGGTGATGTCGGCACCGTCAGCCTGTGCTGCCTTTTCAGCCAGAGCGACTGCATCGAACTCGATAGATGCACCGTCAGAGAGGACAATCTCAAGGCTCTCAGCATCGTTCTCGGCAGAGGCCACAGCCTCGGCGATTTCCTTCACCACATCGACAGGCAGCTGTACCGTGTCAATAGTCTCACTGCTCTCCAGGTCGGAGAAATCAACGGTCACCGTACCGGTCTCCACATGGTCACCGATGATCTCATTCAGATGGGACAGATCCACCTTATCAATGGAAGCGGTATTGCCGCTGACAGATGCCTCCACATGGATGGTATTCTCCTCTCCGGACACAGGCACGGTCACCTCAATAGAGGGTGCCGTGGGCTGTGCGGGAGCCGCAGGAGTGGTTGGCTTGGTCTCGGTGGGCTTCTCCGTGGGAGTCGTGGGCGTCACGATGGTAGGACCAACATACGCAATCTTTTTCCACTGTGCATAGAGCGTAATGGTTTCGTTGCCTTCATATGTGCCACTCTTTGCATAAGCTGTACCGGAACCATCTGCAGCCGTATTCCAACCAGTGAATGTATAGCCGCTGCGGGTAGGCTCCGTTGCACTCAGGTTGATAGCCTCACCATGCTCCTTAGTCTGTTCATCGGGAGCACCGGTACCACCGTTGACATCATAGGTCACCGTGTACTTATTGATCGTATACACTGCGGTGATCTCGGTGTCAGTAACGATGTTCTTGCCATCCTTATCCCAGGTGGGTGCGGTCTGCGTGTAGCCGACCTTCTCAGGAACGGCAGGTGCATCTGCGTCGGCACCATGCTCGATGGTCTGAGTATCCACTACCTTACCATCAGCCTTGTAGGTCACCGTGTACTTGTTGATCGTGTACACTGCGGTGATCTCGGTGTCAGTCGTGATGTTCTTACCGTCCTTATCCCAGGTGGGAGCGGTCTGCGTGTAGCCGACCTTCTCAGGAACGGCAGGTGCATCTGCGTCGGCACCGTAATCAACATCCACCGTAGCAACGGTGACACCATCTGCAATGTAGGTAACAACCAGCTTTCTACCTTCACCGATGATTACCTTGGTAGCGGGAGAAGGATTATGGTTTTCATCACCCTTCACGCGCACATAGTAGACATCTGCGGCAAGGTTCTCGACCTTATCGCCACTAATGGCCGTGTAGGTATTACCATCTGTGCTGTACTCCATCGTGGAATCCACACCAGTGATGGCACCATCTGCCTTCTTGGAGATGGTCTCATCGATCTTGCCCACAGCAGGTGCTACCTGATCAGCCTTAGCGATGGTGAACTCGGTCGTCACATTCATAGGCAACTTGTAGTTGCTGTTGGAAACCGCAGTAACGGTAGCAGTATAAGCCGTAGCAGAGGCATTCATCTGCTCACCGGTAACGGTAAGAGCGACTTCGTCACCGTTGACCACACCTATTGCCGTGGCAGTGGGTGCCTGTGCCTCATCATTGTAGGTCAGCACAGTGTTGCTCCACTCAATGCCGATCTCCTTCCGCTCAACGGTCAGAATACCGTTTGCAAAGGTAATCTCATAGTTATCGGAGCTCAGACCTGCGGGAGTAATAGCATACTCACCAACATTGCCATACTGTGCATAGCTGTAGCTGTAGCTCAGCTCACCACCCAGCACAGATGCGGTCTCGCCGTTTACGAAACCAGTGTAACTCACACCGGCGTTCGCAGGCGCATCACCGTAAGTGATGGTCTTGGCGTTTGCCGTGACGGTGAGGGGGGCTTCGGCGATGGTGAAGGTGCACTGCAGGTCATCGCTGCTGCCACCAACCCAAGCATAGTTTGCCTTGTCCTTCAGAGCAACGGTCACTGTCTGAGTACCTGCAACCTTACGGGTATTGCCGCTAACAGTGTACAGGGCAGAAGCTGCCACGCTGTAAGTCTGCTCAACGCCGGTATAGATGAACTCGCTATCATCCTCTGCGGGCATCTCCACCAGCTGCTTGTTGACCGTAATGGTTACATTGCCGGACACTGTGCTGTAGTTTGTGGTATCAACGGGCGTAAACTCGACAGCAAACTGATTGCTTCCGACATTACCAACACTTGTGCTAGTAGCATCAACCCAAGTCCAACCGGCAGGCAGTGCAACCTCTGCCAAAGTCTGACCATAGGTAGCGGTCAAGTTCATAGGAGCAGTGTACTCGGGTTTGGCCTTATCAATCGTATAGGATACCGTCGCAGTAACAACGCCCTTCGTAATGACTGCCGTTACCTCACCTGCATTTACGGTTCCGTTACTACTGTAGGACACAGTCAAATCCTTTTCAGCAGCCCAGCCCTCAGAATAGGAAACAGTTGCCTCCTTTGCAGTACCATCGTAAACAACGGGGGCCATAGGTGCTGCAATCGTTGCCGTTTCGCTGTGACCGCAATCGCAGGTCTCGGTGATCACCGACCCGCTTGCGGAGTAGCTGTATTCATGAATGTGCTCATCCAGCACCAACATAAAGGGCGAGAAGGAATCCACCACGAACTCGATGCCGCGCTCGGTAAAGGTGCCGTGGAGCGTGCCGTTGTTGTCCTTCAGCGTGAAGTCCTCATCGAAGTGCTTAATCATGGGGGTCTTCAGCTTTCTGGCCGTCTCATACGTCCAGGGGTTACCATTCTCATCCACACCCATAAACGCATAGGGCAACACTACGATGAACTTGTCATCTTCCTCCACCATATAGGCATTGCCGTTCTCGTCTACGACTTCCAACTCGAAGAAGAAGTGATCAGACTTATTCTGGGGATGGATACGGGACAGCAAGAACGTTCCTTCGCCGTCAAAGGCCACCGTCGGCTTCTCTACGGGCTCCTCAATATCCTCAACGTTATCGACAGCAGGAGTCTCCCACTGGCAGAAGTAGTTGGAGGTATCAAGCTGCAGATACTCATACTTGGGAGAACCATCCGACATCTCCCAGCGGATCAGTGCATAACGCGTCCAGACATCGGCACTGTAGTAGTACTCGATCTCACCAACAACCTGCTTGTTCAAAGCATCAATGTTGTTTACGAATGTCATTCCGCTTGCATCAGGCTTAAGCGCCTCACGATCATGGAGCGTTCTCCAAGTGTTCTCTGCGTGCGAATCCGTTTGGTAGTTATAGGTGGGATCGCTTCTTCCGTCTCCGCCAAAGAACATCTGATAAGACACAGCACCTTCAGGAGCCTTGACAGCAACAGTTGCCTCCAAAACAGAACCGACATCCAAAATCTCATTGTTGTCATAGGTGGTAAAGAGCACGCCGGTCTTCTCACTGTACTCGTGCTTGGCTACTCCCTTCACGCCGTCAAGGGAAGTATACACCACACGATTCGCCTCGACAGGCGTTGCTTGATATTCCACGCCATTTTCCATAGCGTGGGCCATCCAAGGCTCTGCACCGTCAATCGTAGGCGTAACAATGGTGATCTGCTCTACGATTTCATCGTACGCAGCACCGGAACCCTTGCACCATGTCAGCGTATAGGTTGTCTCTGTGCCAATGCCTTCCCAGAAATACTGAAGATTGACCTTTGTTTCGTTGTTTGAGTAGTAGCGAACATCCTGGCCATTCACTACCGTCTTCGCCACATAGCCACTAGGAGCCTTGATTGTCAGCAGATCATAATAGATCCAGTTCCAGTCGTCCGGGGTGTATCCATCTTCCTTTGCCGCATCGACCACAGCTTTGCCAATGCCTGCGCTGACAAATCCGGTAGCAGGAACCTCTCCCTTATAGGAGTAGGTCAACACGCCGTCCTTGCCGGTCGCGTAGGTAAATCCTTCTGTCGAGGTGTCGTACTCATCGAAAGAAATCACCTCATCCAGATTGTCGTGCTCAATCAGTTCAATACGGTTTGCAGGTACTGCATCATGGCTGGGGGTCTTTTCAAACTTAATGAGATTACCAACCTCCGACACCACACGAATGGTAAAGCCGTCCAGTTGATCAACGGGTTCGGTCAAGCCATCGACATAACGCCAGCACCATACACGAGTCCAGATGCTCGTCTTCGGTAGAATGGTAATTATGCCCTCCTGAGGTTCAGAGTCCCATGCATATGCTGCCGCATTTTGACGGTTAGACATATCCTCGTTATAGCCACGGAATGCCTGATTGCCCAGTCTGTCGATCTCGCCAATAAAATCTTCATACGCACTGGCCAGATCCTGATCGGTATCAAGCGCCGTTACTCTGGGATTACCGGTGGCTCCCTCTGGTGCGTCGATTGCATCAGCGGTGTAAGGAATCCAGAATCTATCATCACCGCGTTCCATCATATGGCGCCACGCATCGGGATCATTGCTCTTGATCGTCAAAATCAGCTCATCATTTTCGGTCAGAGCTTCGGGGAACTCAATAATTTTGTCAACACCAGAAAATAGCGTTAAGGTGAGTTTGGAATGTCCACTGTTGGTAACGTAGGTGATGGTTTTATTATATCGGATAAAACCAACATCAATCTCGCCGATAGGCTCCGACATATCAGACTCATCAAACACGTAAACGAGGGCATTGCTGTCAAACACATTCATCGTCAGCGTGTATACGCCGTTGGCATCTGCAACAGACAGGTTTCCGTACTGTTTGTGCCTATCGCTCAGCGCCAACACAAGGCCATCTGCTGGCTTAAGATAGGCGACCATATCGGCATCCTCGGAAACTGGCACACTGACCGATATTCCTCCGCCACCATTGACGAAAAGGTCGAGGTCTGTGTAGTCCCAGATACCATAGCCAAGGGTTGTACCGTCATAATCGGTATAGAAGTCCACATTCTGATAGGTAAACACGGATCTACCATTATCCAGCGTTACCTTCATGCGGTAGACCTTTCCGTCCTTAGCTACCTCAAGATAGCCCGCGGTATCGGTGGCTCCGGTGGTGTCCCACTGGAAACCAGACCTCTCCACAAAGGTAAAGGAGCCGATATTTCCTCTCCAGCTGGGCACGTAATCACCAGTCACTTCGACCGGTCCCGTTTCTCCCTCAATGAAGAGCCGGAGACCGTACGGGGTTGCTGCATCGATATCACCGCGGAACGTGTCTTCAAAGGTGCGGTTTTCACCCTCACCAACGGCAAAATACAGCTTATTACCGTTGCCGCCACTGCCTCCGTTGCCCTCTCTGGAGAACATGATATCGATTTCGCCGATGTACTGCTCGCCGTTATAGACCTGAACAGACGTGTTTCTGCCAAGATCGTTCAGTGTTAACGCATACACACCATTCGTATCAGGACCCGCCAACTCACTATATTCTGCGCGACTCTCATGGAGCTTCAAAGTGCAGCCCGAGGCAGGCACAAAATACGCCGTAGCACTCGTCAAATCATTGGCACAGTTTGCAAAGACGGACATTCCTCCGCCACCATTGATGCCAACGCGGATATCGCCATGGTCCTTCTCGCGATAGCCCAGCATTCCCTCTTCATAGGTGGTATAGATGTCCACGTTCTGATGGGTGAAAGCGTTTCTGCCAGTATTCAGCGTCACCTTCATTCGATAGACGACGTCGGGCTTATCAGCGTGGCGCACCTCGAGGAAGCCCTCACTGTCGGTGGCACCAGTGGTGTCCCACTTAAAGCCTTCACGATCCACGAAGTAAAGTCTGCCGATATTACCCTTTACGCTGGTGTTGTAATCACCAGTCACATTGACCATATTGTCTTCGCCGTTAATGAAGAGCCAGAGGCCATAGGGGTTTGCGGCATTAATGTCTCCACGGAATGTCGTCTGGAAATCAGGCGTGACGTCATTGCCCAAGTTGACATACAGCTGGTTCTCCTCGCCGTTCTGGTTATTGTTGTCGCCCTGGTTACCGCCAGGCATAAATAGAATGTCAATGCCAGTATTATTGCTAAGGTTAATCCAGACGTTGCCGACTTCGCGAGCATCGCCATTCAGCGTCAGCTCGTAAATGCCAGTGCTCTCTTCCTTTGCACCCAGAGTTGCATATTGGGCAAAGCCACCACCGACCTTGTCAAACAGGGTAACATTGCTGTCGGTTGTCTTTAAAAACAGCTTGCAGGTCTGTCCAGGGTTATAGTAGACCTTGACTGCCGCGCCACCACCGGTAGTAGTGTGCTCCAAGCCATCATAGTTGCTCCAGTTATTATACGTGCCTTTGCCGTTCTCCTTGTTGGTATACACCTCGACTCCGTTAATAACAAAGGGTTCGCCACCCTGATCGCCACCGCTAGACTCAGGCTCGAAAATGATGTCAATGGCCCCGCCGCTACTGAGGCTAATCCAAACATTTCCGCTACCAGTGGCTGTTTCAGACAGAATCAGCTCATATACGCCTGTAGTGTCCTCTTTAGAACCAAGCGTTGCAAAATCCTGCAGTCCTCCCCCATTAATAGCCAACGTGATATCTCCATCAGCAGCCTTGAAGAACAGTCGCTTCACATTACCGGGAGTGTACGGCACTCTAACCGCATCATGCTTTTCACCGTCATCAGGACCCGCCTTGACAATGCTCAGACCATCGTAATTATTCCAATTGTCATAAAAGACGACGCCTTGATCTCTATTGGTGTAAATCTCGACGCCATTAAAACTAAAGGGTGTTGTACTTCCCTGCTGCTCCCCCTCCGCCCACACGGTCATGGGCAGCAGGCTCAGCGTCATAACGAGTGCTAAGACCAATGCTGTGATTCGCTTCATGCTGAATCGTTTCATAAGCGTTCCTCCGAACTCTTTCTTTTTCTTCGGTAAAAACCGGGTTGCCAAAGGAAATCATATTTTCCATCGGAAAATATGAAAACCCCATGGGGTTTTGCGATGTATTTATATCACTATACGCTTCTCATCTCTATATTTCAAGGATAAAATGGATATAATTATCGATTTTCAAGAAACCTTTTCTCCATTTAAACAAAAAAATCCCCGTCCGAACGGACGGGGATTTCTTTACGCATTAATAATAACGCTTGTTGCGGTTCTTGCGGGCAGCCTCGGACTTCTTGCGACGCTTGACGCTGGGGCTCTCATAGCACTCGCGACGACGCACTTCAGCCACGATACCGGCCTTGGCGCAGCTTCTCTTGAAACGCTTCAGGGCGCTATCCAGGCTCTCGCCTTCCTTGACATGAACTTCGGACATCTATTCTTTCCCTCCCTCCGATGTACCCGGCTATTTCCAGGGCACTCTTTAAGAGCCATCTAAATTATGACTTAACAAATGGTATTATACTGATGTCGCATCGCATTGTCAAGACTTTTTTATTTTAATTCTGCGTTTTTTCGATTACTTTGCAGGCTTGACGATCAGGTTGACCAGCTTATTCTTCACCAGGATGGTCTTAACAACGGCCATACCCTCGGTGGACTTCTTCACCTTGTCCAGTTCCATAGCGGCGGCGACCACAGTGGCCTCGTCGCTGTTGGTGGGCACGATGACGGTGCCGCGGAGCTTGCCGTTGACCTGAACAGCCATCTCCACCTGAGCATCGATGGTCTTGCTCTCGTCATACTGAGGCCAGGGCATCTGCATGGCCATCTTGCCGTACTTGGCAGCGAAGCCCAGATTCTCCCACATCTCCTCAGCAATATGAGGCACGAAGGGGCTGAGCAGCTGGATGAGGATCTCCATATCGCCGCGGCTGACACCCTTGGAATAGAACTCGTTGACCAGCGTCATGAGGGCGGCAATGGCGGTGTTCATCTTCAGCTCGTCGATATCGGAGCCAACCTTCTTGATGGTCTTGTGGATAGAGGCCATGTTGGCAGCGGAGATACCCTCCTCGTCGGTGACCATATCCTGCAGGTTGAAGCAGCGATCCAGGAAGCGCTTGGAGCCCTTCACAGCCTCATCAGACCAACCGGCGGTCTTTTCAAAGTCACCGATGAACATGATATACAGACGCATGGTGTCGGCGCCGTAGGCCTTGATAACATCATCGGGGTTGACCACATTGCCAAGAGACTTGGACATCTTGACGGCAGGGCGGGTGGCCATGGAGCCAAACTTCTCGATGAGTGCCTGCTTCTCCTCCTCGGTCTCCACATTGCCGACATAGTGGGGGTTCTTACCCAGAATCATGCCGTGGCTGGTGCGCTTGGCATAGGGCTCCTTGGTGTGGACAACACCGATATCATAGAGGAACTTATGCCAGAAGCGGGAATAGAGCAGATGCAGCGTGGTGTGCTCCATACCGCCGTTGTACCAATCCACGGGGCCCCAGTACTCCTCGGCCTCGCGGGAGAGGAACTCCTCGTCGTTGTGGGGATCCATATAGCGCAGGTAGTACCAGCAGGAACCGGCCCAGTTGGGCATGGTGTCGGTCTCACGGTTAGCGGGACCACCGCACTGGGGACAAGTGGTCTTGACCCAGTCGGGCACCTTGGCCAGGGGGCTCTCGCCGTCATCGGTGGGCTCGTAGCTCTCCACATTGGGCAGCAGCAGAGGCAGCTCGCTCTCATCCAGAGGCACCCAGCCGCACTTGGGGCAGTTCACCAGAGGAATGGGCTCGCCCCAGTAACGCTGACGGGTGAAGACCCAGTCACGGAGCTTGTAGTTGACCTTCTCCTTGCCCCAACCATGCTCGATGGCATAATCACGCATGGCAGGGATGGCATCCTTAACGGTCATGCCGTTGAGGAACTCGGAGTTGACCATGATGCCGGTGTCATCCTTCAGCACGAAGGCTTCCTTGGTGATGTCGCCGCCCTTGACCACCTCGATGATGGGCAGGCCGAACTTGGTGGCGAACTCCCAGTCGCGCTGGTCGTGGCCGGGCACGCCCATGACGATACCGGTACCGTAGCCCATGAGGACATAGTCAGAGACAAACATGGGGATGGCCTTGCCATTGATGGGGTTATAGATCTCGATGCCCTCGAGACGGACACCGGTCTTATCCTTGTTCAGCTCGCCGCGCTCAAAGTCGGACTTGCGGGAAGCGGCCAGACGGTACTCAGCCACCTCGTCCCAGTTGCCGATCTGATCCTTCCACTTCTCCAGCATGGGATGCTCGGGAGAGATGACCATGTAGGTGACACCGAAGATGGTGTCCACACGGGTGGTGTAGACAGTGACATCGTCGCCGGTGTTGGTCTTGAAGGTGGCATCGGTACCGTAAGAGCGGCCGATCCAGTTCTTCTGCTGCACCTTGACGCGCTCGATGTAATCCAGATCATCCAGATCGTCGATCAGGCGATCGGCGTACTTGGTGATGGCCAGCATCCACTGGCTCTTCTCCTTGCGGACCACCTCGCCGCCGCAGCGCTCGCACTTACCTTCCACCACTTCCTCGTTGGCCAGACCAACCTTGCAGCTGGTGCACCAGTTGATGGGCATGGTGGTCTTGTAGGCAAGGCCCTTCTTATACATCTGCAGGAAGATCCACTGGGTCCACTTGTAGTACTTAGGATCAGTGGTGTCCACCACGCGGTCCCAGTCGAAGCCGTAACCCAGCATCTTCAGCTGACGGGTGAAGTTGGCGATGTTGTCGCGGGTCACGATGGAGGGGTGGATGTGGTTCTTGATAGCGAAGTTCTCGGTGGGCAGGCCGAACGCGTCGTAGCCGATGGGGAAGAGAACATTGTAACCCTCCATACGGCGCTTACGGCTGACGATATCGATGGCCGTAAAGGGACGGGGATGGCCCACATGGAGGCCTGCGGCACTGGGATAGGGGAACTCGATGAGGCCGTAGAACTTGGGACGGCTCTTGTCACCGGTGATGGCAGCATAGGGTTTGCTGACCTCCCAGTTATCCTGCCATTTCTTCTCAATGGCCGCAAAATCGTAATGCATAATGTTGATCTCCTTCTATGGTAAATAAATTTTGCAGATAAAATAAAAAACGCCCTTGACCGCATATCGCGGTCAGGGACGCTGTAAACGCGTGGTACCACCCTGATTCGGACACAGAGTTCCCTCTGTCTCCCTCAGTTCCTCTCCTGTAAGAGGTATGCAAATAACGGCTGCACACTCCGTCTCACCCTATTGAGATGAGAAGCTCCGGGGCCAGTATAGCGAAGCGCTCCCGTCGGCTCACACCAACCGCCGACTCTCTTAAGGTGACGCTGCTTCGTCTTTTTCCCTTCATTGCCTTTGGCAACATACCTGCTCATTATACTCATATAGCTCTTATTTGTCAAGAATTTGTTTTGTGCTGTAATTTCACTTCTTTTCCGCTGTAATTTACACAAACAACATAGAAAAATTCACAATTATGAGCTATACTGATTTCAAAAAACCACGAGGAGGCTGTTAATGGTTGTAAAGAAGAAAAAGTTAGTTATCTTTTCTGTCGTTACCGTCTTCCTGCTGACACTGATCCTTTGGATCGTTTGGGGTAACAGGGCATTACAACTGAACACATATTCGGTATCAAGTGAGACGCTGCCAAAAGCATTCGACGGATACCGCATTGCCCATGTCTCCGATCTGCACAACGCCGAAATGGGAGAAAATAATGAACAGCTCCTCGCACTGCTGAAAGAAGCAAAACCTGACATGATCGCCATGACAGGCGATCTCATCGACTCTCGCCACACCAATGTGGGTATTGCGTTGCAGCTTGCAGAAAAAGCTATGCAAATCGCCCCCTGCTACTATGTTACAGGAAACCACGAGGCCAGAGTATCGGAATACGACGATCTGAAAAACGGTCTAACAGAACTTGGCGTAACGGTACTTGAGGATGCGCGGCTTTCTTTAGAACACAACAGCGAAATACTTACGATTGTTGGTATAAATGATCCCAGTTTTAAAACAGATTATTTGTTCGGCAACGATGCATCCGTAACGGAAACGCAACTGCAAAAACTGATAAATGAAAATGATGGCTTCACAGTATTGCTTTCTCACAGGCCTGAACAGTTTGAAGTTTATGCCGACAACAATGTCGATTTAGCTTTAAGTGGTCACGCACACGGAGGACAATTTCGCTTACCCTTTATCGGTGGTTTGGTCGCTCCCAACCAGGGACTTTTCCCTGAATATGACGCAGGATTGTACACCTACGGCAGCACCACAATGATCGTCAGCCGCGGCATCGGAAACAGCATTTTTCCCTTCCGCTTCAACAACCGACCGGAAGTAGTTTTGATAGAACTTCAAAGAACAGTGTCCTAAAAATTTCATATCTTTATCGACACCTTCGGCAAGATTTCTTTCTTGCTGAAGGTGTTGTCATTTTCACCCCCTCCCCTGCTGCCTCATATCATAATAGTGATAGGAGGTATCACCATGCCAATACAAGACTTCTCTTCCCCTTTGCAGGATTTCGGCACATTGCGGCTGCAAGTGAGCACGGCGCTGGGGGCGTTTCCCGTACCCAACGCTGTCATTGAGGTACTCTCCGGAGACGGCGGCACCATGCTCTATCGCGGCGTGACCGATGAAAGCGGCATCGCCGACGGGCTGTCCCTCCCCGCCAATCCCGCAGAGGAATCCCAAAATGCCGAAACGGCTTCCCAAAGTCCCCGTCGCTATATCGTCACCGTCACTCATCCCCTATTCACACCCCAGACCCATCCTGTATTCCTCTTCGCCCGGATCAAAACCATCCTCCCCGTGGTGCTGGTTCCCCTCCTGCCGGCAGAAAGGAGGCAGTAATCATGCCGCCGCTTCCCGTTGTACCGGAATACATCACCGTCCACCTCGGTCTCCCTGACAGTGATGCAGGGAATATCACCATTCCCTTTTCCTCCTACATTAAGAATGTAGCCTCCAACGAGCTCTACCCTACATGGCCGGAAAATGCCCTGCGGGCCAACATCTTAGCCCAGATCTCCTTCGCCCTCAACCGCATCTATACGGAATTCTACCCCTCACGAGGGTACGATTTCGACATCACCTCCACCACCGCAAGGGATCAGATCTATGTACTGGGAGGCAATGTCTATGACAACATCAGCCGCCTTGTGGACAATATGTTCAACAACTACATCGTCCGTCAGGGAAACATCGAACCCCTCTTCGCCGCCTTCTGCGACGGGGCACAGACCCAGTGCGCAGGTCTGAGTCAGTGGGGCAGCGTGTCGCTGGCAGAGCAGGGCTATATCCCCTACGCCATTTTGCAGCACTATTACGGCAGCAACATCAATATCGTCTTTGACGCGCCCATAGGAGACAATGTCCCCTCCTACCCCGGCCGTCCCCTGCGTCGGGGATCTGTGGGGCAGGATGTGCGCACCATCCAGCAGCAGCTCAACCGCATCCGCAAGAACTACCCCGCCCTGCCCGTCATCTCCCCTGTCTCCAATGTATTCGACGATGCCACCGAAACGGCGGTGCGGGTCTTTCAGGAGGTGTTCAATCTGGAGGTTGACGGCATTGTAGGCAAGTCCACATGGTACAAGATCAAGGAGGTATGGGGCGGCGTCAAACGCCTCTCGGAGCTGGCCAGCGAGGGTCTCACCATCACAGAGGCACAGCGGGTCTTCCCTGCTGTCCTGCGCCTCGGGGACAGCGGCGTAGGGGTAAAAACCGTCCAATACTATCTGGCCTTTCTTGGATTCTTTCTCCCTCAGCTGCCACCCATCGCTATCACCGGCACCTTCGACGAGGCCACCCGGGATGCGGTGTACGCCTTTCAAAGCACCGGCGGCCTTCCTGTAGACGGCATCGTGGGACGGGACACATGGAACGCTCTGCAGGACGATTACGATGCCCTGATCCGCGAATTGCCGCAGGAGTATCAGCAGTTTCTCTCTGAGATCTATCCCGGTCGCTTCCTCGTGCAGGGCGACACGGGACAGAGTGTGGTGCAGCTGCAGAGCAATCTGCGGCGTATCGCCCAGCGCGACAGTGCCATCCCCTCCGTGGCGGTCACAGGCGTGTTCGACGCTGCCACCGCAGCGGCAGTGCGGGCCATGCAGCGTCAACTGGGACTTGACCAGAGCGGCGCCGTAGGGCCTATTCTATGGCGGGAGATCATGCTGCGCGGCAGTGACCTATAAAAAAGAACCGCCCTGTGGCGGTTCTTTTTCTATTCAATGTTTAGTTGCCCTCGGTAACGACCTCGCCCAGAGGCAGGGGCTTACCGTCGCGCCACAGGCGCTCAAGGCCGTAAAACTCGCGGGCCTCGGCGTTGAACACATGGACGACGATGCAGCCGTAGTCCAGCAGCACCCAAGTGCCGCCGCGATAGCCCTCACGGTGCAGAGGTTCTTCTCCGGCCTCCTCCATCAGCACCTTCTCCACATTGTCTACCAGTGCGTTGATCTGGGTATTGCTGCCGCCGGTGGCGATAACAAAATAGTCGGCCAGCGTGCTCAGATCGGTGATCTCCAGTGCCTGGATCTCGCGGCCCTTCTTATCGGACAGGGCGCGTGCTGCCAGCAGCGCCAGTTCTTTCGGTGTATTCATATCGTAACTCCTCCCTGTTGGATCAAATACTCTCGTGCATCCATCGTCAGATGGTGAATAGGGGTACCGTAACCTTTCATTTCCTCAATGGTCATGGTAAGTCCCAGCAAGATGCCCGCATCGAGGCTCTGTGCCGTGGCCTCACGCACCGCCTCTACGCCATCAAAACGGCGGTTGGGCTCAATGTAGTCGGCAATATAGATGATCTTCTCCAGCAGCGTCATATCGGGTCTGCCGGTGGTGTGATAGCGAATGGCATCATAAACGGCATCGCTGACACCGAAGACATGGCGGGCAATGGCGGCACCGGTGCGGCTATGCTGCAGCTTCAGGGTTTCGCGTTCCATCTCGTCCATGTCGATGTCATACTGCTCGCAGAGCTTGAGCTGCTCGTCGATTTCAAGCTTCTTGGTGCAGTCGTGGAGCAGCGCTGCGATCCGTGCCTCAGACTCGTCCACACCGTACTGCCGCGCCAGCTCGGCGGCGGTACGCTCCGTACCCAGCACATGGGCTACACGCTTGGGCTTTAAATAGCTCAGAGCAATGGGCCGCAGCTCGTCCACAGTAAGATTTTTCAAATCCGTATCGGCACCGTAGAGTTGTTCACGCTGAACATAGCCCCACACAGCAGTGGGCAGCAGTTCCTCGCCCTCGTCCTTAGGTAAGCCCGCACGGAGTTCCGTAGAGGATACCTCAATGAGGTTGGGGTTATCCAAAATCGCCACATGGGCACCGAACTCCTGCTCTAAGAATGCCTTCTGCTTTTCAAAAGCGGCGCGCTCATCTTCCTCATTGCGGCTGAAGGCGGCAATGTTTGCCTCGCGGCAGACAATCTCGGGAGCATGCCATGTGTGGAGGGAGAGGAACATATCCGAGCCCATCAGCAGCCACATTTCCGCATCGGCGTACTCCTCTCGCAGCGAGAGCAGCGTGTCGGAGGTGAAGCTCTTGCCCTCACGGTGGATCTCCATATCCCGTGCCTCGGCGCACTTCCCTACCGCCCCCGTCATCAACTGTGCCATCTCCCAGCGCTGTTGGGTATTGGCACTGCCAGCGGGCAGCTGCTTGTGGGGCGGGATGCCTGCAGGGATCACCAGCAGCTTATCAAGGGATAGCTGCTCCACAGCGGCACGGGCCATGGTCACATGGCCCATGTGCGGCGGGTTGAATGTCCCGCCAAAGATACCTAATTTCATGCCTTCTTGGCCTTGACAGGCTCGATCTTGCGCTTTTCCTTCTTGTGCTGATAGCGGAACAGAACGAACTTGCTGCCGATGACCTGCACCACCTCGCTGCGGGTGGCAACAGACAGTTCCTCGGCTGCCTCGCGTGCGGTGTACATGGAGTTCTCCAGCACGCGGCCCTTAATGAGCTCGCGGGCTTCCAGTGCATCGTCTGCCTGCTTGATGAGATTTTCGCTGATGCCGTCCTTACCCACATGGAGGATGGTATCCATGGTGGCGGCCATACCGCGCAGCTGCGCTCTTTGTTTACTGGTCAGTTCCATTGTTCTTCTCCAAATATTCTTTTAATGCCACCGCCATTGCGCGCAGAGCGTTGCCGCGGTGGGAAATAGCGTTCTTCTCTTCTGCGGGGACTTGTGCCAGCGTCTTACGAAGCTCCGGCACAAAGAAAATGGGGTCGTAGCCAAAGCCGCCCTCCCCGTTGGGGGCGTAGGCGATGGTGCCAAAAATGTCACCTGCGGTGCTCAGCACATCACCGTTGGGGAAACAGCAGGTGATGTGCGCGTGAAAGTGTGCAGCGCGGTTGGTGGCGCCGCGCATATTGTTCAGCAGCAGCTGATTGCGCTCTTCGTCGCTATCCACACCGCCGTAGCGGGCGGAGTAGACGCCGGGTGCACCCTGCAGCCAATCTACGCAGAGGCCCGAATCATCGGCAATGGCGGGCAGGCCGCTAGCCTCCATGACAGCCTTGGCCTTCAACAGGGAGTTCTCGGCAAAGGTGGTGCCCGTCTCCTCTACATCGATGCACAGACCCAGTTCGGACTGGAGCACCACTTCAATGCCCAGTTCACCCAAAATAGCCTGCATTTCTTTCAGCTTTCCCTTATTCTGGGATGCCAGTACCAGTTTCATAATTTTACCTCTCCCACGGGTCTTTCTTGGCCCGTTTCTCTCGTTCTTTCTCCCGTCTTTCCTCTTCCTGTCGCGCCTGCCGTGCCGCGGCGGAGGCTTCCCGCTTCTCGGAGATCTCGTTCCACTTTTTCTTCAGCTTGTCCATGGCGCTCTCTTCCCTTTCGGGGACGGGAGTAAACACCATTTTGCAGTCTTTGCAGTAATAGGACTCTGCCTCAGCGGAAGTAAAGCCTGCCTTAGCCAACATGACCACATCGTCATCGAAGTAGGAAAAGCTCCACATATCCTTGTCGGCAGGACACCAACAGACGCTGCCACGCGCTGCCGGAATTTTTCCCTTGGGAATTTCCTTGTCACAGTAGGGACACTTCATATCCATTACTCCTTTTCAGGAGGCCTTTGCCTCCCGGTCGCGAGCCTTATCCAGACGGATGTTGCGGATGGTCAACACCAAATCGGTGGATACAAGGATGATATCCACAATGTAGAAGTATACCACATAGGTGATATTCCCGCCCACAAACTTGCTGGCCAGACCGCAGAGATAACCCACAATGATGAAAAAGTGGAAGGTCAGCGTCTTGCCCTTTGCCGTACGGGAACGGATGGACTTTAAGATGTTGAAGGGCCAGGAAAGGCCGAACAACACCAACATAATGACTTCCAAAATCTGGCTCATCGGAAAATATCCCCCACGATCTCCTTCTGCTTTGCGATCAGCTCCCGGTTGCCCTTGGCACAGAGCATCAGCAGTTCCTGCTGCTCGGTGACGGTGAAGGCGCGGCCCTCGCCGGTACCCTGCACCTCGATGATCTCGCCCAGTTCGTTCATAATGCAGTTGAGATCTACCTGCGCACGGCTGTCCTCGCTGTACTGGAGGTCCAGCATAGCCGTATCATCCACGATACCGGCGCTGATACCGGCAATATAGTGCTTGATGGGCATGCGGCCGATGTAGCCCTCCTCCACCAGCTTGCGGCAGGCAAGAGCCAGAGCGATAAAACCGCCGGTAACGGAGGCGGTACGGGTACCGCCATCGCCCTGCAGCACATCGCAGTCGATGGTGACGGTATGCTCGCCCAAAAGGGACATATCCACAGCGGCGCGGAGGCTGCGACCAATGAGGCGCTGAATCTCGGCGCTGCGGCCCGACAGCTTCAGCTTGTCCACATCGCGGCGGCTGCGCTCACGGTTGGCGCGGGGCAGCATGGAATACTCCGCCGTAACCCAGCCGTGACCGGGGCGTACATGGGGCGGCACGCGGTTCTCCACTGAGGCGGTGCACAGCACCATGGTGTCACCGCAGGTAATGAGGACGCTGCCCTCGGCGAACTTGGTAAAATTGGGCGTCACCGTAATGGGACGCAGTTCATTGAATTTTCTTCCGTCGGCTCTCATATTTCACACCTCATCCGATCATATCGGCCACGAATTCCGCAGCATCGAAGGGTTTGAGATCGTCGATACCCTCACCCAAACCTACGAACTTCACCGGCACGCCCAGCTCCTGTGCGATGGCAATAACGATGCCGCCCTTGGCGGTGCCGTCCAGTTTGGTGAGGATGATGCCGGTAAGACCTGCCGTCTCCTTGAACTGACGGGCCTGAATGAGACCGTTCTGTCCCGTAGTGGCATCCAGCACCAACAGCGTCTCACGGTCACTATCGGGGGCTTCGCGATCGATGATCTTGCGCATCTTGGCCAGCTCGTTCATCAGGTTCTGCTTGTTGTGGAGGCGGCCTGCCGTATCGCACAGCACCACATCACAGGAGCGTGCCTTGGCAGCGGCCAGTGCGTCGAACAGCACGGCACCGGGATCGGCTCCCTCGTGCTGACGGACGATATCCACACCGGCGCGCTGAGACCAGATTTCCAACTGATCGGCGGCGGCGGCACGGAAAGTATCACCGGCACAGAGCATGACCTTCTTGCCCTCGGACTTCATGCGGTGGGCGATCTTGCCGATGGAGGTGGTCTTACCCACACCGTTGACGCCGATAAACAGCACCACAGAGGGCTTGGTGTCCACCTTCAGCGCAGGCTCGCCCACATTCAGGTAGCCTGCCAGAATCTCGCGGAGCGCCTCTTTGAGCTGCTCCTCCGTCTCCAGTTTCTCCTTACGGACGCGATTGCGCAGCTGCTCCACCGCAGCGGAGGCAACATTCACGCCCACATCGGAGAGAATCAGACTCTCTTCCAGTTCCTCAAACAGTTCCTCGTCGATCTTGTTAAAAGACAGAGACGAGAGGATGGCGGATTTAAATTTACTGAAAATACCCATGGAATTCTCCTTATTTGATCTTCAATTCCTTCACCATATCGTTCATATCGATGCTGAGCATACGGCTGACGCCACGCTCCTGCATGGTGACACCGTAGAGCACATCGGCCTCTTCCATGGTGCCGCGGCGGTGGGTGATGACGATAAACTGAGTTTTACCCGATACACGGCGCATATAGCGGGCGAAGCGCACCACATTGGACTCGTCCAGTGCCGCCTCGATCTCGTCCATGACACAGAAGGGCGTGGGATGCACCTTCAAAATGGCGAAGTACAGTGCGATGGCCACGAAAGCCTTCTCACCGCCGGAGAGCAGCGTAATGGTTTTCAGCTGCTTACCGGGAGGCTGCACCTTGATCTCAATGCCGCAGCCGAGGATATCGTTCTCGTCCTCCAGTTCCAGCTGCGCCTTACCGCCACCGAACAGCTCCAGGAAGGTCTCCTGGAAGCTCTCATTCAGCAGCTTGAACTGCTCGGCGAAGATCTCGGTCATGTGGCGGGTGATCTCGTCGATGACACCCAGCAGCTCCTCGCGGGCCTTCTCCACGTCACCGCGCTGCTCGGAGAGGTATGTATAACGGGTATTGACGCGCTCGTATTCCTCGATAGCGCCGATATTGGGGGTTCCCAGGTTCTTGATCTCGCGGCTGAGCTCGGCAATGCGGCGGGTGGCCTTGGGCACGCTCTCCAGTTCGATGCGCTGCTCCAAAGCGGCGCTATGGCTCAGTTCATAGTGCTCCCAGAGCTTGTCCAGCAGTGCCTTCTCCTCCATGGCATTGCCCTGCAGCTTCTGCTCCATACGGGACAAAGCCTGGGTGGCATTGATGACCGTATCGTTGCAGTTGCGGCTCTCGCGGGTCTTGGCGTCACGCTGACCCTCCAGTCGCAGCTTGTCGGCAGCGAGGGTATTGAGCTGCTCACGCAGCGTCTGGGCCTCAAGGCGCAAGGCATCCAGTGCCGCCGTGTGCTGCCGGGTCTCCTCAGCAGCCTTTTCATTTTCAGCTACAAAACGATCCAGCAACGCCTGACGGCCCTCGCCGTCGGTGAGCATGTCATCCTTCAGCTGCTTGAGATCCTCGATGCTGCGCAGGCAGCCATCCTTCTCCGCCTGCAGCGCAGACATAGCAGCCTTCTTGCCGCTGATCTCCTCTGCCAAGGCATCGGTGGCACGGCGTTCATCCTCCTGTCCGCTGCGCTGTGCCTCAATTTGGGCACGGAGCGCATCGGCTTTACCCTCGGTCTCAGCAATAGCCTTCTCTACCTCGTCGCAGCGCTTCGTATCATCAGCAGTACGCTGGGCGAAGGAGGCAATATCTGCCTCTTCATCCTCGATGCTGAGGCGGAGAGAGTCGATCAGAATATCGTAGTGGTCCTGCTTTCCCTTGCACTGCAGCACGGCATCCTCGGCCTTGCGCTGCTGAGAAGAAGCCACATCCAGCTCGTACTGTGCCTTCTGCACCTCGCGGTCCAGCTCCTCGGCACGGGCGGCGGCCTCGGCACTCTTGGCCTCGGCATCCTGCAAGCGAGCCTGCAGCTTTTCCAGCTCATCACGACGGCTCAGAACACCGGCGCTGCGACTGACGCTGCCGCCGGTCATGGAGCCGCCGCGGTTCATCACCTGACCGTCCAGCGTCACAATGCGGAAAGCACTGCGATATTTGCGGGCCATGGCAATGCCGCAATCCATATCCTCCACCACCACAGTGCGGCCCAGGAGGTTTTTGAAAATACCGTCATATTTGGCATCGTAGCGAATGAGGTCGGAAGCTAACCCGACAAAACCAAACTCACCGGAGACATCCTCTCGGAGTGTCTCGCCGCGAATGGCACTCAAGGGCAGGAAGGTGGCACGGCCACCGTCGCGCTGCTTCAGATAGTTGATGGCGGCTTTACCGTCCTCTTCACGCTCCACCACGATGTTCTGCATACCGGCGCCCAGAGCGGTCTCCAGGGCTACGGTGTACTTGCGCTCCGTGGTCATCAAACCGGCAACGGGGCCGTGGATACCGCGCAGGCCCTTGCCTTCGTGGCTCTGCATCACCAGCTTCACCGCCTTGGAAAAGCCCTCGTACTCCTTCTCCATCTCGGTGAGCATGCGGATGCGGTTGGTGAGATTGCCCACCTCCAGCGTCAGGCGCATCTTCTCGTCGGCGGCCTCAGCGGCGCGTTTTTTGCGGCCCTCCATCTTCAGGGCATGGCCCTCGATGATGTTGCTGACGCCCTGTGCCTCCTCCGTGGCGTCCATCAGGGCGCGGCGGTTGGCGCGGCTCTCCGTCTCAGCGGCGGCCAGCTTCTCGCGCAGGGCAGAGAGTTCTTCATCGGCGCGGGCAACGCGTTCTTCACGCTCACGGATACCGGAGCGAAGAGCAGACAGCTCTGCCTTACCGTCGGCAGCAGCGGCACGCAGCAGTGCTTCCTCAGCGCGGAGGGACTCGGCGGTACGCTCTCCCTCGGCGGCACTCTCGCTCAACGCGCGGGCCTGCTCCAACAGGGCATCCAACGCCGTTTGCAGTTCTACGCTCTGGCTTTCAATGGCGGCGATACGCGCCATCTGTGCGTCAATCTGCTCCTGCAGACCGCCGGCACGGTTGGTGCTCTCCGCCATCTCGGCGCGGACGCGCTGAATATTCTCGTTGTTATGCTCGGTGGCAGTGCGCAGCACGGCGATAGCGCTCTCGTGCTCGCCGGAGGAACCCTCCAACACAGCGATTTTGCCACGAATCTCCTCGGCAGCCATATCGTTACCGCGCACTTCCTCGCCCAATGCCTCGGCATCAGCGTAGGTAGCCTCGAGAGCGGCCTCGGCCTCCTCTTTTTCTACGCGGGCAGCCTCCACATCGGCCTGCAGCTTGAACTTGGCAGTCTTGAGGTTCTGCAGTTGCTCGAGCCACACGGAGATCTCCAGCACACGCAGCTCATCGCGGAGCACCAAGTACTTCTTGGCCACCTCCGCCTGCTTGCGCAGAGGCTCGACCTGCAGCTCCAGCTCGGCGATCTTATCGTTGATGCGCACCAGATTCTCCTGCGTACGCTCCAGCTTGCGCTCGGACTCCTCCTTGCGATGGCGGAACTTGGAGATACCGGCGGCCTCTTCAAAGATCTCGCGGCGCTCACCGGACTTGACGGACAAAATCTCATCGATCTTACCCTGACCGATGATGGAATAGCCCTCGCGGCCCATACCGGTGTCCATAAACAGCTCGTTGACATCCTTGAGACGCACCTGCTGCTTGTTGATATAATACTCCGATTCGCCGCTGCGGTAGTAACGGCGGGTCACCGCCACCTCTGCCTCGTCACGGGGGAAGATGTGCTCAGTGTTGTCCATGACCAGCGTGACCTGGGCAAAGCCCATCTGGTTGCGCTTCTCGGTACCGCCGAAGATCACATCCTCCATCTTGGCACCGCGGAGCTGGCGGCTGCTCTGCTCGCCCATGACCCAGCGGATGGCGTCGGAGATATTGGATTTACCCGATCCGTTGGGGCCCACAATGGCGGTAATATCAGAACCGAAGGTCAATACGGTCTTATCGGGAAAGGATTTAAATCCCTGGATTTCCAGTGCTTTTAAGTACACTTGGTTCACCTCTCTTGGATTGGCATACTATAACTAGTGTATTATAGCAGAAAAGCATTGCCGTTTCAAGCAAAAAGTGCAGGGAAATCCACCATTTCGGTAGACATCCCCGCACCGGAAACTGTCCTATTCTTCCCTTTTCTTCTCGATCATGCGATACAGTGTCTCCAATGCCTCTCCCAGCGAACCGAGACGGTCGATAAGCCCCAGCGCCACCGCCTCATTTCCGTAGATCACGCTGCCCACATCGTTGGCCATATCCCCCACCGACAGCATCAACTGACGGAATTTCTCACCGCTGCAGCGGGAGTTGCGGGAAACGAAGTCCACAATCCGCTCCTGCAGCCGCTCGAAATAGCGATAAGTGGCAGGGGCAGCAATCATGGTGCCTGTCATCCGCACAGGATGGATGGTCATGGACGCGCTGGGCACGATGAAGGTGGTCTTTCCGCACACCGCCAGAGGCACACCGATGGAGTGCCCCCCACCCAGCACCAGCGTGACCGTAGGTTTGGTCATACCCGCCACCAGTTCTGCAATGCCCAATCCCGCCTCCACATCGCCGCCCACGGTATTGAGAAGCAGCAACAGCCCATCGATATCGTCCCGCTCCTCCACCGCCGTCAAAAGCGGCAGTACATGCTCATATTTTGTGCTCTTCATGGTGGGTGGCAGCAGCGTGTGCCCCTCGATCTGCCCGATGATGGTCAGACACTGTACCGTACCCCGCCGATTCTCCACCAGCGAAGAGCCCATTTCGATGATCTGCTGCTGCGGAGTGTCCTCGCGGCAGCAATTTTCGCCCTTTTCTTCCCTGTGATCGTTCATCTTGTCGCCTCCCTTTTGCCCTAGTGTTTCCGAATTCTTTCAAAACATACGGCAGAAAAAGGGTGACAAGGTAACAAAACTGTGATAAAATGAGTCGATTTTGCAAAACAATTACGGAGGATACCTGATGAAACGATTGCTTGCCCTTGTGCTGGCACTGGTCATGCTTCTGTGCACCGCCTGCGGCGAAAAAGAACCCGAAGTTCCGCAGGAGACCATCACAGAGCTGACTTTCTGGACATACCCCTACGGTAACTTTGACGATCCCGAGACGGTGAAGATGCTGCTGATGCAGTTCCAGTCCGTCTATCCCAATGTCCGCGTCAATGTGGAATATCTCACCGAAGAGAACGCCGACGAGGCCATCTCCGCCGCCATTGAAGGCGGCGAAACACCCGACATCGTCTTCACCACACCCAACCATCCTGTGGCAGAGTGGAGCGGTATGGGATGTATGGCCGATCTCTCCTCTCTTTGGAACGACAGCGACTACGACGAGGTGCTGGATGCCTGCGAAAGCGCCTGCTTCGCCTCGGACGGTGCCTGTTACCTCTACCCTATCGCCATGAATGTCTCCTGCATGGCCATCAACTACGATGCCTTTGTGCAAGCAGGCGCCGACAAGTATCTCAACCTTGAGACCCGCACCTGGAGCGACGAGGACTTCATCAAGGCTGTCCGCGCTCTGTATGACACCTTCCACGAACCGGTAGCCGCCGTCTACTGCGGTGGACAGAACGGTGATCAGGGTACTCGCGCATTGGTTTCCTCCCTCTTTGGCGGCAGCTTTGCCAATGAGATGCACACCGGTTATGCAGTGGACAGCGAGGAGATGATCCGGGCACTGAAGCTGCTGCAGGACATGAAGGGCATCATCTTCGATGATACCATCGTGGGACAGGATGAAGCGCTTCTGTTCTATCTGGAGAATCTGAAGATGTCCTTCTATTGGGACGCACAGCAGCAGATGGATCCTGCCGGACAGGGCAACGGCGTGGGTAAGACCAAGAACGGACAGCGCATCGAGTATATGTACTATCCCTCCGCCACCGGCGCACAGTCCCTCCCCGGTGAGATCTGGGGCATGTGCGTGTTCAACAACGGTGACGAGGCCCGTCTCACCGCTGCTAAGCAGTTCGTTAAGTACTTCGCCGATGGTGAGGGTACTGCCTCTGCCGTCCGTGCTGCCGGATGCTATCCCGTGCGCAATATTGCCGAGGGCAACGACCTGACTTCCCTGTGGGTCAACAACACCGTCATGAACGAATACAGCGTGATGGTGAAGTCTCTGGGTGAGGATGACAGCATTACCCCCAACTGGCCTGTGGCACGCAGCGAGTGGTACAAGCTCCTGCAGCGTCTGGGGCAGGACGAGGCCGTGACCGCCGACGAGGTGGCCAAATTCATGGAAGCCGTAAAATAACAAAGGAACAACAAAAGGCACCAAATCCGATGGATTTGGTGCCTTTTTTATTACAATTTCAGTGTCAATCCCACGCCTACCTCATGGATGTTCAGGCTTTGCATAAAGCGGTGCTTCACCTTGAGGGATACACAGTGGCAGGGATAGAGCTCGGGGATATTGTGACGGGCAAAATACGCTGCCGTAGCGGCGGCGCGGTCATCATCGTCAAAGAGGTGAAATCCACCCAGCACACCGATAACACGCTCATCACCGCAGACAGCCTTGGCCTGCTCGATGATATTGCAGATACCGCTGTGGGCACAGCCCGTGATGATGAAGAGTCCTTCGTCACTGCGATAGGCAAGGGCCGTATCGTCGAGAAGGTCGTCCTCCTCCCACTGTCCCATGCGCTCCCGCTGGCCGATGACAGCGCGGGGCTCAAAGGGCATGACACGGGGGATCTCACCGAGGAACCAGAGGCGCTCCGTGAGGTGCACAGGCTCTTTCGTCAGCTGACAGTCGGCCAGATACAAAATCTGCTCCACATCGTAGGGTGCACCGATATACTCGCCCTCATAATACTTTCCCACAAAGCAGTCGGGATGGGCAATAAGCTTGGCCTGCGGTGCGATTTTCCGCTCAATGAAGGGCGTCAGACCGCCCGTGTGGTCGTTGTGTCCGTGGGAGAACACCACATGGGTCAAGGCACCCAAATTGATCCCCATCTTCTCGGCGTTGCGCAGATAGACATCCGAGTATCCCACATCCAGCAGGATGCGGGCATCACCCTCCTCAATGTAGCAGCTGAAGGCAGGCTCGCCGAGGAAATACTGGTCGATGTAGGTGTTGTTGTCGCAGAGGATGCGCAATTTCATACAGTCGCCTCCTGTAACAGGCCATGGAAGAACATACGGGCCGTCATTTCAAACTCCTCTGCCGTGGCAGCCGTGTTCTCCAGCGTGTAGGTGCAGTTCTCACGGTAAAACTCGTCACTTTTCTGGGCATTGACCCGCAGACGGGCATATTCCTCGGAAATGTGATCCCGCGCCATGATACGACGGATGCGCACCTCGGCAGGACACAGCACCGCCACGGTGCAGTTGCAGATGGCGTTCAAGCCGCCCTCGATGAGGTTGATGGCATCAATACCGATGACGGGTGCCACCGTGGCATCCATGCGGCGGCGCAGCTCACGGGGAATATGGGAGTAAATGATGGTATTGAGTTTGTCCAGCTCCGCGGGATCACCGAATACGATGGCACCCAGTTTCTGGCGATCTAAGCTTCCATCGGATAAAAAGACCTCGCCAAAGGTGTCCGTCAGAGCCGTACGCAGCGCCACATCGGTCTTGAGCATCTCATGGTAGATGGCATCGGCATCGAGGATACAGCCACCCAGACTTTCGATGGCGCGGAGGGCGCTGGTCTTGCCTGCGCCCGTGGGGCCCGTAAGGCCAATCACCAAGGGTCGGCCTGCATCCACCGTGTGGAAACCCGCCGCCTTTTTCAAGCGATTGCCCACCGCCAGACCCAATCCCGCCTCATCGGGGCACTGGGCAAAAATCTCCTTGACATCGGTGGTATCGAAGGTACGCAATGCGTCAAATACACGGCGGGCCTGCTCGGAGACATCACCCATCGGGCCAAGGGTATGTACAATACAGTTGGGATACAGGGCGGCAAACTCGTCAAAACAGATGACACCGCAGCCCTCCTTCACATGGGCGGCAATATAGGCCGCCGAGCGCATAGGACTGCCCGTTACCACGGTGACAGGCGCCTTGGGGGCGTAGTGACGGTACTTCATGCCGGGAGCTTTGGCCTGTTCGCCGTCGGAGAGCTTTTCACGGATAGCCTTATCTACCTCCACCTCGCCCAATACCGCTTCCAGCGCCTCCAGGGGCAGGCCACCTGCCCGGAGAAGGCGCGGCGGCGTGGCGGTTAAATCGATGATGGTACTCTCCACACCCACAGTGCAGTTACCGCCGTCCACAATCCCATCAATGCGGCCGTCCATATCCTCCATCATATGCTGAGCCGTGGTAGGGCTGGGACGGCCGGAGAGATTTCCGCTGGGGGCGGCCACCGGCACACCGGCGGCGCGGATGATCTCCAGCGTCATAGGGTGGTCAGGGCAGCGGACACCCACCGTATCAAGACCGCCGGTAGTGCGCAGCGGCACAATGTCGCGGCGGGGCAGAATCATGGTGAGCGGGCCGGGCCAAAACTTTTCTGCCAAATCATAGGCCGCAGGCGGCACATCATGACAGTACCGCTCCAACCAGCTTGCATCGGGAATGTGCAAAATCAACGGATTGTCCTGGGGGCGGCCCTTGGCCTCGAAGATAGCCTTCACCGCCTCTTCATTGAGGGCATCGGCACCGAGGCCGTATACCGTCTCGGTGGGAATGCCCAAAAGACCGCCGCGCTTCAAAATCGCGGCAGCCTCATGGATGGCAGTATTGTCTTTTTCAGGGTGGAACAGTACGGTTTTCATCTTACAGACCTAAATCTTCTCCGATTAGTACAACTTTGATCTTCCCGGCGGGGCGGGAAACGCGAGTAGCAACCAAGTAGGCGCAGATGCAGTCCGTGCTGCGGCAGTCGCCACACTGACCGTTAACTGCGCAGGGGGTCTTCAGCTCTGCGAAGCGCTGGGCATTGGCAGGGGCAGCAAAATGGCGCACGCGGGCATAGGCAGCGTCCATATCTGCCACCACCTTGTTCATACCCGCCACCACGATAACGCTCTTAGGGCCGAAGCAGAGAGCCGCCACGCGGTTGCCGTTGCCGTCGATGTTGTAGAGCTCACCTTTCTCGGTGATGGCGTTGGAGGACATCAGGAAAGTGTCCGCCGTCAGAGCGCGGCGCATCAGCTCCATGCGCTCTTCAAAGGGCACAGCGTCACGGTCCAGCAGCTTCTGCCCGCGCTGACGCAGCAGGTCCTTGATACCCAGCTCGTCAACGGTGGCGGCGCCGCCCCAGGAAACGGTGTCCTCGGCAGGAATCAGCTCCATGATCTTTTCGATGGCCTCTTCACGATTGGAGAAATAGTACGCGTCGAAGAGATTGCGACGCAACGCCTCGGCTACGCGGGGGCCGGCTTTGTCGTAGTGCATTTTCTTAGGCTGCAGCATGGTCTTTATCCCCTTTCTTTATTCTGCCTCACTCTGCTGCAAGCGCTCGGCCTGCGATGCAGTGGTGAGAGCATCGATGATATTGTCCAGATCGCCGTTCATCACGGCGGCGATGTTGAAATTCTTGTTATCTCCCGTCAGACGGTGATCGGTCACGCGGTTCTGAGGGAAATTGTAGGTGCGGATCTTACCGCTGCGGTCACCGGTACCCACCTGCTGCTTGCGCTCCTTGGCAATGGCGGCGTTCTGTTTCTCCAGTTCCGCCTCGTACAGACGGGAGCGAAGGATCTTCAAGGCACGCTCGCGATTCTTGTGCTGGCTGCGCTCATCCTGACACTCCACCACCGTACCCGTGGGCAGATGGGTAATGCGGATGGCAGACTCGGTCTTGTTGACATGCTGGCCGCCGGCTCCCGAGGAGCGGTAGGTATCGATCTGCAACTCGCTGGGGTCGATGTTGAACTCCACTTCCTCCGCCTCGGGCATGACTGCCACGGTGGCGGCAGAGGTCTGGATGCGGGCGGAGGACTCCGTCTCCGGCACTCGCTGGACGCGGTGGGTACCCGCCTCGAACTTCAATCGGGAATAGGCACCGCTACCCTCGATGGTGGCTACCGCCTCCTTCACACCGCCCAGCTCCGTCTCATTGAGAGAGACGATGTCCATGGCAAAGCCGCGGCGCTCAGCATACATGGTGTACATACGCAGCAGGTCGGCAGCAAACAACGCCCCTTCTTCCCCACCGATACCGGCGCGGATCTCCAGCACCACATTCTTATTATCGTTGGGATCACGGGGCAGCAGCAGGAGCTTGATCTCCTCCAGCAGCTCTTCGCGGCGGCTCTTCGCCTCCTGCAGTTCCTCCTGCGCCAGTTCCCGTAATTCGGGGTCGGAAAGCATCTCCATAGCCTGTTCGATGGTCTCATCGCAGGCTACAAGGGCGCGATAGGCCTCCACCACAGGCTGAAGCTCCTTCTGCTCACGGGAGAGCTTCATCAGCGCCTCACGGTCGCTATAAACCGCGGGGTCTGCCAACTGCTCCACCACCGTATCGAGCCGACGGGCTACAGATTTCAGCTTATCCAGCATGGTTATCCTCCAAATAGCGCTTGATATCACCGATGAACTTATCACGCCAGAAGGCGTAGCCCACGCTGCCGGGCTGCAATGACGCATCATAAAGATGCTTTTCCTTGGTGTAGAGATCCATCTGATCAAATACGCTGGCGCTGCGGCGGCTGCCGCTGCGGGTGATCACGAAGCTGACACGGCTCATCTCCAGACCGCGACGCTTCAAAAGACCGCGAATGGGGCTGGAGCAGCGCCCGGCCCACACAGGGGTACCCACGATGACCATCTTATATTCCTCGATGGGCTTGTCGGTCTTAAATGGCTTCAGTGGTGCCGTGGAGCGGCGCATAGCGTCACGGCCTGCGCTCATAAAACCGAGAAAACCATTGCGATCGGCACCATCGTCAATGGCAACGATCTCGGCGTCCAGCGCCTCTGCGATCTCCTTCATGGCGCGGCGGGTATTGCCGCTGAAAGAGTAATAGATGCACAACACATCGCTCATACTTCGTTTTCCTCCAATACAAGGCTCAGTTCCTCCCAGCGGAGCATCTCCTGCTCCAAAAGGGATTCTGTCTCCTGCTTCTTCTCGTATACTTCGGCCAGTTTTACGGCGTCGCAGGCCACCTGGGCCATCTCCTCGTCCAGTTGGGCAATGGCCTTCTCCAGCTTGGCGATGGCCGTTTCGCAGATGGTCAGCTGCCGCCGCGCCGCACGCTGATTGCGATTCTCATTCCGCACGCGGGTATCGCCCTTCTTCACAGGGGCGGTGGGAGTGCTCTTTTCCCGTGCTTCAGCCTCCTTAAGGCTGCGGTACTGGGCAAAGCCCATGGGATAATCAGTGATAGTGCCGTCTGCCAGCTCCCAGATACGGGTGGCAAAGCGGTTGATGAAATAGCGGTCATGACTGACGAACAACAGCGTACCGTCAAAGGCCTCCACCGCCTCCTCGATCCACTCGCGGCTGTCAATATCCAGGTGGTTGGTGGGCTCGTCGAGGATGAGGAAGTTGATCTCCTCGTCCATCAGCATACACAGACGCAAACGGCTCATCTCACCGCCGGAGAGGACGGACACACTCTTGAACACATCCTCGCCACGGAACTGGTAGGAGGCAAGACGATTGCGGGCACTCTGGGTGCTCAGATTCTTCTTGGCATAGAGCATGGTGTCCACCAGATTGCGATTGGGATCGTCAAAGGCGATGACCTGCTCGAGATAGGCCGAACGAACAGAGGGGCCTGTTTTCACATTGCCGCCATCGGCGCTCTCGCGGCCGGTAAGGATGTTCAAAAGGGTGGTCTTGCCCGTGCCGTTCTCACCCACAAGGGCGATGCGCTCACCGCCCTCGATGCGGAGATAGATGTCGGAGAACAGCGTGCGCTCATCAAAGGCCTTGGTCAGCCCCTTGATCTGCAAAATCTCATCACCGTGGAATTCACGGCTGGCAAAGCGGGCATCCATCTTGCGGCCCTTTGTGGGCTTGGCGGTGGTGCGCATACGCTCGATACGCTTTTCCATACTGAAGGCCCGCTTGTATAGGTCGTCGTTGCCCATAAAGGCCCACAGACGGGTGCGCTCAATGGCCTCTTCCAGCTGCTTGATCTTGGCCTGCTCCTTCAGGTACTGCTTCATCCGCTCCTGATAGCGGCGCTCTTTTTCCACCGCATAGAAGCTGTAGTTACCGGAATAGAACTCCGCCTTGCCACCGTCGATCTCGATGATACGGGAGACGGTGCGGTCGAGGAAATAGCGGTCGTGACTGATGGTCACCACCGTGCCGCGGAACTTACGGAGGTATTCCTCCAGCCACTCCGTAGCCTGCAGATCCAGATGGTTGGTGGGCTCGTCCAGCAGAAGGATATCCGTATCCTCCAGAATGAGACGGGCCAGGTTCACACGGGTCTTTTCGCCGCCGGAGAGCAGTTCAAAGAGCTGGGCGCGCATCTCGGCGGAGATATCGAGACCCGCCGCCACCTTGTTCTTGGCGGTCTGGGTATCGTAGCCACCCAGCGCCTCAAAACGAGCCGTCAGCTCGCCGTAGCGCCGCAGTACATCGTCGCTGCTCTCCCCTGCCGCCATCTGCTCGGTGAGGGCGTCCATCTCCTCTTTCAATCGCAGCATACGACCAAAGGCTGTCTCCAGCACATCGTCCACCGTATAGCCCGCAGGATATACAGGAATCTGGGAAATGAGACCCACACGGCGGCCGGATGCGATGGTGACTTCACCCTCGTCGGCCTCCAGCTCACCCGTCAGCAGGCGGAACACGGTGCTCTTTCCGGCACCGTTGCGGCCCAGTAAACCAACGCGCTCGCCGCTGTCCACCTGAAAGGTAAGTCCATCCAATATTTTCTTTTCCAAATCAAAGGATTTGACAATATCCTTCAAGGAAATATCAACCATTTTTTATTTATCTTCCAGTTTCTTTACAATTTTCGCAAATTCCATCGCGTGGGATGCCTTCACCAGCACCGCCGTTCCGGCAGTGAAGTTGGTGAGGATGGCCTCCATGGCCTCCTCCTTCGTGGCAAACCACAGCGCTGCAGGATTACCCTCTTGGATGGCGCGGGATTTCTCACCAACGGCCACCACAGTATCAATACCCAGCTTCGCCGTCAGCGCACCGATCTCACGGTGTGCCTGTGCCGTCAGATCACCCAGCTCGCCCATATCACCCAACACCGCCATACGGTGGGGCACATCGGTCTTGGCAAGAGTCTCCAGTGCCTGTGCCATGGCCTGTGGATTGGCGTTATAGCAATCATCGATGATGATGCCGCCGTCCTTACGAATGACGCGCATACGGCTGCCCACAGAGCGGTAGGCGGCGATACCATCAATGATCTCCTCGGCGCTGAGGCCCAAGTGTTCACCTACTGCCACCGCCATGGTGGCAGGATATATCATAAAGGCACCGGGGGACGGAATATGCACGCGGTAGCTGCACTTTTCGGTGCTGATGGTGCAGTCCATGCCCTCAATACCCCGCTCCACGATATCGCTGGCGCGGACATCACAGTTCTCTCCCTTACCGCACAGCACTGTGTGGAAATTGGGGCGCAACTCGCGGAGCAGCGCATCATCTCCATTCAAGATGGCGAGACCGTCGCTCTTGAGATTATCGAAAATCTCGCTCTTTGCCTGCAGGATACCCAGTCGTGTGCCGCCCAGATTCTCCACATGGGCATCGCCCACATTGGTGATAAGGGCCACATCGGGACGCACCATCTCGCCGAGATAGCGAATCTCGTCAAAATGGTTCATGCCCGTCTCGATGACGGCGGCCTCGTGGGAAGCCTCCAGATTCAGCAGCGTCTGGGGTGTGCCAATGGCGTTGTTGAAATTAGCCTCGGTTTTCAGTGTGGAAAATTTCTGTGCCAACACCGAGGCCACCATCTCCTTGGTGGTGGTCTTACCGGCAGAGCCGGTGATCTGCACCATGGGGATAGGGAACTGGCTGCGGTGCCAGGAGGCCAGAGCCTTCAGGGCCAGCAGTGTGTCCTCCACCAGGATGTAGAACTTTCCCTTTACCAGTTCACGGGGCAGTTTAGAGGTCAGACAACCGACGGCACCGTTGGTAAGGGCGGTATCGATGTAATCATGCCCATCGAAACGCTCACCCACCAGAGGGATGAAGAGGGCATTTTCCCCGATCTTGCGGCTGTCGGTGGTAACGGAGGAAATTTTCTCCTCCTCACCCTGCAGCAGGGCACCCTTCACCGCAAGACAAATATCCATAACGCTATATGTTCTCATGCCCGCTCTGCCTTTCTCACCTCAATGGAATCCAGCACGATCTTCTCGCAGAGGTCGGCGTAGTTAATGCCAACAGCGGCAGCCTCCTGAGGCACAAGGCTGGTGGGGGTCATGCCGGGCAGGGTGTTGATCTCCAGGCACCAGCCGTTGCCCTCGCTGTCGAGGATGAAGTCGGCGCGGGAATAGACGCTCAGACCCAGCCCCTTGTGCAGACGCACGGCCATCTCGCCCAGCTGACGCTGCTCTTCTTCCGTGATAGGTGCCGGGCAGATCTCCACAGCACCGCCCTTCTGATACTTGGACTCGTAGTCGAAATACGCGCCCTTGGGGATAATCTCCACACCGGGCAGATAGGTATCTCCCAACACAGCCACATTGATCTCGCGGCCATAGATCTTCTTCTCCACCACCACATGACCGCCGAAGGACAGCAGCTCACGGAGAGCCTTATCCAGTTCTTCCTTCGTATCGGGCAGGGCAACACCGATGGAGCTGCCGCCATTGACTACCTTCACGGCGCAGGGAACATCCAGCTCCTCCACCAGACGGGGAATATCGGACACGGTATAGTACACATCGCGCCAGGGGGCGGTGCGAATGCCGAGAGAATCCATCATACGCTTGGTGACGGACTTATCCATTGCCATACCACTGCTCAGGTAGTTCGAGCCGGTATAGGGCACGCCCAGCAGGTCGAGGGTAGCCTGAATACGGCCATCCTCACCGTTGGCACCGTGCATGGCCAGGAACACCACATCGGCCATGGCGCAAACCGTCAGCACATCCTTGCCGATCAAAGAGGGACTCTTGTCCTTACGGGAGGCGCGGACAGCCTCCAGGTCGGGGGCCACCGTCTCGATAGCAGCATGACCCAACAGACCGTCGGGCTCGTCGAAGATGGTTGCCAAGTCGCCGGTATAGTCCTCAAGACCCATAAACATATCCACAAAGATGGCCTGATGCCCCTTCTCACGAAGGGCGCGGCAAATTCCACTGCCGCTGACAAGACCCACATGGCGCTCGGTACACAAACCGCCGGAAAGCACAACGATCTTCATAGGGAAATCCTCCTTCTCACTCGGTCAACGCCGAGATAAACACATACGATTACAATTTATCAGTATACCATATTCTACCGCCGATGACAACATTCTTTTGCTGCCAAAAGGGCAGGAAAAACCGCCTTGAGACAGTATCTCAAGGCGGTTTTAAGTGTATTTACTTCTTGAAGCTGTCCTTCAGGGACACGCTGCGGTTAAAGACCATGTGCTCGGCACTGCTGTCGCGGTTATCAAGGCAGAAGTAGCCCATGCGCATGAACTGGAAGGTGGGGGCGTTGATACCGGTGCGGTTGTCCACCTTGTCGAAGTCAGCTGCCACGCGGGCCATCTCAGGCTCCACCTTGCAGCCCTGCAGAACCGTCAGACTCTCGGGGTTGAGGCAGTCGAGGAAGTTCTTGTCGGGGCCGTCGGGCTGGGCATCGGAGAAGAGGTTGTCATACAGGCGCACCTCAGCGTCGAGGCAGTTGTTGGCATCCACCCAGTGGATGGTGGCACCCTTGACCTTGCGACCGTCAGCGGGATTGCCGCCGCGGGACTCAGGATCGTACTCACAGAGAACTTCCACCACATTGCCGTTTTCATCCTTCACACAGCCGGTGCAGCGGATGAGGTAGGTGCCCTTCAGGCGGCACTCAAGGCCACCGGGAGTGAGGCGCTTATACTTGGGGATGGGCTCCTCCATAAAGTCGTCAGCCTCGATCCACAGGTTGCGGGAGAAGGTAATCTCATGGGTACCCTGCGCAGGATCGGTGGGGTTATTCTCCACGGAGAAGGTCTCGCTCTGACCCTCGGGATAGTTGGTGACCGTCAGCTTCACGGGGTTCAGCACGGCCATGGTACGCTCGGCGGTGGCGTTGAGATCTTCACGCAGGCAGTACTCCAGGGTGCTATACTCGATGACACTGGGGGTCTTGCCCACGCCGATCATCTCGCAGAAGTTGCGGATAGAGCCGGCGGTATAGCCACGGCGGCGCAGGCCGCACAGAGTGGGCATACGGGGATCATCCCAGCCGGAGACACGGTTCTCCTCCACCAGCTGGCGGAGCTTACGCTTGGACATGACGGTGTGGTCAATGCCAAGGCGGGCGAACTCGATCTGGCGGGGCTTGTGATAGGGAATGGAAACATTGTTCACCACCCAGTCGTACAGGGGGCGATGATCCTCATACTCCAGAGAGCACAGAGAATGGGTAATGCCCTCCAGTGCATCCTGAATGGGATGGGCGAAATCGTACATGGGAAACACGCACCAGCGAGTACCCTGACGGTGATGCTCAATGAAGCGGATGCGGTAGATGACGGGGTCGCGCATATTGAAGTTGCCGGAGGCAAGGTCGATCTTGGCACGGAGGGTCATCTTGCCCTCTTCCACCTCGCCGGCGATCATCTTCTTAAAGAGCTCACGGGTCTCCTCAATGGGACGGTCACGGTAGGGGGACACGGCGGGGATACCCACATCGCCGCGGTTGGCGCGGAACTCCTCGGGAGTCAGCTCGCAGACATAGGCCAAGCCCTTGTCGATCAGTTCGAAAGCGTACTCCAGGGTCTTCTCGAAATAATCGGAACCATAGTAGAAACGATCACCCCAGTCGAAGCCCAGCCAATGGATATCCTGCTGGATCGCATCCACATACTCGGTGTCTTCCTTGGCGGGGTTGGTATCGTCCATACGCAGGTTGCACAGGCCACCGTACTTTTCGGCAGTGCCGAAGTCGATGCACAGAGCCTTGCAGTGACCGATGTGCAAATAGCCGTTGGGCTCAGGGGGGAAACGGGTGTGAACGGTCATACCCTGGAACTGACCACCCTCTGCGATGTCCTCGTCAATAAAATTGTGAATGAAGTTTTTGCTCTCGGAAACCTCGACGGTCTCGGGGGTCTTCATTTCCTCGGTCATTGTTCTCACACTCCTTGTAGATTGTAATGATTTGGCACAAAATGCCGAATTGATATTATACGCTACAATCAGCTTGATTGCAAGGTTTTTTCACAGTTCTTCCCATTCTTCCGGGGTCAACAGCAAATTCAGGGCTTCCAGCAGCCCTTTGGTGCTGATATGCTGGGGCAGTTGCAGTCTTTTCACCAGTGCCGCCCGCTTTTCGGCAGAGCCGGGACCGATAAGCCCCTTATCCAGCAAGTCGGCATTGGTAATGCCTGCACTCAGGTGAAATTTCTCCTCCCCTTCAAAGGTGGCGCCGCAACGGCGCAAAGACTCCAAAAGCTGCTGCGGGCTCATACCCTCTACACCCAGTTTACCCTCTTTGCCGCCTTTTTTCTTGCGTTTCTCCTTCCCCATCACATCGGGGATATAGGCCTGTTTAATGACCTCGGGAGGCAGCGCACCCTTGAGGTAATTGCGGATGACAAAACCCGCACCGTCAGGGTCGGTCAGCAAGATGAGGCCCTGTTTTTCGGCAAGGCGACGGAGGTAGTCCAGCTTGGATTTGTCGTTAAACACGCCGAATCCCTCGGTGGTGATGACGGTGGCATCCACCACCTGCAGCAGTGTATTCTTATCGTAGCGGCCCTCCACCACGATGACCTCACGGATCTTCGGTTTCATCGGCCACCTGCCAATTCCATCAGAAAGACCTTCAGCTCACTCTCAGCGTTGATGCCCTTCTCACTCTTCATACGCCGATCCAGCGTCTGGGCGCGGCGCAGGGCATCGGAGCACCAGCGGCGGGAGACGCGACGGGCCGCCTGTAACAAAAGCTTGGCCGGATAGTCCGAGGTCATACGCCACAAATCCTTCAGCCAGAGGCGGTCTTTTCCCTGATCAAGAGCGATACGGGCGGTATAGAGGCGACGCAGCTCCTTACCCAGGGTGGCCAGAATGGCCACGGGTTCTGTCTGCATCCGCAGGAGCTCCGACAGCACGGTGGCCGCCTTGTCAAAATCCCCCGCCGTCACAGCGTTGGTGATGTCGAAAATCTTGGCATCCAGAATAGGCGCTGCCACAGCGTTGATATCGTCGATGGTGATCATCTCGCCCTTGGCAAAGGCGCCGATTTTCTCGATCTCGGGCACCAAATCGCCCATCAGTGTACCGCAGGTAAACAGGAGATGGTCGGCAGCAGCGCCGTCAATATCGTGCCCCAGCGCCTTGAAGCGGCGGCGCAGCCAGTTTACCAGTGCACCACGCTCCTGCTGCTGGAAGGCAACCTCCACCACATATTCATCCAGTGCGGCGCAGAGCTTTTTCATCTTCTTATCACGCTTATATTCTACCGACTCATACAGCAGCACCAGCGTGCAGTATTCAGGGAAGGTCTCCAGCATGGCAATAAAGGCCGTGCGCCCCCGCTCGTCCAGCTTGAAGATGTCCCAATCCTCCACCACCACCAGCGTGTGCTGTGCCATCATGGGCATGGCCTCCACCACCTCGGTGAGGTCTTCCACACTCAGGCCCTTACCCGCTATACGGTGATAGTTAAACTCCTCAAAAGACGGCTCCACCAACGCCTCGCGCACCTTGTCGAGATTGGCGTTTTTCAAATACCGCTCCTCACCGTAGAAGATATAGAGATTGCGCAGCTGCTCAGCTTTCAAATCACCTTGCAGCGTGGTATATCCCTTATCAGCGGCCATCTTCTTCACCTCCGTAAATGGTAATGTCTCCCTCTTCATCAGTGCGGCGTACCACCGCACCCACAGCTTCCAGCCGTCCGATTGCCTCGGCGGTGGGGTGTCCGTAGCTGTTGTCGCCCACGCTGATGATGGCGATCTCAGGCTTCACTGCCGCGAGGAAGTCCTCGTGAGAGCTGTACTTGGAGCCGTGATGGCCCACCAGCAGCACCTCCACATCGGGGAGAGCGTATTGTTCCACCAGCTTGCGCTCGGTGCTGTCTTTCATATCGCCCGTAATGAGCACATCAAAATCCCCGGCGGTGGCCAGCACCGTCAGGCCCTGTTCGTTCATATCCCCTGCGCCAACGGGCGGGTACAGGGTCACCATAGCTTCGCCTAATGCGCACAAACTCTCTCGTGTCACGGTTTTCACCTTTACACCATGGCGCTGGGCAATAATCTCCAGTTCCTCCCGTACACCGTACTCATCCTCGATGTCAGGGACATAAAGAGTGTCCACCTTTACAGTGGAGAGGAGTACCGCCAGACCGTTGGCATGGTCGGCGTGGAAATGGGTCAGTGTTACCGCCTTAAGGCGACGGAAGCCCATGGAGTTGAGGCGGTCAACGGCGTAGTTTCCTGCATCGATGTAGCTGTTGGAGCTGCCGCAGTCCACCAGCATGGCATCGCCTTTCGAGTAGAGCACCACACTCTCACCCTGTCCCACATCCAATGCCGTCACATTGATGTCCCCTGCGCGGTAATCCAGAGAGTTGATAAAGATGCTGAGAATCAGCACCAGTGCGGAGGCAGCGGTGGCAATGAGATATTTCCGCTTGCGCCAGCGCTTCACCACATAACAGAGAATGAACCCCAGATAAGTGCCCACCAGCCAGATGCGCAAAAGCGGGTTGGAAAAATACACCGCATGGTAGGGCCAGCGGGTCAGCAGATAGGCGATATACACCACCGCATAGAGAAGGCCGAAACTGACCCACCCAACCACTTTCGCCAGCGGCAGCCAGAGGAACGACAGCAGCGTGGTGACGAAGGAGGTCATGAAGCCATAGCCTGCGATGGGCAGCGCCAGAATACCCGACAGAGGCGAAACCAGCGAGAGGGTATTGAAATGGTAGGCCACCAGAGGCGTAGTAAAAATCATGGCACCCAGTGTCACACTGACACCGGCACAGAGGAACGACCATACACGACGCATTTTGTCGCCCCAATGCTCCGCAGGCTTGGTAAAGAATTCATAGAGTCTGCCGGAGAGGAGCACAATGCCAAAAGTGGCAGCAAAGCTCAGCTGCAGGCTGACAGAGTGGATGGCAAAGGGATTGCACAGCAAAATTACCATCAGCGCGACACTGAGAGCGGTGACGCCGTCGCTGTCGCGGCGGAACAATGGTGCAATAAGAAGGAAAATCTGCATGATGCAGGCACGAACCACCGAGGGTGAGAGGCCCACCATACACATGTAGAACAGCAGCACCACAATGGTGACGCCACAAAAAATGCGGCGGCGATGACGGGGCAGAACCAGGGCCAACAGCGTCACCAGAAAGGCACAGTGTAATCCCGACACGGCGAAGAGATGGGCAAGGCCCGCTCCGCGCATGACGGTGTAGTCCTCATCGGTGATGCCGTCCGTCTCACCGCTCAGCATACCCGCCACAATGCCGGCGATGCGGTCATCTTCCCAGACAGCATGGATTTTCCCGATAAAGGCACGGTTGACCCGCTGGGGCCACCAGCGCAAGCTGCCCGCACTCCCCTCTCCTACCGTCAGTTCACCGCGGTCATAGAGGAGGGCATACACGCCGCGGGAGGTGAACACCGTCAGTTCCGTCTCACGGATGGTGGAGGCATCGTTCCACTGGGCGATACCGGTAACGGTATTACCGGGAACAAGCTCCATTATCGACTCATCGCCGTAATAGACGGCCTTGGCATGGCGGTAGCCATTCAGGCGCACCGTCACTTTGGCGCCGTACTGCGCCTCCACAGGATAGTCGCAGACGGTGGCGGAAAATGGCAACTCCTGTCCACAGTTACGGAGGACAGGCTGCTGCACCAACTGGGCAAACAGCGTAAAGAATGCCACAGAAAAGGCCAGGGAAAAGGCCATTAGCGACAGCCGAAGAAAACTTCTCTTACGGCGGCGCAGCAGCAGAAAGATCCCGCCCGCCAGCGCCAGCACCACAGCGAAATAGAGCATCCACCAGGATTGGGGCAGAAAGGAAATGAGAAAGATGCCTGCGGTAAAGGAGAGGGCTATCGTTGCCAGTACGCGCATTGTCCTCTCCCCTTTCCTACCGTTCTTCTAACTGTACAGTATAGCAAAATATCGGCAAAAGAGCAACAAAAATCCCGCCTCGAAAGGCGGGATTTTGGAGATTACTTCATGCGCTCCAATTTCTCGTTGCACTTTTGCAGGAAGCGGTCGTTGGAGATAATGGCACGGGTATGCGTACCCTCACCGATGGGTCCCTCTTCATCGAAAGCAGAGATCTTGAAGGTGATCATCTTACCGTTCTCACTGACGGCGGTGACCTCAGCAGTGGCCGTGACCTTCATACCCACCGGGGTGGGAGCCAGATGATTGGTGGCGATCTCCACGCCCACGGTACCCTTACCCTCGCCGAGTTCGGGCTGGATGCACCACATAGCGGCGCACTCCATCATGCCGATCATAAAGGGGGTGCCAAACACATCGAGGCCACCGGAGCCCACGGCGTTAGCGGTCAGTTCAGGGGTGACAATCTTTTCAATGCTATGCTTCATTCCGACGGTAATCATTGTCGTTCCTCCTATCAGATTCCCAGTTCTGTCCAGAGCTTGTCGTAGAACTGAAGTGTTGCCTGAGGCTGGTTCACATACAGTTCGCAGCGCTCCAGCACCTCAGGGGGTGCGGCCATAATCTCGTAGATCTCGGGATCAAGTTCCTCTTCATAGAGTTCCTCATAGTAGGCAGGATACCCCTCCAGCGCCTCGGCATTGGGGGATGCGTACCAGATGTATTCCATGTTGGCCAGGTTGGCCGCGGTGGAGGCGATGAAGTTGATCCACGCCTCAGCCTCTGCCTTATGCTCACTGGTCTTCAGCACACACATGGAATCCACAAACCAGTTGGAACCCTCCTCGGGCACCACGAAGGCCAGATCCTCGTTGTTCTCCAGCATGGTGAGATAGTCACCGGCGTAGTACATGGAGATGGCCGCGTTGCCGCCCTCCATCTTCTGGTAGATCTCGTCCATGACGAAACCCTGATATACATCGTTGGCCTTGGCTGTGCGGATGAGTTCAAAAGCCTCGCGGAGCTGGGTCTCATCGGTGGTGTTGATGTCGTAGCCCAGATAGCTCAGCGCTGCCATGAGGGCATCGCGGGAGTTGTTGATCATCAGGACCTGACCGGCGTAGCGCTCATCGAACATGGCACCCCAGCTGGTGATGGGTTCATCCACCATGGAGGTGTTATAGATAATGCCCACCGTACCCCAGGTATAGGGAACGGAATACTTGTTCTCGGGGTCAAAACTCAAATGCTTATAGCGCTCGTCAATGAGGTCGAAATTGGGGATATTGGCAAAGTCTAGCTCGGCCAGCATATCCTCGGCGATCAGTCGACCCACCATGTAGTCGGAGGGCACGATCACATCGAAGTCTGCGCCGCCCAAGGCGATCAGCGAGTACAGTGCCTCGTTACTTTCCGCGGTCTGGTAGTTGACGCGAATACCCGTCTCCTCCTCAAACTGAGTGATGAGCTCCTCGTCGATATACTCACCCCAGGAGCAGACATTGACCACACGGTCGCCCTTGGCCGCCACACCGGTCACAATCAGCGTACCGATCAGCGCTATAGCCAATGCACCGGCACCCACACGCTTGAGGATGGGGGTGATCTTGGAGGGTTTACGGACAGGCACGGCGGGGACAGCGGCCAGATTACGGTTCAGGCGCTGCTTTTCCATGTGTGCCTCACGGACATTGATGATGACCAACAGCATCAGCACCACTGCAAACAGCAGTGTGGAGATAGCGTTGATCTCGGGACTGACGCGCTTCTTGGTCATGCCGTAGATGGTCATTGCCAAGGTAGAGGCGCTGGTACCGGCAGTAAAGTAACTGATAATAAAGTCATCCACCGACATGGTAAAGGCCGTCAGTGCACCGGAGATGATACCGGGCTTGATCTCGGGGATGATGACCTTCCAGAAGGCCTGCATCCAGGTACAGCCCAAGTCCTGGGCTGCATCCACCAGGTTGCGGTCCATCTGCCGCAGCTTGGGACTGACGGAGAGGATCACATAGGGGATGTTGAAGCAGACATGGGCGATCAGCAGCGTACCGAAACCCATGGTAAGACGCTCAGGCAGCACCACAGCGCTCTGCCAGGAGTTGACCCACCCGGCAATGGCGCCCCAGCCGTTGAACAGCACCACAAACAGCAGGCAGAGGCCCACGCCCGTGACGATATCAGCGTTCATCATGGGGATATTATTCACCGCCGTCAATGCGTTGCGGCTCTTGCGGCGCATGCCGTAGAAACCGATGGCGGCGAAGGTGCCACCTACTGTGGCGATGATGGTAGCCAGCAGGGACACCAACAGCGTGATATACACGCTGTGCATAATAAGACGGTCATGCAGGAGTTCTGCATACCAGTGGAGGGAGAAGCCCTTCCACACGGAGGAGCTGTTTCCCTCGTTGAAGGAGAAGATGATGAGGATGATGATGGGGGCATACAGGAACAGACCCACCAACAGCATCAGCAGGCGATTGCCCGTGGAATTACTCTTACGATTTCTCACAGCATCACCGCCTGTTCCTCGCCCTCACCGAAGCGATTCATCACCAGCATGCAAATAACGACCACTACCATCATCACAAGGGAGATGGCAGCGCCCAGCTGGGGGTTGTAGGCGCCACCCAAGAACTGACGCTCAATGAGGTCGCCCAACAGCAACTCCGTACCGCCGCCCAGCATACGGGAGATGGCGAAGGTGGAGACAGATGGGACGAACACCATGGTGATGCCGGAGAGCACACCGGGGAGCGACAGAGGCAGGATCACCTTGCGGAACACCGTCATGCTGTCAGCGCCCAGATCGCGGGCAGCCTCGATCAGCGAACCGTCCAGCTTCACAATGACGGAGTAGATGGGCAGGATCATAAAGGGCAGGTAGTTATACACCATACCCAGCACCACGGCACCCTGGGTGCCGATCATGGAAAAATATTCAATTTCGCTGCCTGTGATGTTGTTGTACAGGGCAATGAGGCCAATCTTCTGGAACAACTGGTTCAAAAGACCGTTGTTCTCCAGAATGGTCATCCAGGAATAGGTGCGCAGCAGAAAGTTCATCCACATGGGCAGCATGATGAGCACCATGGCGATACGCTGGAAGGATGCTCCCTCGCGGCTGAGCCAGTAGGACACAGGATAGCCCACCAGCAGGCAGACGGCCGTGGCGATCAGCGCCAGTTTGAAAGAGCGGAGAAAAACGGAGCCATAGGCACCCATCTGGGAGAAGTTATCCCATGTGAAGCCGCCCTCACCGTTGGAAAAGGCGTAGATCACCATGATGATAATGGGTGCCACCACAAAGATGGCCATCCACACCACATAGGGCACGGCGAAACGGGAGAGCTTACTCTTCATCCTCGCTCTCCTCCTCGTCTGCGCCGGCATCCGCCAGCTCCTCGTACTCCTCAGAATAAGAGGAGTAGTCACCGAACATACCGGAGTATTCGCTCTTCTTCATGATGTGGAATCCCTCGGGCTCAATGCGCACGCCGATACGACCACCCTCGGGAGAGTAGTCGGTGGTCTGAATGAGCCACTTAAAGCCGCGGAAGTCCACAATGATATCGTACTGCATGCCCTTGAAGGTCACATTGGTGACCGTGCCCACCAGCTGGCCCTGCTCCAGGGGAACAATGTCGATATCCTCGGGACGGATGACCACATCCACCGGCTCGTTGGGTGCAAAGCCGCCGTCCACGCAGGGAAACTCGCGGCCGTACATCTTCACCACATTGTCGCGGACCATGGTGCCGTTCAGAATATTGGACTCGCCGATGAAATCCGCTACGAAGGCGTTCTTCGGCTCGTTATAAATATCCTCAGGCGTTCCGATCTGCTGGATGCGGCCCTTATCCATCACCACCACGGTGTCGGACATGGTGAGGGCTTCTTCCTGATCGTGGGTCACGTAGATGAATGTGATGCCCATCTGCTGCTGGATACGCTTCAGCTCATTCTGCATATCCTTGCGAAGGCGCAGGTCGAGAGCGCCCAAAGGCTCGTCAAGGAGCAGCACCTTAGGACGGTTCACCAGTGCGCGGGCGATGGCCACACGCTGCTGCTGACCGCCGGAGAGCTGATCGATGCGGCGGTTTTCAAAGCCAACCAGAGACACCACCTTCAGCATCTCACGGACGCGCTCTTCGATCTCCTCCTGCGGCACCTTTGCGATACGCAAACCGAAGGCAATGTTTTCAAAAACATCCAAATGAGGGAAAAGTGCGTACTTTTGGAACACCGTATTGATCTGCCGCTTGTGGGGCGGCACATCATTAATCCTCACACCATCGAAGGTCACATCGCCGGAAGTGGGCGTGGTGAAACCACCAATGATCCGCAGCGTAGTCGTCTTGCCGCAGCCACTGGGGCCTAAGAGTGTGAGGAATTCAGAATCGTTAATATACAAATTGATGTTATCGAGAACCAGCTCGTCGTCAAACGCCATGCAGAGGTTCCGCAGGCGAATCAACTCTTTGGACATGTATCCTCCCCCGTTCTAACAAGTAATCACCGAAGGTTTTCGAAGGCTTTTTCTCTCCCCAACGAGGGCGCAGGGCAGTAAATGTTTCGTCACAATTCGGTACTCTTCACTATATAAAAATCCACAGGAAAAGTCAACATAAAAAACGGGAAAAGTCGGCGTGGACTTTCCCCGTTTTTGTGGGTTGGTTATGGTGTTGGAATAATATAGAACTTGCTGGTGGTGTCTCCCAACAGATTGGCGACTTTCCCCAGCAATTGCGGGTCATCCATTGCCCATGTTTCGCCGCCCTGCATGAGGAAATCACCAAAGTTACGGCCTGTATACTGAACATAGATGTTGTTTTGCAGTTGGGGTCTTGTATATCCCGCATCTTC
>JAZTZR010000006.1:0-47210 GCA_045637545.1 Vescimonas sp. | reverse complement strand
AGCTGTCCTAATCATTCACAGAGCTATTTGTCATAGCTTAAAACTTTTTATCCTTACTCTCGTGGGTAATTGACTTAACCCCACTCGAGCAAGCATTTCTCGTTGCACATCTTCGATGTGCTCCGTCTGGTGCTTTTCGTTTCGTTCATTGTTTAATTTACAAGGTACACGCCGCAATCGCGGAACAGTCGATATATTATCATAGGTTCTCGCCTTTGTCAACACCCTTTTTCAAATTTTTTGAAAAAATTTTTACAGGGCAGAAAACTGCATCCTGGGTGACATTTTGAGCATGTTGTGCTATACTATACATCATTAATAATGTGTGAAAAAGGAGGTTTGGTGTCATGCAAATCAAGAAGATGAACGCCACCTTCGGAAAATTAAAGAACGATACCCTGACCCTGCAGCCGGGACTGAACTGTATCTATGCGCCCAATGAGTCGGGCAAGTCCACATGGAGCCATTTCCTTCGTGTGATGCTCTACGGTATCAACACCCGTGACCGCGGCGCACTGGCAGATAAGAACCGCTTTGCTCCGTGGGCCGGATGGGCTATGGGCGGCAGTATGGATCTCACCACCGATGCAGGCGAAGCAATGACATTACGGCGTGACACAGTGCGGCAGAACGCCCCCATGGGCGAATTTTCCTGTACCTATACCGACACAGCCACACAGGTATCCGGCATCACCAAGGATAACGCCGGCGAAACGCTGTTGGGCGTGGGACAGGAGGTATTTGTCCGCAGCGCCTTCATCCGCCACAGTGCCCTTGTGGTGGATAAGGACACAGAGCTGGAGCGGCGCATTGCCTCCCTTATCTCCTCCGGCGAGGAGGACATTTCCTTCTCCGAGGTAAACACGCGACTGAAGAAGCAGCTTAATCGCCGCCGACACAACAAGACAGGCCTTCTCCCTCAATTAGAGACCGAGATCGCTTCTGCACAGGCACAGCTGCGCCACATGGAAGATCTGCAGCAGCAGCACTGCGACGCACTGCGACTGGTGCAGCAGTATGAGAGCGAAGCACAGACACTGGAGCAGCAACAAGAGCTCTGGACGCTGCGTACACTGCAGGATGCAGCAAAAAGGCACGCGGCCGCAGAGGCAGCTGCACAGCAAGCTGCAACAAGAACCGCTCTGCTGCGGGAGGCCTACCCCGCCCTTCCCGACGAGCAAACCCTCTCGCTTCTGGAAGGCCGTATGGCATCGCTGCAAATGTCTGCTGCGCGCGGTACGGAAGCCCAGGAGGCCCTTGGCCGCGCAAAGCGAGACGCTGTCGAGGCGCGGCAACAATGGGAGATGCACCCTCTGTTTCCTGACGAGGAGGATGCCTTGCAGCTGCGCCGCACTGCCATTACCGCACCGAAGATGCCTTCGGTCCTTTGGTGGAGCATTCCGTCGGTACTGGCTTTGGGTTGCGGGGCGGCAACCTGTTTCTACTTGCAGCAAGCCACCACGCCCCTCTTTGCCGCCGCAGTGCTGTGCGGTGTAGCAGCGTTGGGCAGCGTGATTACCCTGTTGTGGCGCAGCAAGAAGGTGCGGCAGCTACAGGACGAAGCCTCTGCCAAGCGCGCTGCACTGGAGGAGGGAATCGCCCAATATCTGCCACTGCATCAACACTATATCGCCATGCAGCAGGAGCTCGAGCGCTGCGACATGATCGCAGAGAGCATCAAGCAGCAGCTTTTGGTCGAATTGGCGGACCTTCTTTCTGCTCTGCGCCCTTACGCCGTGGCGGAAGATGCCGGCGGAGCACAGATGGCCCTGAGCACACTACGCCAGCAACTGACACGGCTGCAAAAGGCTGTCGACGAAGAGGAACGCGCCCGTATGCAGCGGGATATCCTGCTGCAGGCGCTTCCAGAAGGGGCAAAAGAAACGCTGGATAAACCTTTGGCCGAACCCTCCCTCTCCCGCGAAACGGTAGCCCAGCGGCTGCCGCAAGCATTATCGATGGTGCAGAATGCACGGTCACGGCTGGATACGCTGACCGGCCAGCTTCGCTCCATGGGCGAAGAGGACACGCTGCGGTTCCGCCTGCGGGAAAAAGAGGAACAACGGGCTTTTTTGCAGGAGGAATATGATGCCGTCGCGCTGGCGATGGAAGTGCTGGACGAGGCCAACACCGCACTGCAGAACCGATTCTCCCCTGCGCTGGGTGCTCGCGCCGCAGAGATTTTCCGTCAGCTGACAGCAGGCCGCTACGAAAAAGTCCTCCTCTCCCGCGACTTTTCGCTGGAGACGGAAGAGGGTACAGACAGCGCCGCCCGCAGCGTACAATTGCTCAGTCAAGGCGCTGCCGACCAGTTGTATCTGGCGGTGCGTCTGGCCATCTGTGACATGGTGCTTCCCGAGGACAAAACGATCCCCCTCATTCTGGATGATGCCCTTCTTTCCTTCGACGACACCCGCCTCCACGCAGCACTGGACTACCTGACAGAAATCAGCAAGACGCGCCAGATTTTGCTTTTCAGCTGTCAGAAGCGAGAGCAGGAATATCTGCAGGGTCGCGAAAATGTAACACTGCTGACCCTGTAAGGGGGTTGCAAACGGCCATAGCGAGGTATATTATATAAAGTACTTGCGATCAGGAGGTCTATATGGCAGCATTTGTGTGTCTTCGCTGCGGAAAGCCTATGCGCTTTGTGGGACAGGAGAAGTTGCAGCTTGGTAAAACCGGCTGGCTGTTAGGGGATCTCCCCAATCTTCTGTCCGGTGCATTGGATGTTTCCATTATGGAATGCCCTCACTGCGGTAAGCTGGAGTTCTTTTCCGGAAAAGCAGACTTTGGTGAACGGAGCGGCAGCAACCTGCCCCAGCGCACCTGTCCCAAGTGCGGCGCGCAGCACGACTTCGATTATCCCAGGTGCCCTTTGTGTGGCTATACTTACAGCGCAAACGACGAGTTTTAAAAGTGTATATAATATTTAGATAAGGAGAAACCAATTATGAGCGAGTGCAATCACGATTGCAGCAGCTGCAGTGAAAACTGCGGTGAGCGCAAGAACGTATTTGAGAAAAAACCCCTTCACGAGGGCTGCCGCGTAGGCAAGGTCTACGGTGTTGTCTCCGGTAAGGGCGGCGTGGGTAAATCCATGGTCACCAGCCAGCTGGCTGTAGCCATGCGCCGCGAGGGCTACAATGTAGCCATCCTCGATGCCGATATTACCGACCCCTCCATTCCCAAGGCCTTCGGCGTCCATGACCGCGCCGGTTCTACCGGCGACGCTATCCTGCCCTGCTACAGCGGCGGTGGCATCCAGATGATGAGCGTGAACCTGCTGCTGGAGGACGAGACCGATCCCGTGATCTGGCGCGGCCCTGTCATCGGCGGCGTGGTGCAGCAGTTCTGGTCCGATGTGCTGTGGGAGGATGTGGACTATATGTTCGTGGACATGCCTCCCGGAACCGGCGATGTGGCGCTGAATGTATTCCAGTCCCTGCCCGTGGACGGCGTCATCATCGTGGCCTCTCCTCAGGAGCTGGTGGCCATGGTGGTGGAGAAGGCCGTGAAGATGGCCCAGATGATGGACATCCCCATTGTGGGTCTGGTGGAAAATATGAGCTATTTCAACTGCCCTGACTGCGGCAAGAAGCTCTATCCCTTCGGTGAGGGCCGCACTGACGAGGCTGCTGCCAAGTACGGCGTACCCGTGCTGGCCAAGATGCCCATCGAGCCCAAACTGGCCAAACTGGTGGATGCCGGCGCCATCGAGACCTTCGAGGGCGACTGGCTGGACGGCGCCATCGAGGCCATCCTCAAGAACAACTGATCGCAAAAAAAGAACCTCCCGTTGGGAGGTTCTTTTTATAGCTGCTGCAGCAGCAAAATCAATCCCGATATACCTACAAAGAGATAGACCACAAGGCGGAATGTGTCGGCATTGAGCCGTTTGACAATACGGTTGCCCACCACAGCGCCCAGAAGGATACATACCGTACCTACGGCGGCATAGGGAAGAATTGATACATGGAGCACGCCGCCGAAGTAGCGCCCCAGGAGATTTCCGATGCCGGTGACAGTGAAAAGGAACTGCATACAGCCCTGATAGCTCTTGTAGTCGTCGGTAGCCGCCACCATATAGAGGGCCACCGGCGGGCCGCCAATGGCAAAAAGGCCGCCGGTCACACCGGAAAGCGCGCCCACGGCCACGCCAACAGCCGGGTGGGGTTTGACCTTGATGCGGCGGGCCACAGCGAGGAAATACACCGACAGCGCCAGCAAAAACAGCGCAAAGGCAACGGTCAGCCCCCGCAGGTTCAAACCTCCCACAAACTGCGCCACCACAAAGTTTCCTACCGTGTAGAGAACGGTGGGTATCAGTACCACACGCCACCGCACATGGCGGCGGTACTGCCACAAGAGCGCCATGCAGTAGAGTTGATTGACCACCAGTGCCAACGCAGGGGCATCCAGCATATCGAAGAAGAAGGGGAAAACCATCATCATAAAGACCACAGAGCCAAAGCCCGTGACGGCCTGTACGATGCCGGCTATTACACAGCCCAGCGCAACCGCAGCCCAAACCATACGCCTCTCCCCTTTTTGAAAATTCTGCTCTTATTATAGCGTGGCAGTCCTTTTGATGCAACAAAAAGAGACACCCGAGGGTGTCTCTTTTTTCACGGTTACTCAGCGCGCTTCTTACCGAGATAAGCTTCCTTGATGCTGTCGTCAGCCAGAAGCTCGGCACCGGTGCCGAAGCGGGTAATCTTGCCGGTCTCCAGAACATAGGCAAGGTCGGCCACCTTCAGGGCCATGTTGGCGTTCTGCTCGATGAGCAGCACCGTCACACCCTGCTGGTTGATCTCGCGGATGATGTCGAAGATGCCCTGCACCACCAGAGGCGCAAGACCCAGAGAAGGCTCGTCCATCATCAGCACCTTGGGGCGACTCATGAGAGCGCGGCCCACGGCCAGCATCTGCTGCTCGCCGCCGGAGAGGGTACCGGCCAGCTGCCAATGGCGCTCCTCCAGACGGGGGAACAGCTCATAGACCCACTTCAGGTCGGCCTCGATGCCGTCCTTATCCTTACGCAGGTAGGCACCGGCCTTCAGGTTCTCCAGAACCGTCAGATTGGCAAAGACGCGGCGGCCTTCGGGTACCTGTGCGATACCGGCTTCCAGAATCTTGTTGATGGGTTTGCCCAGCAGTTCCTTATCATCATAGGTAATGGAGCCGCTGTCGGCCTTGACAAGGCCGGAGATGGTACGCAGCATGGTGGACTTACCGGCACCGTTGGCACCGATGAGGGTCACGATCTTGCCATCAGGCACTTCCACATCGATGCCGCGCAGGGCACGGATGCCGCCGTAGGAAACATGTAAGTTCTCAATTTTCAGCATCGTCAGCCACCCCCAAGTATGCGTCGATGACGCGCTGGTTGCTCTGGATCTCCGCGGGCGTACCGTGGGCGATGAGCGTACCGAAGTCCAGCACGTAAATGCGGTCGGAAATATCCATAACCAGATCCATGTGGTGCTCAATGAGCAGGATGGTCATGTTAAAATTGTTGCGAATTTCGCCGATGAAGGCCGTGAGTTCCTTGGTCTCCTGCGGGTTCATACCGGCAGCAGGCTCGTCAAGGAGCAGCAGCGTAGGCTCGGTGGCCAGTGCACGGGCGATCTCAAGGCGGCGCTGCTTACCGTAAGGCAGACTGGTGGCCAGCTCGTCCTTGACATCCTCAAGGCCAACAATCTTCAGCAGCTCCAGCACCTCTTCGCGCTGCTTTTTCTCCTCCTTCTTATTCAGACGGAAGGTTGCAGAGAAGAAGTTGCTGCTGCGGCGCATATGCTTGGCGATCAGCACATTGTCAAACACCGTCTGACTCTTCCACAGGCGGATGTTCTGGAAGGTACGGGCCATGCCGCGGGCAGTGATCTTGTCAGGGGTGGGCTCCAGCACTTCCTTGTAGTAACCGGCGCACTCGCCCTTGTACATCTTCTTCATCTTGCCGCGGGGATAGTTCTCCACGATCTTCTCACCGTTGAACCAAACGCGGCCGTTGGTGGGTGCGTACACACCGGTGATGACATTGAACGCAGTGGTCTTGCCGGCACCGTTGGGGCCGATAAGCGCCACGATCTCACCCTCGTTGATCTCCATGGTGAGATTGTTGACGGCCACAACGCCGCCGAACTGCATGGTGGCATTTTCCACACTCAGCACATTCTTGCGATCACTCATGGTCTGCCACCTCCTCGGTCTTTACTTTCTTGGTCTTCACTTTTTTTCTCCGTCCAATCAGGTCGGGCAGTTCCCTATCGCCCATGATACCCTTGCGGAAGAACAGCACCACCACCATGATGATGACAGAGAACACAGCCATGCGGAAGCCGTTCTTGAAGATGGCGGGTGCTTCGATACCAATGAAGGTGCCGGAGTCGAGGCCGCGGAGCAGCCACTCGGAGGAGAAGATGTACAGGAAGCTGGCGATGATGGAGCCGGTGACGGAGCCGATACCGCCGATAACCACGATCAGCAGGATCTCGTAAGTCAGTGTGGACTTGAAGGGGGCAGCTGCGATGGCTCCCATGTACATAGCCATCATACCACCGCCAATACCGGCGAAGAAGGAGCTGGTGATAAAGGCCAGACGCTTATGCTTGGCAAGGTTGATGCCCATGGCCTCGGCCGCCACTTCGTCATCACGGATGGCCTTGAACGCACGGCCGTAGGTAGAGTTGATGATCATCAGAATGATGGCGATCATCAAGCCGCCCAGCACCACATAGGGCGTGGCATGAGAGAAAGCGGGATAGCTCTTGAGCAGGTTGGAACCGTTGGTGATGGGGCCCAGGGCGTTCCACTGGAAGAAGGCACGCAGAATCTCGGCAAAGCCCAGCGTGGCAATGGCCAGATAGTCGGACTTCAGGCGCAGGACAGGCAGACCGATGAGGTAGGCCACCACTGCGGCCAAAATACCGCCGATCAGCAGCGCAACCATCATACCAAGGAATTCACCGAAAGCACCGCCGCCGAACACCTCGGGCAGGGAGAAGGTCAGAGCACCGCCATCAAAATACTGATAGACGATGGGGCGCTTGGCCATGGGAATGGTCAGCACGGCAAAGGAATACGCACCCAGCAGCATAAAGCCGGCCTGACCCAGAGAGAACAGGCCCGTAAAGCCGTTCAGCAGGTTCATGGACACGGCCACCAGTGCGTACACCGAGGCCTTCTTGATGACCGTAATGGCAATGTGGTATGTGGGCAGCAGAATATCCAGTACGATACAGCCGGCCAAAATAACGGCCAGCACCACGATGGTCAGGATCGTCTTTTTGTTCTTCATAGTCATATCGATCCCTCCTTACACCTTGTCGGTGATCTTTTCACCGAACAGACCCGTGGGCTTGACGCAGAGGATCACGATCAGCAGCGCGAAGGTGAAGGCATCGGAGAAGGTGGTGTAACCCAGGCCCTTGATGATCTCTTCGCACAGACCGATGATGAATGCGCCCACCACAGCGCCGGGGATGGAGCCGATACCGCCGAACACAGCCGCCACGAAGGCCTTCAGGCCGGGCATACCGCCGGAGGTGATGGCCACGGAGGGATAGTTGGTGAAGTACAGCATGGAACCAACGGCTGCCAGGAAGGAGCCGATAACAAAGGTCATAGAGATAACGCGGTTAATCTTGATGCCCATCAGCTGCGCTGTCTCAAAGTCCTTGGACACGGCGCGCATGGCCATACCGATCTTGGTGTGGTTGATGAGGTACACCAGAACAAACACCAAAACAATGGTCAGGATGGGGGTCACGATGGTGACCATCTTGGTGGAAGCGCCCCAGATCTGCACATTGTTGGAGATCCAGGGGATGGGGTTGGTGACGGGCTGAGGCACACCGCCGGTGAGGTAGAATGCCAGGTTCTGAATGAGGTAGCTCACACCGATGGCAGAGATCATCACCGACATACGAGGAGCCGTGCGGAGGGGGCGATAAGCACCCTGCTCGATCAGCACACCAAGCACCACGGTAGCAATCAGCACCAGGGGCAGGGCGATGTAGAAGGGCAACGCGGTAGTGGAGTAGACCATAATGAGGCCGGCCACCATGAACACATCACCGTGGGCAAAGTTAATAAGACGCAGAATGCCGTAGACCATGGTATAGCCGATAGCGATCAGCGCGTACTGACCACCCACGGAGATACCGTTTAGAAAATAGGGAAATAATTCTTGCATAGGAAATCCTCCTGTTGTGGTTTTCCGGGAACAGTTTGGGCCGTCTCGAAAAAGCGGGGTCTGCCGCTCTTTCGAGGCGACCCAGAGCAAAATCCGGGGCCGCCTTGATACGGCAAAGGCCGTTTTCCCAAGAAGCGGAAAACGGCGAAAAAAGGGGATGACGAAGCGGATTGCTCCGCCATCCCCTTTTGATTCACTTTCGCTTGTTGCGCTTAGATAGTTATCGGATCACCGATTAACCAACGGTCTGAACCTTCACGAAGTCCCAAACACCATCGACAGTGTTGGCGGTCTTGATGAAGGCGCCGTCACGGTTGGCATCACCGATCTCGTCGAAGGTGATGGGGCCGGTCACGCCCTCGAAGGAGACATTGGGCATAGCAGCCAGAACAGCAGCGCGATCGGTGCTGCCGGCCAGCTTCAGGGCCTCCAGAGCGGTCAGGTAAGCGTCATAGCCGATAGCGGTAACAGCGGCGACCATGTCATTACCACCGTTGTTGGTCAGCTTGTCGGGATTGGCGTTGAGCCACTCCTTGATGCCGGTATCGAACTCAGGTGCGCCGCCCTCCTGATAGAAGGTGGTCACGAAGCAGCTGATATCGGTGCCCTTGGCGGACTCGATAACCATGTTGTTGTCCCAGGTGTCGGAGCCCAGCAGAGAGCCCTCATAGCCCTGAGCAGCAGAAGCCTCAACGATCAGCTGAGCATAGTTGATGGACACGGGAGCGAAGATGACGCCGGCGTTAGCAGCCTTGGCGTTGTTGACATAGGAAACGAAGTTGGCGCTGCCCTCGGGGAAGTCCTCGGAGACAACAGTACCACCCAGAGCCTCGAAGGCCTCCTTGAAGTAGTACACCAGACCCTGGTCATAGTCAGAGCCCAGCATAGCCAGGGTGTAAGCGGTGGTCACGCCCAGCTCGTTGTAGGCATAGTTGGCCAGAACGGTGCCCTGGAAGGGATCCAGGAATGCCAGACGGAAGTAGACCTCGCAGTCAGCGGTGACCTGGGGGTTGGTGCAGGAAGTACCCAGAGCGGGCATACCGGCCTCCTGGAAGACCTCACCACCGGCGATGGAGACGCCGGAACCGTAGGAACCCAGAACGATGGAGACATCGCGGTTGATCAGCTCAGCAGCGGCGGAAGGGCCGTTCTCAGCGCTGGTGCGGTTGTCGACGATCTCCAGCTTGACCTCATAGGTCTCGCCGCCGATCTCAACAGTGGGGAACAGAGAGTGAGCATACTCCATGCCCAGGATCTCCTGCTTACCGCCGGCGCCGTTATCGCCGGTCTGGGGTTCAAACACACCGATCTTGACGACCTTGGCGCCATCAGCAGCACCGGCATCATCAGCGGGGGCCTTCTCGCCGCAGGCGACCAGGCTCAGGGCCATCACAAGGGCCAGAACGAGAGCCAAAAACTTTTTCATGATAGAATCCTCCTATAATTGTGTGTGTCGTGATGCAATCACGGCTACAATAGGCACATTTTAGCGGAAACAGGGACAAAAAACAAGGGGCAAATTCCTCTAAAAATTCATCCCGCTAAAGAGAATATTCTCCCTGTGATTGCTCTGCCCAAAAAGCATTGTCTTTGCGCCGGAGACAAATGCCGTTTTGCGGCCGAAATATTCACCGAATTGTGCCCATTTCGGGGACATCCGCCTTCGTCAAAATGCACAATCGGAGTCAGAATTTTCTCCGGTTCCTCCCCAGAAAACACGAAAAAGAGGACGGTACTCGTCCTCTTCTTTCGTTATTCTGTCTCGCTTTGGCGACAAATCGACTCAAACTCTTCGCCCGAGAGCGTTTCGTGCTGCAGCAGGTGCTCTGCCACAGCCTCAAGTGCTGCACGCTTTTCGGTGAGAATCGCCTCTGCCCGGGCATAGCAGCCATCAATAATGGCGCGGATCTCTCCGTCCATCTCAGCAGCAGTCCTCTCGGAGTAGGGGCGGGTATGGCCCATGGACTTACCGATAAACACCTCGTCGCTGCCGGCATCAAAAGCTACATTTCCCAGCTTCTCAGACATACCGTAAGTTCCCACCATCTTGCGGGCCGTGGTGGTAGCGCGCTGGATGTCGTTGGAGGCACCGGTAGAGATGTCGCCCAGCACCATGGCTTCAGCGGCGCGGCCACCCAAGAGAGAGACGATATTCTCCAGCATGTGGGTGCGGCTGAGGTAGGAGCGATCCTCTTCCGGAAGAGAGATGGTCATGCCACCGGCACCGCCACGGGGGACGATGGTCACCTGATGGACAGGGTCGTGGGTAGGCAGGGCACGCATAACAATGGCGTGACCGGCCTCGTGATAGGCGGTGAGTCTGCGCTCATGCTGGGGCACCACACGACTGCGTTTCTCAGGGCCTGCGATCACCTTGATAACCGCCTCGTCAATGGCGGATTTGTTGATGAACTGCTCATCGCGGCGACCGGTCAGGAGGGCGGCCTCATTGAGGAGGTTTTCCAAATCAGCACCGGTGAAGCCGGGGGTTCCCTGTGCCACCTGTTTGAGATCCACATCCTCGGCCAGAGGCTTGTTGCGGGCATGGATCTTCAGGATCTCCTCGCGGCCCTTGATGTCGGGCAAACCCACATAGACCTGACGGTCGAAGCGGCCGGGACGCAGCAGAGCCGGGTCGAGGATATCCACACGGTTGGTAGCGGCGATGACCACCACACCCTCGTTGGCACTGAAGCCATCCATCTCCACAAGGAGCTGGTTCAGGGTCTGCTCACGCTCGTCGTGGCCGCCACCCAGACCGGAACCGCGCTGACGGCCCACGGCATCGATCTCATCGATAAACACGATAGCGGGAGAATCTTTCTTGGCCTGAATAAACAGGTCTCGGACACGGCTGGCGCCAACGCCCACATACATCTCCACAAAGTCCGAACCGGAGATGGAGAGGAATTTGACACCGGCCTCGCCGGCCACAGCCCGGGCCAGCAGTGTCTTACCGGTGCCGGGAGGGCCCACCAGCAGGACTCCCTTGGGAATGTGGGCGCCGAGGGCGGTATATTTGTCGGGGTCGCGGAGGAACTCCACGATCTCCTGCAGCTCTTCTTTTTCTTCATCGGCTCCCGCCACATCGCGGAAGGTGACCTTTTTGTCGCCCTCAGGGACGGCGCCGACACGGGCCTCGCCGAAGTGGGCCATCTTGTCATTGATGCCGCCTCCGCCGCCAATGCGGCCCATAAGGTTCATCAACAGGATGAAGGCCAGCACTGCCAGTACATAGGGCAGCAGCAGCTGCAGCCAGTTGGTGGAGTGATCGGCATAGTAGTTATACTCGCTGATGATGCCCTTGCCATACTGCTCCACCACCAGATCGTTCAGATCATCATAGAACAGATCAAAGTTGTGGAGGAAGCAAACGACGGCACTCTCATCCTTCAGCGTGGCGGTGAGAGTATGCTCGTTGATGGTGAACTTCTCCACCTTTTCCTGTACGAACAACTCGCGCAGCTCGCCGTAGGTAATACCGCCGGAGGAGCGCATGCTGCGCACCACATTCAGCACCAGCAGCAGCACCAGAACCAACAGGATAATGCTGCGGGGATTCCATTTTCTCTGCTGTGTCATCGCTTACTCACCTCTCGAGAGGAATCGTACGCCCGTCCAGCTCTGGTCGCGGCCCAGACTGATGGCGAGGAAGGGTCGAGCCTGCAGCTGGGAGATCTCCACATAGGGATCGGCCCAGAAACGGGCATCGAGAGAACCGGTGCGGTTGTCGCCAAGGAAGAATACGCAGTCCTCCGGCACCACAAAAGTCTTGTCACTTTCGGTAATGCCGAGGGCGGGCAAATAGTGCTCCTCCAACTTCTCTCCGTTGATATACACATAGCCGCCGGAGAAGCTCACCTCTTCGCCGGGCAGGCCGATGGTGCGCTTGACCAGCACCTTGCCCAGTTCATCGCTCCAGAAGGTGACGATATCACCGCGCTCGGGCACCACATCGGTCACAGCAAACGGCAGACGCCAGCCGATAAGCGCGCACTTGGTGGGAATGGTGGTCTCCATAGAACCGCTGGGCACCCATGCCAGCTGCAGCACAAAGCGGAATACGATGAATACCGCTGCCAGAATGACGACCACATCGCCCCACTCTTTCCAGAGGCGGCGCAGTGTCCAGGGCTGCTTGACAGCATCGGTTTTCGGGGTTTTCTTTTCACTCATAGGGTTGATACTCCTGTCTTGTTTCCCTTGCCGGATAAATTACTTGCTGTAGACCTCGGGCTTGAGCACACCGATGTAGGGCACATTGCGGTACTTCTGGTCGTAGTCAAGACCGTAGCCCACCACAAACTCGTCGGGCACCACAAAACCGACATAGTCGGCAGTGATGGCCTTTTCGCGGCGAGCAGGTTTATCCAGCAGCGTCACGATGGTGACGGAGGCGGCGCCCTTGGCCTCCAGCAGCTTCTTCAGGAAGCTGAGGGTGTTGCCGGAATCGAGGATATCCTCCACCACGATGATGTGGCGGCCGGTGATGTCCTTCTGCAGGTCGCGGGTAATCTCCACCACACCGGAAGATGCCGTACCGCTGTTGTAAGAGGACAGGCCGATAAACTCCAGCTCACTCTTGATCTGCGTGGCGCGAACCAGATCTGCCATAAAAATGAAGCAGCCCTTCAGCACACCCACGAACATGGGGTCCTTGTCGGCAAACTTATCAAACAGCTCATCGCCCAGCTCGTTCACGCGCTTGGCGATCTCTTCCTCTGTCGCCAGTACTTTCAGGATATCCTGTTCCAGATTGCTCTTAGCCATTGTCTATATCCTCCTCGATATATATTCTCTTTATTGTAACCGTTACTATTGTACCGCCGATTCTCAGCGGAAATACACTTGTTTGTTCGCCCAGATACACGCCCACCACGGTACCGCTATGGCACAGCACAGGCATCCGCTCCCGCTCTGTGGGCATAATCCCGGCATCTGAGAAAATGCGTTTGAGACTGCGGCCTGCAAGGCGGTCATCTCTGCGCCATGAGCGGACAGACAGCCCCTCAAAAGGCCCGTCTACCGTCACGACAAAATCTCCCCAATGGTTCACGCCCTCATGGAGCAACCGCGCATCGGGGGCAGGTGTCTCTACAGAGAAAGTCATCCCGCCATCGGAAACGGTGATACGGCCCCCATCCGGCAGAATCAGCGTACCGCGCCCTTTCTCTGCCAAGGCGCAGGCCGCCATAATATGGGCAGCGGCGACATCCTTTTTCCCGGTGGGCAGCCGGTGCAGCATCAGCCGCACCATGCGGCGGCGCAGCACCTCGGGGGCTTGGCGCAACGCCTCCAGCGAGACGGTCAGCCCCTCCTGCGGCAGAAGGTCTGCCGCCTGTTCATCCAAATACCGGCTCTCATCCCGCAGCAGTGCCGCAGTGCGCGTCAGCGTGTCGGTAATGTTTTGGTTGATACCCTCCAGCTGTGGCCACAGTTCATGGCGCAGTCGGGCACGGGCATAATGGATATCGTAATTGGTGGAATCCTCCACATAGCCGATGCCGTGCTCGGTGCAGTAGGCCTCAATATCCTTGCGGCGCGTCTCCAGCAGGGGGCGGATGAACATACCGCGCACAGGCGGGATACCTCCCAAGCCCTCACTGCCGCTGCCACGCAGAAGATTTAAGAGCACCGTCTCGGCGTTATCGTCCTTGTGGTGGGCTGTCGCCACCGCCGCAGCGCCGATGTCCCCGGCGATGCGCGCCAAAAAGTTGTAGCGCAGACGGCGTCCCGTCTCCTCTACCGACAACTTCCACTCCTGCGCTTTTTCATACACAGCTGCTTTTTCGGTGTAAAACGGGATATGTCTCTCTTCGCAGAAGGTACGGACAAATTGTTCGTCGCTGTCGGCCTCGGGCCGCATTCCATGGTTAAGATGTCCTGCCGCCACAGCAAAGCCACAAGCAGAGGCCACGGAATGAAGATAGTGCAGCAGGCACATGGAGTCCCGCCCACCGGAGACGGCGCACAGCACAATGCCGCCCGCAGGGGGCAGCATCTGCCAGCGCTCCATAAAGGACAGCAAATTCATGCCTTATTCCTCTTCGTCGTAGCGCTGCTCCAATGTGCCGAAAGCCGTATACTCCGGCATCCAGCGCAGCATGACCTTGCCCGTCTCACCGTGGCGGTTCTTGGCCACGATACACTCGGCAATATTGTGCTTATCCGAGTCCTCATTATAATAGTCATCGCGGTAGAGGAAGAGCACCACATCGGCATCCTGCTCAATGGCACCGGACTCACGCAGATCGGAGAGCATGGGGCGCTTATCCTCGCGCTTTTCGTTGGCACGGCTCAGCTGGCTCAGGCACAGCACCGGCACCTGCAGCTCCTTGGCCATGATTTTCAGCATGCGGCTGATGTCGGACACCGCCTGCTGGCGGTTCTCACCGCTGTAGCCCTTGCCGCCACTGGAGGTCATCAGCTGCAAGTAGTCGATGACCACAAGGCCAAGATTGTCCAGACGACGGCATTTGGCATTCATATCCGCAACCGTCAGCAGCGGGTTGTCATCGATGCGAATGTCCATGCGACTCAAATTGGAGGCCGCCTCAGCAACGCGCTGCCAATCACTCTCACGGAGATTGCCTGTCATCAGGCGCTGGTTTTCCACCAATCCTTCGGTGGCAACGAGGCGGGTCACCAGCTGCTCGCGGGACATTTCCAGCGAGAAGATCGCCACGGTCTTTCCGGAATCCTTGGCCGCAGACAGGGCAACATTCAACGCCATACTGGTCTTGCCCATACCGGGACGGGCCGCCAGCAGCACCAGATCGGACTTGCCCAGACCGTTGATCTTTCTATCCACATCGCTCAAGCCCGTGCTGAGACCCGGCAGGGTGCTGCCACCTCTGCCCAGCTCATCGAGGCGGGCGATCACATCTGTCAGCACCGTGGCAATGGGGGTCATACCCTGACCGGAGCGGCCGCGGCGAATGGCATACACCTTCTGCTCGGCGCTCTCCAGCGTCTCGGTGGCGTCACCGCCGCCGGACTGCACCATGGCGGTAATATCGGAAGCTGCCATGGCAACCTGACGCAGCAGTGCCTTTTCCCGCACGAGACGGACATACTCACCCACATTGGCGGAGGTGGGAGTCACCTCCATCAACTGCACCAGATACGGACGGGTCGCCTCGGTATAGATGCCGTTTTTCTCCATCTCACCGGCTACCGTGACACCGTCAATGGGACGGGAGTAGACGAACATGTGGTAGATGGTCTCAAAAATCTCCCGATTCTGTCGCAGATAAAAATCATCCGGCTGGAGCTGATCCATCACATCCTTGATGCACGATGCGTCAATGAGCATTGCGCCCAACACGGCCTGCTCCGCCTCGGCGGAATGGGGCATACCCCGCAGCAGCAGCTCGTCCATCTTGCCTCCCCCCCCTAAAACCTCGTAGACTTCGCCGTCCGCAGACGGCGAAAAATCTTAATCATTTTTTCCGGCGACATGCGCGTCGGAAAAATACTTCTCATTCGCCAGTGTGTCCGAAGGACGCGCGCAGCGAATGGAAAACTCTCTTTGGTGTCAAAATCATAGCTTTTGCGCCAATGTTTTTACTTCTCCTCGACAACCAGCACATTGACAAGGCCGCTGACCTCATAGCCCAGCTTGGCCTTCACCTGGAAGGAGCCGAAGGACTTGATGGGCTCATCGATCACCAGCTTCTTGCTGTCGATCTCGATGCCGTGCTGTGCCTTCAGGCCCTCGGCAATGGCCGCGCCGGTAATGGCGCCGAAGAGCTTGCCGCCCTCGCCGCCCTTGGCACCAATCTTCACCTGGCAGCCCTTGAGCTTCTCGGAGATGGCCTCGGCAGCAGCCTTGGCCTCAGCATCGGCTTTGGCCTTGGCCTTCGCCTTCAGGTTCATGGTATTCACAGCGTCGGCGGTGGCCAACACAGCCAGACCCTTGGGGAGCAGGAAATTGCGGGCATAGCCCTCGGCGGTCTCGATCATCTGGCCCTTCTTGCCCTTACCCTTTACATCCTGCGTCAAAATCACTTTCATAGCTATTTTCTCCTTTTCGTTTGGAATGGTTTACTCTTCAAAATAGGCCTCAATTGCAGCGCGGAGCTGCTCCCCTGCCTCGGCGGGGGTAATGCCGTCCACCTGTCCGCCGGCAGTGGTGGAGTTTCCTCCGCCGCCCAGGGCCTCCAGGATCACCTGGACATTCACCTCTCCGAGGGAGCGGGCAGACATGTACACGCCTTCACCGTTTTTATAGATGACAAAGGAGGCGTCCACACCCTGAATGGTCAGCAATTCATCGGCTGCTTTGGCAGCGGTAACGCGGTCATGATTTTCCTCATCGATGACCACTGCCAGATTGCCGCGGACGATCTCGGCATTGCGGATGATCTCGTGACGAGCCAGCGTGGCGTGCAGATCCGTCTGGAACATACGCTGCACATCCTGCGTGTCGGCGCCAAGGCGGCGCAGATAACCCGCTGCCTCGAAAGTTCGGCCACCGGTACGGTTGGTGAAGTTCTTCGTATCCAGCACGATACCGGCCAGCAGCGCCTCACACTCGCAGCGGAGCACATCGCCGGGATCGACGATATACTGCATCAGCTCCGTCACCAGTTCACAGGTGGAGCTGGCATAGGGCTCATGGTAATTAAAGGTCATCTTGTCAATATAGCTGCTGCCACGGCGATGGTGGTCGATGACTGCCACACGGTTGCAGCTCTCCAGCAGCGCCTCGGACTCCACACTGTCGGGGCGATTGGTATCCACCACCAACAACAGCGTATTTCCCTGTGCGTGAAGGAATGCCACATCGCCGCTGATAAAGGCGTTGGCATACTCAGGGGCCTGCAGCACCTTTTTCAACATGGGGCGAACAGCGTTATTCTCCGTGTCCATGACGATCTGCACACGCTTGCCCAGCTTGCGGGCAATACAGAACAGTCCCACCGCAGCGCCGAGAGAGTCCATGTCGGCGTATTTATGTCCCATGATGTAGACATTGCCGGCCTCCTGCATCAGTTCGCGCAGGGCGCTGGCCATGACGCGGGACTTTACCTTGGTGCGGCGCTCGGCCGCCTTGGCGCGACCACCGTAGAACTCGAAGTTTGCCTTGTTCTTCACAACCGCCTGATCGCCGCCGCGGCTGAGGGCCATCTCCAGCGCCAGCTCGGCATTTTTGAACAGAGCGGCAAAGGTCTCCTCCTCACGCCCGATACCGATGGAAAGGGTGGCGGCGACTCCTCCGGTTTCCACAGCGCGGATCCGGTCGAGAACAGAGAACTTCTCCTCAGCGTAGAGAAGGAAATCCTTCTCCTCCATAGCAAAGAGGAATCGATCGCGGGCATAACCCAGCAGCAGGGCGCCGGAATCGGCGCACCAGTCGTTGAGCTTTCCCTCCAACTCTGCCATCAGCGCCGAGCGCTTGGCTTCGGGGCAGGCAGCCATCACATCGTCGAAGTTGTCGATCATCAGAATGGCCACCACGGGGCGGGTCATCTCCAGCATATGGCGCATCTGCTCGGTATCGGTCACATCCATCCAATAGGTGGTGGCCAGCAGGCTGTGTTCTCCACGGCTGCCCTCGTTGCGGCTCAGCGCACCGAACACGCGGTAAGTGCGATAGTTCCACACCACCGGCTCCGGACACTCCCGCTTATCCTCCAGCAGCCAGTGCAGGCGAAAGCCGGGAACCACGTCCCCCACTGCTGTCTCATACAGTTTCTCCTCCAGATCACTGAGAGAAACAAACTGCTCATTTCCCCAAAGGATCTCCTGTGTATTCACATCGAACACCAACATGGGCAAAGGCGTATACAGCAGGTTGCTGGAGCGGGCTGAATCCATACCGCCGCCAACACGGTCAAAATATTGCCGCACGCTGCGCTGGGCCGCCTGATTGCGGCGGACGCCAATATACAGCACCAGTGCCGCGACGAGCCCTTCCACCAGTGCAAGCACGGGGGCAACAGATGCTGTGGCCGCCACGAAGATGGCAAAGCAAAAGCCATACAGCACAATATTCGTGCGGAATCCACGAATGAGTTTTTTATTCAAAGGGTTCGCCTCCCTCATCAGTTGAGATTGGAATCGTTAAGCAGAAATAGAGACACTGCTCCACAGTAATGGTTGATTATACCACATATTTTATAAGATAACAACTACAAGATGTTGTATCGCTCGTCTCCTCTGTCGCGCTTTGTCACAGGCTGCCGAAAAGTTGGGGGTGTACAAAAAGGGTACAGTATGGTATAATTTGCACGGAATGTGGTGTTTCCATATCTGTTTTCGTTTGTTTTGCGGATAGAATTCCGCGGCTATATACACACAAGACCATAGGATTTCGGCAGGGCGAGAACTCCGCTCCCGGCAGCGATACAGGGCTGCGGCAGGGTGTGGACCGCCTTTGTTTTGCTATGCATTTTTCGCCTGATTTTGCCGATTTCCTTCCGATTAACCAAGTAAAAGGAGCAATTCATGGCTGAAAAAATGAAAATTATCCCCCTTGGCGGTCTCAACGAGATCGGCAAGAATATGACCGTATATGAATACGGCGGCGAGATCATCGTGGTGGACTGCGGTATGGCGTTTCCCGGCGATGATATGTACGGTATCGACTGCGTGATCCCTGATGTGAGCTATCTGGTGAAGAACCACAACCGCCTCCGCGGCCTGTTTGTCACCCACGGCCACGAGGACCATATCGGCGCGATCCCCTATGTCCTCAAGCAGGTGAACATGCCCATCTACTGCACCCGCCTCACCGCGGGACTTATCAAGCTGAAGTTACAGGAGCACGGCCTGCTCAACTCCACCAAGCTCATTACGGTGGAGGCGGGCCAGACGGTACGGGCCGGCAAGTTCCAGGTGGAATTCATTCATGTAAACCACTCTATCGCCGACTCCGTGGCCTTTGCCATTCACACCCGTATGGGCGCCATTGTTCACACGGGCGACTTCAAGATCGACTCCACGCCCATCGACGGCGAGGTCATTGACCTTGCACGCCTTGGTGAACTGGGAAAACAGGGCGTGCTGGCGTTGCTGGCCGATTCCACCAATGTGGAGCGCCCCGGCTACACACTGTCCGAGAGCGCCGTGGGCGCCACCTTCAAGCGCCAGTTTGCCGGCTGTGACAAGCGCATCATCGTCACCACCTTCGCCTCCAATGTACACCGCGTGCAACAAGTGCTGGATGCCGCCGCTGCCTGCGGCCGCAAGGTAGCCGTCACCGGCCGCAGCATGGAGAACATTATGAAAGTCTCCACGGAACTGGGTTACATGAAGGTACCCAAGGGTACGCTGATGGACATCCACAAGATTAAAAACCTGCCCTTGAACCAGCAGGTCATCGTCACCACCGGCTCCCAGGGCGAGGAGATGAGTGCCCTGTACCGCATGGCCTTCTCTACCCACCGTCAGGTGGATATCGGTGCCGGTGACAAGGTTATCATCTCCGCCAGCGCCATCCCCGGCAACGAGGTGGAGGTGGGCCGCGTCATCAACGAGCTGTTCCGCAAGGGTGTGGATGTGGTCTACGACAAGGCCGATATGCTCCATGTCTCCGGCCACGCCTGTCAGGAGGAGCTGAAGATCGTCCACGCGCTGACCCGCCCCCGCTTCTTCATCCCTCTCCACGGAGAACAGCGCATGCTGCAGATCCACAAGCGGGTTGCCGAGACCATGGGCATGAAGCCCCACAATGTCTGCGTGGCCGAAAACGGCAGCGTCATTGAGCTGACCACCAAGCACATGAAGTGTGAGAACTCCGTCCCCGCCGGCGAGGTATTTGTAGATGGCGGTGCCGTAGGTGAGGTGGGCACCGTGGTACTCAACGACCGCAAGCTGCTGGCGCAGGACGGCATGGTGGTGGTGATCCTGAACATCTCCAGCCACGACCATCACCTCCTCTGCCCTCCCGAGATCATCACCCGTGGCTTTGTCTATGTCAAAGAAAGCGAGGAGCTGCTGCAGGAGTTGCGCAAGGTTGCAGAGAAAACAGTGGAAGCGATGCCTGCCAAACGCCGCCGCGACGAGGGAGAGGTGTGCCGCGCCGTGAAGTCGGCCGTCTCCTCTCATATTTTCAAAACCATGAAACGCAGCCCCATGGTGATCCCCACCATTACAACACTGTAAAAAGAAAAACGCTTACCCGATACCGGGTAAGCGTTTTTTTGTTAGTCTTTGATTCCGAAAAAGCCGAAGATCTTGTCGTACAGGCGAAGCTGTTCGTTGTAGAGGTTGGGGCGTTTTTCCTTGACATCCTCTTCATCGGTGTGGTGCTCCAGCGCCTCGCAGGCTTCCAGATAGCCCTTCGTCAACTCCCGCATGCGGGAGGACATGTACTGCATGATGCTCAGCACCTTGGCCGGACGCTGCTGGAAATACGCGCCGAAACTGTCGAAGGTAATGATGGCCGCCACCGTTTTTTCCAGTGCAACCGCGGTGGTGTTCTGGGGACGGGACTCCAAAAAGCCCACCACACCCAGAAAGCCATCGCTGCCTACTTCCGTCAGCAGCTTCTCGTTCTCAGTACCATAGTCCACATATACGGCTACACGGCCCCAGAGAATGTCATAGATACTCAGGTCCATATCGCCTTCACGGTAAATAATCTCACCCTTTTTATAGGTGCGCTCTTCTGCCTGAATTTTCTTTTCCATTTCTCTTTTCCGCCTTTCTGTTACTTGGCTTGCTTGATAGACAGGGAAATACGCTTGCCCTCCACCTTCAACACCACAACCTTCACCACATCGCCCACCTTCAGCACATCGGCAGGGTGTTTGACATAGCGATCTGCGATCTCGGAGATATGGACGAGGCCGTCCTGATGGACGCCGATATCCACAAAGGCACCAAAGTCGATGACATTCCGGACAGTACCGGAGAGGGTCATCCCCGGCTGAAGATCCTTGATGTCCAGCACATCGGTGCGGAGGATAGGGACAGGCAGCTCGTCGCGGGGGTCGCGGCCGGGCTTCATCAGCTCCTCGGCGATATCCCGCAGCGTAGGCACACCCACGCCGCACTCTGCTGCTGCCTTTTCTTCACCGTAGGCGGTAAGACGGGTCTTCAGCTCGCCCAGCGCACCGATATCCTTCATCTCATATCCGCAGAGCTTCAACAGGGTTTTTGCCGCATCGTAACTCTCGGGGTGGACGGCGGTGTTGTCCAGCGCCTCGCGGCTCTCGGACACACGGAGGAAACCGGCGCACTGCTGGAAGGCCTTGGGGCCCAGCTTGGGCACTTTTTTCAGTTCCTTGCGGGAGGTAAAGGCGCCGTTCTCCTCGCGGTAGGCCACCACATTCCTGGCAAGAGACTCGCCAAGGCCGGAAACATAGCTCAAAAGCGAAGGGGACGCGGTGTTCAGATCCACACCCACACTGTTGACGCAGCCCTCCACCACGCCGCGGAGGGAGTCGCTCAGCTGCTTCTGGGGCATATCGTGCTGATATTGGCCCACGCCGATGGCCTTGGGCTCGATCTTCACCAGCTCGGACAGAGGATCCTGCAGACGGCGGGCGATGGATACGGCAGAGCGGAGGTTCACATCGAACTGAGGGAACTCGGCCGCAGCCAGAGGAGAGGCCGAGTATACGCTGGCGCCGGCCTCGTTGACCATCATGTAGCTAAGACCGCCGCCCAGCGAACGGATCATCTCCACCGCCATCTGCTCCGTCTCACGGGAGGCAGTGCCGTTACCGATGGCCAGATGCTCCACCTTGTGCTTCTTTACAAGGGCACTGAGTCTGGTGATGGCTTCGGCCTTCTGGCGCTCACCGTGGGTGGGATAGACCACCGTGGTATCCAGCACCTTGCCGTTGGGGTCGATGACGGCCACCTTGCAGCCCATACGGTAACCGGGGTCGAGACCCATGGTTACATGGCCCTTCACGGGAGGCTGCATCAGCAGCTGGCGCAGGTTGATGGCAAAGTTCTCAATGGCGCCGGTGCTGGCGGTATCGGTAAGAGTGGAGCGGGTCTCGCGCTCCACGCTGGGCTGGATAAGGCGATGCCATGCATCCTCGCCAGCCGCAGCCACAAAGTCGGTGGCGCGGCTGCCGGAGCGCAGGGTGGCGCGGCGGATGATGGCAAGGGCATCGTCATCGCTCAGCTCCGCACTGACCTTTAAAAAGCCCTCTTTCTCGCCGCGGTTAAGGGCCAGCACGCGGTGGTTCTGCACGCGGGCCACGCCCTCGCGGTAATCATAGTAATTCTTGTAGACACTGTCCTCATCCTTGGCCGCCACGGAGGTCAGCACGCCGCGGCGTGTCATAGCCTCGCGGAGTTTGGCGCGGATGGCGGCGTTGTCGGAGATGTTCTCGGCGATGATGTCCGAGGCACCTGCCAGCGCCTCTTCGGCAGTGGCGACGCCCTTTTCTTCGTCGATGTAGCGCTGCGCCAGTTCCGTCAGCTCGGGCAGACGCTGACCCTGTGCATACAGGAGGTCAGCCAAGGGCTCAAGACCCTTTTCCCGTGCAATGGTGGCGCGGGTACGGCGCTTCTGCTTATAGGGGCGGTACACATCCTCCACCTCGGAGAGGGTCTTGGCCTTCTCGATGGCAGCGGCCAGCTCATCGGTCATCTTGCCCTGCTCGGTGATGGAGCGAGTAACCTCCTCCTTGCGCTGGGCGAGATTGCGCAGATACTGCAGCCGCTCTTCCAGCTTGCGCAGCACCGTGTCATCCATACTGCCATGGGCCTCTTTGCGGTAGCGGGCGATGAAGGGGATGGTGTTGCCCTCGTCTAAAAGGGCGATAACATTTTCCACATGGGTTGTGCTGACGGACAATTCTTCAGCCAGCAGTGCGGGGATATTGCTCATAGAAACTCCTTAGGGGTTTTTCTTACAGGTTGTAGTAGCGGTCAAACTCGGCGGGATGGGGGATCTTGTTGAGCTCGGCCACCTCAGCACGCTTGGTGGCGATGAACTTCTTGATCAGAGCCTCGGGGAACACGCCGCCGCGGGTGAGGTACTCGTAATCGGCCTCCAGCGCATCCAGAGCGGCATCGAGGGAGGTGGGCAGCTGCTGCAGCTTGGCCTTCTCCTCCTCAGGCAGGTTGTACAGGTTCATATCGAAGGGGCCCCAGCCGTTGGCCTTGGGATCGATCTTGTTGATAACACCGTCCAGACCTGCCATCAGGAGCGCTGCATAGCAGAAGTAGGGGTTGCAGGTAGCATCGGGGTTGCGGATCTCAAAGCGGCGCATATTGGGAGTCTTGGCATAGGCGGGGATGCGGATAACGGCGCTGCGGTTGGAGGTGGCGTAACCGACGGTAACGGGAGCCTCAAAGCCGGGCACCAGGCGCTTGAAGGAGTTGGTGCTGGGGTTGGTGATGGCACAGAGAGAGGAGATGTGCTTGAGGAGGCCGCCGATGAAATAGTGGGCGGTTTCGCTCAGGTGAGAGTAGCCGTTGTCATCGGAGAACACGGGCTCGCCGTCCTTCATCAGCAGCATGTGGACATGCATACCGCTGCCGGCCTCGCCATACACGGGCTTGGGCATGAAGGTGGCGCTCTTGCCGTACTTCAGAGCGGTGTTGCGGATGATGTACTTGATCATCATGGTGGCATCGGCCATCTCGGACATGACACCCAGCTTGGGCTCCACCTCGAACTGGCCGGCGCCGCCCACCTCGGGATGGTGGTACTTGATAGAAATGCCGGCATTCTCCATGTGCAGGCACATCTCGCTGCGGCAGTCGTAGCTGCGGTCGAAGGGGAGTGCAGCGTGATAGTGCTTCTGCTTGGGGACAATAACGCCCTTGCCGCCCACGCCGCTGTTCCAGTGTGCCTGCTCAGCGTCGATGGTCATGCCGATGGAATCGGTACGCACATCCCAGGAGACATCGTCAAACAGATAGAACTCAAACTCAGGCAGGATCAGCATGGTGTCAGCGATACCGGTAGAGCGCATATACTCCTCGGCAGCCAGCACGATGTTGCGGGGATACTGATCCAGAGGGCGGTTGTTGGGATAGTCGATGATCATGGCGTTGCCCGTCATGGTCAGGGTGGGGATCTCGCAGAAGGGATCGATCATTGCGGTGTCGGGATCGGGGATGAACACCATGTCGCTCTTCTCCACCACAGCGTAGCCGTAGTTGGAGGCGTCGAAACCGAAGCCTTCCACCAGGGTCTGCTCGGAGAAGTGACCTGCGGGGATAGTCAGGTGGCGGAACTGACCGTTGATGTCTACCATCTTGAAATCCACCATCTGGATACCGTTTTCACGGATCATTGCCATCACATCGGAAGCTGTCTTTGCCATAATTCAGAACTCCTTTAATAATATAGAGATTTTTCCAATCTTATATTTTAGCACCGCCTTTTTGGAAATTCAATGGGCAATACAGTAAATTATGGGGACTTTTAGCGGATAGCGATGGATTTCAGGCTTGAAATATGCTTATTTTGTCGGTATACTGTATATTTAGTGCATTTCGCGGTGATCTTACCGCGTCTGACAACAAATCATCTTTTTGGAGGAAACCCGAACATGACCATCCTGTCTCAGCTCAATGGCCCTGCGATGTATCTCATCTGCGGCGGCGTGATTGCGGTGGTGGCTCTGATCTGTGTGGTGTTTATGGTCCGCGCCTATCGCGCCGGCCTCGCCATCGGTATGGATGCCACGAAAATGCGCCGCGTCATCATCTCCAGCACCACCTTTACCATTCTGCCCGCCGTGGGCATCCTGCTGGGCGTCATCGCTCTGTCCGGCTCTCTGGGCACTCCCCTGCCCTGGCTGCGCCTGTCCGTCATCGGTGCGCTGCACTATGAGACGCAGGTGGCTCAGGGTGCAGCAGAGAATGTGGGTCTTTCCGGCCTCAACGCCGCGGAAATGACTGCTACCGCTTTCTCCACCATCGCCCTGGTAATGAGTGCCTGCATCATGGGTGGTATTCTCATGTCCATCTTCTTTACCAAGCGCTACACCAAGCGTCTGGGCGGCAGCTCCGGCGGTGGCGGCGGCGTGGCCGGCGGCTTTGGTGATAAAGCCATGACCGCTATGTTCATCGGCCTGGTCAGCGCCTATGTGGGCAATTATGTGGGCCAGCTGGTATCGGGCAACGGTCTGTTCACCTTCACCGGCAGTTGGACCCCCATCGCGGTGATGGCAGTAGCCGCCATTGCTATGGCTGTGTTTATCTATCTGGCTGAGAAGAAAAAGGCCGCGTGGGTGGAGAACTTCTCCATCGCCGGCAGTATGCTCTGCGGTATGATCGCCGCGGTGCTCATCGGTTAAAGGAGGTGCGGTAACTATGAACAATTTTGAACTGTATAATGCCCGTACCCACCGTATCGGCCGTCTTGTGTGCGCCCTGTGTGCCATCATGTTCCTTGGTGCTCCCTTCCTGATGGGCGCTGTGCTGGGCGGTATGCCCGACATGGGCGCATTTGGCCGCGCCATGCTGGCCGTGGGTCCCGTGTGGATCATCTCCTCTATTGCCGAGTATCTCATCTATACCCCCATGCTGGGTGCCGGCGGCGGCTATCTGGCCTTTATCACCGGTAACCTCATCAACATGAAGATCCCCTGCGCCATCAATGCCCGCGACATGGTGGGTGCCAAGTCCGGCACACCCGAGAACGAGATCATCTCCACATTGTCCATCGCCACCTCCTCTCTTGTCACCATTCTGGTGCTGGCCGTGGGCGTGGTGCTGCTGCTGCCCCTGCAGCCCCTGCTGCAGAACCCCGCACTGCAGCCCGCCTTTGACAATGTGGTGCCCGCCCTCTTTGGCGCCATGGCCTACAAGTACTTCCGCGGCAACCTGAAGGTGGCGGCGCTGCCTCTGCTGGCCATGTGCATCCTGTTCATCTTCGTGCCCAGCCTGTCCTCCGCCACCAGCTTCATGATTCTGCCCGCCGGCGGTATTGCCATCGCCATCGCCTTCATGCTCCACAAGAAGGAGGCGAAAGCTCAGTGAAAACCGTAGGCATCATTCTGCTGTGCCTTGTGGGCCTTGTCCTTCTCCTGCTGCTGATCGCTCTCGTCAAAACGCTGCTGGGCGGGGCTAAGGTCTCCGCCTACCGTCCCGAGCCGGAGAATGCCCGCGCCCGCGGCTATGCCGAGAAGCTCTCGGCCATGGTGCAGCACAACACGGTGGCCTCCAACGAGGATCGCCGCACCGAGAATTTTCTGGAGTTCCACAAACTCCTTGCCGCCCTCTTCCCCCTCGTCCACCGGCATCTGGAAAAGACGGAGATCGACGGCAATCTCCTGTATCACTGGAAGGGTGTCTCCGATGAAAAGCCCATCGTGCTGATGTCCCATCAGGATGTGGTGCCCGCCGAGGGCGAATGGGTTCACGAGCCCTTCTCCGGCGACATTGCCGACGGCCTCGTCTGGGGTCGCGGCAGTGCCGATACCAAGTGCTCTTTGATGGCTATTTTCCAGTCCATTGAAGAACTTCTTGCCGAGGGCGTGATGCCTCCGCAGGATGTGTACATTGCCTCCTCCTGCACCGAGGAGTTCGGCGGCGACGGCGCACCCAAGCTGGTGGCAGAGTTGCAGCGCCGCGGCGTGAAGCCCTATGCCGTGTTCGACGAAGGCGGCGCCATTATCGACGAGCCCGTGGGCGGCATCAAGGGTCTGTACGCCATGGTGGGTGTGTTCGAAAAGGGTCAGGGCAACCTGCGCTTTACCGCCCGTGGCCGCGGCGGCCACTCCTCTGCACCGCCCCGTAAAACCCCTCTGGTAGAGCTGGCCAAGTTCGTCAGTGAGGTCAACAAGAAGGACCCCTTCCGCCGGGAGCTGTCCCGGGAGCTGAAGGCCATGTTCTCCCAGCTGGCACCCTATGCACCCTTCGCCTACCGTTTCCTCTTCGGCAACCTCTGGCTCTTCGGCGGCCTGCTCAAGGCCGTGATGCCCATGGTGTCGGCGCAGGCCGCCGCCATGCTGCGCACCTCTGTGGCCTTTACCATGGCCAGCGGCTCCGAAGCCTTTAATGTCATTCCCCAGGCCGCATCCGTGGTGGCCAATCTCCGCTTCATCCCCCATCAGAAAAAGGACGAGTCCATCGCCCTGCTGAACAAGATGGCGGCCAAGTACGGCATCGAGATGGAGGTCATCAACGGCCACGATCCCTCCCCCGTTCTGGACATCCACGGCGATGTGTGGGCACTGACGGAGAAGGTCATCGGCGATGTGTTCCCCGGTCTGCCCGCCATCCCCTATGTGGTCACCGGCGGCACCGACTGCCGCTTCTTCCACGCCGTGTCCGATAACTGCGTCCGTTTCTCCCCTGTGGTGTACGGCAAAGAGCAGCTCAGCGGCATGCACGGTCTCAACGAGACCATGTCCGTGGACTGTCTCAGCGGCGCCGTGGACTTCTACAAGAAGCTCATTCAGTCTATTTAAAGAAAAAATCTCACCCCTGAGAGGGGTGAGATTTTTTTATTTCATTTCCCGCAAGACTTTTCTGAATTGTAAGAAGAATAAAACGGCCGTGAAGCACACGGCGATCACATCGGCGATGGGTTCGGCCAGATACACACCCATGGTCTTATCCTCCATAAAGCGAGGAACGATGTAGATCAGGGGCAGCAGCAGAATAAATTTCCGCATGACCGCTACAGCGATGGAGTTGAGGGCCTTGCCAAGGGACAAAAAGGCCATCTGGCAGGCCACCTGCAAGCCAAAGATCGACACACCCGCAAAGTACACCCGCAGTGCACGGGAGGCAAAGGCGATCAGTTCCGCCTTAGGTGTAAAGATGCCCACAAACACCTGCGGGAACAGTTCCACAAGGGCACAGAGGCACAGCGAATAGCCAAGGCTCACCTTCAGCAGGCAGAAGAATGCATCCTTCACTCGCTGTTTGTTTCCTGCTCCGTAGTTGTAGCTCAAAATAGGCTGTGCGCCCTGTCCCAAGCCCTGCAGGGCCAGCATGGCAAACTGCATAACGCTGGTGAGGATGGTCATGGCGCCCACGGCGATATCTCCACCATAGGTCTGCAAAGAGGCGTTGAAGCACATAGCGATGATGCTCTCACTGCTTTGCATGATGAAGGAGGCCGTGCCCAGCGCGACGCAGGGCAGCACCACACGGGGACGGATGCGGATATACTGCCGCCGCAGACGCAGGCGGGTCTTTTTGCCAAAGAGGAAGCACAAGATCCATGTGCAGGAAGCTGCCTGGGAAATGACGGTGGCCAGCGCCGCACCGCGGACGCCCATACCGAGGGCGTAGATGAAAATGGGGTCGAGGACGATGTTGCACACAGCGCCGATGACCACCGAGAGCATACTGGTACGGGTAAAGCCCTGTGCCGAGATAAAGGCGTTCATGCCCAGCGTCAGCTGCACGAAGATGGTGCCGCAGGCGTAGAGCGACATATACTCCACGGCGTAGCCGACGGTGTGGGGACTGCCGCCAAAGGCCATGATAAAATCGCGGTTCCAAATAAGCAGCACCGCCGTCAGCACCACAGAGGCCGCCACCTGCATGGCAAAGCAGCCACCCATGGCCTCCTCGGCATCGTCAATGCGGTTCTGGCCCATAAAGATAGAGGCGCGGGGTGCGCCGCCGCTGAGAAGGGCGGCAAAGGCCGAGACGATGAGGATGATGGGCATACACAGACCCACGCCCGTCAGGGCCAGGTCTCCCACATCCTGAATGCGGCCGATATAGATGCGGTCAACGATGTTGTAGCACATATTGACCAGCTGGGCCAATACCGTGGGTACAGCAAGCTTTCGCAGCAGCACCCCCACGGGCGCTGTTGCGAGAAAGTCTTTATTTTGAGATGTTTCCATATGCGAGATTCCTTATTTTTTCAGCAGGGGAATGGCGATGCGGAGGGTAAAGATGCCGTCCTTCGGTTCAAAGAGGCAGTGTCCACGGTGCTGACGGACAATGGATACGATACTGCGGCAGCCGTAGCCGTGCCCCGCATGATCGGACAATGGGACTCCTTCCGACAGTTTGATATGCCCGTCGTAGGGATTGCGCATCTCCACAAGGAGATTGCCGTTCTTTTCGCCGCAGTATAGCCGTACCCAACGCCGCGCTTTCTCCGGTAGCTGCGCGGCCAGAAGCGCGTTTTCCAATCCGTTGGACAGCACCGAACACAGCTCCGTGTCGGAAAGCGGGAGCGTCGTTCCCACGCTTGCCTCCACCGTCAAGGCAACGCCGCTGCGCTGGGCCTTTTCGGCAAAGGAGGAGCACAGCAGATTCACTGCCTCATTTTCACAATAGCGGCGCAGAGATACCTCTTCCACATCCTTTTGCACCTGACGGATGTATTCGGCTGCCTCCTCCGGCTTCCCGGCATCCAGATAGCTGCCGATGAGCCGCAGATGATGGCGCATATCATGCTGATACACCGCCGTCTGCTGCGCAGCTCCCCACAGCAGGGATAGCTGCTCCTCTGCTGCATTCAGCGATTCCTGCAGTGCAAGCGCTTCTGCATCCAACCGTCCCTTTTCCTGCAATTCGTGATAGACGCGCAGCATCAGAAAATAAGAGGACATGGCAAAGAGCGTCGGCATCCATCGCGCGAGGGGTCCGACTCCGGAGAAGTCGGCATTCATGGCGGCGAACATATAGACAAAATACAACAGCGGAATCAGCGAAAACAGCGCGACAGTTTTCTTCTCGCCATACTTAATAAGATGGTTAAAGTCCTTGCGAAACACGAAGTAAGCCAGCACTAACAGGACGGCATAGGCCAACAGATTGGTCACCAGCATCACAACAGACTGATCGCCGAAACCTTCTGTGCGCACCATATTGCTGATATGGACAGTAGGGGCGGTGAAAATCACAGCGGTGAAAATCATAAACGCCATCTTCAAGATGCCGCAGCGGGATAGATAGAGGAAAATGAAAAAGTACGGCAGATGCAGCGTCAGGAACACCAAAGGAGAATATGCCTCAGGTCCCAAATGCAACCGCAGCAGATGATTGCCGATGCCCAACGCCAGAATAAGGATCGGCACCGCTACTTTTTCTGTCAGGCGCAGCGTTGCAAAGCGAAGATCCATCAGGATCCACAGCAGCATCGCTACATATATTGATACCAATAGGGGCGAAGCTGTCGCCAGATTCATGTTTCTACCTCCCGCTCAGCAAATAAGAGTTTCATATACTTCTCCTGTACAGCACTGTACAGGAGGCGTGAAACGGGCAGTGTTTTTCCCGAGAAGGTGCAAACCCCCGATGCAGACAGTTCCGCCACCTGGTACAGGTTGACGATATAGGAGCGGTGGATGTGGGCAAACTCCGGCCGCTCCAGCAACGCCTCCTCGATCTCCCGCATCGTACCGGGCACCTGATGAACGGTACCGTCCGTCATATTAAAAAAGAGATGTTTTCCGCTGACTTCCACATGAGAAAGCGCAGAGAACAGCACGCGGACAAGCGTGGCACCCGCCTTGACGGTCATGCCCTCGGCAGGACGGCGCTCGGCAAGCCACAGCTTATCCAGCAGCGCAAACAAAATCTCCTCATCCACCGGCTTGAGAAGGTAGTCCAGTGCACGGACGCCATAACTCTCATAGGCAAATCCGGGCGAGGTGGTCAAAAACACGAGCTGGGCCGATTCATCGAAACTCCGGATTTCTCTGGCTGCCTCAAGCCCGTTTATCCCGGGCATGAGAATATCCAGGAAGTAGAGGCTGAAGGGTTCTTCCCGCGCCGCATCCAGCATATCCGAGGCACCGGAAAAAACACGGTAGCGCAAACGGGCGCCGCGCCGCTGCTGCCAGCGCTCCAGCGATGCAACGATTTCCTCCCGTTCGCTCTGCAGATCATCACATACCGCAAGATACATCCTTTCGCCTCCTCTCATTTTTCATCATTTTACCACAGGTTCAGGCTCTGTGGCAAGCCGCATCCGAAACACGCTTCTGCATTTCAAGGCGAAAAAAGCGCATTTCGCGCTTTTTCTCACCCGCCATGCTTTATTTTTAGTATAGTGAGAACAATGAATTGGCTCTGCAGATGATGGGAAAGGAGCGTGCCGCCATGGTTGTCCTCGTCCTGTTGCTGGCTGCAGCGGCAATTTCGGCCCTTTGCCTGCACCGTACCGATAAAACTTTGAAAGAACGACGGCGAATGGTAACAGAGGCCGCGGTGCAGCTTCGTCAGGCGCAGCAGCGACTGGAGAAAAAGCACAGCTCGCACAAAGCCGCCGAGGTGCTCGGTCGCAGCCGCCGCATCCACGCACAGTCTGTCACACTTTACGAGCAGGCTCTTGCACAGCAAAAACATCATCCTTGGGCATCGCTATTGGGCTATGGCCCTGTGGGAGAGGATGGCCTTCCCACCGATACTTCGCCGTTCTGGCGTAGAAAGAAGCCCTCTTCGCAACAGAAAGGAGATCCCGCCATGAAGACGAACAATATGAAGCGCGCTGTATTCGAAATGTTTGGCATTGGCAGCGTTGAACCTACAGAGGTTTTGATTATCGAGGAAAAGCCGAGCACCACCGAAGCCATGGTGACACAGGCGGTAGATTCCGCTCCCGCTGCAACCGCTGAGGCAAGCGCCCCCGCTGTTTCTGCCGCAGCGCCGGTGTTTTCCCTCCGCCCGGTCAGCTATCTGGCCGCCGACACCGTCTGGGAGGGTAACCTCCGCTCCGACGGTGATGTGGAGGTGGCAGGCATTTTCCACGGCGACATTGATGCCAAAGGCAGCGTCATTCTCCACAGCACCGTGGAGGGCAATGTCCGGGCAGGTTCGCTGCAGCTGAGTGCTTGCAGCCTGACAGGCGATGCAACGGCTGCGGAGCTTGCTGTGGTGTCCGCTGACTCCTGTGTGACGGGTTGCGTAACAGCCAGCGATCTGCGCTGTGCCGGTACCATTACCGGCGACATTTCCGTCAGCGGTCACATCACCCTCGAGAACACCTCCCACATCAGCGGAAATATTATCACCAACAGCATCTCTGTGGCCAAGGGTGCTGTGATCTGCGGCGGCGTGGAGATCAAAAGCGGCGAATAGTTAAGCACAAGCTTCTGTTGGTTCGGCGCACAGACTTTCTTTCCCCGCCTTTGTGCCGAGTGCCCAACCAATAGCGGTTTGTGCTGAAGTAAGCGGTTCTTTGCCAAAAGGACCGCTTACTTTGCGTCTACAGACGGAAAACTGTTGATTTTTCAGTATTTACACAGAGATTTTGTTGTGTTATACTGTTCTACGAATTGTTGTGTCCTGCGACACTGAAAAGAGAGATTATACATGGGAGTACAAGTATTTATGAACATTGAAATCATTGTGTTTGTCGTATACCTGCTGTTTATGCTGGGTATCGGCGTGTATTTCTTCCTGCGAGCCAAGGATGGCGGAGATAAGACCTATTTCCTGGGTGGCCGTCAGATGGGCCCCTGGGTCTCTGCTCTGTCTGCCGGTGCTTCTGATATGAGCGCCTGGGTGCTGATGGGTCTGCCCGCTTCCATTTATGCCGCCGGTATCGGTCAGGCCTGGATCGCCATTGGTCTGGGTATCGGCTATACCATCAGCTGGCTGGTGGAGGCTCCCCGTCTGCGCCGCTTTACCATCGCTGCAGATGACTCCATCACCATCCCCCAGTATCTGACCAACCGCTTCCTGTCCAAGAGCAAGGCTCTGCAGATTATCTGCGCCGTGATCTTCCTGGTGGCCTACACCGTGTACGCAGCTTCTTCCATCAAAGCCTGCGGCACCCTGTTCAACACCGTGATCGGCATGGATCCCACGGTGGCAATGTACATCGCCGCCCTCATTATCATTGGCTATACCTTCCTGGGCGGCTTCTCCGCCGTGTGCTGGACCGACTTCTTCCAGGGCATGCTGATGCTGGCCGCTCTGCTGGTTGCCCCTATCTTTGCTCTGGCGCTCATTAACAGCGGTCAGGCTGCTGCCTCTGTGGCCGAGCTTCCCGAAGGTTACTGGAATCTCTTCACCAACTGGAAGGATGTCCTCTCCGGTCTGGGCTGGGGTCTTGGTTACTTCGGTATGCCCCACATTATTGTTCGCTTTATGTCCCTGCGCTCCGATAAGGATCTGAAGAAGAGCGCCAAGATCGGTATCGGCTGGACCGTGCTGATCCTCATCTTCTCCGTTGCTTCCGGCTGCGTGGGTCACCTGCTGCTGGGTGAGCTGAACGACAGCTCCACCGTCTTTATCCAGATGGTTCGTTTCATGTTCCCCGCCATCATCAGCGGTATCCTGCTCTCCGCCATTCTGGCTGCTGCCATGTCCACTGCTGACTCTCAGCTGCTGGCCTCTGCCTCCGCTTTTGCCTCCGATGTGTACAAGCCCGTTATCCGTAAGGGTAAGGCCTCCGAGAAGGAGATGCTGTGGGCCGGCCGCGTGGTGGTGCTGATTATCGCTGTCATCGCCGTGCTGATCGCCTCCAACCCCAACAGCGGCACCATCATGGGCCTGGTGGAGAACGCCTGGGGCGTGTTTGGCGCCGCCTTTGGTCCCGCTATCCTGCTGAGCCTGTTCTGGAAGCGCCTCACCTTCGAGGGTGCCGTGGCCGGTATTCTGGTGGGCGCCATCGTGGATATCGTCTGGCTGGCCTTCCTGGGCGGCACCGGCATCTACGAGATCATCCCCGGTTTCATCTGCGGTCTGATCGCTGCCGTTATCGCCTCCAAGTGCAGCAAGGCTCCCTCTGCTGAGGTGGAAGCCCTGTTTGACAAGGCTGTGAATCTGAAAGACTAATTCAACACAAAGAAAGAGCTCCGGTTCCCGATTGGGACCCGGAGCTCTTTTATTCTGTCTGTGTGTCGTTTCTGGCATCCAGATATTGCAAAAACCGCTTCATCGCCAAAGAGGCGTTCTCGCGGGAGCGCAGCACAAAGCCCAGCTGGCGGTAGGCGGGCTCTGTCAACGGACGAACGGCAATACGATAGGGCGTACGCCGCAGGATAAGACGCGGTAAGACGCTGACACCCAACCCGTTTTCCACCATGGTGGTGATGGCAAAGTCCTCCCATGTGGTCAGCAGCACCTGTGGCGTAAGCTCCCGACGACGGAACAAGTCATAGATGGTACTGTGCTTACCCGTCTGGACCTCCAGCATTAAAAAGGGGTCGTGACAAAGGGATTCCAGCGCCACAGTCTCCTGCGTCGCTAACGGATGCTCCGGCGGCAGAATGGCCACCAGTTCATCCTGCTCCAGCGGGATGCTCTCCAAACCCTCTCCTGCCGGTAAAATGGTAAAGGCTCCGTCTACCCGCCCCTCCATCAGCCACTGCACCACCTCTTCATAGTCGCCCAGCAGCAACTCGTAGTTAATGCCGGGAAAATCTTTTTGAAATGCGCGGATAATATTGGGAACCCAATGGATCGCAGTAGATGCAATGGCACCGATACGAATCAGACCTCTCTGCAGCCCGCGTATATCATCCACCTGCATCTGCAGCTTGTCATAGGCGCGGCACAGCTTTTGCGCATAGGGCAGGAGCTGGTCTCCCTCTGCCGTCAAACGAACACCGCCACGACTGCGCTCAAGTAAGGCAAAGCCCCACTCCTGTTCCAGATCTGCAATCATGCGGGAAATACCGGATTGAGAGTAGTGCAGTATTTCCGCAGCACGGGTAAAGCTGCCATACTCCACCGTTTTGGCAAAGGCCATGTATTTCAGCACATTCATATCCATCTTTGTCACCCTTTTGCATTCGGTTTTGTGATATTAATCATGACAATCATTCGCTTTACAAATGTTTTTCCCCATGATACCATACAATCAGAAAGAACGCAACCCACCGCAAAGACCGAAAGGAGAAAAACTATGAAAAACAACAACTTCGTTATCGCCGCTCTTATCAGCCTCGTTGCAACCGCCGCTCTGTGCTTCGCCTGGTGCATCTCTGGCATCAGCTCTATCGGTGCCATCACCCTGCTGCTGGGTGCTGCTTTCGCAGCCTGCACCTTCTTCACGCTGCGGCCCCGTTTCAACGAGCAGTAAACGCTCTTCACTGTTCCGGTTACATTTGTAACCTTTCTCTCCTAAATGGAACGGCACCGCCTGAGCCACGGTGCCTTTCCGCTTCAAACACAACAAAACCGCCGCTTCAATGGGACCGAAGCGGCGGTTTTGTCGTTTACCTTGTTTGCATCTGCAGTGCATCCAGACGGCGGAAATCACGCACCACTAACATTAACGCAAATGCGCAAGCCAGCGCATCGGAAATGGGACCGGCCCACAGCACACCGTTGAGCCCAAAGAACAAAGGAAGAACCAGAAGCAACGGAATAAGGAAGAACCCCTGTCGGGACAAGGAGATCAAAATGCTGTGGCGCACATTGCCAATAGCGGTGAAAAAACACATTGACATGGGCTGCGTACCGAAAACAAGCGTCATCATCAAATAGATGCGCAAGTATTTTGCAGCAAAGTCGTAGTACAGCACATCACCGCTGCCGAACACCGAGGTGATCTGGTGCGGGAACAGCTGAAAGGCCAGAAATGCCACAAGACCAATGGCCAGCGATGCCATCAGTGCCATCTTGTAGGTTTTCTTTACGCGGCTGTAGTTTTTTGCGCCGTAGTTAAATCCGATAATAGGCTGGCAGCCATGGCTGAGGCCCACACCAAAAGAAATGAGGATGCTGTTGATCTTGGCCGCGATGCCGGATACCGCCAACGGGATATCGCTGCCGTAGGCAGACAGGGCACCGTAAGTCTTGAGTACATTGTTCAGCACCACATTCACCAGCGTCATCACAAGGTGGTTGATGGTGGAGCCTGTTCCGAGGCGAAGAATATCTTTCACATATTTTCCCGGCAAACCCAGCACTCTACGATCAAGCGGGAACGCGCGGAAATGGGAAAAGTAGGCAGCAGTGACAACAAAGGACACGATCTGTCCCACGATGGTCGCCCACGCTGCACCCACGATCCCCCAGCGAAAAACCACCATAAACAGGGCATCCAGTCCCACATTGAGGACCGCACCAATGATACTGCTGAACATGGCATAGCGGGGACTGCCATCGGCGCGGATGAGATTGGACATAGCGTTGCCCACCAGCAGGAAAGGCAGGCCAATGGCGGTAATACCCAGATAGGTGGAGGCATAGTCAAATACCGCCTCAGTGGCTCCGCAGATCCACAGGATCGGCGTTTTCAGCACCAGCGCCAACACCATAATGGCAACGCCGAACAAGCTCATCAGCGTCAGGCCTGTGCCCACATAATTCCGCGCGTCCTCGGTGCGTCTGGCACCCATACAGATGTTGAAATTGGCAGCTGTTCCCACTCCCGAAAGCTGGGAAAAGGCGATGGTCAGTGTCACCATAGGGAACGCTACATTGGTGGCAGCATTGCCGTACATACCGATGATATTACCGATGAAAATCTGGTCGGTAATATTATATATGGCGCTGACCAGCATGCTGATAATAGCCGGAACGGCAAACTTGGTTATGAGTCCCGGAATAGGCGCATATCCTAGCGGATTGCCCTGTACGGGCTGACCTTGCTGCATACTGCCACCTCCTTTTTGTTATTCTCTCGTTTATTAAACATTGTACTCTCCACCGCAGCAGAAGTCAACGAAAGAGATATATACAAAAAAACACCCTATCGGGTGGTTTTTCGTGGCGGGCTCCGGGATCGTCCTTGGGCGGAATCAACCTACAAGACCGCACGGGGGAGCGCGAGGGGGAGGGTATGCCACCTCGCAATAAAATAACAGCTCCACCACGAAAAAAACCACCCTATTGGGTGGTTTTTCGTGGTGGAGACTGCTGGACTCGAACCAGTGACCTCCTGCGTGTGAAGCAGGCGCTCTAACCAGCTGAGCTAAGCCTCCGTATTGTATCGGCGCCCCTGAACGGAGCGCCGATTTGGTGACCCGTACGGGAATCGAACCCATGTTACAGCCGTGAAAGGGCCGTGTCTTAACCTCTTGACCAACGGGCCGGAGAAAAGAAAACCCTGTCGGGATGCGGGAGAGAGTTTCCTCTCTCCCGCGATGGTAGCGGCGACTGGATTTGAACCGGTGACACCGCGGGTATGAACCGCGTGCTCTAGCCAACTGAGCTACGCCGCCATATCTCCTCGACAGGCACGAGTTACTATACCACAGGAAACCTCCGCTGTCAACACTTTTTTGCCAAAGATGCAAAAAATATTTTGTCCTGTGATGCCTCTCCCCATTCTGCCGTTGCCATTTTGTCTTTTCTGTGGTATACTGACAAAACGAAAAAATTTTTGAACGGAGGACACGATCTATGAAAATTGCAGTTGCTTTTGAAAACGGTCAGGTGTTCCAGCACTTTGGCCATACCGAACAGTTTAAGATTTACACCGTCGAGGCAGGTCAGGTAACCGCCTCCGAGGTCATTGATACCAACGGCAGTGGACACGAGGCTCTGGCAGATTTCCTGAAGAACCTGGGTGCCGAGGCACTGGTTTGCGGCGGCATCGGCGATGGTGCACAGGCCGCTCTCTCCGCCGCAGGCATCGAGATCTGCTCCGGTGCTTCCGGCGACGCTGACGAGGCTGTAGCCGCCTTCCTGCGGGGCGAGCTGGTCTCCGCCGGTATCAACTGCGACCACCATGACCACGAGGAGGGCGGCGGCTGCGGCGGGTCCTGCGGCAGCGGCGGTGGCTGCGGCGGTCACGCTGCTCCCGCTATCGAAGGGCCCAATGTGGGCAAGGTCTGCAAGACCCACTATCGCGGCACCTTCAACGACGGTACTGTGTTTGACTCTTCCTATGAGCGCGGTGAGCCGCTGGAGTTCGTCTGCGGTGTTGGCATGATGATCCGCGGTTATGACGAGGTCGTGGCCAAGATGGAAGTTGGCCAGAGCATCGACATCCACCTGACTCCCGATCAGGCTTATGGCTACCCCGATCCCCGCGCTATCTTTACCGTTGCCATTGCTGATCTGCCCGGCGCAGAGGAAGTGAATGTGGGCGAGCAGGTGGTGCTGTATACCGCTAACGGTCAGCCCATGCAGGTGAAGGTCACCGCCCGCGACGAGGTGAACATCACCTTCGACGCCAACAACGAGATGGCAGGCAAGGAGCTGAACTTCCACATCGAACTGATCGAAGTCCAGTAACACAATCCAACAAAAAAGCTCACCCTCACGGGTGAGCTTTTTCGCGTCTTAATACATGCCGCCCATGCCGCCCATATCGGGAGCGGCGACGGGTGCGGGGGGCTGGGGCTTATCGGCCACCAGAGACTCGGTGGTCAGCACCATGCCGGACACGGAAGCGGCGTTCTCCAGCGCACTGCGGGTCACCTTGGCGGGATCAACAATACCGCAGGCGAGCATATCGCAGTAAACTTCCTTGTAAGCGTCGAAGCCGAAGCCGGGCTTCTTGCTGGTGCGGACCTTTTCCAGCACCACGGAGCCGTCAATGCCGGCGTTGGCAGCGATCTGGCGGATAGGCTCCTCCAGAGCCTTGGCCACCATCTGTACGCCCACCTTCTCATCGCCGTCGGTAGACTTCAGCAGGGCGGTGACAGCGGGGATGACATTGACAAAGATGGTGCCGCCGCCGGGGACGATACCCTCTTCCACAGCTGCCTTGGTAGCGTTCAGAGCATCCTCGATGCGGAGCTTCTTCTCCTTCATCTCGGTCTCGGTAGCAGCGCCCACTTTGATGACGGCCACACCGCCGGCCAGCTTGGCCAGACGCTCCTGCAGCTTCTCGCGATCATATTCGCTGGTGGTCACATTGGCCTGTGCGCGAATCTGGGCCACACGATCGGCGATGGCGCGCTGATCACCGGCACCGTCGACAATGATGGTGTTCTCCTTGGTGACCTTGATCTGGCGGGCACGGCCCAGCATGCCGATGGTGGCATCCTTCAGAGTCAGGCCCAGCTCCTCGGTGATCACCTGACCGCCGGTGAGGATGGCGATATCCTGCAGCATCTCCTTGCGACGATCGCCGAAGCCGGGAGCCTTAACGCACACCACATTCAGCACGCCCTTGAGACGGTTCACCAACAGGGTGGAAAGTGCCTCGCCCTCCACATCCTCGGCAATGATGAACAGCTTCTTGCCGCTCTGCAGCATCTGCTCCAGCAGGGGCAGGATGTCGGCGATGATGGAGATCTTCTTATCGGTAATGAGAATGTAGGGGTCATCCACAATGGCCTCCATCTTCTCCATATCGGTAGCCATATAGGGTGTGATATAGCCACGGTCGAACATCATGCCCTCGACGACCTCACTGTAGGTCTCGGCAGTCTTGGACTCCTCGATGGTGATGACGCCGTCGGCGCTGACCTTCTCCATAGCCTCAGCAATGAGGCGGCCGATGTTCTCGTCACCGGAGGAGACAGTGCCAACGCGGGCGATATCCTCGGTACCGTTGACCTTCTGGCTCTGGGCACGGATAGCGGTCACAGCGGCCTCCACAGCCTTGGCCATACCCTTCTTCATGACAATGGGGTTGGCACCGGCGGCAAGGTTCTTCAGGCCCTCGCGGATCATAGCCTGTGCCAGCAGGGTTGCGGTAGTAGTACCGTCGCCGGCCACATCGTTGGTCTTGGTGGACACCTCGCGGACCAACTGAGCACCCATGTTCTCAAAAGCGTCGTCCAGCTCGATCTCCTTGGCGATGGTCACGCCGTCGTTGGTGATGAGGGGGGCGCCGAACTTCTTATCCAGCACCACATTGCGGCCCTTGGGACCCAGAGTAACCTTGACGGTATCGGCCAGCTGATTAACGCCGGACTCCAGAGCGCGGCGTGCATCGTCACCACGCAGAATAATCTTAGACATAATGATTTACCTCCAAAAGAAAGCTAATAGTTGTTTTAATCATATTTTCCCGCGGTTCCCGTGGGAAAATATACTTCTCAGCCTGCCAGTGTGCCCAAAGAGCGCGCGCAGCGGGCTGTGAGGGGGGAATGTGGGGGGAGCCCGCCCCCCCCACAAGAGTTTACTCCACGATTGCCAGAATATCGCCCTGCTTGACGATGATGTATTCCACATCCTCCAGCGTCACCTTGGAACCGGCGTACTTATCGGTGATAACCTTATCTCCGGGCTTGACGGACATGGTGACCACATGACCGTCCACGGTGCCGCCGGGACCTACGGCGATCACTTCTGCCACAGAGGGCTTCTCCTTAGCGCTGCCGGTGAGGATGATGCCACCCTTGGTGGTCTCCTCTGCTTCGGTCATCTTCAGCACCACGCGGTCTGCGAGGGGGGTCAGTTTCATAATGGTTGCCTCCTTATATATTTTCATACAAAAACAAAATCAGAGTTAGCACTCATTCTTTCCGAGTGCTAACGCTGACTATCATACCACACTTCGTGGGAAATTCAAGAAGATTTTTGGAAAAAAGGGAAAAGTTCACAAAAAGGTTAAACTTACCCCTCTGCGCCGGGGAGAGGGCGGGCCGTGGCATTGCAGGAGCAGCCTTCAGGGCCAAAGAAGTTCAGCTTCTTGTCACTGAGACGGATGGTCACATCATCGGATGTGATGCACTCACCGTCAAGGCAGGTGACGATATCCATCTTGTCCGAGCGGATGCGGATGGTGGAAGCAGTGGATGCACGGGCAATGTGGGGGAACTTGTAGTACTCACCCTTGGAGTAAGATCCTACAAACCGCAGGAAGGTGGGGCGAGAGATTTTTCGCACGATAAGGGTGTTCAGCACACCGTCATTCATCTTGGCCTCGGCCATAGGCATAAAGCCGCCGCCGTAGTAGCGGCCGTTGCATACGGCGATCACGGCCCATTCGCCGTCCGTTGCCTGTCCGTCCAGCTCAATGACCCAATGGCTGGCGATGGACTTGAAGAGGAAATTTACAGCCAGAGCGTAGACATAGCTGCCCTTACCGTCCAGCAGGGGGCTCTCGCTGTACTTATGTACATCAGCGGCCACGCGGGCATCAAGACCGGAGCAGGCGATGGTCAGTGCGATGCGACCGTTGACATCAATGGCATCAATGGGAAACGCAGGACTGTCCCACAGATTCTCAGCGTCGGCAAACAGGGCCGCATGGTCGCCGAAGTTCTTCAAAAAGTCGTTGCCCGTACCGATGGGGATCACCGTCATGGCGGCGTTGTCATAGCCGATGATACCGTTAGCCACTTCGTTGACGGTGCCGTCGCCGCCGCAGGCGTAGAAGCGCAGTTCCTCGCCGGATTCGCACAGCTGGCGGGCCAGTTCTGTGGCGTGGCCCTGCTTGCGGGTCAGGATACACTGGACATCCAAGCCGTGCTTTTCCCGCAGGATATCGGCCATGTCATAAATTTTCTGGCGGCTGTCCTGCTTGCCTGCATTCGGATTGATGATAAAGACATGTTTCATATACTTACCCCCACAGGAGAAGATTTTCTCGGACCTTATTATAAAATAGAAACTGGAAAGTTGATGAACAAAAGGTAAATTTTACTTCTTGTTGTCGTAGATAAACAGGTCGCACTTAAGCATACCGTTATACAGCTTGCGTTTTTTGTCAGCCAAGTGTCCGAAGGTGCGCTCGAACTCCGTATGGCTGGACAGCACCAGCGTGCGCCAGCCCTTAGGCAGCTGGCGCCACACCTTGCCAAACTCACGGTAGAGCTGCTCGGCCTCGGCCTTCTCCATCAAGCGCTGACCGTAGGGCGGGTTAGTCACCAGCTGACCGTACTCGCTGTCGCGGTGGAACTTCCGCATATCGGCCACCTCGAAGCGGATATCGTCGGCCACGCCTGCCTTGCGGGCGTTCTCGCGGGCTAAGGCAACGGCATTGGGGTCCACATCGCCGCCCCAGATGTCGTACTTACCGTGGAACTCCTTGTCCTGCGCCTCCTCCTTCGCCTGTGCCCAACTCTCAGAGGGGAGGAAGGCCCAGTTCTGGCCGTCGAATACACGGTTCAGACCGGGGGCGCGGTTGCGGGCAATAAGAGCGGCCTCAATGGGGATGGTACCGCTGCCGCAGAAGGGGTCGCAGAAACTGTCGCGGCCACGGTAACGGGCAAAGCCCACCAGCGCCGCCGCCAGTGTCTCGCGCAGGGGCGCCTCCACCGCTTCGGCGCGGTAGCCGCGCTTGTACAGACCCTCGCCGCTGGTGTCCAGCGTCAGATGCACCATATCCTTAAAAATGGAGAAGCGCACCTGATACTTCACACCTGTCTCGGGGAACTGGTCCATGTGATAGACTTCCTTGAGCCGCTCCACCATAGCCTTTTTGATGATGCTTTGACAAGAGGGGACAGAGTGAAGCTGAGAGGAAATGGAATAACCCTTCACGGGGAAGGCGGCATCGCGGGGCAGGAAATCCTCCCACCGCACACTCTTGGTTCCCTGGAACAGTTCTTCAAAGCTGCGGGCGGTAAAGGTCTTGAGTACCAGCATCACGCGGGCACCGCAGCGGAGATTGATGTTGAGGCGGGCGCAGTCAGCCAGAGAGCCGCGGCAGAAGACGCGGCCATTCTCCACCTGCACATCGGCCATACCGAGACGCTTGACTTCATCGCCCACAGGCTTTTCCAAACCCAGCAGACAGGGTATCATATAGGTATACATGGTCTGTACCTCACTTGCATTTCTTTCTTTCGATTATAGCGACTTTTTCTGCTGTACGCAACTAAAAAATAACAGTAGCATTCCGTGGGAATATTGTGTATAATCAGGGGTAACCAAACGGTAAGTGCCCATGTAAACTTCAGGTTGCGCAGATTTTCCCCAAAATAATAAAACGCAACTTCAAGTTGATAGACATTTTCCCTGCGCATATGCTACCATTGACCCACACGAGAGGAGGCGAAGGCGATGGCATTCGGAGATAAGCTGCAGGCGGTGCGCCATGCAGCAGGCTTAACACAGGAGCAGATGGCAGAACAGCTGCAGGTGTCCCGTCAGGCGGTGAGCCGCTGGGAGTCGGGCCGCAGTTTCCCCGAGGTGGAAAAAATCCTCTACATTGCCAACCGCTATGGCATCTCCGTAGGAGAGCTGTTCGAGGAGGAGGTCCCCACCGTGCCCCCCGCGCCTGAGGCAGTCTCGGCACCGGCGCAGGGAAGCCTGTTCTCCGTGGTGGATAACTTCATCGCCAATCTCTCTCCGAAAAACAAAAAGATCGGCATCGGTGTCATCATCGGCTTCGTCTTTGTGGCGCTGCTGATGGGGGTACTGCTGAAAGGAGGAAGTGGAGATATGACAACGATCATCTGGATCGCCGCCATTATCATCTTTGGTGTGGTGGAGGCGGTCACGGCGGGCCTGGTGTCCATCTGGTTCGTCATCGGCGGCGTGGGCGGTCTCATCACCTCGATTCTGGGCGGCCAGATCTGGCTGCAGGTGGTGGTGTTCCTCATCATGTCTATTGCAGCACTCTTTGTTACCCGTCCGCTGGTACGAAAATGGGGTACAGCCCGTGCTACCGCCACCAACGCAGACCGGGTGCTGGGCAGCATCGGCCGCGTCACCGAGACCATCGACAATACCATCCCTATGGGCGAGGTGTATGTGGACGGCAAGCGCTGGTCGGCAAGAAGCGAGAACGGCTCCGTCATCAAGCCCGATACGCTGGTGCGCATCACCCGTATGGAGGGCGTCCGTCTGTTTGTGGAACTAAAGGAGGGCTGAGGTGTATTCTATGAGTATGGTTGCATTGCTGGGCGGCATCGTTCTTGTCGTTGTTGTGGTGGCTGTTGTGGCCTTTTTGATGAAGCGATAAACAACATTTATTAGTATAAGGAGGAACAATTTATGCCGGGTTTAGGTTATATTGCTATTGGTGTGCTGGTACTGCTGATCCTCATTCTGATCGTCAGCAACATCCATGTTGTGCAGCAGTCCAAGGCCTATGTGGTGGAGCGCCTGGGCTCCTTCTCCGCCGTGTGGGGCAACGGTCTGCATCTGAAGATCCCCTTCATCGAGCGCATTGTGAAGAAGATCTCCCTGAAAGAACAGGTGGCAGACTTCGCCCCCCAGCCCGTGATCACCAAGGATAATGTCACCATGCAGATCGACACGGTCATCTACTTCCAGATCACCGATCCCAAGCTCTACACCTACGGTGTGGAGTACCCCATGTCTGCTATCGAAAATCTCACAGCTACCACGCTGCGTAACATCATCGGCGAGATGGAACTGGACCAGTCCCTTACTTCCCGTGATGTAATTAACGCCAAGATGCGCTCCATTCTGGACGAGGCTACCGATCCTTGGGGCATCAAGGTCAACCGCGTGGAGCTGAAGAACATCCTGCCTCCCCGCGAGATCCAGAACGCCATGGAAAAGCAGATGAAGGCCGAGCGCGAGCGCCGCGAAGCCATCCTGCAGGCCGAGGGCCAGAAGGCCAGCCAGATCCTGGTTGCCGAGGGCGAAAAGCAGTCTGCCATTCTTCGCGCCGACGCCGCCAAGCAGGCCAAGATCATGGCCGCCGAGGCAGAGGCCACCTCTATTCTGAAGGTGCAGCAGGCCATGGCCGACTCTCTGAAAATGCTGAACGAGGCCGCTCCCAACGATCAGGTCATCAAGCTCAAGAGCCTGGAGGCCATGGAAAAGATTGCCGACGGCAAGGCTACCAAGATCATCATTCCCAGCCAGCTGCAAGGCTTGGCAGGCTTAGCCACCAGCGCCAAGGTGTTCTTAGAGGACGATAAGGCGGAATAAGATAGAGGGCAGGCGCAAGCCTGCCCTTTTTCAAAGGAGAAACCACAATGGCAAAAGACAAACGCTTTGAAAAAGTCTATAGCGAGGGCGGCCTGTCCTCCCGTGAAATTTGGATTGACACGGAAACGGGCGTGCAGTATTTTGTTTTCAGTGCAGGCTACGGTTTGACCATGACACCGTTGATTGATGCCGAAGGCAAACCCCTTCTCTACCGCCGCAACCCCAACGCACCGGAATATTAACAGCACAAGGAGGAATATCCCATGATCATTACCACCACCCCCTCTGTGGAGGGCAAGAGAATCGTCAATTATTTCGGCATCGTCTTTGGCGAGGTCATCACCGGCGTCAATGTTCTCAAGGACTTCGCCGCAGGACTTTCCAACTTTTTCGGCGGCCGCAGCGCCACCTATGAAGAGGAACTGATGAACGCCCGCCATCAGGCCCTCGCCGAGATGGAACAGCGGGCCCACTCCATGGGTGCCAATGCCGTAGTAGGCGTGGATATCGACTACGAGGTCTTGGGCAGCGACAACGGTATGCTGATGGTCACCGCCAGCGGCACCGCTGTGTTCGTGGAGTAAAAAGGAGGTCACAGCAATGCAGTGTCCCTACTGTGGAAACGAGATGGAAAAAGGCTATCTCCAGTCCCGTGACGGGATCGGCTGGGGGAAGAAGGAACTCCTTGTCAAGGCGTTTTCTGAGCTGTTTTCCGAAAAGCCGCTGGGTACGGCGGTAGAGACCTACAACTGCCGCCGATGCAAAAAACTGGTGATCGAATACGACTAAACAAAGGCCGATGGCCACGCCATCGCCTGTGGATGAATAAACGACAAAGGAGGGCACCGGAATGAACGAACAGGAGCGCAAACAAGCCATTGATGCGGGCGAGCGGGCCCTGCAGAGCCTCAATGCCGCCCGCATCGCCCTTCACGGCGCCAGAAACTGGGGCATTGCCGATATGCTGGGCGGCGGCCTTATCAGCACTATGCTCAAGCGCAGCCGTATGCATGAGGCTAATGCCGCACTGGAGCAGGCCGGACGGGATCTGGAGCAGTTCCGCGACGAATTGGAAGATGTAAACATTCAACTTACCACCGGAGATTTCCTCGGCTTTGCAGACTATTTCTTCGATGGACTGATTTTCGATGTGGTGGCCCAGCAGCGCATCGGCGATGCCGCCGCGCAAGTGGAGCAACTTACCGTGCAAGTAGAACGCCTGTTGGCAAGACTGATAAATAGTTAAGGAGGAGAGGCTATGCAATTTGGAATGAAAAAACGCTGCTTTCACTGCGGCACGGAGATGAAACTCTACCAAAAAGGCTATGTGGATATGCGATCCACTATGCTCAACCCCGTAGAGGAGAGAGCCTATTTGGAGCTGTATTACTGTCCCAACTGCCGTCATGTGGACTGGGTGCTGCCCATCACCCCGCTGGAGGTGTTTGAAGCAGAGCAAAAGGCCAAAGAGGATATGACCTCTGTGGAAAAGTTTGAGTACACCTTCCGCGACTACACGGATAAGGACCTGCAAAAAATTGTTGAAAGCCGCGGCTATGTGGACGAGGCCAAGGAGGCGGCGAAAAATCTTCTCCATAAGCGGAAATACGGAGAATAGTGCACCGTTGAACAACACATCTGTCTGCGGAACATTGACAGCGCGACCAAATTGTGGTATATAGAACCTAAGATTTCAGGGTATGCCCTGCCAATATTTCGTTTTCTTTGAGGAGGCCGGCTATGAAGAATCGTACCATCGCAGTTACTACCAACTGCTATCACGGGTATTCCATCGAAGAAGCCATTGCAGGTATTCAGGCCGCAGGCTTCAAGTATGTGGAACTGACCGCCATGAAGGGGTGGGTGGAGCATGTGTTCCCCGACCACAGCTTTGAACAGCTGCTGAAGGTAAAGGATCTGCTGGACGAAGCAGGGCTGAAGGCCATCGGCATGAGCGGCCATGTCACCTTGATGGATCCGGATAAGCTGGATGATTTTGTGAAGAACATCCGCCTTGCCCGCTTTTTTGACATTCCCTGCATTGTCACCTTCGTCGGTGAGCCCGCTGACAGCAGCACCGTGGTAACCACAGAGTCTATTGTTGAGCGTATCCGCGCAGTGCTGCCCTATCTGGAGAAGTACGACATAGTCATGGCCTTGGAGGTTGCGGGCAAGCAGAGCAGCGGCGCAAGTCTGGTGGAAATCGTAAAGCAAGTGGCCTCGCCCCGTGTGACCATCGCTTACGATACTGCCAACGCCATCTTCTACGGCGATGTGGACACGGTGGCCGATCTGGGTGCCTGCCTCGAACAGGTGGGATACATCCACATCAAGGAAAAGGCCGCCGGACGGCAGGAGTGGTCCTTCCCGGCACTGGGTCAGGGCTATGTGCCCTTCCAGGATGTGTTTGCCATGGTGGACGAAGCCGACAACGCCAGCCCCTATGTGGTGGAGATCGAGTTCACCCCTCAGGGCGCCGGCAGTCTGGCAGCGGTAAATCAGGCGG
>JAZTZR010000005.1:0-5840 GCA_045637545.1 Vescimonas sp. | reverse complement strand
AGGCGACAAAACATAAAAAACCTCGCCCCATGGGGCGAGGTTTTTTATGTTTTGTCGCCTTTGCGCTGAGAATATGCCCACAGGAGAATGAGCAGTGCCAGCAGCATCATACCGGCGAAGAGGAGATAGGAACTTTTGTATTCGTTCGTGCGATCGGCGATAAGACCGGGTACCACGGTAAAAAGGATGCCGCCGAGATTGTAGAAGATCTGCAGGTGCTTCAGCGTCTTGGGATAGTGGTCTTTGGAACTGAGATCGGCAGCCCACAGGGGCGGGCCTACATTGAAGAGGGAGGCCCCCAGACCCAGCAGCACGGCCAGTGCCGCACACCAGAAAAGGGCCTTTCCATCCATGCCCAGCACAAGGAAACAGCCGAGGATAAAGATGGAGAAGAGAAGGAGGCTGCACCGTTTTGAGCCGATACGATCGGCTACCGCGCCGGTAAGAAGTTTGCTGCACACGAGCACCAAACCAAAGAGAGAGACCATAGAGGCGGCCAACTGGGTGGAGTAACCTTCCGTGCGCATCAATACGGCCATGTGGCCGGAGAAGGCGAGACCGGCGCCGCCGATCAGCAGCATCATCAACGCCAGCATCCCCATTGTTGCGCGATTGGGGCGGAAGGAGCCGCGGAAGGAAGAATCTGTCTGCGTTGCCTTCGTCTCGCCGTAAGGCAACAGCCCCATGTCCTCGGGGGTGTCCCGCACCACCAGCAGTACGATCACAGCGCTGAGTGCCATGATACCGCTTTGCAGCACAAATGCGGTGGTCAGAGAATGGCGTACCACCACCGACGAGAGCAGGGGAGAGAAGCCCATGGTGGCCACGGCGCTTCCTGCGGCGCTGAGACCGAGGGCAAAGCCGCGGCGGGCGTGGAACCAGTTGCCGATCAGCAGAGAAACGGGGTAGATGCAGCCCGCACCGTAGGCGATGCCCGCCAGTGCTGCGCCTGCGTAGTAGAGAACGGGAGCGTTGACAGCAGCACAGAACACCAGAGGAAACAGGACGCCTACCGCCGAGGCAAGAAAGATGCCCCAACGCAGGGAGAGCTTTTCATAGTAAATGCCCACAAAAAAGGTGGTGAGAAAGGAGAAGGCACAGCGCACCGAGAGAATGGCGCTGCCCATACTGTCGCTGACGCCCCGCTCCTCAATGAATGGCAGGTAGATGGTGAGAATGTTGCTGCACAGACCCATGTTGCACACGAACAGGCACAGTCCTGCCAGACATACGGCCCAGCCGTAATGTGGCTTTCTCATCTTCTCACCTCCCAGGAGAGTTATTACTGTCAGTGTACGCCTCTTTGCCCCGTTTGTAAAGGCGGAAACGCCGTTGAAACAGGGGAGAATGTATGCTATAGTGAGAGAGAAAACAGAAAGGAGGCGCAGACCATGAATTGTCCCTATTGCGATAAAGAAATGGAAAAGGGTTTTGTGGAGCAGCAGCACCTTATAATCCCTCTCGAATGGTATTCTGCCAAACAGGAGGGAAGCTTCCCGTGGAGCAAGCGAAAGCATGTGAAGCTGACCAGTGCCACCGAGCCGCTGGTGGTGTGGTACTGTGCGTCCTGTGGAAAACTGATTGCGGAGGTAGAGAAGGAATGAAAAAACTGCTGGTAGTAGTGGATATGCAGGTGGATTTTATCTCCGGCGCACTGGGTACGGCGGAGGCGCAGGCGATTGTGCCTGCCGTCATCAAGCGGATTTCTGAATTTGACGGCGATGTGGTCTATACCCGCGATACCCACACGGAGGACTATTTGCATACAGCAGAGGGCAAAAAACTGCCGGTGGTACACTGTGTCAAAGGCACCCCCGGTTGGGAGATCGAGGAGGCTGTGTTTGCCGCAGGCAGCGGCAAAACGGCAGCCGTCATCGACAAGCCCACCTTCGGCTCGGAGGAACTGTGCGAATTTGCCGCAGCAGGCGGCTATGAGAGTGTTGAATTGCTGGGTCTTTGCACCGATATCTGCGTCATTTCCAACGCATTGTGCCTCAAGGCGCGGCTGTGGGAGACACCTATCGCCGTGTGCCGTGACTGCTGTGCCGGCGTGACGCCTCAGAGCCATGACAATGCGCTCAGTGCGATGGCCATGTGCCAGATCGATGTGGTATAAAATTTTGTATCGTCGCTTTTGCAACACATCTTTTGGGGAAAATTTGGTATACTAAGCACAACCAAAACAAAACCAAAGGAGCGTAACCTCTATGAACAAATATGTCTGTGATCTGTGCGGTTGGGAATACGATGAGGCGTTGGGTGACCCCAACAACAATGTAGCCCCCGGCACGAAGTTTGAAGACTTGCCTGCCGATTTTGTCTGTCCCCTCTGCGGCGCGGCAAAATCTGCATTTTCGCCCCGATAATACGGCAAATAAAAAATCCTTGGAGCATTTCGCTCCAAGGATTTTTCATGTAATGGGAAAACAAACAGGGTATTAATCAGGTGTACTGCTTCAGACCGTCGGTGGCAGTTTCCTCGTCGGCACTGATGGTGACGGTGAACTTCACATTGTTATCATGGCTGAAACGATCCAGCCAGCCCAGGAACATCTCAACTGCATGCAGATCATCGTCGCCGGCGATCTTGCACAGGTTGTCCACAAATACATGGGAGATATCGTAATTGCCTGCGTACAGACCACAAACCAGACCGCGCAGACACTCGTAGCTGTTAATGTTGTACTCACCGGCGTTGACCAGACGGACATTGTAGCTGATGTTGTAGGTCATGTCGGCGCTGGGTTCGATGCACACCACGCTGCCGGCCTCGGCGGCCACCGCGTTATTGATCAGCTCAATAAGCTGCTTCGTTTTACCTGCACCGTTGGAACCCATGATCAATCTAACCATAAGAAATCACACTCCTTCGTCAAAATGGGAGATCGGGACATTATCCCTATCGTAAGCATAGCATAGATTTACAAGAAAAGCAACGAGAAAAAGCGTCAACTTTTTTGTGGAAAATGCTGTCTTAGCCCAGCTTGGCCAGCAGCTCCTCGCGAAGCGCCTCGTAGCCGGGTTTGCCCAGCAGGGCGAACATATTTTTCTTGTATGCCTCCACACCGGGCTGGTCAAAGGGATTGACATTCAGCATGTAGCCGCTGAGGCCGCAGGCGTATTCAAAGAAGTAGATCAGCTGGCCGAGGGTGGCGGCATCGTTGACACCGGCCTCCACGATCACATTGGGAACGCCGCCCTCCACATGGGCCAGCAGCGTACCGTCCATGGCCTGACGGGCGATGAAGTCCATATCCTTGCCCACAAGGAAATTCAGACCGTCGCCATCGGTCTCATCGTAGGGCACCAGCATCTCGTTCTTGGAGGGGCCGAAGCGCACCACGGATTCGAACAGGTGGCGCTCACCCTGCTGGATGTACTGACCCATGGAGTGCAAATCGGCGGTGAACTCTACACTGGCGGGGAACAGACCCTTGTTCTCCTTGCCCTCGCTCTCGCCGTAGAGCTGCTTCCACCACTCGGACATGAAACGGAAGCAGGGTTCGTAGGCGGCCAGCACCTCGATCTTGTAGCCGGCGCGGTACAGAGCCGTGCGGGCGGAGGCGTACTGCCATGCGGGGTTGGCCTCGTAGTCGGCCTTGGTGCAGGTCGCCATCATCTCGGCGGCACCGCCCATGAGCGCATCGATATCGATGCCGGCCACGGCGATGGGCAGCAGACCCACGGCGGTCAGCACGCTGTAACGGCCGCCCACATCATCGGGTACCACGAAGGTCTCGTAGCCCTTGGCATCGGCCAGAGACTTCAGTGCACCGCGCTTGGCGTCGGTGGTGGCATAGATACGCTTGGCAGCGCCTTCGGCACCGTACTTCTTCTCCATCAGCTCGCGGAAGAAGCGGAAGGCCACGGCGGGCTCGGTAGTGGTACCGGACTTGGAGATCACATTGACGGAGAAGTCCACACCATCCAGCAGCTCCTCCACCTCGTGCATGGCGTCGGCACTGAGGCCGTTGCCCACGAAATAGATGTTGGGAGTGTTCTTTTTCTTCAGGTTATAGTTGGGGGAGCAAAGGCACTCGATGACGCCGCGGGCACCCAGATAGGAGCCGCCGATACCGATGACCACCAGTGCCTGAGAATCGCTCTGGATCTGTGCGGCAGCGGCCTTGATGCGGGCATACTCCTCCTTGTCGTAGTCGCGGGGCAGATTTACCCAGCCGATAAAGTCATTGCCGGCGCCGGTACCGTTCTGCAGGTGACCCTGTGCCACAGCCAGCTCGGGAGCGAGGGCCTCGGCGAAGGGCATGGTGACGAAAGATTCCATATTGGCGGTGTTGATGCGGATCATGGAAACATCCTCCTATGTATCAGTATGGTGTAATTTTTATACATTCTCTGCCCTTTATCATACACCGCACAAAAGAAAAAAACAAGTGGGAAAGGTCGTGTTAGCCGCAGAAGATGGCCATTTGCAGGAGCTGTGTCAGCATTTGGCCCCATGTGAGCTTTTCTACCGATTCTGATGCTACCAGAGGGATGGTCTTAATAGTCTCGTCGCCGCTGCAGACGGAGAGTGTGCCAAGCCGATCTCCTGCGGCGACGGGGGCATCCACCGTTTCGGGAAGATCTACCGTCTGGGTGAGGTTGGCGGCTTTGGCTTTTTCCAGCAGAACGGTGTTCTCACCCTCCGGCAGTGTGACGGCCACGCAATCCTGAGAGCCCAATGTCACCGCCACAGTCGGCAGGGGCTCGGCAGGGGTCACATCGGCGAGGGAATAGGTGGAAAATCCATAATTGAGGAGTGCTTTGGCATCGGTGTTGCGCTTGTCGGAGGTCTCGCCTTTCATGATCACGGCGATCAGCTCCATGCCGTCTTTCTCGGCGGTGGCGCTGATACAGTAACCGGCCCGGTCGGTGTAACCGGTTTTAAGGCCGGTAGCCCCTTCATAAAAGCGGATAAGTTTGTTGGTGTTGCTCAGACCAAAGGTGCCGTTTCGGATAGTGTCCATCCAGATGGTGGTGTAGTTGCGGATCTCGGGATGATGTAAGAGCAACTCACGGCTCATGAGGGCGATGTCATAGGCGGAGGTGAGATGGCCCTCGGCGGTGAGACCGGTGCAGTTGACGAAGTGAGTGTTCTGCATGCCCAGCTCCTGTGCCCTCTGGTTCATTTTATCGATGAACAGCTCCGTTACACCGCAGACATGTTCGGCCAGCGCCACGGAGGCATCGTTGCCGGAGGAGACGCAGAGGGATTTGAGCAGATCATCCACGGTGATTTGTTCCCCTTCGGAGAGAAACACCTGCGACCCGCCCATGGAGGCGGCGTGGGCGCTGACGGTTACCACATCGTCCAGGGCAATAGCGCCCTCGTCGATGGCCTCCATCACCAGCAGCATGGTCATGATCTTTGTCACCGATGCCGGAGCCAATGCCTCGTGCTCGTTTTGGGCAAAGAGCACTTCTCCGGTGGTTTTCTCCATCAGCAGTGCGCTGTGGGAGGTGAGGGGGATCTCCACCGCACCGCAGGGGACGGCGAGAGCGAAAAAGAGCGTCAGTGAGAGAAACAGTGAGAGCAAGCGTTTCATACGGTCAGCCTCCTGGTGAGTTGAGTTTGCTCCACCGTATGAAAAATTGTGGAAAAGTATGCGCCGAATTTCGCCTTGCAAAGGCGTTGAGGGTGTGGTATGATGGCAGGGAACTTGATAACAAACGCAGGATTCGTATATCGGTAATACATCGGCTTCCCAAGCCGAGGAGGCGGGTTCGACTCCCGTATCCTGCTCCAAAAAAATAAACGCCCGTGTGGGCGTTTATTTTTTTGGAATAGCAGTCGTGGAGTCGAACAGGGCGGCGGCCCGCAGGCCGCAGCCAATATG
>JAZTZR010000004.1:0-21043 GCA_045637545.1 Vescimonas sp. | reverse complement strand
TTCTATGCCAAGTATACCCCCCCCCGCAAATTGTCAAGGCTTTTTCCACTTCTGTAACCGAATTGTCATTTTTGTTACTGCTGTTGTTACTCTTTTCCCCATACCTGTGGAAAACTTTTCCTCTTCTTGATGATTTTTCGTAGGTTGGAAGCTGTGGATATAAAATTTGGGCGGCTGCGCTACGCCCCCCCGCCCAATAAAAAAACCGCCCTTACGGGCGGTTTTCGCTTATTCGATGGAAATAATATAGTAGTATACGCTCTGGCCGCCGGGGATGGAAGTCACCTCTGCATCGGGACAAATGGATGCAAAGAGCTTCTCGGCCTTGACGCCGTCGGACTCGCTGACACCCTCGCCGGTGTAGATGTTGATGAACTCCGCGCCCTTCTCGGCAGCGTGGGCACCCAACTGCTCCAGCAGGGACTTGAGATCCGGGCCGGTGCCGAAGAGCTTGCCGTCCAGCAGCACCAGATAATCACCCTCTTTAATGGCAAAGCCGTCAAAGTCGGAGTTGCGGGCGGCATAGGTCACCTGTGCGGTAGAGACGGTGGAAGCGGCCTCGGTCATGGCAGCGGCGATGGCCTGGGGATCTTCCTCGTCGGGATCAAAGCTCATCATGGCGGTGATACCCTGGGGCACGGTGGCGGTGGGCACCACGATAACCTGCTTCTCGGTCAGACCGATGCACTGCTGGGCAGCCATGACGATGTTCTTATTGTTGGGCAGGACGAACACGATCTCGCTGGGGGTACGGTTGACCTCCTGCAGGATGGACTCGGTGGAGGGGTTCATGGTCTGGCCGCCGGAGACGATGGTATCCACGCCCAGAGCGCGGAAAGTCTCCTCAAGGCCCTCGCCCACGCAGACGGAGACGAAACCGTACTTCTTCTCGGCGGGAGCGATCTCTGCCTCAGCCTCGGCATTACCGCCCAGCATCAGATCCTCGTTGTCCAGATCGTCGGCGCTGTAGGCGGTCTGACCGGCAGCCAGTGCCTCCTTCTGGGAGCGCATATTCTCGATCTTGGCCAGTTCCAGCGTGCCGTACTTCTGGGCTTCGCTGAGGGCAAAACCGGGGATATCGATATGGACATGGACCTTGAAGCACTCGTCGTCCTCGCCGATGACGAGGCTGTCGCCGATGCTGTCCAGGTACATACGCAGGGGCTCGAGGGACTTGTCCTCGCTGCCCTTGCGGACGATGAACACGGTGTCGTAAGTAAAAGTGATCTCCTCGTCCAGTGCGGCGAAGTCGGCCTTGGTATTGGTCTCCTCCGTCTCCACCACCTCGGGGATCTCCTCGCCCCGCAGGGCACGGAGCATACCCTCCAGGATCAGCAGGTAGCCCTTGCCACCGGCATCCACCACGCCGGCCTTCTTCAGCACGGGGTTCATCTCGATGGTCTCGTCCAGTGTCACATAACCGGTGCGAATGGCCTCTTCCAGCACATACTCGGCGCAGTTGTTCTCCTCGGAGGCCTCCATGGCGCGCTGGGCAGCCAGACGGGACACCGTCAGCACCGTGCCCTCGGCGGGCTTCATGACGGCGCCGTAAGCGGTGTTGACGCCTTCGTTCATGGCGTCGGCCAGTGCGGTACCGTCGGCCTCGGTCAGGCCCTTGAAGGACTTGGACATACCACGGAACAGCAGGGACAGGATGACGCCGGAGTTGCCGCGGGCGCCGCGCAGCAGACCGCTGGCGGTGATCTTGGCAGCCTCTTCAATGGTGGCGGGCTCAGCCTTCTTCAGCTCGTTGCAGGCGGTCTGGATGGACAGGGACATATTGGTACCCGTGTCGCCATCGGGAACAGGGAACACATTCAGGTCGTTGATGGCCTGCTTTTCATTGGTGATGCAGGCACCGCCAAACAGCACCATCTGCTTGAAGGTGCTGCCATTGATTCTCTCTATCATAGCCGTGTGATCCTCCTCAACTGTTACTGACGGAGTCGACGCAGACATTGACATCGCGCACTTCCACGCCGGTGTTGCAGGTGACCACATACTTGACCTCGCTCATAATGGCGCGGCAGACGGTGGCGATGTTGACACCGGAGTCCACAATAATGTGCAGTTCAATCGAAACCGTGTTGTCGGAATTGTAGGTAACTTTCACGCCCTTGCTCATGGTCTCGGGGCGGAGCAGGTGGACAAGACCGTCTGTCATAGAGCGATAGGCCATGCCCTTGACGCCGAAGCAGTTGGTGGCGGCGGCGCCGGTAATAGTGGTGAACACTGCATTGGAGATGGCGATCTCGCCGTGTTCGCCTTGAAGCTTTATCATAGCAGCCTTCCTTTCTCATCGGAGGTTGATGTTGAATAGTTTACATACGAGGACAATTTATTATATACTATCATCATCAAAATAACAAGTTAAGTTTTCTTTAATTGCAAAAAAGGGTTGGAAATGCTGTCATCTCCAACCCTTTTTCCTTCTTTTCTTGTATTATTTTACCATATTTTTACCAGCCCTGGCCGAAGAAATAGCGGAAGAAGTCCTCAAATCCGTCGGGCATCTGGTTGTAATAGTCCTCGTACTGCTCCGGCATCTGGGGCTGAGTCTGCGGCTGCTGCTCCTCACCGGTGGTCTCGGGCTGCTCGTCAAAAGTCAGTTCCGTGGTATGATACTCACCGTCGCGGTAGTAGGTCAGATCCACTGTCTCGCCGGCCTTGCGACCCTTCTTGGCCATGCTCAGATCTGTCATATCGTTGACGGTCTTGCCGTCCAGCTCAGTAATAATATCGCCCAGACGCAGACCTGCCCGGTCACCGGCGCCACCCTTCTCCACAGAGTAGACGAACACACCCTTAGATAGGTCAATATTATACTGCGCTGCCATCTCCTCTGTCATGGTGCCTGCCGTGATGGCCAGATAGGCCTTGTCGGTCACCTCGCCGTTTTCAATAATATCGGTGATGATGGCCTGCACATCGGAGATGGGGATGGCAAAGCCCAGTCCCTCTACTGTCGTGTTGGAGTAGCTGGAATACTTGGCCGAGACGATACCCACCACCTCACCGTAGAGATTCATAAGGGGGCCACCGGAGTTACCGGGGTTGATAGCACAGTCCACCTGCAGCATATTGAAGGGGGTGCCGTCCACATTGATGGCGCGGCCGCTGCTGGATACACTGCCCTGAGACATGGAAAAGGTCAGTTCACCCAAGGGATTGCCGATGGCCATGACCCAGTCGCCCACATTCACATCGGCGCTGTTGCCCAGCGTCACGGCAGGAAGGTCGCTGCCATCAATTTTGATGACCGCCACATCATAGTCGGCATCACCGCCGATGATCTTCGCCTCGTACTCCTCGCCGTTATAGAGGGTAACGGTGACCTTGGAAGCACCGCTCACCACATGCTGGTTGGTGACGATGTAGCCGTCATCGGTGATGATGAAACCGGAGCCGCTGGAGGCGCTCTCCGTTACCTGACCGAAGGCATTGCGGGTGGTAGCGGTATTGATGGAGACAGTGGAGTTCACCGTGGAAGCATAGACTTCGGCGGGACTCATCGCCTGCTGACCGTCCACCTTCTTCACCTCTACCGCCACGGGAGCGCGGTCACTCTGGCTGATGACGGCGTTGCCGCGGCTTATGTTCCGATGGAGCGCCGAGCCGCCAAAGCCGCAGGCAGTACCCAGCAAGGCGCAGGCCAGCAGCAGCGCGGCGATCTTCACGCCCCGCTTTTCCTTCTTCTGCGGCGTGGGACTCTGAGGCGGGGTATAGGCAGGACGGTACTCATCCTGAGGGAGATTACTGGTGCGGTTATAGCGATAACTGCCGTTGATACGGTCAAACTCCTCGTTATACATCTGTGGATTCCTCCTTTATTTTTTCAAGAAACTATGGTATCATTCCTATTGTATTCTATCTTACACAGTTTTCTTAAAATAACCTTTAAAATCGGCAAAAGATTTTGAATTTTTTGTGAAAGGTGGTGCTGACCCATGCTGCGACTGGAGGGTATCAAGCTCACATTGGATGAAAATGAGGCACAGCTCCTCCATAAAACTGCGCAGCGTCTGCGCTGCCGGGCCGAGGACCTCACCGAGCTGCGCATCCTGCGCCGCGCCACCGACGCCCGTGAGGGCTTGCAGTTTGTCTACACGGTGGTCGCAGCGGTGAAGAATGAACAGCAAGTGCTGCGCCGCTGCCACGACAAACGCATCACCCCCTATAAACCGGAAAAGTACCGTCTTCCCGCCCCGGCAGCCTGCGATGTGCCGCCTGTGGTGGTAGGCATGGGCCCCGGCGGTCTTTTCGCCGCGCTGGTGCTGGCCAAGTGCGGCCTGCGCCCCATCGTGTTGGAGCGGGGCGAGGCGGTGGAACAGCGCCGCGAGACGGTGGAGAAATTCTGGCACGACGGTGTCCTCAACACTGAGAGCAATGTGCAGTTCGGCGAGGGCGGTGCCGGTGCTTTTTCCGACGGCAAGCTGAACACCGGCACGAAGGATGTGCGCCACCGCTTCATTCTTGAGCAGCTGGTCGCCTGCGGCGCGCCGGAGACCATCCTCTACGATGCCAAACCCCATGTGGGCACCGATATGCTCTATATCGCCCTGCAAAATATGCGCCGTGAACTCCTAGCTCTGGGTGCCGATATCCGCTTTGGTCACCGTCTTGACGGCATCGAGATGGCAAACGGCCAACTCACCGCTCTGACCGTCGCTGCAAATGGCGAAACTTACACCCTTCCCTGCCGCCATACCCTGCTGGCACTGGGCCACAGTGCCCGGGACACGGTGGAGATGCTGTACCATAGCGGCGTACACATGGAGGCCAAACCCTTCGCCGTGGGTGTCCGTATCGAGCACCGACAGGCAGACATTGACGCGGCGCAATACCGCCAATACGCCGGACATCCCGCCCTGTCGGCCAGCAGCTATAAGCTCAGCTGCCACCTGGACAGCGGCCGCAGCGCCTTCTCCTTCTGTGTCTGTCCCGGCGGCACCGTGGTGGCCGCCGCCTCGGAGGAAGGCCGTGTGGTGACCAACGGCATGAGCGAATACGCCCGGGACAAAGAGAACATTAACGGCGCCCTCCTCATCAATGTGACGCCCGATGACTTCCCCACCCATCATCCTCTGGCCGGTATTGCTTTCCAGCGTCAACTGGAAGAGGCTGCCTATGCCTTGGGCGGCGGCGACTATCGCGCCCCCGCCCAGCGGGTGGAGGATTTCCTCATGCGCCGCCCCACGGAAGCAGCGGGCGGTGTGAAGCCCTCCTATCGTCCCGGCGTGACCTACACCGATCTGCATCGGTGCCTGCCTCCCTTTGTGGCAGAGGCCATCGCCCAGGCGCTGCCCCTGCTGGGCAGCAGGCTTCGCGGCTACGATGCGCCCGATGCCCTCCTGACGGCGGTGGAAAGCCGCTCCTCCTCCCCTGTGAAAATCCCACGCGGTGAGGACTATCAGTGCAACATCCGCGGTATCTATCCCTGCGGCGAGGGCGCCGGTTACGCCGGCGGCATCCTCTCTGCAGCAGCCGACGGTATGCGCTGCGCAGAGAGCATTGTCTCCGCTTATGGGCAATAATCCACATCGCCTTATCTATCACTTTTTTTGATACCGATTTTACAAAAAACGACTCCTATATCGGAGTCGTTTTTTGCTTCTTTTTTCGAAAATAGAACTTCTATCGTTTTTTATAAAAAGGTCCGTCAATTTCTGTTCATTTTGCTATCTGAATTCCAGATAGCAGGATATCTGATTTCTGAAATACCACTCTTGCCGCAGAATATGTTACTTTTTAAACAGGAACATTCTCTCATAGTGGAGAAAACGATAAAAAATACGAATTATAGGAGGAAGAATCTATGATGAATCCCAATGCAGGCTTCGGCACAAAAGCCATCCACGCAGGTAATGTCAGAGATACGCAGTATGGTGCGCTGACCACACCGATCTATCAGACCTCCACCTTCGTTTTCGACTCCTGCGAGCAGGGTGGTCTCCGCTTTGCAGGAAAGGAGGCAGGTCATATCTACACCCGCCTTGGCAACCCCACCACCGATGTTCTGGAGCGCAAGGTAGCTGCCCTTGAGGGCGGCGAGGCCTGCGTAGCGACCGCCTCGGGCATGGGAGCTATCTCCTCGGCACTGTGGACTATTGCAGGAGCAGGCAAGCACATTGTGGCCGATGCCACCCTCTATGGCTGCACTTTCGCCCTCCTCAATCACGGCATGACCCGCTACGGCGTGGAGGTGGATTTCATTGACAGCTCCGATCTTGAGGCGGTGAAGGCCGCGCTGAAGGAAAATACCTGCTGCGTGTATCTGGAGACCCCCGCCAACCCCAATCTGAAGATCACCGATATTACCGCCGTGGCGGAGATCGTCCACGCATATAACCCCGAGATCAAGGTGGTGTGCGACAACACCTTCGCCTCTCCCGCGCTGCAGAATCCCCTGAAGCTTGGCGCCGATGTGGTGGTGCACTCTGCTACCAAGTATCTCAACGGTCACGGTGATGTGATTGCCGGCTTCGTGGTATCCGATGCCGCTTTCTGCCTGCAGGTACGGATGTTCGGTCTGAAGGATATGACCGGCGCGGTGATGGATCCCTTCTGCTCGTTCCTCATCCTCCGCGGACTTAAGACGATGGAGCTGCGCATGGCCCGCCACTGCGAGAGCGCCAAGAAGATCGCCGCGTACCTCAATGCCCATGACAAAGTGGAGAAGGTCTACTATCCCGGTCTTGCCGACCATCCCGGTCACGACATCGCTGCACGACAGATGTCTGACTTCGGCGGTATGCTGAGCTTCGAGGTCAAGGGTGGACGCGCCGCCGGAGCCAAGCTCCTCAATGCCATGGAGATGATCGCCGTAGCCGTGTCGCTGGGCGATGCTGAGACACTGATCGAACACCCCGCCTCCATGACCCACTCCACCTACACCGAGGAGGAACTGGCTGCCTCCGGCATTCCCGCCGGTCTCATCCGCCTGTCGGTGGGTCTGGAGAATGTGGAGGACATCATCGCCGATCTGGAGCAGGGCCTCGCCAAACTGTAAAACCACATACAATGCAAAAAGAAGACCCGCAAGGGTCTTCTTTTTTGCGTTGAACTTATTCACCGATCTCCGCCATAATCTGCCGCAGGATATCCACAAATTCCCGTCCCTTTTTGCTCAAACCAACGCCACGCAGCGTGATATACCCCAAGCGCATCTCCTGCTGAGAGGCGAGGGGCACTGCCACTACCCGCTCGTCGCCAAACCCGTCAGGCAGCACACCGCTGCCGGTGGAGACGCAGTTGGTGTGGGCGATGACGGAATAGATGGTTGCCCGGTCGGACACATAGACCACCTGATCGAAGTCGGCGGCGGTGCTCACCACTATCTCTTCGGCGTAGTTGAGGTTGCTGTCACTGCGGGTAAAGGCCACATAGGGGTAGCACCGCAATTGCTCCATGGTGACGGCCTTCTCACCCGACAGAGGATGGTCGCGGCGCATGAACACATGGGGCCGCAGCCGCACCAAGGGCGTAAAAGACAGGTGCTTCTCCTCTAAAATACGCCCGATGAAATGCTCGGTCATGTCCGTGAGAAAGATGATGCCCAAGTCGCTCTGCTGGGCCGCTACCTCAGCGATGACGGCAGACATTTCCATCTCCTTCAGACTCACCTCCACCCGCGGCTCTTCCACCAAGTGCAGAAACTCCACGAAGGCCTTCACGCAGAAGGGATAGCGCTGGGCGGCGATGGAAAGGTGGACGCGGTTTTCCGCCTTGCGCTCGCTGTAATAGCGGCTGATCTTGCGGCTGCGCTCCACCAGCGGCGCAATCTGACTCAACAGTCCTCGTCCTTCCTCTGTGAGGGTGATGCCACGGTTGGAGCGGTGGAACACGGTAATGCCCAGTTCCCGCTCCACCTCCGCAATGGCGTTGGACAGGGCCGACTGGGACACGAACAGATGCTGCGCGGCGCGGTTTATCGACCCGCAGCGCTCGATCTCCAGCAGATAGCTCATTTGCAGCAGCGTCATCCTGTATCCCTCCTTTTGTACTTCAAGCATACACGAAAACTTCTCCATGCGCAAGAAAAAGAGACCCTTCGGGGTCTCTTTTCTTGCTTTATCTAATACCGTAATTCTCGATGATGTAGTCCATATCCTTGTCGCCGCGGCCGGAGAGGTTGATGAGGATGGAACCCTTGCCCATCTTCTTGGCCAGCTTCATGGCGTAGGCCACAGCGTGGGCGCTCTCAATGGCGGGAATGATACCCTCCATGCGGGCCAGACGGAAGAAGGCATCAATGGTCTCCTCGTCATCCACCACATCGTACTTCACACGGCCCAGCTCGTGCAGGAAGGCGTGCTCGGGACCGGAAGAGGGATAATCAAGGCCGGAGGCCACGGAGTAAACGGGAGCAGGCTCACCGTTTTCGTCCTTGAGCATGATGGAGTTAAAGCCGTGCATGACGCCCTCGGTACCGTACTGGAGGCTGGCGGCGTGGTCGCCCATCTTGGGGCCGCGGCCCAGAGGCTCAATGCCGTAGATATCCACGGGATCATTGAGGAAGCCGGAGAAAATACCCATGGCGTTGGAACCGCCGCCCACGCAGGCCACAACGGCGTCAGGCAGCTCGCCGGTCATCTCGGTAAACTGCTCACGGGCCTCGATGCCCACTACGCTCTGGAAATCGCGGACCATCAGGGGGAAGGGGTGGGGACCAAGGACGGAACCGATGCAGTAGATGGCCGTCTCATGCTCGCGGCAGTAGGCGTCGAAAGCGGCGTCCACAGCCTCTTTCAGGGTCTGCAGGCCGTGGGTGACCTCGGTGACATTGGCACCCAGGATCTTCATGCGGGCCACATTGGGAGCCTGCTTCTTGATATCCACTGCGCCCATATAGATGTCGCACTCCAGACCGAAGTAGGCAGCAGCGGTGGCCAGTGCCACACCGTGCTGACCGGCGCCGGTCTCAGCGATGACCTTCTTCTTGCCCATGTAGGAGGCCAGCAGAGCCTCGCCCATGCAGTGGTTCAGCTTATGGGCGCCGCTGTGGTTCAGATCCTCGCGCTTAGCGTAGAGCTGCACACCGTTGCCAAGACTGTCGGAGAGGCGCTCCAGATGGGAGATGGGTGTGGGACGGCCCTGGAACTCCTTACGGATGCGACGCAGCTCAGCGATGAACTTGCGGGACTTGCAGATGGTGAAATAGGCATCGCGGATCTCGTTCATAGCGTTCTGCAGCTCAGGGGTCACATAGGAGCCGCCGTACTTACCGAAATAGCCCTCGGCGTTGGGGTAGTTCTTCAGATAGGTATCAAAATCCACATTGTTGAAAATCATTGTTCTTTCCTCCGTATATATTGATCGATCGTATTTTTTCTTTCTTTGTTTACTGTACAGGGCACCATCGCTTATCCAGCAGCATACGCAATTCCTCCAAAATAAAAACGCCCTTGATAGACCATGTCGGTCTATCAAGGACGAATAAATCAGCTTTATCCGCGGTGCCACCTTGGTTAGCGCCAGTACGCTCACTCTTCGCGTGCTACTACACGCGCGCAGTTGGTAACGGCTGCGAGTCCCGTCAAAAGCTACTGACCCAAGGGTGTTCGCCCTGCCCTCGTGAGTCCATTCCCCTGTCCGCGCCGCCACCGCACTTACACCAACCGTCGGCTCTCTTCGCACATTGCAAACCGGTACTCTTCTCACTCATCGGTTTTCAAATATGCATCTACTTTAGCACTTTGGCCAAGGTTTGTCAAGGTTTGTTGTAACAAATTACAACGCACGCAGGAATTCCGGTTTCAGACCCTTGCCCTCGAGACCACGCTGCACCTGTTGAAGCATCAGCTCACGGTCGCGGTTCAGTGTACCCTTCAAGGAGATGTAGTTGCTGGCGTGGTTCATGCGGAAGACGCTGCCCTCGGCATCGATGTGCTGCAGCAGCAGTTCCGTCTCCTTCAGCACCTCCACAGGGCCGAGAACGGTGAAACTGCCCTCCTGTACCCACTTCTGCAAAGGCGTGCCGTTCTCCACCATGAGGGTCAGAAGACCGATATACTCCGGCTTCATCTCGCTGAGGGCCTTTGCCGTACCGATGGCGTGCTCGCGCCACAGTTCCACACTGCCAAGGCCGGAGATGGCCGTCACCGACAGGGCGAGGCCGCAGCGGCGCGCCTTCTGTCCGGCCGCCACAATGGCGGCGCTGTTATGACCCTTGGTCATCTTCTCCAGCACAGCATCGCAGCCGCTTTCAAGACCCATATAGACCATCTGCAGGCCGCGCTCACGGAGGAGACGCAGTTCCTCCTCGGTCTTGATCTGCAAGCTGGTGGGTGAGGCGTAGCAGCTGACCCGCTCGCACTCGGGGAAGAGACCGTAGACGATGCCGAGGATGGTGATCAGGTCCTCCGTTTTACGCATCAGAGCATCGCCGTCAGCGAGGAATACCCGCTGCACATGGCGGTACACCTGCCGTGCCATCTCGAAATCCTCCCGGATCTCGTCCATAGGACGCATGGCAAAATGCTTGTCATCATACATATCGCAGAAGGCGCAGCGGTTGTGGCTGCAGCCGTAGGTCACCTGCACGATGAGACTGTAGGCCTCACTGGGGGGACGGTATACTTTTCCCTTATAACGCATAATAGGTCCTCCTGTAGATTGTTTTTTTCTCAGTATACCAGAAAAAGCCCCTTTTGAAAAGAGCATATTCCGCCGTCTGGCCTCATAGGGTTTAAGGAAATCAACCAACGAGGTATACGGCTATGAACAACATCAATCGCGTACAACTCTGCGGCACGGCCGTCGCCGCGCCCCAATTCAGCCACGAAAACCACGAACTGCGCTTTTACACCTTTCCCCTCGCTATCCCCCGCCTCAGCGGCGTAGATGATGTGCTGCCCATCATGCTTCCACAGACACTGCTGACAGAATGTCCTGTCGAGGTGGGTGACACGGTGTCACTGCAGGGACAGCTGCGCTCGTTCAACAACCGCAGCGGCGAGGGACATCGCCTGCTGCTGTCGGTCTTTACCCACAGTTTGCAGATGAGCGATCAGGTGCCCTTTAATCAGATCCAACTCTCCGGCGTGGTCTGTAAGCCCCCCGCTTTGCGGCGCACCCCCTTGGGGCGGGAAATCTGCGACATTCTTCTGGCGGTAAATCGCCGCTATGGGCGGGCCGACTATCTCCCCTGTATCGCGTGGGGCGCGGTGGCCCAGAGCGTGGCCTCGTATAAGGTAGGAGACCGTCTGACGGTGGAAGGCCGGGTGCAGAGCCGTACATACACCAAGGAGACGGAATCCGGCGCAGTGGAACACACCGCCTACGAGGTGTCCATCATGCGTCCCGCCGAGACGGAAGAGTTCCTTTTATAGCAGAAAATGCGCGTTGCAAAATGCAACGCGCATTGTTTTATTTACCCAGCTGGTAGAACGCCACCGCCGAGGCCGCCGCCACATTGAGGGAGTCCACTCCGTGAGACATGGGAATGATGGCGGTATAGTCGCATCCGGCGATGGTGGTCTCGGCAAGACCGTCTCCCTCCGTACCCAGTACTACAGCCAGCTTCTCAGCCTTCAAAAGGCGTTCATCGTCAATGTGGATGCTGTCCTCTTTCAGCGCCAGTGCCACCGTCTGGAAGCCGTATTCCCGCAGAAGAGCCATGCCGCCCTCGGGCCACGCGGCGTCCTCGGGGAAGTAGGCCCACGGCACCTGAAACACAGTGCCCATGCTGACGCGGGTAGCGCGGCGATAGAGTGGGTCGCTTCCCTCAGCACTGAGGAGCACCGCATCCATACCCAGCGCCGCCGCAGAGCGGAAAATGGCACCCAGATTGGTGGGATTCATCACATTCTCCAACACCGCCACACGGCGGGCCTTGCTTAAAATCTCCCGCACATCGAGGGGCTGGGGGCGGCGCATGGCGCAGAGCATGCCGCGGGTCAGTTTAAAGCCCGTCAGCTGCTCCAAGACACTCAGTTCCGCCGCGTAGACGGGTATATCGCCGCAGCGCTCAATAATCTCGCGGCCACGGGTCTCGATGTGCTTGGTCTCCATCAGCAGCGACACGGGAACACATCCGGCATCGAGGGCGCGGCCGATCACCAAGGGGCTCTCGGCAATGAAGAGTGCTTCCGTGGGGTCGGCGCGGTTTAAGAGCTGATTCTCCGTGGCGCGGGCATACACATCCAGCGCAGGATCGGCAAAATCGGTAACAGGAATAAACTGTGCCATAGCAAAAGTCTCTTTTCTTCAGTCGTTGAGATAGCGCAGCAGCCGCTCTTGGAAATTGCGGTAGAAGGGCTGCTCATACATGGCCACATGGGCCGCGCCGGGGATACACTCCACCGCTGAGCCATCCGGCAAACGGGGCAACACAGGCAGTGTAGCAGGGAGATTCACATAGGGATCGCGGTCACCAAAGATGGCCAGTGTGGGCACGGAAATGGCCTCCACATCAATGAGGGGTACGGAAGGGTCTTTCATCAAGTCTCGCCGTCCGCCGTTGGGGCTGGTATCTCCGTCGTAGCGCCAGCAGGCAGAGCAGAACAGATCCAGCATGATGGGCTCGACGAGAGTCAAGTCGATGTTGCCCTCCCCATCGGTCTGGAAGTCCTCCGCCGCGTGAGCCCATGTGTTGCGGTGAAACGGTTCACTCACTGCCATATCCCCCACACCCATCAGGATTGGTGCAACCAATACCAACTTGCGGATATGGGCGGGATACTTCTTCACAAAGGCCGAGGTGGTCACCGTGCCCCAGCTCCAGCCCAGAAGGTCGATTTTCTCGCAGCCCATCTCGGCAACGATGCGCTCCACAGCAGCGCCGATATCCTCGGCGGCATAGGCAGTGTCGGGCATGAAGCCGTCCTCCACCTTACCTGAGCGGCCATAACCGGCAATATCGAGGCTCCACACGGCGTAGCCATTTCGGGCCAGACAGCGGGAAAGGCTATAGTCATGGTAATCGATATCGAACTCGCGGGAGGAATAAGTCACACCATGGATCAGTAAAATCTGTTTCTCCGGTGTTACATCGGCCAAGGCAAGGCAATCCAGATGCAGATCGATGCCATTGCGTCGCAGAGGGATTTCCCGATAGATATACATGGTACGCCACCTCCTGTTTTCGCCATTATACCACAGCCTCCCCCGCCTCACAAGGCAAAAAAGTTCCCGCCCTCACAGGCAGGAACTTTCTTCATCCGGGATATCTGTTACAGTTTCAAATCCAGGTTATAGTCTTTCAGGAAATATTCCTGAATATCGGCGCGCATGGGCATGGTCTGCTTGATTTTGATGGCGTCAAAGCCACAGCGGGCCTTGCAGATACCGCAGCCGACACAGCTTTCCTGATTGATGATGACCTTGCCGTCCTCACCGAAGGACAGCGCCTCTACGGGACAGCCGTTGTGACCGTCGGCACACTTGCGGCAGCCCACGCACTTGGTGCGGTCGGGCACCGCCGTCCAGCCCGCAGGATGGAAGCGGTGGCGTTCCTTCTCCGTGGCGTTGCGGGCCAGTCGCATGGCGATACAGCAGCAGGGACAGCAGAAGCAGATCTCCAGAAAGTGATCCATCAGGTCGTTGCGGACACCCCAGAGCATCTGCTCCACCTCGATCCACACCGCCTGTCCCATCAAGCCCACACGGGCGGCCTCGTCCACGCGGGCGCAGGCCTCCTCATAGGTGAACTGACGGCCCAGATTGTGCTTCACCACCGCCTTAGCCGCCTCACCCAAGAAGAGGCAACCCAGATTGTGGGGATAATCCTCGCAGTCATTGGCCTCGCGGCACAGGCAGCCATCCATACCGGCGATGTAGTCGATCTTCTTCAGCGACTCCTTGATAAGATCCAGCGGCACCACCACCTTCTCGCCCTTGTCCGCAACATCCACATTCAGAGGCATCACCACTGTGCCGGTGGGGCGCTCCATATCGGGATAGAGCTTGATGCCCGTCTTATACACGCGGGCTTTCCAGCCGCCCTGTTTCATCCACACAGAAAAGCGGACGAACATTTTATAGAGCTTCAGTGCCAAGGGCCATCGGTCGCGGCTCATGTATATCACATGCTCCAGGAGCCAGTTGTAGATCCCAAGTCCGTTGGATTTATTTTTATAAGGCGGGAACCCCACCTCTTTACGCTTGAGTCGCTCTTCGTCGAGGTAGAGGACATTACCCTCCTCGTCGATGTTGCCAAAGCGTTTTTGATTCTCGCTCATGGTTTTTACCGCTTTCTTTAGTATCCGATCTCTTTGATCACCAGTCCGGCGCCGGAAACCGGTTCCACCCGCAGCTCTGTGTGCTGCAGCACGGGGTGGCCGTCCACCGCCACGGGAAAAAGCTTGTGCAGATACATAGGAACAAATCCAGATGTCTGCCCGACTTCCAGCGCGATATAGGCTACCTTATCGATGCCATTTTGCGCCGTAATGCGCTCCACCGTTCCCACGATTTGCCGCAGCACTCCCAATTCGTGCATATTTCACCCCAGAACTGCTGATTTTCTTCCCTTTAAACGCTGATTATAAATTCAGTATACAAATTTTTGCCCTTTCTGTCACGAAACATATTGCCCTTTTTGTTTCATTATGGCATACTGGAAGTAAGCTGTTTCATTGGGGAGGGAGTACCGTGTTAAACAGAACCATGTCGGCCATTGTACAGGCTTTTAACCGTCTGATCGTGGAGCATGATTTCCAGAGAATCTCTGTGGAAATGATCATGAACGAGGCCAAAATCAGCCGTTCCACCTTTTACCGCTATTTCAAGGATAAGTACGAGGTGATGAACGCCAACTTCAAAAATCTGCTGGATTACTATGTCGACCCCCGCCGCAGCCGCAACTATCGGGATCTGTGCTATCACCTGTTCGCCTACGCGCAGGAAAATCTGAGGATATTCCGCCGCGCGCTGGAGTCCCGTGGTTTCAACTCTTTCAGCAACTTTATCTATGAGTACTCCTATGCCACAGCCCTCTCCATCACCCGCTCCAACCGGGGCGGTGCAGGCTTTACTCCTGCCGAGGAGCTGCAGGTGGATGTGTTCTGCAACGGCATCTGCGCCGTATATCGCAACATCGTCTGCCAACGCTATGCCATCAATCCTTCCGCCGCAGCCGATGCCCTGTATGAGATGATGCCGGAGTCGCTGAAGCACTACTGGTGGAAAGAACAGACAGAAGTATGAAATAGAAAAAAGGATCGCCCGATGGGCGATCCTTTTTCTCTGGCGCAGCAGGTGGGATTTCCTTTTCTGCGGAAGAGCAGGTTTCCAAGTCTGCATGGGGAGAGGGCGAGAGGGGAGGGTATGCCCCTCTCGCGTTTTAAAATACTGCAAAATAATAACCCCACCAAAAGGTGGGGTTATTATTTTGGCGCAGCGGGTGGGATTCGAACCCACGTGCGGTTGCCCGCAAACTGATTTCGAGTCAGCCCCGTTATGACCACTTCGATACCGCTGCATATCAACTTTTATAGTATACCATAAAACACTCGGTGGTGCAACGGCTATTTTGTCCCCTTATGGTACGGAGCGCCACGATTCCTTTCCACTTTTTTGCCTCTTTTTATATTTTCTCCTTGACATCGGGAAGTCGGTGTGCTATGATATCAAAGCTGACAATTTACGGAGGGTATGCGGGTGTAGCACAATGGCCAGGGCACCAGCCTTCCAAGCTGGGGATGCGGGTTCGATTCCCGTCACCCGCTCCAACTTGTTCATTTGCGCCAGTAGCTCAGTTGGATAGAGCAACTGCCTTCTAAGCAGTAGGCCAGGGGTTCGAGTCCCTTCTGGCGTGCCACTTTTGCCAGCAAAATAATCCCACGTGGACAGACGTGGTGGGTATAGCTCAGTTGGTTAGAGCACCGGATTGTGGTTCCGGGTGTCGTGGGTTCGAGTCCCATTACCCACCCCACCAATCAGGGATTGGGAATCGATCCCAATCCCTGATTCTTTTTTTCCACATAGGGGTGTCGCCAAGTGGTAAGGCAAGGGACTTTGACTCCCTCATCCGCTGGTTCGAGTCCAGCCATCCCTGCCAAAACAAACGAAGGCCCACGCCTTTATATAGATGCTTCGTTAGCTCAGTAGGCAGAGCACCTGCCTTTTAAGCAGGGTGTCCGGGGTTCGAATCCCCGACGAGGCACCAAAAATGCGCTCCACCGATAGGTGGGGCGCGTTTTTGATTCTTTCCGCTTTCAAGTCGGGGATTCGAAAGGCAGCTCTTAGCAACAGTCCGGTGGACTGTTGCAACCGCCGTGACTTTTCCGCAGAAAAGCAAATCCCCGTCGAGGTACCCAAAAAAGCACTCCGCTTCCGCGGAGTGCTTTTAATTTTACAATACCTTTCCACCATTCACCGTCAGGCTGAAAGTGGCGCCCAGCACATCGCAGGCGCGGCGGGACATCTGCATACGACTGAGGAAGATATCAAAGTAGTCAAACATGGTGCAGATGCTCTCATCTACCTGCAGATCAAGGCGCACCTCTTTCTTGGCTGCATCTACATTCAAATGCGTACCGGTAACAGCGTAGTTAACGCGGTCGTGGATATCAAAGGTGGACATATCAGTGCTGCGGACGCGGTTGCGGCGCACATCGGTCTTGTCGGCGATAATAAGGGCAGCGGAGATCTCATCCACTGCACCGCCGGTGGACTCGTCGTGATTGGCGATGGCCGTCATGATGATTACGCGATCAAGAAGAGGCATATCGGTCTTGGAGAGGATATCCCATGCCAGAAGCGCACCATATTCGGCATGGTTCTTACGGTTGACAGCGTTGCCGATATCGTGAAGGAATCCCGCCATCTTCACCAGCTTCTGACGGTGCTCATCGTAGCCGAAGGCGGCGAGGATATCAGCGGCACGCTCGGCCACCAAAGCGCAGTGAGCTGCAGAGTGATCGGTATAACCCAACACCCCCAGATTGTCGTTGCCCCGCTGGATCAGGGCGCGTACTTCTTCGTTGCTGCGCAGTGCTTCGTATGTCATGTGGCACCTCCTTAGTGTTCTTATCTTCATTGTAACAGATACCACTGTCTCCCACAAGGGGTTCGCGTTAAAAGTTTATATTGAAATCTTTGCAGCAATATGGTATCATTATCCTGTTCGATTGATGAAATCAGGAAACTTTTTACGGAAAAACGAGGTTAAGTAAACGATGAATATTAAGATTTCCGCAGACAGCACCTGTGATCTGCCCCGCAATCTCGCAGAGCAGTACGGCATCGATATCGTGAACCTGTATGTGGTGAAGGATGGTCAGTCCCTCATCGACAGTGTAGACATCACTCCCGATGAGATCTACGCCCATGTAGAGGCTGGCGGCGATATGTGCTCCACTGCCGCGGTATCTGAATATGACTATATCAAGGTTCTGTCCAAGAAGCGCGAGAGCGCCGACGAGGTGGTGCAGCTCCATATCTCCGCAGAGATGTCCGCCTGCTACCAAAACGCCTGCCTTGCCTCCACCGAGGTGGATGGCGTGTACCCCGTGGATACCAAAACCCTCTCCACCGGTATGTCTCTGCTGGCTCTCGAGGCCGCTGAGATGGCCAAAGAGGAGGGGATGACCGGCGCTAAAATTCAGGAGTATCTCAATGCCCGCCGCGAGCAGCTGGATGTCAGCTTCCTGGTGGAGCGTCTGGACTATCTGCGCAAGGGTGGTCGCTGCTCTGCCGTAGCGGCACTGGGTGCCAATATGCTCTCCCTCCGTCCCTGCATTCAGGTGAAGGACGGCAAGATGGGCGTTGGCAAGAAGTACCGCGGTGCCTACAACAAGTGTTTGCTGCAGTATGTGAAGGAGCGCCTGGAGGGTCGCGACGATATTGACACCCGCCGCATCTTCGTCACCAACTCCGGCGGTTTTACCGATGAAGAGGTACAGGCTGTGGTAGATGAGGTGAAGAAGTATCAGCCCTTTGAGGAGGTCATCTGCAACCGCGCCGGCTGCACCATCTCCTGCCACTGCGGTCCCCGTACGCTGGGCATCCTGTACTTCCACAAGTAAACACAACGCTTTAATGAAAAAACTCCCGTCCGATGGACGGGAGTTTTCTTATCTTCAGGAATAGGTACGCACCACGGCGCTGACTTTGCCCAGAATGGAGGCATAACGACCATCGATGGGCTCGTAAGCATCATTCTCCGGCAGCAGCCATACCTCGCCGTTACGGCGCTGGAGGCGCTTGACAGTGGCCTCGTCCTCAATGAGAGCCACCACGATCTCGCCGTTATGTGCCTCGCGCTGCTGATGCACCACCACCAGATCACCGGGTAGAATGCCGGCGTTCAGCATAGACTCGCCGCGAACACGAAGGGCAAAATACTCTCCATCGCGGCCGTTGGTATCGAAGGTGAGATAGTCCTCGATGCACTCCTGTGCCAGAATGGGCGTACCGGCGGCGACAGTGCCCACGATGGGCACGCGACCGGCGGGGATCTCAGGCTCTTCGTAAACAGGGGCACGCTCCACAGGTGCGGCAGCGGGCGTTTCTCCCGTCTGGGCCAGCGTCAGGGCGCGGGCCTTGCCATCCTTGGCCAGGAAGCCCTTCTCCTCCATGTTCTGCAGATGGAAGTGCACCGTGGAGGGAGAGCGCAGCCCCACACCGTCGCAGATCTCGCGGACGGAGGGGGGATAACTGTGCTGGGCAATATACTCAGCAATGTAATCGTAGATCTCCTGCTGCTTTCGCGTCATCTTGGTGGCCTTGTCCATTTTTGCCATATGGGTGCCTCCTGTCAGCAATTTTACACAGCTAGTATAACACACTTGTTCGAGTAATGCAACACTTGTTCTAAAAATAATTTCAGTAATTTTTCTCTTGCATTTTGTGCGGTATTGTGGTATGATTAGCGTTACTGTGATACGAATGCCCGTTTTTAGGGCGGGCGTGAAATATGTTTGGAGGAAATTGTCCATGATTATTTTGATTACGATTCTGCAGCTCATCTGCGCACTGCTGCTGGTTCTGGTGGTTCTGTTCCAGTCCGGTAAGAGCAAGGGCCTGTCCGGCTCCATCGCCGGCATCGCCGACTCCTACATGGCTAAGGGTAAGGCTCGTTCTCTGGATGCCAAGCTGGCCAAGTCCACCAAGTGGATCGGTGCCGTGTTTGTTGTTCTGACTCTGGCTCTGAACTGCATGCTGGCCGCCGGCCTGTAAGCGAAAAGGCAATCAAAAAACCTCTCCGAAAGGAGAGGTTTTCTTTTTTCTCAGTTCAGCTCTACAGCGGTAGCACCAATGCGATTATCATCGACATCATAGTCCTCACACAGCAGCCACAGCTTCGTCCCCTCATGAATAGGGTCGCAGAAGTCTGTGAATATCAGCTCACCATATTGATAGCTTTCGGGGTAGTATGTCCAAGACATATTGGGGTCCGGTGCATAAACCAGGAAGCAACGCTCCAGTGCTGTTGCGGAAAGAGGCTGATTGCTGTTGAAAGTCAGTGTTATGGTAGAGTTATCCATACCGTCCGCTGAAAATCCATCGACCCAAAGGTTCAGGCCCTCCCAATCGAAGGTCGTGCCCATGTTAACCACCTCGGTGACACCGTAAAGACTCAGCAGATTCTTGCAATCTTCCTCCGACCAGGCTGCCACCGCTTCTGTAGAAGCGAAGTCCTGAGAGCCGTCGCCGAAATAGACATTATGCTCCACCAGCGACACGGCGGTGGTGCTGCGCCAGTTACCATTATTGTCATAGTCATTAAACATCAGCCAACAGAGCGAGTCCTCGGGCATCGCGGTGGTATGAAGAGAGCGGAAAATCAGCGCGCCGTTTTGGAACTTCCCGGGGGCATAGGTCCACTCTGTACCGTCCCAGTCCACCCACAGCAGGAAGCAGTCATGCAGCCTATCTGCAGGGAATTCGTTGCCGTTGACGGCGATGATCATCACATTGTCGCCGCTGCCGCCGCCTGTGAGCTGCCAATCGCCGATCCAATATTTGCTGCCGTACAGTTCAAAGACTTCGCTCAAGCCTACCTCCTCCGACACGGCATAGGAGTCGAGGATCGCCTTGCGCTGCTCCTCGCTCCAATAGACCTCCGAGGGGGCAACTTCTTCAGTCGGGATGGAAATATCGGGTTCAGGCGCAGGGAACACCGCCACGCGGTTACTGCTGCAGGACTCGGTGATGCTGCCGATCAAGCTGGAGAAAATGATAATCACCACCACGATCGCCACGATCCTGCCGCTGCCGCTCTTACTCTTCTTGCGGTCGCGGAGGGGCGAATCTTTGGCAACCTTGGCATGAGTTGCAGACTTCTCGCTGTTCTCTGTCCACCACTTCTCCACGCGGCTGCCCCACTTGTTCAGCTCACGGCCCAGTGCGTCCAGCGTTTCACTGCTGATAAGGGTCTCCCCCACTTTGCCAACAGTTTCCTCCACGGTATCGGAGCCAGCCATCTTCTCGCGGAAGTCACGGTCACTCTGCAGTTCCACGCTGCCGTTTTCATCGAAGCCCACCCGCATCTGGTGCGGCGGGCGGTTGTAGGCGCCGCACTTGGGACACAGTTCGCTGCTGCGGTAGTTATATACTCTGCCGCAGGATTTACATTTGATGGAAGCCATGCCTGTCCCTCCTTCTTCTGATATTTCTCTATGGGGATAGTATGCCGCAAAAACGGGGGCAATGTCCAGCAAGTTACAGTTGCGTTTTGCGCTTTTCACCGATTTACGGCGCAACTTGAAGTTTACATGGCCTCAGTATAGCATAATTGTGAGAGGGTTGTAAATAAATGTGTTTTTGCGCAGCAAAAAAGCCTTTGTCGCAGCCGCTTTCGCGCTGTGACAAAGCCTTTTTTATGTTGTTTGGTGCGCTTACTTCACCAGCTCGATGATGGCGGTCTCAGCAGCATCGCCGCGGCGGACGCCGGTGCGGATGATGCGGGTATAGCCACCGTTGCGCTCAGCGTACTCAGGAGCGATCTCCTTGAACAGCTTGTTGGCAACGCCCTCGCGGGTAATGAAGCTCAGTCCCTGACGATAGGCAGCCAGCTCACCCTTCTTGCCCAGGGTGAGCATTTTTTCAGCCAGGGGCTTGATCTCCTTGCGACGGGTGATGGTGCTCTCCATACGAC
>JAZTZR010000003.1:0-11374 GCA_045637545.1 Vescimonas sp. | reverse complement strand
CTTGCCGATATCGTGCAGGAGACCTGCGCGCTTGGCGGCGTGGACATCGGCACCCAGCTCGGCGGCCATGAGACCGGCGATATGAGACACCTCGATGGAGTGCTGCAGCACATTCTGACCGTAGCTGGTGCGGTAGTGCAGCTTGCCCAGCAGCTTTTGCAGCTCGCCGTGGAGGCCGCGCACGCCCGTCTCCAGCACGGCGCGCTCACCCTCGGAGCGGATGACGGCATCCACCTCGCGGCGTGCCTTCTCCACCATCTCCTCGATGTGAGTGGGATGGATACGGCCATCGGCGATCAGCTTCTCCAGTGCCACGCGGGCGATCTCGCGGCGGACAGGCTCGAAGCAGGACACGGTAATGGCCTCAGGGGTATCGTCGATAATCAGGTCGGCACCCGTAGCCGTCTCGATGGCACGGATGTTGCGGCCCTCGCGGCCGATGATACGGCCCTTCATCTCGTCATTGGGCAGGGGCACCACACTGACGGTGATTTCGGCTACATGGTCGGCGGCGCAGCGCTGGATAGCAGTGGCCACGATCTCGCGGGCGCGCTGGTCGGCCTCTTCCTTGGCACGGGCCTCGATCTCCTTGATCTTCATGGCGGTCTCGTGGGTCACTTCGGACTCCACCTGCTGAATCAAGTACTCCTTGGCCTGCTCGGCGGTGAAGCCGGAGATGCGCTCCAGCATCTCGGTCTGGCTGCGCTTGATCATGCGGATCTCCTCCTGCTCACGATCGGCGGCAGCGTGCTTGGCACTCAGGGCCTCTTCCTTTTTCTCCAGAACCTCGGTCTTGTGATCGATGTTCTCTTCCTTCTGCTGCAAACGGCGCTCCTGCTTCTGCAGGTCGGCGCGGCGCTCGCGGACTTCCTTCTCGTATTCGTTGCGGGAGCGCAGGATCTCTTCCTTTGCCTCCACCAGTGCCTCGCGCTTCTTGCTCTCGGCGTTTTTAATGGCCTCGTTGACGATGCGCAGCGCCTCAGCCTCGGCGTCGGCGATCTTGCGCTGGTCAGACTTTGCCTTCTGACGGTGAATGAGAATACAAGCGAGGACGCCCAGAACAAACGCCACGACTGCCGCAATGGCAATCATTACAAAGTCGTTCATGGTTTCCTCCTGTTACGGTGTAACGGTCAAATTTTGTTGGTAGTGTATCATAACAGCCGTACGGCTGTCCGTGTGTAGAAAACAACCCGGGAGACCCCTATTCTCCCCGATAATAATCCTTATCTATTTTACATTTATTATGTTGACCTGTCAAGAAAAACTGTCACAAGACCTTGTGTTTTTTTAGAGGCGCACGAACTGCGCCGCGGCATATCCCGCACTGTCCCCGTAGCCCACGGAATACCACCCGTCATAGACACCGTACACAGTCACTGTGGCACCCTTGGGGATAGTGGTGACGATGGCGGCGGCAGTATTGGGCTTTGAGCGGAGATTCAGAGGATCATTTTGCGTCACCACAGTGCCCTGGCGGGGCGTGATGGGGGTAATGAAAGGCAGGCCAAAATACTCCGTCAGGCTCAGCACCAGATTCTCGGCGATGGGGCGGATATTCCCCTCCACCCAGCGGGCATCGGCGAGGTTGTCGTGGTAGCCGATCTCCAGCAGTACCGAGGGGGCATTGGGCTGGCGCACCTCACCTAAGGCGGTAGTGGGACGGATGGTGACACGGTCGGGCAAGGGGTAGATAGATTTGAGATTTTTGGCAAAAATTTCCGCTGCCCGCTTGCCGTTGCGGGAGGTGGGATAGTAAAAGGCGATGATACCCCGCACGCGGCCCTCGGTGATGCCGTCCCCTGATGCGTTGGAGTGGAGGGCCAGATAGAGGTCATATTTACCCCGATTGGCTTGCGCGATGGAGGAAGCGGCGGTCATCTGCGGTGTGTTGCGCTGAAAGCGGATGGTGTTGGCCCTGAGGTAGGGCTCCATCTCGTCGGCGATACGGTTCATGAAATACTCCTCCGAGCCGCTGCCGGTGATATAGGGATTGAACTCCTGCGTGGAGGGACTTAAGTAGATAATGGGCATACTGCTGCCTCCTTATGGTGAGATGGTGCAGTGTATGCCGTAGAAGAGAAAATCTTGCATCCTCCAGAGGTGGAGGCAAGAAAAAAGAGAGCCTTTCGGCTCTCTTTCATCAAAACACAAGTTGTACCAGCACCATATAGACCGCAGTGCCCACCACGATGGAGAGGAAGGTGTTGCGCCGCCACAGGTGCAGCGCCGCCACCACCGCCACAGCGATGATTTGGGGCAGGAAATTGCCCGCGGCATCGAAGGTGGTACCCCGCAGGCAGTACACCACCAGCGTGGCCATAACGGCCATGGGCAGGATACGGCCCAGATAGCGCACGATCTTCGGCACCTCTCGGCCACCGAAGAGGATGAAGGGCAATGCCCGCTCCAGGAAGGTGCAGACCACGCACACGGCGATAATTGCCAGACTCTGTCCCACAGAAATGGTCATGCCGCCACCTCCTCTTCCGCAGTGTAAACCTCAAGGCGATTGCGCAGCAGGCACAGCACTGCCACGGTAAGGATCAGGGAGGGCAGGATGAAGTTGGCCGCCCCGAAGATGAGGATACACACAATACCCGACACCACCGCAATGGCGGCAGGCAGCATCGTTTTCGCGCTGCGCAGCTGGTCGATGAGGATGACCACAAACAGGGCCGTCAGGGAAAAATCGATGCCCGTGGTGTCGAAGGTAATGAGCTTACCCACCAATCCTCCCATAAAGGTGAACAACAGCCAGTAAAACACCACAAAGCCCGCGCTGAACAGATGCGCCCACTTCTCGTTCACACCCTCTTGGGGCTTATAGGAGCAGTGGAGAGAATAGCTCTCGTCGGAGAGGGAGTAAATAAGGAACAATCTGCTGCCGCTGCCGAAGGAGCGGAACTTCTCCACAAAGCTCAGGCCGTAGAAAATATGGCGGGAATTGAGGAGCAGCGCCAGCAGCGCCACGGTGATCAGGGGCGTGCCGTCGCGGAAAAAGTCCACCATCAGAAATTGCAGTGCCCCGGCAAATACCGTAACGCTGGTGAGGGACGACCACAGAAAGTTGTAACCGATGCTCTCCATCAGCACGCCGTAGGCGATGCCCAGAGGGAAAAAGCCCAGCATAATGGGCACCGAGCGGCGAAAGGCATAAAGGAAGGTTTGTTTCAAGACAAGTTCCTCCTTTTAGGAATTACTGTACAAAATATCCTGTGCCACGGGGGCGTAGAAAAGGCGCTCCACCTCGTCGAAATCGCGGGTGCGGCCCATAATATACATGAGTTTGGCCACCGCCGCCTCTGTAGTCATGTCGTAGGCCTCCAGCAAACGCAGGTTCTGCTTGAGCCGCCCGCCCACATGGTACACACCCAGGTCGCTGCCCTCGTTGGGTACCTGTGTGGTCATGACCAAAATCTTACCCGCTTCCACGGCGCGGCGCAAAATGCCGTACAGATCGCCGTATTCGGGCAGGCCGCCCACGCCGAAGCTCTCGATGATGAGGCCGTCGTAGCGCTCGGCCATAAACTCCACCAGTGCCGGGTCAGTGCCGGGAATTAGTTTCAACAGGCCCACATTGGTGTCGATTTTATCGTAGAAAGTCGGTCTGTCCTCCACATCGCTGCGGATATACTGCAACAGACGCCCATCCTGCACCACCGCCAGATCAGGGTGGTTCACGCTGGAGAAGGCCTGAAAGCTCTTGGAACAGGTTTTGCGGGCACGGGTGCCCAGAATGACCTTGCCGTTAAAGACGATCTGCACGCCACCGCAGCCTCGACAGGCGTAGAGGAAGGCATCGCACAGGTTGCGCTTGGAGTCGGTGCCGTCGAACCAGATGGGCTTCTGGGCACCGGTCAGCACAATGGGCTTGGGGCTGCCCTGAATGAGGTAGCTGAGGGCTGCCGCCGTATAGGCCATGGTGTCGGTGCCGTGGCTGATGACGAAGCCGTCGTAGGCATCGTAGTTCTCGCGGATGGTGGCCGCCACCCCCAGCCAGTGCTTGGGCTCGATGGAGGTGGAGTCGAGGCTGTAGAGCTGCACGCAGTCCACATCGCACTCCTGTCCCACCGAGGGAACGAAGGAGAGGAGCTGATGGGTATTCAGTTCGGGAGTCAGGCCGTCGCCTGTCATCTCGCTGGCGATGGTGCCACCGGTGCCGATCATCAAAATTCGCTTCATGTTCCGCTCCTTAGAAATTCGTTTATTCCCGTCCGTCCAGCGCATCTGCGCCGAAGCGGGCGGCCAGTTCAATTTTACGGCGCTCGTCCTCACTCTGGGCAGCGTCGAGACGGCGCTTCATGTTCTGCAAAAAGATGCCTCGCAGGCTATCTTCACCGCAGCGGGCCCAGATATCCCGCCGCAGGGTGCGTCCGTCCCGCACTTCCACCGCCCAAAACAGGGGCGCAAGGCGCTCGGTCAAGGCATTGAGGTCATCATTCTCCTCCCCCCGCTCACCCGTCAGGGTAATGCGGTAGAGGTCATCCTCTGTGCGGGGCGGCAGTGCCGATACGATGGCGTCATAGACATCGCGGCCCGTTACATCCACCGACATGGTCTGATAGCGGCGGCGGGCAAAGGGTACAAAGCGGAGGGAAACGCTGTCCTTGTCCACCTCGCCCATCAAAAAGCCCTTCTCTCCCACCTCGTCGAAGCCGCGGCCCTCGAGGCAGCCGCAGTAGGCGTAAGTGGTGGCGCCCGCTGTCTGCAAGCCGTCATAGCGGTGGACATGGCCCAGCGCCAGATAGGTCAGGCCACTCCGGGCAATATCCGATGCAGCGAGGAAGCGATAGCGACTCTCCGAGGCACCCACATCGCCGTGGAGCACGCCGATACAAATCGCGTCACGATCCTCGTCCCGCACGGTAAACCCCTGCAGTCCCCCCGCTGTATCCTCGGCGGCGGTGAAGGCCGCGCCGTAGACCACGCAACCGTACTGAGGCAGGGCCACGCGCTCCATCTGCTCAGACTTGAAAATGTGGACATTCTCCGGCCACAGCGTGGTGGCGTAGGGGCTGCCCTCGGAGTAGTAGTCGTGGTTGCCGGGTGCGATGAACACCGCACCGCGGAAGGCCGAGAGCGCCGCTGAGAGTTCCTCCGCCGTCTGGGCGTACACCGCGTCGCTGTCGAGAAGGTCGCCCGAGAGCAGCAGCAACTGTACCCCGTGGTCATTGGCGTAGTCCACCAGTTCCCGCACGAGGGCGCGGCTCTCGGCGCGGCGCTGTTTCGCCTGCTCGGGGCTCAGTGCCCCATAGGCGCTGTCAAGGTGCCAATCGGATGCGTGAAGAAGGCGTACCATCAGCCTTCGACCTCCTCCTGCCAGCCCTTGCACACATCCACCCACTCCACGAAGTTCTCGCCGCAGCAGCGCTCCAACTCGTCGCAAGTCAGTTCAATGGCGCTGGCAGCGCTGCCCACTGCGGGGAACACGGTGTGGAAGCGGCGCAGGGAGATGTCCAGATAGGTTTTCACATCCTCGGGCAGGGCGAAGGGGCACACGCCGCCGGGGGCGTGACCGATGCGCTCCACAGCCTCTTCGAAGGTGAGCATCTTGGCCTTGGCACCGTAGAAGTGCTTATACTTGCTGTTATCCACCTTGGCGTCACCGGCAGCAACGATCAGGATGGGGTTTTCCTGCACTTTGAAGCTGAGGGTCTTGGCGATACGGGCACCCTCCACGCCCACGGCCTGTGCGGCCAACTCCACCGTGGCGGAGGAGACTTCGAACTCCTGCATACGGTCCTCAACGCCGTACTGTTTTAAATACTCGCGAACTTTTTCAACAGACATGGTTTTGTTTCTCCTTTGGTTTCTTTGTGTAATGCTTAACTGTTAATTGTTATCGAATATCAATCCGCTCCACACCCACGCACAAGCCCGTGGCATCATCCAGCGTGAAGATGCAGCCCTGGGCCTTGTTGGCGCCATCGGCAAAGCGATAGCGTCCGGCGAGGCCACCCAGGAAGAACTCAATGGACTGCTCGGGAGGGATACCCAGCACCGACTCAATGGCACCGGTCATACCCAGATCGGTGATGTAGCCCGTACCCTTGGGATTAACGCGCTCATCGGCGGTGGGCACATGGGTGTGGGTGCCCCACAGGGCGCTGACGCGGCCATCGAGATAATAGCCCAGCGCCAGCTTTTCACTGGTGGCCTGAGCGTGGAAATCCACCAGCGTAAAGGTGGGCTTATTCTTTTCCAGAGATGCAAGCAGCTTATCGGCGGTGGTGAAAGGGTCATTGGCCTTCCAGTCCAGATCGCGGCGACCGATGAGGGAGATGACGGCGATGCGGATGGAACCACAATCGTACACGCCCATTCCGCGTCCCGGCATACGCCCCGAATAGTTGGCAGGACGCAGGATATAGCGGTTATCCTCCAGATAGTCGGCGATCTGCATCCGTCCGAAGGTGTGGTTGCCCAGCGTGATGACATCGGCACCGGCGGGGAAGAGGGCGTCGGCCTGAGCAGGCAGAATACCCGTGCCGGCGGCGTTTTCCCCATTGATAACGGTAAAGGCGATGTTCTTCTCCTTTTGAACGCGGCGCAGGTGCTTCTGCACATGGCGCACGGCGTCCTCGCTGGTCACATCGCCCAGAGCGAGAATATTGTAGAACATGGTACTTCCTCCTTACGAGGTGATTTGATCCTTAATAGAGTATTATGCCACAGTTTGGAAGAAGTGGCAAGGGGCAAGCGCCAAGAAAAAAGCGCCCCGCAGGGCGCTTTTTTAAATCTTATTCCGTTACTGCTTCCGTGACAGCCTCGGCAGGTGCTTCCACCGTCTCGATGCTGTACAGAGGCTGAGCGATGCCGCCTGCAGCGGCGTAGGCGCGGATGGTCACCCAATCGCCCTCGTTCAAAAGAATCAGCTGCGGCAGAGCCGAGGCAGAAGAGGTGTACCATTCATCACCGAAGCGGATGAAATAGTGGGTCTCCCCTGCCATGACGGCGGAGCGGATCTCCGTCACGCGACTCGTCAAGGGCTCGGTGATGGCCAACTCCTCCTCGGGCAGAACACTCTCGTCCTCGGTAATGAGGTTGTTGTTGGCCAGCATCTGGCGGTAGTTGCTCTCGCACTCACCCACGGTGGCACCGGTGGCCACGATCTGGTACTGACTGACATTGACCATGGCGTACATCTTCACCAGACCAGCCTCGTCCTTCAAGGCCATGAAGTAGGTGGGCTGCTGGGAGATGTTGAGAAGCAGCGGGAATGTGGCCTGATAGTGCAGGTGCTGTACCTGACCCTCGGCAGAGGCCATGGCGCTGTACTCCTCGGCACCGGCCACGGAGTAGAAGCGGGTCTCCTTGGTGCGCTGGTTGGAGAGGATAAATCCGATGTTGGACTCGTCGGACACCACGGAGGTGATACCCGTGTACATATACACATCGTCACCGATGGCAATGTAGTTGTAGCCGTCGGTGGAAACGGTCACCTCACGCTGACCGAACAGGGAGTTGATAAAGCCGTTGATATACAGGCCGTGATAGTCGTACTGCTGGATGATCAGCTCGGCGGTGTACACATGATCCACCCAGGTGGGTACATCAGCCACATCGTAGTACACGCACTCGCCGGTGACGGCATCCACCAGCACCGCGCCGATAATATCGGTGCCGCCGAAGAGGCCGATGGTCTTATCCATACGGGGGCAGACCCAGTAGGGGTGGCCCGTCTCGTCGATCTCAAAGGCGGGACTGTCGAAAATATAGGTGGGGAAGTTAAAGCGCAGGTGGCGCTGGAGATTGCGACCGAAGTGCTCGGCGGTGGTGTAGCGGATACCCTCATCAAGGCGCACCACCTCCACATTCTGGGTCACCATGTCCACGATGAGATAGGCAGGCAGACCCTCGGCGCGGTTGGTGAACCACTTGATCCAGTCGCCGTACCGCAGGCCCGTCACGCGGACGGGACGGCCCTGGTAGTTGATCTGAGTGTAGTTCTCAATGACCTCGAACTGGGAGACCATGTCGGCCAGTTCTCCCAGCTTACGGTTACCCAGCTTCACGGCAGAGTTTTTGTCCACCATGGGGATCTGGGAGTAGGAGATCTCCTCCACCTCGGCGGCGAAGTCGCCCTCTTCCACCGTCAGCAAATCACGGTAGTCGCTGGCACGGATGATGGCCCAGCCGGAGACAGATCCCACGATGGCCATGGCCACCATGGCCGCAGCAATGATGAGAGGTACAAGGCACTGCTTTTTCAAAAAGCCGAAGTAGCCCTTCCATCCCGTGCCCTGAAAGCCGGAGGTGATGATGGCGCAGATACCGTACACGGCGCAGGTCAGCAGGATAAACACATAGAAGTCACCGCTCTTTATGTTGATGGCGGGCAGTGTCACATAGAAATAGAGGGCGGCGAAGAGCAGCGTCACCACGATGTTGATGACGGTGCGCACCACAGGGGAGGCGATCTTCTTACGGGGCTTTTTCACCTTCTGTGCCCGGACGAAGGGTGTCTCGCCTTTGAAGCCCTGAAAATTCGGGTCGTTCCAGTTTGTGTTCATAGCTCGGTTCTCCTGTATGATAAATTTGTTTACGATGATGTTCGTACTTTTCTTTCCGCTGCTGCTAAAGCGCGAAAATATAGAACTATACCTGTTAACTGTTAAATCCATTATACCCATAACGCCCCCATCCGTCCAGCAAAATTCCCCGTAAGTTGGCAGAATTTACACTTTGTACGCAATTCTTCCCCCTCGTTCACAAAAGGTTTACAGAAAAGTCAAAGAAAGTCAAATTTCTCCTCTTGACTTTCTCTGACCAAGGTTGTATCGTAAAGGTCAGAAAAAGTCAAATGAATAACCAAGGAGGACCTTCCCATGGGTATTACCGATATGATCGCTGCTTTCATCCACCAGTCTTTGGACGAGACGGGCGGCGTACTGGAACTGCAGCGCAACGACTTGGCCCAGCGCTTTGGCTGCGTTCCCAGCCAGATCAACTATGTCATGTCTACCCGCTTCTCCCCCGAGCGGGGCTACATTGTGGAGAGCCGCCGCGGCGGCGGCGGATACATCCGCATCTCCCGTGTGCAGGTAGATCGCAAGACGCTGGTGATGCATGTCATCAATGCCATCGGCAATCAGTTGGACGAGCCCAGCGCACAAGCCATCGCCCGTAACCTCTGCGACAGCGGTGCCGTCTCCCGGGATGCTGCCCGTGTACTGATAGCCGCCACCACGCGGCGCAGCCTTCAGAGCATCCCGCCGCAACTGCGGGATACGGTGCGCGCCGACATCTTCAAACAAGTCTTACTCTACGAAGTCTAACGCTATAAGAAGGAGGACATACTACTATGAAATGTGAGCACTGCGGCGTGGAAAACGCCACCTTTTTCTGTAAAACCACCGTCAACGGACAAAGCCGCGAGATGCATCTTTGCAACGCCTGCGCCGAAAAGCTGGGACTGAGCCGACAGCTGCATCAGTCCTTCTCCCGCCCCTTTGGACGGCTTTTTGACCCCTTCTCCCTGCTGGGAGATTTCGCTCATCTGCCCACCGCCACACTCACCGAGTTCCCCGCACCCAACGAGGACGCCGCCCCTCCGCAGGAGGAGCTGGTGGATGCCATCGACGCCAAGAAGCTGCAGGAGGAGCGGCAGAGAAACGCATTGCAGGCCCAGCTGCGCCGCGCCATTGACGAAGAGCGCTATGAAGACGCAGCGAAGATTCGCGATGAATTGCGCGCATTGAACTAAGGAAAGGAGATACGCACCATGAAAGAATATCCCTTTACCCCCCACGCCGAGGAAGCCCTGCGCTTAGCCCAGGAGGCTGCACAGGATATGGGACACGGCTATGTGGGCAGCGAGCATCTCCTTCTGGGCCTCATCCGCGCCGAGGGTGGTGTTGCCCACCGTGTGCTGACCGAGCAGGGCCTCACCGACGCCATGGTCACCGACCTTGTCCAGCGCAGCATCGGCCGCGGCAGCGCAGGCACCGCTCCGGCACAGGGTCTTACCCCCCGCGCCCGCAGCGTGGTGGAGCTGGCCGTTGCCGAATCCCGCCGCAGCGGCGGCAGCCACATGGGCACCGAGCACCTTTTGATGGGTATGCTCCGGGAGGGCAACAACATGGCCCTGCGCATCCTGCGCACCGTGGGGCTCGACCCCCGCCACCTCTACGCCGCCATCCAGCAGCAGCTGAGCCAAACCCGTCCCGTCACCGCTAATGCCGCCCCCCAGAAGGAGGCCAAAAAGACGGGCAAAACTCTCTCTGAGTTCACCCGCGACCTGACCGAGGCCGCCCGACAGGGGAAGCTGGACCCTGTCATCGGTCGCGACAGTGAGATCAAGCGCGTTATCCAGATCCTCTCCCGCCGCACCAAGAATAACCCCTGCCTCATCGGTGAGCCGGGCGTAGGCAAGACCGCCATCGCCGAGGGTCTGGCATCGAAAATCGTCTCCGGAGATGTGCCCGAGGAGCTGCTGGACAAGAAGGTCTTAAGCCTTGATCTCAGCGGCATGGTGGCCGGCACCAAGTACCGCGGCGAGTTCGAAGAGCGCATCAAGAACACGCTGGAAGAAGTGAAAGCCGATGGCAATGTGATCCTCTTCATCGACGAGCTCCACACCATCGTGGGTGCCGGCGCCGCCGAGGGTGCCGTGGACGCGGCCAATATCCTAAAGCCCGCCCTCAGCCGCGGCGAGATCCGCGTGGTGGGCGCCACTACACTGAATGAGTACCGCAAGCACATCGAAAAGGACGCCGCTCTCGAGCGCCGTTTCCAGTCCGTCACCGTGGGTGAGCCCACCGCCGAGGATGCCCTGTCCATTTTGAAGGGTCTGCGCCAGCGCTACGAATCCCACCACAAGCTCACCATCACCGACGAGGCGCTGGAGGCCGCTGTCTCCCTCTCCCGCCGCTATATCAACGACCGCTTCCTCCCCGACAAGGCCATCGACCTGATGGACGAGGCCGCCTCTCAGGTGCGCATGGCCGCCGAGGTGTCCTCCCCCGAGATCCGTGCGCTGGAGGAAAAGCTCACCACCCTCCGCCGTGAAAAGGACGAGGCCGTAACGGCACAGGACTTCGAAAAGGCCGCCCAGCTCCGGGACATTGAGAGCAACTATGCCCAGCAGCTGGAGATCGAGCGAGACAACTACCGCCGCACGCTGCAGCAAAACCGCGGCAGCGTCACCGCCGAGGATATCGCCGCCGTGGTGGGCGCATGGACAGGCATCCCCGTCAAGCGCCTCACCGAGGACGAGGGAGCGCGGCTCCTGCGCCTTGAGTCCACCCTCCACGAACGTGTGGTGGGACAGGACGAGGCCGTCTCCGCCGTCTCCCGCGCCATTCGCCGCGGGCCCGGGGGATTGTAAGACCCCAAGCGCCCCATCGGCTCATTCCTCTTCCTGGGCCCC
>JAZTZR010000002.1:0-11519 GCA_045637545.1 Vescimonas sp. | reverse complement strand
GCTATATTTCCGCTTTAATTCAGTATGGCCTCTGCAAAAAGCTCTTTGAGCCTTGTGACAAGACCTACATTGTAAACTGCATTATTGATGCACTGCAGCTGGACGAATTCCAACCGCAGGAAACCAGACCTCTGCCCCTGGAGGACATTCTCCAGGCTTTGGTTGCAAATGCGGTGGAGCGCGGTGTGTGCAGCGACGATATCACCAGCCGCGATCTGCTGGATACCAAGCTGATGGGTATCCTCACGCCTCCTCCCCGTGAGGTCCGGAAAACCTTCGCAGCACTTTATGAAGAAAATGCAGAGGCAGCGACAGACTGGTTCTATAGATTTTCTCAAGATACAGATTATATCCGGCGCTATCGCATCCAGAAGGATATGCGCTGGATGACCGCAACTGACTACGGCACGCTGGACATAACAATCAATCTGAGCAAACCCGAAAAGGACCCTAAAGCAATTGCCGCGGCAAAATCCGCACCTCAGTCCGGATACCCTAAGTGCCAGCTCTGCATGGAAAACGAAGGCTACGCCGGTCGAATGAATCACCCTGCGCGGCAGAATCACCGTATCATCCCCATCACCATCGCCGGTGCCGACTGGTATCTGCAGTACAGCCCCTATGTGTATTACGATGAGCACTGCATTGTTTTTAATGCTGAGCATGTACCTATGGTGATCGACCGCTCGGCCTTTGCCAAGCTGCTTGATTTTGTTGAGCTGTTTCCTCACTACTTTGTCGGCAGTAATGCAGACCTCCCCATCGTTGGCGGCAGTATCCTCAGCCACGAGCATTTTCAGGGCGGCCACTATTGCTTCCCGATGGAGCGCGCCGTCATCGAAAAGGAGCTGTGCTTTGATGGATTTGAAGATATCAAGGCAGGCATCGTAAAGTGGCCTATGAGCGTCATTCGCCTCACCTGTGCCGACAAGGGACGCCTCGTTGAGCTGGCAGATAAGATTCTCGGATGCTGGCGCAGCTACACCGATAAAACCGCTTTCATATTTGCAAAAACCGGCGACACTCCGCACAACACAATTACCCCCATTGCCCGCAGAAGGAACGATTCTTATGAGCTTGACCTTGTTCTGCGGAATAATATCACAACCGAAGAGCATCCTCTTGGTGTTTATCATCCCCACGCTGAACTGCACCATATCAAGAAGGAGAATATCGGGCTGATTGAGGTCATGGGTCTTGCTGTGCTTCCTTCCCGGTTGAAAAAAGAGCTGACTGATCTTGAAGAAGTGATTCTGAACGACGAAGAACCCATTGGCGAGCTCGAAAAGCATGCTGAGTGGGTTGCGGAACTGAAAACAAGGTATACCTTTACCGTAGAAAATATCTCCAGCATCCTGAAAATCGAAGTCGGAAAAGTCTTTGCCAAATGTCTGGAGCATGCAGGTGTATATAAGCGCAGCGAAGAGGGGCAGGCGGCATTTGAGCGGTTTATTGCCTTTGTCAATCAACAGTAAAAGGAGAAAACACATGACTGTTCTTGTTACCGGAGGTGCCGGTTATATTGGAAGCCACACCGTAGTGGAGCTTTTGAAGGCAAACTACGAAGTTGTGGTGGTGGATGACCTCTCCAATGCAAAAGAAAATGTAATCGACCGGATTGAAACGATTACCGGTAAGCGTCCTGTTTTTTACAAAACGGACATCTGCGATAAAGCAGCGCTCGAGAGCGTGTTTGCCCGGAATGTGATCGATGCCGTGATTCATTTCGCCGGCTATAAAGCCGTCGGCGAAAGCGTCAAAAAACCGCTGGAGTATTATAGAAACAATCTTGACAGCACGTTGACACTGCTGGAGGTCATGGAGAAATACGGCTGCAAGAAGTTTGTCTTCTCTTCTTCCGCAACCGTATACGGCCCCGAGAATCCCTACCCCTACAAGGAGGAAATGCCCGCCATTCAGTCCTCCAGTCCCTATGGCTGGTCCAAGGTGATGAACGAGCGTATTCTGACGGATTATGTTACGGCACATCCCGATTTCAGCGCAATCCTTCTGCGGTATTTCAATCCCATCGGCTCCCACGAATCCGGCCTGCTGGGCGACGATCCCAACGGCATCCCCAACAACCTGATGCCCTATATCGGCCGTGTTGCCGCCGGACAGTTGGAAAAGCTGACGGTGTTTGGCGTTGACTATTCTACTCCCGACGGCACCTGCCAGAGAGATTATCTTCATGTTGTCGACCTTGCACTTGGTCATCTGAAAGCGCTGGAATATGCCACTGCCTGTTGCGGCGTTGAGGCCATCAACCTCGGTACAGGCAACGGTATATCTGTCCTTGAACTGATCCATGCCTTTGAACATGCAAACGACATGAAATTGAACTATGTGATCGGCCCCCGCCGCGATGGTGATCTGCCTGCCTTCTGGGCAGATGCTTCCAAGGCGAAGGAGCTTCTCGGTTGGGAGGCAGCACACAGCGTAGAGGACATGTGCCGCAGCGCCTGGCAGTTTGCACGGAATGCCAACAACGCGCCGGAGAGCACAAAACCTTCCCAAAATTGACAGCATCGCCCTTTTTTGCATCCCGGCCTGCACATTGATTTTCACAGCCGCAAGGCTTCGTTACACAAAGAAAACCCGCCCAACAGGGCGGGTTTTTCCGTTGGCGCCGGGATGAAAACAGAAAGGCTGTCAGGCGCGGTAATCTAAAAAATCCAACAGGGAACCGCCTATTGGCAGTCCCCTGTTGGATTTTTTAGAAAACTCTTCAAAAGAGGGAAGACACGAAGGGAGGCGCTGTGCAGAATCAAACAGTGCAGCAGCGCTCAAATGGCGGAAGAAAACATGGTTGCGAACAGGTAGATGCCGGATACATAAATCAAAGTTGCAGCTACATAGGTGAGGGCACCACCAACAGTCTTCTTTACCATACGGAACAGGGGATTCTTGGTCAGCGTCATAGGAAAACCTCCACATTTATAAAATCAAATACTGTTTTGCTACAAAAAATGGGATTGTTACGAGCGTCGCTGCGCGATACCCGCGCATCAAAAAAGCTCGCTTCGCGGTGTTTTGGTGTTCTTTTCCTTTGCAATTACACTGTATCAAATTTTTAGTAAAAAATCAAGTATAATTTTTAGTAAAAAATAAAATTGTAGAATCGCACAAAACAAGCCGGTATATACAGCTCATTTTGTGCGATTCTACAGGTTTTCTTATTCTTTTAATGCTGCGCTGCTCTCTCTCACGGTCAAAGAGGGCGGAACAACGACTTTCAGGGGGATGATCCTAATCGGAGGTTTTTCCGGCAGAACTGCGCGCTCATAAACAAGTCGAAGCGCGGCATTTGCCATTTCAGCTTCATTGACAGAAACCGAAGTCAGCGAGGGGGTTAGCAGAGCCGAACGCGGTGTGTCATTAAACGATACAACAGAGATATCAACCGGGACAGAATAGCCTTCCTGCGACAGGCACTGGATCGTGCCGATGGCGTTTTCTTCGTTGCCGCAGATCACAGCCGTAGGCAGCTCACGGCCGGAACGAATATATTCTTTCCAGGCACTGACCGTCGGCTCCACTTCCATGGGACACTCGATGAAGCACATTTCCTCTTGCAACCCGTGCTTTTCCATCAGTGCGCAGTAACTCAGGTGGCGAATTTCCTTGATGCCCTGCCGGTGGTCCTTATACTTAAAAGTAGACCCGACAAAGCCGATTTTACGGTGCTTTAACTGAATCAAGTGATCCATTGCCAAAGAAATTCCCAGCTCATAGCCCAGAACAACGGAATCAAATCGCTCTTCAAAAGGAGAAGAATCCAGAAATACCACATTCGGGGTGATGGTGGAAAGGGACTCTATCTGTTCGGGTGTGAACAGTCCGATGGCAATAATGCCATTGAGCGGCTCCTCGGCCGGAGCAATAAACAGATCATTTTTGCGCTCCAGCGGCGTCAGAGCGTATCGCTTTTCAGCGCAGCTCTGCTTTACATAGTTGCTCAGATAGAGGTAATACGGGTCATCCAGCTGCTGGGTAGGGGTCAGCATCTCCGCCAAGCCCAGGCGCAGCACTGTTTTTGGATTTCTGCCCCGGCGACTTTTGGTTTCTTGATAGTTCAGCCTGCCGGCTGCCTCCAAAACCGACCTTCTTGCCTCTTCTGTTACAGACAGCGTTTTATCACCGCTGAGAATACGGGAGATCGTAGCAAGAGAGTACCCGGTGTATTCGGCGATCTGTTTTAATGTTGCCATGCTTGTCTCCTTTTGAATTTTACTAAAAATAATATAGCATATTTGTAATGAGGAGACAAGCGAAATGTCAATTTTAATTTCCATACGAATCTTTAAATTTGACAATGCCTGCAATGGAAAGCCACACTTTTTCCTTTATGTTTTTTCTCCTTTTGATAATTGCTGCTGCGGCCTGCTGATACCGTATTTGGTGTTCGCTAGAATAGTGTTATGCCTCGCAATTCCATTTTCTTTAATATATCCCACTAATTTATTTAGAACAGTTTTATCGACAGGATAGGATTCGCTATCCACATAGCGTGAAATAGATGTAAAACATGCGTAAGCTACATCGTCTGCTCACTTATTAAAAAATTACCACCCGCAGGATCTCTCCCACGGGCGGCGTGTGGCAAACGAAAAAACACTTATCAAAACCTTATCATCGTTGATAAGATTCCCGCTTCTAAAAACAAAAAAGTGGTCTGAAATCAGGAGATTTCAGACCACGTAGAATCAATATGGGATCATTCCCACTCAATCGTTCCGATGGGCTTCGGGGTCAGGTCGAGGCAGACGCGGTTGATACCCTCCACCTCGTGGGTGATACGCTCGGTGATCTTGTGCAGCACGGCGTAGGGCACTTCCTCAATGGTGGCGGTCATGGCATCGACGGTGTTGACGGCGCGGATGATGGCGGGCCAACCCTCGTAGCGCTTGCCGTCGCGGACGCCCACGCTCTTGAAGTCGGGGACAGCCACGAAATACTGCCAGACATGGTTCAGACCGTTGTTGTCAAACTCCTCGCGGAGGATGGCGTCGGCCTCACGCAGGGCGTGGAGACGGTCGCGGGTGATGGCGCCCAGGCAGCGCACACCCAGGCCGGGGCCGGGGAAGGGCTGACGGTAGACCATGCTGTGGGGCAGGCCCAGAGCCTCGCCCACCACGCGGACCTCGTCCTTATACAGCAGCTTCACAGGCTCCACCAGCTCCATGGTCATCCATGCGGGCAGACCGCCCACATTGTGATGGGCCTTGACGGAATCCTTGGACTCGAGAATGTCGGGATAGATGGTGCCCTGACCGAGGAAGGCGATATCCTCCAGCTTGTCGGCCTCTTCGCCGAAGATCTTGATAAACTCCTCGCCGATGATCTTGCGCTTGCGCTCGGGCTCGGCAACGCCGGCCAACAGGTCGAGATAGCGGTCGGTGGCGTCGATATAGATGAGGTTGGCATCCATGGCCTCGCCAAAGACGCGGATGACGGCCTCGGACTCATCCTTACGCATGAGGCCGTGGTTGACATGGACGCAGACCAGCTGCTTGCCGATGGCCTTAATGAGCAGGGCGGCCACCACGGAGGAGTCCACACCGCCGCTGAGGGCCAGCAGCACCTTCTTCTCGCCTACCTGTGCACGGATGGCCTCCACCTGCTCGTCAATGAACTGATTGGCAAGCTCGATGGTGGTGATGCGCTCCATGGACTCGGGGCGCACATTGTTCTTGTAATCGTACATAGCTTACTCCTCCCCACGGAACACGATTCCGTTCTCGTCAGCCTTCTCAATGACGGCCAGTGCGTAATAGGGCACATCTGCCATGGCGCGGAACTTGTCGCCGCCGCCCTGGAAGCCCTTCTCCACTGCCACGCCGATACCCTCCAGGGTCGCGCCGCACTTGTTCACGATGTCCACCAGACCGCCCATAGCGTAACCGTTGGCCATAAAGTCGTCGATGATCAGCACATGATCCTCAGGCTTGAGCCACTCCTGAGACACCAGCAGCGTCACCTTCTTCTTATAAGTATAGGAGAAGATCTCGCTCTGGATCAGGCCGCTCTCGATGTTGTCGCTCTTGGCCTTCTTGGCAAAGAGCATAGGCACACCGTACTTCTCGGCGCAGGCGGTAGCCAGTGCGATACCGCTGGCCTCGGCCGTCAGCACCACAGTGATCTTGCTGGTGTCGAAGTGCTTGGCGAACTCGTCGGCGATGTCACCCAGCAGCTTGGTGTCCACGCGGTGGTTGAGGAAGCCGTCGATTTTGATGATGTTGCCGGGCAGGACCTTGCCTTCGCGGCGGATGCGTTCTTTCAGCAGTTCCATTATCTCTTCTCCCTTATTTTAAAAGTCTTTCTCTTTTCAAAACGAAAAATCCATACCACGCTAATGGTACACCACCAATGGCAAAATTGCAACTGCAAATCTCGTATTTCTGCCATCAGCGGAACTTATTTTTCACTTAGAAGCCAAAGGCGATACCCACCGCAGCAGACAGGGCGATGAACACGATGGGGTGGAAATTCTTCACCTTGGGCACAAAGCGGGTCAGCACCAGAATCACCGCTGCCAATGCCAGTTCCTTCCAGCGGAAAATGGCAAGACCCGATGCGCCCAGATTCAGCAGCGCCATAGCCGCCACGCCCAGACCCGCCGAGGCCACCATGGCCACCGAGGCGGGGCGCAGGCCGTAGAAGGCCGCGTCCACATAGCGGTTGGTGCGGAACTTCTCCAGCACCTTCACCACCAGCAGGATGATGATCAGCGAGGGCAGCACAAGGCCGAAGGTAGCACACAGGGAACCGAGGATGCCCGCCGTCTCAAAGCCCACATAGGTGGCCATATTGACGCCGATGGGGCCGGGGGTGGACTCGCTGACGGCCAGCATATCCGCCAGCTGCCCGGAGGTAAACCACCCCGTTCGCTGAGAGATGTCCTCCAAAAAAGGCAGCGTGGCAAGACCGCCGCCCACGGCGAAAAGACCGGTCTTGAAAAACTCGTAAAACAGCTGCAGATAAATCATTTTTTCGCACCTCCCACCGCTTTGATGAGGATGCCCGCCACGGCGGAGGCCACCACCGGCACCACGGGCGTGATGTCCGTCAGCAGCGACAGTGCCAGTACCGCCACAAAAAGCAGCACTGCTTTATAGTCCTTCACGGCGTTTTTCCACAGCTTGAGAACCGCATTGAAAATCAGCACGCAGACGCACACGCGGATGCCCGCAAAGGCGTGCTGCACCGCCGCCACATGGGAGAATTCTCCGATGATGCCCGCCAGAATCATAATGATGACCAGCGAGGGCAGCACGATGCCAAAGGTGGCCGCCACAGCACCGAACAATCCACCCTGCTTATGGCCCACAAAGGTGGCGGTATTGACGGCAATAATGCCGGGGGTACACTGTCCGATGGCGAAGTAGTCTGTCAGCTCCTCCTCCGTGGCCCAGCCGCGGGTTTCCACTACTTCCCGCTGCAAAATGGGCAGCATGGCCATACCGCCGCCGAAGGTCATCACACCCACCTTGGCAAAGGTGAGCAGTAGTTGTCCAATCTTTTTCACGCATTTTGCTCCTATCTTATACATATCCGTACAGACCGCGCACCGATACCTCGCCGCTGCGGACGGTCTCCCGTTTTCCTTCCCGCTCCACCACAAGGCCGTAGCGAGCGTCGACATCCAATGCCTGCACCTCCTCGTTCTGAGGCAGCAATCGGCAGCTCTTCCCCACCGTCACACAGCGGCGGCGGTATTCGTCCAGATAGGTCTCAGGGGCACACAGATGCCGCAGCGTCTGCAAAAGTGCGTCCACCACCGCCTCTTCCAGCGCCCCATCATCGGCGGCACAGCCCAGCTCTGCCTCCAGCGACGAGGCGATGGCCGCCACCTCAGGAGAAAAGTCCGATGCCTTATGGTGTACATTCAAACCAAGGCCCAGCACCACGAAATCCACGCCGCCATCGGGTCGAAGGGCGGATTCGGTCAACAGGCCCGCGATTTTCCTGCCGTTGAGCACCAAATCGTTGGGCCATTTGATACCCACTTCCCTGCCCATAACGGATTCGATGGCCATAGCCGCCGAGGCCGCCGCCATGGCGGTCAGGGGCAGCAGGTCCTCGGCGCTGCACAGGGGCCGCCACAGCACCGAGACATAGAGCCCCAATCCTGCGGCTGACTCGAAGCTGCGGCCCTTTCGTCCCCGTCCTGCGCTCTGGCTGCGGGCGACGATGACAGCCCCCTGCTCTCCCTCACGGGCAAGGGCTTTGGCCACATCGTTGGTGGAGGTGACCTCCTCATAGCGATAGAACTGTAGCACGAATGGCCACCTCCTTTACACATAGTATGCTCATTTTACCATTTTTCCCCGCCGCCGTAAAGGGGGAAAGCGTCCACCCTTGACAAACCGCCCCTGTGCCTGTATGGTGAGGGTATCCCCTGAAAGGAGGCGGCAAATTGAAAGTAAGAGAACTGACCTTTGCGGCACTCTTTGCCGCCCTGACGGCGGCTGCCGCCTTTCTCCGCATCCCCCTGGGCCCTGTGGCGGTGACGCCCCAGTTCCTCATCACCGCCATGGCAGGCGTCATGCTGGGGGCGAAATGGGGCGCCGTATCACAGGCGCTCTATGTGGCGCTGGGCCTGATCGGGCTGCCCCTTTTTACCATGGGCGGCGGCTTTGGCTATGTGCTGCAGCCCACCTTCGGCTTTCTGCTGGGACTTATCGCCGCCGCAGCCGTCATCGGCGGCATCACCAAGGGCAGCGCTGCCCCACGCCGTATTCTCCTCGCCACTCTTGCGGGATTGGCCGTTCTCTATCTCGTGGGCCTGCCCTATATGGCGCTGATTTTAAACGGCTATCTCCATCAGGATATTCCCTTTAGGAAGCTGCTGATGCTGGGATGTATCCCCTTTCTCCCTTTCGACGCGGCGAAGGTTCTCCTCACCGCCGCCCTCTGCCCTATCCTGCAAAAACGGTTGCATACATAAAAAGCACCGCTCACAGCGGTGCTTTTTGCATTATTCCAGTGCCTCCAACAGCCCCTGACAGCCAGAGAGCACATCGTGCCATGTGGCGTCGAAGTCGCCCGTGTACCAGGGGTCGGCCACATCGCCGCTGCGGCCTGCGTAATCCAGAAGCATTCGCATCTTGCCCTCGGGATCGCCGCCGCAGATGGCGTGCATCCTGCGCATATTGGAGCCATCCATGCAGATCAGCAGGTCGTAGTATTCGTAGTCCTGCACCGTCATCTGCCGTGCGGCATGACCTGCGCAGCCGATGCCGTGCTGGGCCAGCTTCCGGCGGGCGGGCGGATAGACCCCGTTGCCGATCTCCTCGCGGCTCACCGCCGCCGAAGCGATGTGAAAGGCGTGCTCCCGCCCCGCCTTTTTCACCAGATCCTTCATGACAAACTCTGCCATAGGACTGCGGCAAATATTGCCGTGGCAAACGAATAGTATCTTGTGCATATCCATTCCTCCGTCGTTTCTTTTTTCCCAGTATAGCACGGAATCAGCCTCTGTCCAAGGGATTTTCTCCTCTCCCTCCCTCTTAAGAAAAAAATCTCAAAAATTTGAAAATTTTTGTTGACATTGTGCCACTGCGTGAGTATAATAACTCATGTCGCTTGACGCGGCAGAATCGGGAGCATAGCTCAGCTGGTTAGAGCACCTGCCTTACAAGCAGGGGGTCACTGGTTCGAGTCCAGTTGTTCCCACCAAATACGGCCAAGTAGTTCAGTTGGTTAGAACGCCAGCCTGTCACGCTGGAGGTCGAGGGTTCGAGCCCCTTCTTGGTCGCCATTTGCCTCTGTAGCTCAGTTGGTAGAGCAGCGGACTGAAAATCCGCGTGTCGTTGGTTCAACTCCGACCGGAGGCACCAAGGCACTGACCGAATACGGTCGGTGCCGCATGCGGGCGTAGCTCATCTGGTAGAGCGCGACCTTGCCAAGGTCGAGGTAGCGAGTTCGAGCCTCGTCGCCCGCTCCAAAAAAGAATCCCCATCCATTCGGATGGGGATTTTCTTTTTTGGAGTTACAGTTTGCGATGCAAACTGCCCGCCTACGGCGGGTTTATTTTACAGGTGAGGGGTGGACTTCGTCCCCCCTCACACACCCCCCTTGCACGAGCGATAGCGAGAGAAACGATCCTGTGGATCGTTTCGGTGCCCACCATACAAAACATCACCACCCTCTCGGGTGGTGATGTTTCTTCTTTTACAGATTATCGATGATCTTGCGCAGGTCGTCGACGGTGAAGTTATACACCACATCGCAGAACTGGCAGGTCATCTCGCAGCCGCCCTGCTCGGCGATGATCTTCTCCAGTTCGTCCTTACCCAGCGCCACCAACGCCTTCTCCACGCGCTCACGGCTGCAGTAGCAGCGGTACTCCACATCGGTGGCATCAAAGACCTTGATGTCGAAGTCGGACATCACATGGCGCAAAAGGTGCTCGGGGTCGTCATCCTGCTCCAAAAAAGAGCTGACGCTGCCGGCGGCCATAATGCCGCCCTCCACCTTCACGATGGTATCCTCAGTGGCACCGGGCAGCAGCTGGATGATGTAGCCGCCCGCCGCCTTGACAGAGCGGTCGCGGTCCACCAGCACACCGAGGCCACAGGCGGTGGGGATCTGCTCAGACTCCACGAAATAGGCCGCCACATCCTCGGCGATCTCGCCGCCCAGCAAATCAACGGTGCCCACATAGGGCTCACGCATATTCAAATCCTTAATGACGGTCAGCGTACCCTCGCTGCCCACGGCGCTGCCCACATCCAGCTTTCCATCGCTTCGCAGAGGCAGGTCGGTCTGGGGATTGACGGCGTAGCCGCGGGCGTTGCCCTCGGCATCGGACACCACCAGCACGGTACCCAAGGGGCCGCCGCCCTTGAACTGCAGCGTCACACTGGCACCCTGACCCTTCAGGGCGTTGCCCATCAAACTGGCCGCCGACAACGCACGGCCCAGCGCCGCCGTGGCTACGGGGGAGCAATGGTGGATCTGGCGTGCCCGCTCCACCATGTCACGGCTGCAAATGGCGGCAGCCTGCACAAGGCCGTCGCTGGAAATAGCTCTTACAATACGATCACTCATGGATAATGTTCCTCATTCTTCTTCGTTCTCTTCCGCCTCTTGGGCGCAGCGGCGCAAAAGGCCGTTCAGCGCAAAGGCCAGCAGCAACACGATCAGGCCCATGCCGTGGATGGCGGGAGCCTCCACTTGCAGCAGCATCATCACGATACCCGCTACAAATACCGCCGCCACTACCGCAGCCGTCACAAACAGCAAGACACGGCTGCTCTTTTTCGCTCTTTGCAGAGCGCGCTTGATGCCCAGACTGTACACGCGGTAGCCACCGTGGAGCACCAACAACAGGGCAAGGGCGCAAAAGCCCCAGAAACTACTGTAATACATCTCTGCCCCTCACTTTCTGATGGCGCTGACATAGATCCGCTGCTCCCCCTCACGGGGCTTGCGGCGCACCGTGTCGCCGTGGAGGCGCACATCGGTAAAGCCGGCATCATGGAGCCACTTTGTCAGTTCCTCGGTGGTGTAGG
>JAZTZR010000001.1:0-7914 GCA_045637545.1 Vescimonas sp. | reverse complement strand
GGCGACGGTCTTGCCGTCGTCATTGAGGCGCATATAGAAGGCCTTGATATCCTTGGGATAGTCGGTGACGAACACGGGACGCTGGAACACCTTCTCGGTGAGATAGCGCTCATGCTCGGTCTGCAGATCGGTACCCCACTCCACCTTGTAGTCGAACTTGTCGTTGTTCTTTTTCAGGATCTCCACAGCCTCGGTGTAGCTGATGCGGCCGAAGTCAGAGGAAGCCACCAGCTCCAGACGCTCCTTGAGGCCCTTGTCCACGAAGGAATTGAAGAACTCGATCTCCTGGGGGCACTTGTCCAGCACGGTGCGGATGATGTGCTTGACCATAGCCTCCATGACTGCCAGATCGCCATCGAGATCGCAGAAGGCCATCTCCGGCTCGATCATCCAGAACTCGGCGGCGTGACGGGCGGTGTTGGAGTTCTCGGCGCGGAAGGTGGGGCCGAAGGTGTACACATCGCCGAAGGCCATGGCAAAGTTCTCGGCGTTCAGCTGGCCGGAAACGGTCAGGCTGGTCTCCTTGCCGAAGAAGTCCTGAGAGTAGTCGATGGAGCCGTCCTCCAGACGGGGCGGGTTCTCCAGATCCAGCGTGGTGACGCGGAACATCTCGCCGGCGCCCTCACAGTCGCTGCCGGTGATGATGGGGGTGTTCACATACACGAAGCCGCGGCTCTGGAAGAAGTCATGGACAGCCCAGGCGGCCACGGAGCGGACGCGGAAGGTAGCGGAGAAGAGGTTGGTGCGGGGGCGCAGATGCTGGATGGTACGCAGGAACTCCACGCTGTGGCGCTTCTTCTGCAGGGGATAGTCGGGAGTGGACTTGCCCTCCACAAAAATCTCGGCGGCCTTTACCTCCAGAGGCTGCTTGGCCTCGGGGGTCAGCACCACGGTGCCACGGACGATGAGGGCGGCGCCCACATTCTGTGCGGCGATCTCCTTATAGTTATTGAGCTCCTCAGCGGACATGACCACCTGCAGATTCTTGAAGCAGGAGCCGTCGTTGAGCTCGATGAAGCCGAAGGTCTTCATGTCGCGGATGGTGCGGGCCCAGCCGCACACGGTGATCTCCTTGCCGCCAAAGACCTCGGCGTCGGCAAAGAGGGCTGCAATTTTTACTCGTTCCATATTCATTCACCTTTTTCTGTGTAGTTGCATAGTGACAGTTTATTATATACCACAATTTCTCTATTGACAAGGGGGAAAGCGTTGACTTTTTTCCTGTGCAAAGGTAGAATGTGATTGAAAATTCCCTGTGAGAGGAGAGTGGCGGCCATGCCTCGCGTGTTGGTCATCGGCGCGGTAAATGTGGATATCGGCGGCAGAAGTGCTGCTGCGCTGCGGATGCAGGACTCCAACCCCGGCTCTGTTACCACCTCTTTTGGAGGCGTGGGCCGCAACATTGCCCACAATCTCTGCCTGCTGGGCGTGGATACCGCATTGCTGACGGTGCTGGGTGACGACGGATTCGCCGCACAGCTGCGGCAGAACTCGCGGGAGATCGGACTCGATTTCAGCCTCTCTCCCACGGTGCAGGGCGAGCGCACCTCCACCTATCTCTACTTATTGGATGCAGACGGCGATATGGCACTGGCACTCAGTGATATGGACATCTACCGCCACATGACGGTGGACTTCTTCCGTGAGCGTATCGAGAAGATCAATGGCTTCGACATGGTGGTGCTGGATGCCAACACGCCGGAGGAGAGCCTCGTCTGGCTCTCGGAGCACTGTACCGTCCCCATGGTGGCCGATCCTGTGTCCACGGTGAAGGCCGAGAAGCTGCGCCGTGTGCTGCCCAAACTCTACGCCTTCAAGCCCAATGCGCTGGAGGCATCGCTGCTGACGGGTATTCCCATTGAGCAGGAGGGCGATGAGGAGAAGGCGGCCGATGCGCTGTTATCCCTCGGTATGGAGCAGGTCTATCTCTCTCTCGGTTCCCGCGGCATCTTTGCCAAGTCCCGCAGCGGCGAGAGCGTGCGTCTGCCCTGTCCGAAAGTGGAGGTGGCCAACGCCACCGGCGGCGGCGACGCCATGGTGGCGGCGCTGACAGCGGCGCTGCTGGAGAAAAAGCCCCTTGCCGCAGTGGCCCGGGAGGCCATCTGTGCCGGAGCCTTCGCCTGCACGGCGGAGAGTACCATTCACCCCCAAATGAGTAAAGAAAACATTTATATATTAGCCAAAAGAGAGGAAACAATGCTATGAACAAGTATCTGGATATCGCCCCCGAGGTGGCCGAGGCTCTTGCCGAAGGTAAGCCTGTTGTGGCGCTGGAGAGCACCATCATCAGCCACGGTATGCCCTATCCTCAGAATGTGGAGACGGCGCTGGCTGTGGAGAAGATCATCCGTGACGGCGGCGCCGTGCCCGCCACCATCGCCGTGCTGGGCGGTCGCCTGAAGGCGGGCCTCAGCGCCGAGGAGATCGACTATCTGGGCCGTACCGGCGCCGGTGTGGCCAAGGCCAGCCGCCGCGACCTGCCCGTGCTGGTGGCACTGGGTAAGGACGGTGCTACCACTGTGACCACCACTGTGATGATCGCCCATATGGCCGGTATCTCCGTGTTTGCCACCGGCGGCATCGGCGGTGTGCATCGCGGTGCCGAGACCACCATGGACATCTCCGCCGATCTGGAGGAGCTGGCACAGACCCCTGTGATGGTGGTGTGCGCCGGCGCCAAGTCCATTCTGGATCTGGGCCTGACGCTGGAGTATCTGGAGACCAAGGGTGTCCCCGTCATCGGCTACGGCACCGAGGAGCTGCCCGCCTTCTATACCCGCTCCTCCGGCTTCGGCGTGGACTACCGCATGGACGATCCCGCCCAGATCGCCGCTGCCTTCAACGCCCAGCGTGAGATGGGCCTCAAGGCCGGTATGCTGGTGACCAACCCCATCCCCGAGGAGTACGCTATGGATGCCGCCACCATCAACGCCGCCATTGACAAGGCCGTTGCCGAGGCAGAGGAAAAGGGCATCCACGGCAAGGAGACCACCCCCTTCCTGCTGGCCAAGATCAAGGAGATCACCGGCGGTGACAGCCTCGATTCCAACATTCAGCTGGTGTTCAACAATGCCCGTCTGGCCACCGCTGTTGCCTGCGAGATGGTGAAGTAAAATGGACAGTATTTTGATTTATCTTGTCGTCATCAATGTGGTGGCGTTCCTCGCCTTCGGTTTGGATAAGCTGAAGGCCAAGGCAGATGCCTGGCGCATCCCGGAAAAGACGCTGCTGGGCCTTGCCATCATCGGCGGCAGTGTGGGTGCCATTCTCGGTATGCGCACCTTCCGCCACAAGACCCGTCATAAGCAGTTCTCTGTGGGTCTGCCTGTGATTTTGGTGCTGCAGATCGTGTTGGTGGTTTTACTGTTGAGAGGGAGTGTATAAGATGAAGATTCGCCTTGCCACAAGAGAGGATATTGCGGCGGTGAGTGCCATCTATGAGGCCATTCACACCGTAGAGGAAAACCGCGAAAAGACCATCGGCTGGATCCGCGGCGTGTATCCCACGGAAAAGACGGCGCAGGATGCCTGGGAAAAGGGTGAGCTGTTCGTCATGGAACTGGACGGCCGCGTGGTGGCTGCCGCCAAGATCAATCAGGAGCAAGGCGAGGAATATTTGGACTGTCCGTGGCAGTACGAGGCTGCTCCCGAAGAAGTGCTGGTGCTCCACACGCTGGTAGTCGACCCCGCTGCGGCGGGACAGGGCTGCGGCACAGCCTTTGTGGCCTTTTATGAGGACTTGGCCCGTGAGATGGGGTGTCCCTATCTCCGCATGGACACCAATGCCCTCAATAAGCCCGCCCGCCGGCTCTATGCCCATCTGGGCTATCGCGAACCGGGCATTGTCCAATGCGTTTTCAACGGCATTCCCAATGTTGATCTGGTGTGTCTGGAGAAGAAAATATGAAAAGATAAAGAGCTTTTCCTGCTGTAAGTGGGAAAAGCTCTTTTCAATCATCGCTTGTTTCGGAAGGGCCGAGAGAAAGATATGTCGTTTTCTTTGGCCGGACCATAGAATAATTGACAACAACCCTTTTTTTGTTTCCGCATTTTTCGCAGATAACATCGATGGCAGACATCTCAAAAAACATTTGATAATCACTGGGATACTCTGCACAAAAACATTTTTTACATAAGAGTTTCATAGCATCACCTCATGCCTATTTTAAGGATATTATCCTTAAAAGTCAATAAGACGATTATCCTTAAGGCATAATATCCGCGAGGTGATGACCGTGTATCAGCGTATTCGTGACCTGCGTGAGGATAGAGACTTAAAGCAGCGGGAACTGGCGGAATATTTGCAAATTCATCAAACGACCTATTCCGGCTATGAGCTGGGACAGGTCAATATCCCTCCTGAGGTGCTGATCAAGTTGGCGAAATTTTATGGAACCAGCATTGATTATCTTCTTGGCTGCACCGATAATCCAAATCCGTATGAATAAAAAAATCCACCCGTTCGGGTGGATTTTTTCTTTTCGTGTTATGCCAGGATATCCGTCAGGTCATCCAGACCGATGGAGCGGGAGACCACGATCACCTGATCGCCCTCCTCAATGGTGGTCATACCACCGGGGATGATGATCTCGCCCCGGCGGACGATGGCGGCCAGCAGCACGCTGCGGCGCAATGTAAGATCCTTCAGGGGCTTGCCCAGCATGGTCTGTGCCGTGGCAGTGGCGGTAAAGCTCAGCGCCTCCACCTCGCCGCCCAGCAGCTTGTACAGCGTCTCCACCTTGCTGCCCTCGGCGTTGCCCAGCGCACGGACATAGCTGGTGATCTGGGCGGCCACAATATCCTTGGGGGAGATGATGGACTCGATGCCGGTGGATGCCACCAGTTCCATATAGTTGGGACGGGTCATCTTGGCCAGCACCTTGGGCACCCCGTTGCGCAGGGCGTGCATGGCCATCAAGAGGTTGTCCTCGTCGCGGTTGGTGACGGACACGAAGGCGTCGGCATCCAGAATGCCCTCCTGCTGCAGCAATGTGTTGTCGGAGCCGTCGCCCAGGATCACCACAGCCTGGGGCAGTTCAGCCGAGAGAACGCGGCTGCGCTCAGGATCTTTTTCCACGATACGGACGCGGCAGCCGGTGTGCTGCAATTCCCATGCCAGATACATGGCAGTGCGGCTGCCACCGAGAACGGAGACATTTTTCACCTTATTCCATGTTCTGCCCATATAGCGCAGCATCTTCTGCAGCTCTCGGTTGCTGCCCACCATGTAGAGCTTGTCGCCGCTCATGGGAGTGTATTCGCCGTTGGGGATGAGGTATTCACCCTGCCGCTCGGCGGCACAGAACAGCACCTCCGCCTGACGCTGGCGCTGCTCCTTCAGGGGCTTGCCGCAGATGGCATCCTCCTCTGTCAGCTGTACACCGATCATAGAGATGATGCCCCGGGCAAAGGGCTCGGCACTGAAGGCCTCAGGGAAGGAGAGAATGTGGGCGATCTCCTGTGCGGCGGCACGGTCGGGGTTGATGACCATGTCCAGACCGATCTCCCGCTTGAGCATTTCTGCGTCGCGGCGGTAGTCGGTGTTGCGCACGCGGGCTACGGTATGGCCTGCACCCAGTTTCTTGGCGATCAGGCAGCAGACCAGATTGGTCTCGTCATGGTTGGTGACGGCAATGACCAGATCGGCACTGCGGGCACCCGCCTCGATCAGCACGGAAATGGAGGCGCCGTTGCCCTCCATGCACATGACATCCAGCGTACCCTCGCCGCGCTGCAGCGCCGAGATATTCTGATCGACGATGGTGATATCGTGTCCCTCCTGAGAGAGGGTCTGGGCAATGGCAAAGCCGACTTTACCGTTGCCAACGATAATAATTTTCATACGAGCACTCCTTCTGTAAAGGCACAGATGCATAAAATATGATATACCGGTATAGTATATCATATTTTTGGACAAAATAAAAGAGCATTTCCGTGAAAAGAGCGGATTGCGTGGGAGGAAAAAGTTTCCCCCCAATATATAAAAAATTTGTGAATTAGTATATAACCGACTTGCATAACCAAAAGCGATGGTGTATAATTACAATTACCTAATATTGGAAATTTGGAAATAAAGAAAAAGGCGTAGTGCGAAAGAGGAAAGAGAACATGGATAACCTTACGAGAATCATTCGCAGTGAGATCAGCAAGCAGTACAGAAGTGTGCGGCAGTTTGCCTTTGCCGTGGGCGTTCCCCTGTCTACGGTGAACAGCGCCCTGCATAACGGTGTGGGCGGATCCAGCTTTGACACGGTGCTGCAGATGTGCAAGGCGCTGGGAATCAAGGCACTGGGCGATGACGCCGCATTTTATCTGACGGAGAATACCGAGGAACTGTTGACCCGATACGCCATGCTGGATGATTATGGCCGCCATACCATCAATGCCGTCATGCGCGTGGAATATGAGAGATGTGCAGAACTGAACAAGCCCGAGGTGGGGCACGGCAGCGTCAACATCTAAGAGAAAACAACAGGTATTTTGCGCCCTGCAGCGACTTAGCTGCAGGGCGTTTTTCACGCTTTTTTGCCTTGACAGAAGCAGATTTGAGAGTATACTGAATGTAGCGTTATGCGAAATTTATCAATCGGGAGGAAACAACGATGGAGCAGAAGTTCTATATTTGTAAGCATTGCGGCAACATTATTGCCAAGGTGAAGGACAGCGGCGTGCCCGTGGTGTGCTGCGGTGAGAAGATGAGCGAGCTGGTTCCCGGCACCACCGATGCTGCTGTGGAGAAGCATGTTCCCGTTTATGAGGTGAAGGATGGCAAGGTCTATGTGACCGTGGGCTCTGTGGAGCATCCCATGCTGCCCGAGCACTATATCGAGTGGGTCTCTCTGCAGACCAAGCAGGGCAATCAGCGCAAGTGCCTCAAGCCCGGTGAAGCACCCAAGGTCTGCTTCTCCCTGTGCGAGGGCGACGAGGTGGAGGCAGTGTACGAGTACTGCAACCTCCACGGCCTGTGGAAGGCATAAGCACATGATGATACAAATGACCGCGCAGCTATCCGCTGCGCGGTCATTTTTTATGTCTGCCATCCGTATACTGGAGACGGGAAAGGATGGGATGGTATGAAAGGTAAGCTTTGGCAGAGACATTCGGAGGAGAAAGAGAGAGGTAAAAAGGTCATTTTCCTGCGCCGCGGTGTGGTGGCCGCCGTGGTGACGGTGCTGGCGGTGGCAGGGATCTTCTGTGCCGTGCTGTTTCCGGCCTCCACGGCAGTATCCACAACGGAGCGGCAGCTGCCCATCTACTGCGTGGAGACCGATGCCAAGCGCTGCGCCATCTCATTTGACGCGGCGTGGGGTAACGAGGATACGCAGCAGCTCATCGACATTCTGGGGCGCTATAACATCAAAACCACCTTCTTTGTGGTGGGGGATTGGGTGGATCGCTATCCCGAGTCGGTGGCGCAGCTCCACGAGGCCGGGATGGAGATTATGAACCACTCGGACGATCACGCTCACTACAACAGCCTCTCCACCGAGGAGATCATTGCCGATGTGACGGCCTGCAACGAAAAAATTGCCGCCATCACCGGCGTGACGCCTACTCTTTTGCGCTGTCCCTACGGTGAGTATGATGACCATGTGATCGCGGCGGTGCGCTCCATGGGGATGGAGCCCATCCAGTGGGATGTGGACTCCCTCGACTGGAAGGACTACGATGCCGACACCATCTTTGAGCGCGTTACTTCGAAGGTGCAGAATGGCAGCATCGTGCTGTTCCACAACGCTGCGCTCCATACGCCGGAGGCGCTGCCCCGTATTCTGGAGTATCTCATCCATGAGGGGTACACGGTGGTACCCATCTCCGAGCTGATACTGGATGGGGAATATACCATCGTCCACACGGGCCGGCAGTGGCCGCTGACAGAAGCGGCAGAATAGAAAAACGCACCCAAGCAAACGC